>DKEO01000059.1:296-19566 GCA_002452255.1 Ferrimicrobium sp. UBA6820
CACCTCGTGGTCCTTTCGTGATCAAGCCCGTCGTGACGCTCCTCGTCGCGGGCTTGCTGTTGTGCGCTTGTGGAACCCAAAGCGAAACCAAGGCAATGGACAACTGGGCCACCCAGAGTGATTTCCACGCGAACATGAAGACGCTGATAGCTGACGTGCGCCATACCGCGACCGCGCTCGATGAACCATCGAGTTCGGTCCACGTGTTACACCTGGTGTGCGACGTGCTCGATTTCGACACCAGCGCGGCCAACTCGGCGTTACCGACACCGGACGCCCAGTCCACCTCGCTGCTCTCGCGGGCCTACGATGACATCGACGGGGGAGCCCATACGTGTTTTCGTGCCGGCGCGAACGCGGTCCTTCGAAAGAAGGCACTCGACTACTTGCAAAAGGGGCTGGGCGAACTCAACGAGGCGATGCTTCGAGTTGACGTCGCAGCTGGTCGTTCGTCGCCCTAGGTGGTCGGTGGGCGAAGGTCAATCTCGAGACGCAGTATGCCGTCCTCGAGGGTCGCGGTGGCGTCGCCGAGCATGGCGAAGTCCTGGAAGTCCAATTTGGCCGCTTCGAGGAACCGCGCACGATCGGGACCCTCGACGGGCGGCAATCCGCGCCGTTTCACTGCTTCGGCTCGCTCGCGAAAACGCAGCACCATCTCGTTGGGGTCAAAGGCTTCGCTCATGACTGAATGTTAAGGGGTTGGCCACGCGACTTGAGTTGGTATCATGGTTTTTCGGTTCAGTTCTACTGGACCGCGGTCGCCGCCAGTTATGGCCCGCGACCAGTGAGGAGTTGACGTGAAAAAGGGCCGCCATCGTCGGTTTGTTGAAGCTCGCGAACTCAAGCGTTCCACCGGACCCCGCGCCACGACGTGCGACGAGTGCGGCGCGGCGCCCGAGGACGTGCACGCAGAGTGGTGCCTCGCCGAGGAAGATCGCTACGACGAGATCCTGGGATCGCTCCCACGCACATCGTTCAACGAGGAAGATCCGCTCGCGGCGGAAAACTAGACCTTTTGTCGCCTGACCGGATGAGGCAGCAATGTCCCCTTGGGCTGGCGCGTGCGCTGGTCGATGAACGCGAGTAGTTGGTCGTAGACGATCTGGCCGACCATCGCCACGAGTTCCTCGGACATCGAGTCCACGACGCGATTCTTGCCCACGAAGGCCAACGGGTCCTCGGTGCACCACCAGTGGAACTCGTCGCCGCCCGCTCCCCAGTCGCGGCGATTCCATTGGCCGATGCGGGTGATGACCCGCCCGTCATCTTGGACGTCGTCGTCGCGTCGCAGCGGGAGTTGCCAGCAGACTTCTGGCTTCAAGGGAATGTAACTCTCGTCGTTGTCCATGGCCATGACGTGCAACGCGCAGCCCGCGCCCCGGTGGAAATCGGGACGGTTGAGGAATATGCACGCGTCCTTCACGAGCTTGGTGACGATCTCACCGTTCTTCTTGACCCGGGTCGTTCCGTCCTTGCCCTTGGCCTTGAACTGCCACTGATCATCAGTCAGTCGTTTCGCGGCGCGTTCGACGCGGCGCTGGTCCTTCTCGTCGGTGAAGTGCGCCCCGTAACTACAGCAACCCTGGACGAGTTCGGGGGACGCTTCGGTGAGCACCCCCTGGCAGCCGTTGCCGAAGATGCAGGTCCAATTGCTCTCGAGGAAGGTGACGTCGAACATCCAGGTCCGTTGGCGCTTGGTGTCGTCGAAACTTACCCATTCGTGGGCGTCAAGGGGGATTGAGGTCACACGAAAAACTTAGTAGTTGTGAGCAACACAAAGCATCACCTCTAGACTGGGTCGATGACCACCGTCGAGACGTTTGACATCCTGAAGCTCACCGACGAGGCGCGCAACGTCGTCCTCGACGCCCTCGCCAACGAGGAACAGAGCGAGGCGCTCGCCTTGTGGGTCGAAGTGACCGGAACGCGCGGTCTGGGCTACTCGTACGACTTGTACTTCTCGGACCGCGCCGACGCGCCCGAGAACGCGGCGATTGGCAGTGACGGTGGCGTGACCATCGTGGTACCACCGGGCAGCATCGAGCGCCTTCGCGGCAGCCGACTCGAGTTCGCGACCGACGGGGGCGGCGGTTTGGTCCTCGTCAACCCCAACGTGCCCACGTCCGAAGAAATGAACCCGGGCGTTCCCGCCGAGATCCTGGCCCTGGGTATCGAGGGGCCCACTGCGCTGTTCGCGATCAACGTTCTCGAGCAGAACATCAACCCTTCAATCGCATCACACGGAGGTCGAGCGGACCTCGTGGCGATGGACGAAGAGAAGAAGCTCGCCTACGTCAAGATGTCGGGCGGCTGCCAGGGTTGCGCGATGAGTCGCATGACGCTCTCCCAGGGCATTGAAACGACGCTGCGAGAGGCCATCCCCGAACTCACCGGGGTGATCGACGTCACCGATCACGCGTCGGGCGTGAACCCCTTCTACACGAACGAGTAGCGGTCGCACCCAAGCCTAGAATTGAGGAATGTTGCGCTTCCTCACCGCTGGCGAGAGCCACGGCCCCTCACTCACGGTCATCGTCGAGGGTCTGCCGTCGGGCCTTGCAATTACCGAAGAGCAGTTCGGTGACGAGCTCAGCCGACGCCGACTCGGCTACGGGCGTGGTCCGCGCATGCGATTCGAACGCGACCAACTTCGCCTCATTGGTGGAATACGTCATGGTCGCACGTTGGGTTCGCCCGTCGCCATCGAGATCCTCAATTCGGAATGGCCCAAGTGGGAACAAGAAATGTCTGCCGCTCCGGGCACGCCGAGCAACAAGCTGACCAAACCTCGCCCGGGCCACGCCGATCTGGCGGGCATGCAGAAGTACGCCTTCGACGACGCGCGCGACGTGCTCGAACGAGCCAGTGCGCGCGAGACTGCCGCACGAGTCGTGGCCGGTGCACTGGCCAAGGCCCTGCTCGCGACAATCGGTGTCCAGGTGCTGAGCCACGTCGTGCGCATTGGCGAGGTCGCCGCGCCACCCGGGCTTCGACCCCAGCCCGGCGAGCTGGACGTCGTGGACGAGAGTGAGGTGCGCTGCTTCGACCAGGCGACCGCGGCTCTGATGATCGCTGAGATCAAGGCCGCCGCGAAGGAGGGTGACTCGCTCGGGGGAATCGTCGAGGTGATTGCTTACGGGCTACCCGTCGGCTTGGGAAGTTACGTGCACTGGGATCGAAAGCTCGACGGATTGATCGCGGGGGCGCTGATGAGTATCCAGGCGGTCAAGGCCGTCGAGATCGGTGACGGCATGATCCAGGCTTCCCAGCGCGGCAGCGTGGCGCACGACGCCATCGCCGTCGATGAGACGTTCGTCCAAGGCGGTGGGTACAGACGACGAAGTGACCACGCCGGAGGGCTCGAGGGAGGGATGACCTCGGGGGCACCGGTCATCGCCAAGGTGGCCATGAAGCCGCTCGCGACGCTGAACCGACCGGTCCTCGAGACCGTTGACGTCGCCACCGGGGAGTCGACGGTCTCGTTCAAAGAACGCACCGACGTCACCGCGGTCCCGGCCCTTGGCGTCGTGAGCGAAGCAATGTTGTCACTGGTACTGGCGAATGAAGCCTTACGCAAGTTCGGCGGTGACTCCGTCGAGGAGTTCGTGCGCAATCACGAATCCTACGTAACGAATCTCGGATCAACGTCCTCACACGCCCGAAGCGACTAGGGGTGACGCGCCTGGTGCTCGTCGGCCTGCCGGGAACCGGCAAGACCACCGTGGCGCGAGCGTTGGCCGACCTCTGGGGGGTCGACGCCGTCGACACCGACGACCTGCTCAGTCAGGCGGTGGGGCAGGCGGCACCGGAATACTTGCGCGAACACGGCGAAGAGCGTTTTCGCCTTCGCGAGCTCGATGCACTAATGACGGCGCTCGATTCTGGAGGCGTGGTGTCAACGGGCGGGGGCGTCGTCACGCGCGACGAGGCTCGTCGCGCCCTCGCTGCGACGATGACGTACTGGCTCGACTGTTCCGACGAGGAGTTACTCGCCCGGGTGGGCGAGGGCGACCGACCCCTGTTGGGTACGGATCCGGCGGGTTCGCTCGCGCGCCTTCGAGCACAGCGCGAACCCTGGTACCGCGAGGTATCGCGTGCGCGCATTGACGCCTCGGGGACACTGGATGAAGTGGTTGCCCTGATCCTGGACGACATCGAAAGGTCGGCGGTGTGAAGATCCCCGTCGAACTCGCCGGTCGTTCCTACGACGTGCTCATCGAGGCCGGTGCGCGCCACCAGCTGGGTGCGGTGTTGGACGACCAGTGTCCGGGGTACCAGGCGAGCGTGATCATCACTTCAGCGGCGTTGCGAGCGCAATCCTGGTTTGACGGGGCGTTTGGGGACGCGACGCACGTCATTGAGGTTCCCGAAGGCGAGAATGCCAAGACGTTCGAGACCCTCGAACGGGTGTGCGAGGAGTTGGCGTCGCGCAACCTGTCGCGCGCGGACGTCGTGGTGGGCGTCGGCGGGGGCGCCGTGACGGACCTCGCGGGATTTGCGGCGGCGGTCTATTTGCGAGGTGTCCGACTCGTCCACGTACCCACGACCTTGGTCGGTCAAGTGGACGCCGCGATAGGGGGAAAGACCGCCGTCAACCTCGCCGCGGGAAAGAACTTGGTCGGGGCGTTCCACCAACCAGTGAGCGTCCTCTGCGACTACGAGACTCTGGCGACCTTGCCCGAGCGCGAGCGACTGAGCGGGCTGGGGGAGGTGGCCAAGTGCTGGCTCCTCGAAGGCCGATCCTCGAAGGACCTGGCCGACACGTCGCTCGAGGAGCTCATCGTTCTCTCGGTGCAACTCAAAGCCAACATCGTGAGCGAGGACGAATTCGAAGGTGGACGTCGAGCGCTCTTGAACTACGGCCATACGCTCGCGCACGCGCTCGAGGTCTTGGCATTGCAACGCGATCGCGACGAGTTGCGCCACGGCGAGGCGGTGGCCATCGGATTGGGGTTTGCCGCGCGACTGGCCTACACCCTGGGTCGCGTGGACGCGTCGTTCATCGCGAACCACGACGACGTATTGGCGACGCTCGGTCTGCGCGCGCGAATTCCTCGTGAACTTCGTACCGGGGACATCATTCGCGCGATGGGTCACGATAAGAAGGCCCACCACGACTTAACCTTTGTGCTGGCGGGCCCGGAAGGTTTCGACGTGGTTCGAGACGTCGATCCCCAGGTCGTCACTCGCGTCGTGGAGGAGTTTCGAGGTGACCAATGAGTAGAGTGATTCTCTTGTTGTCGGGACCGAACCTGGATCAGCTGGGTTCGCGCAGTCCCGAGATCTACGGAAGCCAGACGTTGGAGGAACACGTCGCGCGCTTCAGTGGCGAGGCGAACGACCGTGGTTTCAGTGTCCGCCACGTTCAGTCGAATTTCGAGGGAGACCTCATCGAAGCGGTGAACGGCGCTCGCGACACCGCGGTGGCGATCGTGATCAACGCGGGCGCTTTGACCCACACGTCCTGGGCTCTCGCGGACGCCCTGGCCACGTTCGCTGGCGCCAAGATCGAGATTCACCTCTCTAATCCCGCGGCTCGTGAGCCGTTTCGTCACGTCAGTACGCTGGCGGGCGTCGTCAATGGTTCCATCGCGGGCTTCGGCGCCTTGAGCTACGACCTCGCCCTAGACGCCGTCGCGCGACTCTTGTCGTAGCGCTAGAAACCCTCCCACGGGCCATTGCCTAGAATGGGCAACGCATCATTTGCGAAAGGTACGTGGCCCATGGCTGTAATCTCAACTTCGGATATCAAGAACGGCATCACGCTCAAGATCGACGACGGACTCTTCACCGTCATCGAGTTCCAACACGTCAAGCCCGGTAAGGGCGGCGCCTTCGTGCGTACCAAACTTCGCAATGCCCGCTCCGGAGCTGTCATCGAACGGACTTATCGGTCCGACGAGCGAATGGAACAGGCCATCATCGACAAGCGTGACACGCAGTATCTCTACCGCGACGGCGATGACTATATATTCATGGACCAGTCCACCTACGAGCAGGTGCCGGTCTCTTCGAAGAACTTGGGCGACGCCACCAATTTCCTCAAGGAGACTGGCAAGGCAATGTTGATCCTGCACGACGACGAGATCATCGGTGTCGAATTGCCAGCGTCGGTAGAACTCGCGATCACCGAGACCGAGCCCGGTATCCAGGGAGACCGGGTGTCGGGCGCGCGCAAGCCGGCAACCCTCGAAACGGGTTTCGTCGTCCAGGTGCCGCTGTTCGTCGGTCCCGGTGAGGTCATCAAAGTCGACACCCGCACCGGTGAATACATGACGCGGGCCTGATGACCGAGTTGGGTCAACGGCGTCATCGCGCACGCGAACGGGCCCTCGAGATTCTTTATGAGGCCACCATCAAAGAGCGTCCGGTCACTGACATCGTCGCGTCGTTGCCTCTCGCCCCCGACCCCTATACCGTGGCGATCGTCAAGTCAACGGAGTTGCACCAAGCCCAAGCCGAGGCCCTCATCAGCGAGTTCTCGGAGCAGTGGTCACTCGAACGTATCGCCGTGGTCGATCGGATCATCATGATCATGGCGATCGGTGAACTGTTGCTCGAGGACCCGCCGCCGCGCGCCGTGGTGATGGACGAAGCGGTCGAACTGGCGAAGGTATTCTCGACTGACGGATCGGCGTCGTTCGTCAATGGGGTGCTCTCGGCGTGTGTTGAACACTTGTCGTAACGTTCAAGACTCGCGCTGGTGACGATCCCGCGGGCTCGACGAACCTTAAAAGTAAATGAAAACTTATCGTTACGATGGCCAACCTCGCGACGACTGAGGCATGCCGGTGATCAATGACGTTGCTCGTCGTACCATGACGGTTCCGATCCGCCCTCGACGGACTTCGACTCGTTCGCGACGACACGATTGCTACCTGCTGATTTCCGCAAAAATTCTTGGGTTTCGACGGTGGGGACCTTGTCCTGGTTTTCGCGTGTCGCAACTCGAGCGAAGGTTGTCCGCACGGGCGAGCGAAGAGACGCAGCCTTGACAAAATGTCGCGACGTCCCATGACGAGGGAGCTAAGGAAGAAAACTCTTATGTAAGTAAGTATTGAGGTCAGTTTTGGTCGGTACCGCCGGATATCTTCGGTGTGGGGTTGTCGGTCAAGAGAAGAGTCACAAGGAGCGGTGTATGTCAATAGCGGGAAGACTATCCACAGTCGTCGTCGCCTTCTTGGTGGCGGTGGCGTTGGTGGTTGCCGCGGTCGCGGCGTTCATCACGCCCGGAACACCTGGCGGCGTCGTCAACTTCACCAACGCCCAGGCCAGCGGCCAGCCAGTGAACCTAACGGTTCAGACCGTCGGGTCGATTGGCTTTGGACCGCATCCGACGTGGGTCTCGTATCTCGTGAAGAACCCCCAAGGCAAGTGGGTCCACCAGACCACCTGGGAGCTTCCAGCGCACACTGTCGTCCACATGACCGTGTACCAGTACGACTCAGGAAGTCCACTGCGTAATCAGGAGTGGGGCCAGGTGCAGGGCACCGCCGGTGGTACCGCAACCCTGAATGGTAAGACGTATTCGCAATATGACTCGTACACCGGGAACGGTGTAGGTCACACCTTCGCCATTCCCACACTCGGTCTCAGCGTGCCGTTGATCGGTGTCAGTGGGAGCGCGACCAACGTATGCGGTGTTGCGCCGTGCCATTTCAATTCTGCGCACAACATCATCACCTTTAGCTTCAAGACGCCAGGGCCGGGTAACTACCCGTGGCAGTGCTTCGTGCCTTGCGGGCTTGGGTACCTGTACGGCAACGGAGGACCAATGTCGACTCAGAACTTCATGGGCGGATTCCTTGACGTGGTGGCCCAGTGATGTCAACGGAGAACTCAATGAAAAACGAATCGAACCACTTGCGCCGCATTTTGGTCATCACGTTGGTCTTGTCGATTGCCGCCGATTTGCTCTACTGGTTCTTGGTCGGTCCTCACGTGCCGCCGGGGACGATGACGACCTCCGCGCACGATGACCAATTCGACTTCAACATCCTGATGGTGATCGCTCTGCCCGTTCTCATCGGGGTCTGGGTGTTCTTGGGATACACGATCGCGAACTGGAGCTCGAAGCGAGCGAACGTGCCGGAACCCCAGGGTGGACCGGCTGCTCGCTCGAACATGAAGGCCCAGGTCCTCTGGATCACCATTACGACCGTGGTGGTTTTGTTCCTCGCAGGCTTTGGCATCGTGGAATTGTGGATCGGCAATGGTTCGGGTGGTGGCGAAGGACCGAACCCGGTGTGGGAACCCGCGGGTGCTGCCCAAGCCGAGACCGCCGCGCTGACGTCAGCGGCGTCATGGGCACCGGGCAAGGTCCTGGTGGTCCAAGTCATTGCCCAGCAGTGGAAATTCACGTATCGCTACCCGCAGTTCGGTGGCTTCGAAACCCAGGATTTGATTCTTCCCAATAACACGACCGTCGCTTTTAACGTCACGTCCCTTGACGTAATTCACAGTTTCTGGGCCTACCAACTCGAAGTCAAGGCAGACGCCAACCCTCAAGAGAACAACGTGGCGTTCACCACCACGAAGCAGTTGGGCAACTTCACCGTGCGCTGTAGTGAGCTCTGCGGTATTTGGCATGGTGCAATGTTTGACTACGGCAAGGTTGAATCGCCGACGAACTTCTCTAGTTGGGCAACGACCACTGAGAGCGCGAACGCCGCCAACACGGCGGACTTGCCGGCCTTCGCGTGGACGTACGTGCCCGACGCCAATGGTGCCGCTGGTGGTTTCTACCCCGACGGCACCGTAACGCCGTACAGTTCGGTTGAGGTGTACGGGGCCAAGCAGGCGGCGTCATGATCAAGTACGTAACGAAGATTGAACGAAACACTTTGAAGCTAGAAACGGAGATAGCGCGATGACCATTAGCGCCGAACGACCGACGAAGAGCGTGGCTTCCAGCACGTCGCCGCCCTCGCCACACCAGGGCGTGAGCTGGACCCAGCGGCCGGGTTGGTTAAGCCAACACATGGGTACGGCCATCATCGCTGCGGTGCTGGGCTACGCGTTCGGCCACTGGCTTGGGAACTACATCACGAGTGGCTATCCCTACATCGCCAACAGCGGACAGAACTCCTCGGCCAACGCACTCGCACTGATTTTCGCAGTGGTGGGCTGGTTGCTCGGCATCGGGGCCCTCAATTACCCGCTCGCGAAATTGGTGGGCAAGGAAGCGGACCACGAGACCTCGGTCGAAGGTTGGTCGAAGTACTTCCGCTATACCCTTGACCACAAGGTCGTCGGATTGCAGTACGTCGTGGGCGTTCTGCTCTTCCTCTTCACAGGCGGACTTCTCGCGATGGCGATTCGTACTGAGCTGCTCAGCCCGACGACCCACGTATTCGGCCCCGGCACGTACATCGAGATCGTGAGTGAGCACGGGACAATCATGATGATGATGGCCACGTCAATCATCCTGGGTCCACTTGGCAACTATTTCGTTCCCTTGATGATTGGTTCGCGACGCATGGCGTTCCCACGCATTGAGGCGTTCAGTTTCTGGATCTTCATCGCCGGCTATGGCGTTATCTTCTCGGCGTTGCCGTACGGTGGCTTCCCGACTGGTTGGACGGGGTACGCGCCGTTGCAGACGCAGGCGGGGCCGGGCATGATTTCTTATCTGCTCGGATTTGCGGTGATCGGACTCGGCATGATGGCGGCGGGCTTCAATATTGCCGCCACCATCATCAATAATCGGGCACCGGGCATGACCTGGAGCCGTGTGCCCATCTTTGTCTGGGCCATTTTGTCGACCGCCGCGCTCTTGACTCTGGCGACGCCGACGTTGTTTGCCGCGGGACTCTTCGGTGTGCTCGACAAGACGGTGCAGACTGCTTTCTACGTGACCGAACACGGGGGAAGTTCCTACTTGTGGGAGAACCTGTTCTGGTTCTTCGGGCACCCCGAGGTCTACATCCTGATCCTGCNNGAGGTGTACATCATGGCGTTGCCGGGATTCGGCATCGTCGCCGAAATCTTGCCGGTCTTCACTCGAAAACCTCTGTTCGCCTACAAGGTCGCGGCGGCGGGCATGATCGGCGTTGCGCTGCTGTCATTCTTCGTGTGGCAACACCACCTCTTCCAGAGTGGTATCAACCCGGACATGCGGCCACTCTTCATGTTGACGACCGAACTGATCTCCATTCCGACGGGCTTCATCTTCTTAGTAGGTATGGGTACGTTGTATAAAGCCAAGATCAGATTCGAAGTACCGATGCTGTTCGCCATGGCCGTCTTCTTCAACTTCCTCATTGGAGGAGTCACCGGCGTGTTCCTGTCGGATGTGCCAGTGAACGTGACCGTCCACGGCGGATTCTTCGTGCTTTCGCACTTCCACTACACGATCATGGGCGGCCTGCTCTTTGNNAAGATGACCGGGCGGATGATGAACAAGAAACTTGGACAGTGGCACTTTTGGACCATGTTCGTCTTCTTCAACCTGACCTTCTTCCCGATGTTCATCATCGGCTTGCTCGGCCAGCCCCGTCGTGTCTTCACCTACGCGAAGAACCTGCAAGTGCTTAACGACTTCTCGTCGATAAGTGCCTTCCTACTCGGATTCTCGTTCCTGATCTTCTTCGCGAACTTGATGTGGTCGATGTACATCAAGCCGGTGAAGGCGCCCGCGAACCCTTGGGACTCGTTGGGACTCGAATGGCAGACCGCGAACCCGGTGCCGGTGTACAACTTTGAGCGGATCCCCGTCATCATGACTGATCCCTACCACTACAGCGAAGCAGGTGCACCAGCACTCGCGGACTTTGGCGTGGGTGGATCTGACGATCGGGTCTCATCGTCCGGCAAGTCGGACAAGTAGCAAGTGGAGAGAACACGATGACTGACACTTCAAGAAACCAAAAACCCCTGAACGAGACTCCTGAAGAGATCGAGTACGAGCTTCGTGGTCAAATCGGATCGATTTGGTCGGGAGGACGACTCTTTATTGGCATGTACACGTTCCTGCTGGCGTCACTGGCTTTTTCCTATTTCTACCTGCGCGCGGCCAACAACGGTCTTTTGTGGCGGCCCCACAACATCACCGCTCCGACGGCGTACGGCTGGACGATATGGGGGTTGAGCCTGGTCGCCGCGGTGCTCGTTTTCTTCGGTCAGCGACGGCTTCGATCGGGCAACGTCTTGGACTGGCAAGTTGCCGGCTGGGTGGGTGTCGCGTGCGGACTCGTTGCACTCGCCGCTCAGATATGGGAATTCACGGCAGTGCCGTTCTATCCCGGATCGAGTGGTTACGCGTCAACCTTCATTGGTTGGTCGGTGATCAACATCGGAACCTTGGCCGGCGCCACGTACTGGCTCGAGACGACGCTCGCTCGATCGCATCGGATGAGGAGGGAGTCCAGCGAAGCGAGTCCAGAATTGTCGAGCGCGGCCACTTCGAGGTTGTTTCGCGCGAACGTAGCGTCGATGACGTACTTCTGGGGATTCGTCGCAGTGAGTGGCGCGATCTTCCTCGCGATGTTCTATCTGCTGTAAACGCTTGTCCCGAGTGATTTCTTAGTACTAGTCAAGACTTGATGTTCAAGGGTTAGGGTTGGAGGTGATGATGCAAGCTGTCGACATGTTTATCGGTTCGCAAGTGCTGACCATGGTGTTCCCCTTGGGCGTGCTGTTCGGCGTATTGCTCTGGGTGTTCTTTCAACGCAACCCGACCGAGTGAACGACGGGACGTCGACCTCTGGTTCGACGAGTCTGAAGCGGGCGCTCCGCGACTGCTTGGCGGTTTTTGGGCTGCTCCTGTTAGTGATGTGTTACGTTCCACCGGTCGAAGGTTGGGCGCGTCACTACGAATATGTCCAGGCAATGCAATTCCTTGCCTTCTCCGTGCTCGTGCCCGCTCTGGTTGTGGTCGGAGCACCGTGGCGTTGGCTCGGGCTCGCCGCGTCACGACCTCCACGTATTGACGACGACGGCCTGGTCCACGTCGACCAGTCACCTCGCTTCGTCGATCGACTCGTTTTAGCACGACCGCATCAGGTAAGCAATGTACGAGCAATCTGGGTGATGGTCATCTTCGTCGCGTTGACCATCTTCTGGCGGTCGGCGCCGGTGGTCAACGACACCGTGCGCCACGGCTGGTTGATCGTGATCGAATCGCTAAGTACTCTCGTCGTGGGTGTGGTCTTGTGGACTGATTTGGTTGAGTCTCCGCCGCTCACTCCTGGTACCACTCGTCCGTACCGGATTGGCATGTCCGCGATTGCGATGTGGACGATCTGGGTCCTGGCGTATCTCGGAGCAATGTCGCACTCCTCGTGGTACCGGGCGTTTCATCATGTCGCCGGACACGGCATCTCCGCTGCGGCGGATCAGCAATTCACCGCAGCCGCCATGTGGTTCCTGTCGGCCGCCGCATTCCTGCCTCTCGTGTTCTGGAATCTCGTGCACTGGCTCCAATCAGAGGAGAGCCCTACCGACGAACTGAATCGAATGGTACGCCGCGAGAGAATTCTCGGACCCTAGCCGGGCCCCGGCCATCCGACTCTCGCGCTTAGGTGCCAGTGAGGTGGGGAAGGACCGGAAGTGATGGCTTCTTGAGTACTCCGTCGATTTTGCTCGCCGCCCTCACATCATCGATGGCGACGAGACGGTCTTTCGCGAGTAGTGCTTCCTGCTTGGTCAAGTCCTTGATGTATTTCCTGTCACCAGGGTGAACGAAGAGATTCTGGATGTCCTCGATGGCCGCCAACGCGTCTGACGTCACCCACGTCACCTCGGTTGCGAGCATCTGATCAATGTGCCGACCGGCCTTGGTGTCCGTGACTTCGATGTTGTTGGTCAAGTCGTACACCGCGCCACTCGCAAAGGAACACGCGGTCTGGTCACCCACGAGCAAACTAGGAATTTGACTGCGGTCAGACGCTGTAAGGGATCCGGCCAAACTCTCGTTGTAGAAGCTGAAACTCTCCTTGACCGAGTAGACGCACGGTGCAATGTCACCATTGATCGCAGTGATCGTTTCGTTCTGGGTAACGCGATCGTGGGCCTTGGAAACATGGCTCGGGAGGTCGCTGATGATCGATACGGCGATGACGACGACGACCGAGATCAGTATGAGAAACCAGGGCCGTCGATAGAACGACACTTTGAAGGTCGAAAGCGACGACGCCGGCATGGAAGCCGGGTCGTACGTCGAGGATTCGAGGGGAGAAAGTTCGTCCGTCACTTCACAAGACTACTGGCGGTGGTCGCGATGCCCTTCGCGAAACGGGTGATGAGGTTGGCCTTCAGTGAGAAGACGTTGTGCGTACTCACACTCGCGAAGGGCGTAGCCTGAGCTTCCAACTCCCCGTTAGGGGAGATGAAGTACATCACGTTGTTGTGCGTCACTTGACTGGCCAGCGCACCGACCTTGATGCGCACACCGTAGTCCGACCACACCGCGTTCAACGCGTGCAGCGACCCCGTGAGAAAGACCACGTGGGACGCGCTCGCGAGACCGGGTTCGCTGAGGGCCATGGGATGGGCACTCAGCGTGAGGTCGAGTGGGTCGGTGTTGACGATCGCGAATTCGACCTGGCTCTCGTTGTTACCTAGGAGTGCCTGCGCTTGTTTGATCTCGTTGCCGAGAACCGGACATATGTCATTGCATGGCGCATTCTCGAATGCGAGCACGATGACCTTGCCGTTGGAGCGCCGCAGGTTCCAGCGGTGATTTCGTTGCGTGCGAAGCGTGAACGAAGGGGCGCTGGCGTTCGCGATTTGCTTTAGGTTCATGAACTGGTCCACGCTCAATGAGTTCAAAGAGCTGACCGGTGAGAGGTTGGCGTTGGAAGGCAGAAATTTAGTGGTCGTAGCGCTGGTGACGCCAAAGTTGCCGAAGAAATGTTCGAGTGCTGCACCGCCCAAACCGAGGACCACGAAGATCACGAGCGCCCACGCCACCGCCTTAGGCGGAATCGGAGCGCGACCTCCTTGGCGCCGGAAGTTTCGATCGACGGGCGCGTTCGAGGCAAAAATCGCAGCGCGCTCGGTCTCACTGAGTAGCGGGGTCGTCCCAGTGCTCTCGGTATCAGTCATGTGATTGAGTAGTCCCCTCGACTTGCAATGATTCTAATTCGAGCGCACGGACCCGTCGACGGTGTTCGTTGGCGTGACCAGTCGGATCGTTTGAAAATAGTGCCGAGTGTAGGGTGATCGTGTGCACGGTAAACAAGTGACTGACGCCGGAGCCTCGAGCGTACATCGAACCCGTCGTTTCGGGGGAGCCGAGGCGATCCGCGCACACGTGACCCTGCTCGTGGGCTTGGGTTTGTGCGGTTTCGCCTTCTGGTTCGAGTTGGGCCGGGCCGAACGAGGTAACGGACTCAGCTGGGCCTACGTGTTCGAGTGGCCCTTGCTCGCCGTCTTCGCCGTCTACATGTGGTGGAACGTTCTCGATCCCGAGCGTCAAACGCGTGTGAAGACCAAGAAGACGAAGGATCTCGCCCCCGAGTTTCACGGCATGCTGAATGCGTGGGAAGAGCATCAGCGAACCTTGAACGAGGAGCGACTCGACCACGACGCGCCGAACAAGGACTGATCGCAGTGGCTTGTCGGCCGCCGTGCGCACGAGTCGCGTCCAGTGGCCTGCTAGTCTGAAGGACGAAGAAGTCGTGAAGCGGATCCTGTGAGGTTCGTACGGCGGGAGTGACATGAGCAGCGGAGAGTTACGCCAGACGCCCCCGGGCGGTCTGGCGTTTTTTGCGAAGAGCCAGCTTCTGACGGGCGAGGAAGTCGAACGAGCTCTCAAACGCATGGCGCACGAAATCGTCGAACGCAACCACGGTTTGCCGCGACTCAGCGTGATCGGCCTGCAGACGGGAGGCGTCGCGTTCGCCACGCGGATCGCGGAGTTCTTGCACGACATTGTCGGTGATGACGTCTCGCTCAGCCTCTTAGATGTCTCCTTCTATCGTGACGACCTCAATCGCAATCCGGTCCCGAAGTCCACGGCGACCACCATCGACCACGACCTCACCGATCAGACCGTCATCGTGGTGGACGACGTGCTGTTCACGGGCCGCACCATACGCGCCGCGCTGAATGCTCTGTCGGATTGGGGCCGACCTCGTTCGGTCCAACTCGCGGTCATGGTGGACCGGGGTCACCGCGAACTCCCGATACGGCCGGACTACGTGGGTAAGAACCTTCCGACGTCACTCGACGAAGCGATCCTCGCGACGCTCGAGGGTGTGTGGATCGGTACCAAGGGGGAGTCGTGATCGACTCGATTCGGGGCCAAAACCTGCTCACGCTGAACGACGTCTCACGAGAGGCGATTATCGAAGTACTCGACACCGCTGAATCATTCGTTGAAGTGAACCGTCGGACCATTAAGAAGGTCCCCGCGCTGAAGGGACGCGTCGTGGCGTCGCTGTTCTTCGAAGAATCAACGCGGACTCGTCTCAGCTT
The DNA here is from genome assembly GCA_002452255.1 of Ferrimicrobium sp. UBA6820. GTDB lineage: Bacteria > Actinomycetota > Acidimicrobiia > Acidimicrobiales > RAAP-2 > RAAP-2. Next base: position 15,717 of record DKEO01000059.1, read on the forward strand.
TGAGACCGCGGCCAAGCGACTCTCAGCGGACGTGCTCTCGCTCGCAGTCGCTTCGAGCAGCGTGAAGAAGGGTGAGTCGCTGCGCGACACCATCGCCACCATCGACGCGTTGGGGATCGACGCCGTCGTGCTTCGCCACCAGTCCAGCGGCGCGGCGCTTCAGGTCAGTCGCTATGTACCTCACGTGCGGGTGATCAACGCCGGCGACGGCTTGCACCAGCACCCGACTCAGGGATTGCTCGACGCGTTCACGGTGCGCCAGGTGCTGAGCGAGCGCGCGGGTACGAGCGGTCTGGAATCAGGGGCGAAACTCTTTGATGGCCTTCGAGTGCTCATCGTGGGTGACATCCGCCACAGTCGTGTCGCGCGAAGTGACATCGCGGCCTATTCGGCCCTTGGTTGCGACGTCCACGTTGCGGCACCCGGCACGCTGCTGCCGGCTGACATCGAGAACTGGCCGGTGCGGGTCGTGGACGACTTCGACGAAGCGCTCGAGTGGGCCGACGTCGTTGCCCTCCTGCGACTGCAACGTGAACGCGGCTCGGGATCTTTCGTACCGTCGTTGGCCGAGTTCACGCGGACTTTCGGTCTGACCCTCGAGAGGGCGAGGCGGCTTCGCCCGACGACGATAATCATGCACCCGGGTCCCATGAATCGTGGCGTCGAGATTGATTCGCGGGTGGCGGACTTGCCGAGCGCGGTCATTGAACGCCAGGTCGCCAACGGCGTTCCGATTCGTATGGCGGTGCTCTATCTGACCGTGGCTGGTTCGAGCGAAGGAGTGTCGTGAGTTCGATCTTGTTGCGCGGTGGTCTGGTGGTGGGCCCCCAGTCGAGTGCGGTCGCCGACGTTCTGGTGGTCGACGGGCAAATAGCGCAAGTCGCCGCGCAAGTCGCCGCGCCCGAGGGATGCGACGTCATTGACGCGAGCGGGTGCTGGGTCGGGCCAGGCTTCGTTGACTTGCACACGCACCTGCGCGAACCCGGGCGCGAAGAGGCCGAGACGATTGAGAGTGGTGCGTTGGCCGGCGCCATCGGCGGCTACACCGCCCTCACGGCGATGCCCAACACCGAGCCCGTCCTTGACAACGTGGCGCTCGTGTCCTACGTGCTCGACCGCGGTGCGCGAACGCCGTTGGACGTCGCGGTCGCGGGAGCGATCACGCAGGGTCGGCGAGGCGAGAGCCTGGCGCCCCTGGCGGAGATGGCTGAACTCGGCGTTCGTCTCTTCAGCGACGACGGCACGGGAGTCCAGGATCCATCGCTCATGCGTCGCGCCCTCACCTACGCGCGGCCTCTCGGGGTGCGCCTCGCCCAGCACTGCGAGGACGAACTGTTAGCCGCGGGAGGGTCGATGAACGAAGGCGCGGTCAGTGGCCGATTGGGTCTCGTGGGCCGACCCGCGCTGGCCGAGGAACTCATGGTCCAGCGCGACATCGAGCTGGTCGCCTTGACGGGGGGTTCGTTGCACTTCATGCACCTGTCGACATCGCGGTCGCTCGACCTGGTTCACGACGCTCAACGCAGGGGCCTGCCGGTCTCCTTTGAGGTCGCGCCCCATCACTTCACGCTGGACGAGACGTGCTGCGAGCAGTTCGACCCGATCTTCAAAGTTCATCCACCGCTTCGACCTCGAGCGGACGTGGACGCGCTGCGCGAGGCACTGCGAAGCGGCACGATCGACGCCGTGGCGACCGACCACGCACCACACGCGCCAGAGTTGAAGGATCTGCCCTTTGACGAGGCACCCGCGGGGATGCTCGGTCTCGAGTACGCCGCGTCGCTGACCTTTGAGGCGTTGGGCGACGCACCCAGTCCACAACGCTTCTTTTCGGTGCTCAGTCGCGAACCAGCTCGCATTGCCCAATTGCGTCACGAGGACGCTCGCGTTCGCCACGCCGGTCACGGCGGTGCGGTGGTCGAGGGCGAAGATGCCAACCTGGTGGTATTCGATCCAGAGACGAACTGGACGGCCCGCAACGAGGATCTGCACAGCCACGCGGTGAACAGCCCCTACGACGGTCGAGCGTTGCGCGGACGGGTGCGGAGCACCATCGCCAAGGGTGTGCTCGTGGTGAGCGATGGAGTACTGGTGTGATCCGCCCTCGCGCGTCACTCGCGCTAAGCGACGGCACGACGTTCGAGGGATACGCCGCGGGGTACCTCGCCGAACCGGGCTACACCACCGGTGAGTTCGTGTTCAACACGGCGTTGAGCGGTTATCAGGAGGTCATCACCGACCCGAGCTACGCCGGTCAGATCATTGCCTTCACCTATCCGCACATTGGTAACTACGGCGTCTCGCCGCTCGACGACGAAGCACTACGACCGTGGTGCCGGGGGATCGTCGTACGCGACCTGTCCGACCTGCCGTCAAGCTGGCGCTCGGTCGGGCCGCTCGAAGGATTCCTTCGTCAACATCGCGTGCCCGCGATCGTCGGGGTGGACACGCGCCGACTCACCCGTCACCTGCGTGCACACGGTGCCCTGGCCGGGGCCTTTGGTCACGCCGAGGAGTCGTCGGTACGCGCCGCGGCCGAGCTCGCCACCGGTACCGACGGTACCGATTTGGTCACCACGGTGTCGACGCCCGCCTCGTACCAACGTGGCGACGGCGACCTGCATATCGTGGCGCTGGATTACGGCATCAAGACGACCATGGTACGCGCGCTGGGCGAACGCTTTCGCGTCACCGTCGTGCCGTCGACGACGAGCGCGCAGGAGGTTCGCGAGCTTCGTCCGCACGGCGTCTTCTTGTCCAATGGCCCCGGTGACCCGGCGGCACTCAGCGACAACGTGGCCGTGATCGAGGAATTGCTCGGTACGGTGCCGGTCTTCGGTATCTGTCTCGGCCACCAGTTGCTGGCGGCCGCACTGGGCGGTTCCACTTTCAAACTTCCCTTCGGCCACCACGGCAGCAACCACCCCGTCAAGGATCTGGCAACCGGCAAGATTGAGATAACCGCCCAGAACCATAACTACGCCGTGATCCCTGAGTCGCTCGCGCGTGGTTTCGTGAGTCACGTGAACCTGAACGACGGTGTGATCGAAGGGATCTCGTCGCCCACGGATCGCTGTTTCTCGGTCCAGTACCACCCCGAGGCCGGACCAGGTCCTCACGACGCGCGCTACCTCTTTGAGCGATTCGAATCTCTCGTGCGCTACGGGTCACTGGAGCGTGTCTAGTGCCTCGTAGGGACGACCTCCATTCGATCATGGTGATCGGCTCAGGTCCGATCGTGATCGGTCAAGCGTGTGAGTTCGACTACTCGGGCACTCAGGCTTGCCAGGTTCTGCGCGAAGAGGGTTACAAGGTGATCCTCGTGAACTCCAATCCCGCCACGATCATGACCGACCCCGCGACCGCGGACGTCACGTACGTCGAGCCGCTCGACGCCGAGGTCCTCACCGACATCCTGGAAAAGGAACGACCCGACGCCCTCCTGCCGACGCTCGGCGGACAGACGGCGCTTAACTTGACGATGGAGTTGGTGCGTCGTGGGGTGACCGAGCGCTTGGGGGTGGAAGTGATCGGCGCACGTCCCGAGGCGATCTCGACTGCGGAGAATCGCGAACTGTTCAAAGAAGCGATGGGCGACATTGGACTCAAGGTTCCCGAGTCNNTTTCGCCACCTCGCTGCGGAGGGCATCGTCGCGTCTCCCATCGGCGAGATCCTCGTCGAAAAATCCATCGCGGGTTGGAAGGAGTTCGAGCTGGAAGTCATGCGCGACGTGGCGGACAACTGCGTGGTCGTGTGCAGCATAGAGAACTTCGATCCCATGGGTGTGCATACTGGTGACTCAATCACGGTCGCTCCCGCGCAAACTCTCTCGGACGTGGAGTACCAGGC
>DKEO01000053.1:0-16159 GCA_002452255.1 Ferrimicrobium sp. UBA6820
CCGAGCACGAGATGCCCGGCCTCATGGCGATGCGCTCAGAGTACGGCGCCGCCAAGCCCCTCAAGGGCGCGCGCATAGCGGGCTCACTGCACATGACCATTCAGACCGCCGTCTTGATCGAGACGCTCGTCGAACTCGGCGCCGAGGTGCGTTGGGTGAGTTGCAACATCTTCTCAACCCAGGACCACGCCGCCGCCGCGGTCGTCGTCGGACCCCACGGCTCCGCCGAGCATCCCGCCGGCGTCCCGGTGTTCGCCTGGAAGGGTGAGACGCTCGAAGAGTACTGGTGGTGCACCGAACAGTTGCTTCGCTGGCCCGGATTCGCGGGACCCACGATGATCCTCGATGACGGCGGGGACGCGACGTTGCTCGTGCACAAGGGTCTCGAATTCGAGCGCGCGGGATTCGTGCCGGCGCCCGAGAGTGCGGACTCCGAGGAGTACCGCGTCGTACTCGCGCTGCTACACAAGATCGTCGCCAGTGGCGAGAAGATCTTTGGTCCAATGGCCAAGGGCATCATCGGGGTCTCGGAAGAGACCACGACCGGCGTGCATCGGCTCTACGAAATGGAGCGCGACGGCGTTCTGCTCTTTCCCGCGATCAACGTGAACGACGCAGTGACCAAATCCAAGTTCGACAACAAGTACGGCTGTCGCCACTCGCTCATCGACGGCATCAACCGCGCGACCGACACGCTCATTGGCGGCAAGGTCGCGATCGTCTGTGGTTACGGCGACGTCGGCAAGGGATCGGCCGAGTCGCTGCGCGGCCAAGGCGCGCGCGTCATCATCACCGAGATCGACCCGATCTGCGCGCTGCAAGCCGCTATGGACGGTTTCCAGGTCACCACGCTCGAGGACGCCCTTCCTTACGCGGACATCATCATCACCGCCACGGGCAACAAGGACATCGTCACCGTGGCGCACATGCAGATGATGAAGCATCAGGCGATCTTGGGCAACATCGGCCACTTCGACAACGAGATCGACATCGCCGGGTTGACCGCGCTGCCCGGCGTGAAGCGCGAGAACATCAAGCCCCAAGTGGACAAGTGGATCCTGCCCAACGGGCGGGCGATCATCCTGCTCTCCGAGGGCCGCCTGCTCAACCTGGGAAACGCCACCGGACACCCGAGTTTCGTGATGAGCAATTCGTTCACCAACCAGACGATGGCCCAAATGGAACTCTTCGCCAACACCGAAAACTACGAAAAGAAGGTCTACGTTCTGCCCAAGCACCTGGACGAGAAGGTTGCGCGACTGCACCTGAGCGCATTGGGTGTGAAACTCACCCAGTTGTCCAAGCAGCAAGCTGACTACATCGGCGTCGCGGTCGACGGTCCCTATAAGCCGGATTCCTACCGCTACTAGGGGACACTCATCGCGTCGCGAACGTGGGACTTCTTTGACATGATTGGATGAGACTTAGACGGGAATCTTCGTCGAAAGGATCGTCATGGCGAACGGACCAAGGGAAACGGTGCTCGACGCGATTGGTTCCACGCCGCTCATCGAGGTGGAGGGTCTCTGGCTGAAGCTCGAGTACTTGAATCCTTCGGGCTCGATCAAGGCGCGCATGGCGCGTTACATCATCGAACGCGCCGAGCGAGAGGGACTCCTGCACCCCGGCGACACGATCGTCGAGGCCTCGAGTGGCAACACCGGTAACGCCATGAGCATGGTCGCGGCCGTAAAGGGCTACAAGATGATCGTGGTCATGCCCGTCGGCATGAGTCCCGAACGTGCCGCGATCTCGACGGCCTTCGGCGCTCAACTCGTGAACGTCGGCAATTTTCACGTCAACGAGGCCCTTGCCCTGGCCGACCAACTCGGACAACGCCCGGGACACTTCGCCCCGCACCAATTTGAATCCGAATGGAACATCGAGGAGAACCGCACCTGGCTCGGACCCGAGATCCTCGGCCAATTGCCCGAAGGTCGCACCCCCGACGCCTTCGTCATGGGCGTGGGCACGGGTGGCACCCTGATCGGCGTCGGTCAGGCCTTTCGAGCGCGCAATCCCGACGTGCTGATCGTGGGACTCGAACCGAGTGAATCGTGCACCATTCAGTGCGGCGACACGGGACTGCACAAGATCGAAGGAATCGCTGACGGCTTCGTGCCCGCGATCTACCAACGCAACCGCGACCTCGTCAGTCGCGTGGTCGCGGTGCACAGTGACGACGCGGTCGCCGAGATGCGCCACCTCGCGAGCCGTCACGGTCTGCTCGTCGGACCGAGTTCGGGGGCCAACATCGTCGCCGCGCGCCGTTTGGTCGCGGAGAATCCTTCGCTCAAGACCGTCGTGACGATCTGTTGTGACGAGGGCGAGAAGTATCTGAGCGAGTACTTCATCCCCGAGGTGCACGCCGTCGACGCGGCGACGCTCGCCGGTTCAGCGCACTAAGAGCGTGTGTTCTATTTGGTGAGTGCGCCAGGAGACGCGATCAACACCATAGAGTCGTGGCCTATCTAAGCAACCTGACCGACGCCCAGTGGGAGAAGCTGGCCCCACTATTGGTTATTCCATCCAAACGAGGGCCGAAGCACGGAGCCGACCTTCGCCATGTCGTCGACGCGATGCTCTATATCTCGCATACCGGGTGCCAGTGGCGGTTCTTGCCCGAGGAGTTCGGTCCTTGGACCCGAGTCTGGTCCCAGTTTCGCCGGTGGTCGCGCAACGGAACCTGGGCTCGGGCCCTCTCTGAACTGCATGCGTCGTCGCGCACGGCTCTTGGCCGAAAGGACCCGCGACCCTCAATGGTGGTCATCGACACACACCTCGCACGCGGAGCCTCGAACGGGGGCGCCACCTTTCACAACCAAGGCGGACCCTACGGTCGCACCAACGGCGCCAAGCGCATCGTCTGCGTGGACGTCACGGGTTTGCCGCTCTGCGTTCGCGTTGTCCCCGCCTCGACGTCCGAGGCCAGCGCCGTCGAACAGATACTTGATGACCTCGCCCGAACAGGTGATGACGAACGGCTGGAGATCGTCCTCGTGGACCGCGGCGCCGCAGCATCTGCCGCCACGAGGTTGTCGGCAAAGTTCAACTACGAGGTTCGTCGAGTTGGATGGGACGAGCCCCCGCGCAACGAGCACGGTGCCAAGGTGTTTCGCCCTATACGCCACGCCTGGCGGGTCGAAGTGGCCCACGGCCATCTCGTGCGACGTCGTCGGCTCGCCCGGTGCTTTGAGAACACGACAGCCTCCGCTACAGGATGGTTGCACGTCGCCTCCCTCGTCGAAAACCTTCGCTCATCCTCGGGAGTCAGTCCGTGATGCAGTGTGGCGTGCTATTCGGTCCTCAACTTCTGCGACGGCCCCATGGGAGACTGAACGAATGAGGCACGAGTCGTGGTCAACACTCGGAGAGTTCCCGGGTCACTTTGAGTGGGGACCGACGGGCACTGAACGATTGGCTCGACCGGGGTCGATAGTCGTTGTCGTTGACGTGCTTCGCTTTACCACCGCGGTCGGGGCCGTGGTCGATCGAGGTGCGATCGCGTATCCCTATCGATGGAAGGATGCGACGGCGCGTGCCTTCGCTGATTCACTCGGTGCTCACCTAGTCGATGGTCCCGATGCGGCTGGCATCTCGCTCTCCCCTACGGCCCTGTTGAACCGCGCGACACTGGATGCCGTGGTCCTGCCGTCGCCCAACGGCTCGACGTGTTCGGTACTTGCCGCTGAAAAGGGAGCCGTCGTCGTGGCGGCGTGTCTGCGCAACGCACCTGTGGTGGCACAGTATCTCGCGGCCACCTTCCTGCCCGTGTCGGTCATTGCGTGTGGTGAACGTTGGCCCGATGGAACCCTGCGACCTTCGCTCGAGGATCTCTTGGGGGCCGGTGCAGTGCTGGCGAATGTAGGCGGCGACTTGTCGCCGGAAGCCAGGTCCGCCGTCGCCGCGTGGGAAGACGCCAAGGACACCGTTGAGGACGCTCTCTTGCGGAGCGCATCGGGACGAGAATTGGTGGAGCGAGGGTTTCGTCACGACGTCGAGTACGCATCGGCTTACGGCGTCAGCGACGTCGTGCCCGTCCTTGTTGACGGAGCCTTTCGTCGTGTCGACATAGTCTCCACACGTTGAATGGCTCCATGAATTGGCGCGTCGCTTCACAGCATGTGACAGCCCCGACGCAGAATCACTTCCGTGGCAACCACGTCAGCTGGATCACGCATCTCGCATTCCGGTCAGGTCCTCTCGCGGGCCGTCACGTTCCAGTTCGCCCTCGACCCGAGCGTCGAGCAGAAGAACCTCCTCGCCAAATGCGCGGGCGCTCGCCGCTTCACCGTCAACCATCACCTGGCCCGGGTGAGAGCCAACCTGGACGCCAGATTGGCCGAGCGAGACGCACTCTCCGCGAGTGGTGATCCGTGCGAACCATCAACTCCTGCACTCTCCTGGTCCGCCTTCTCCTTCATCAACGAGTTCAACGCCTGGAAAAACGGACAGTCTGCTGACTCACCGGTCAGTGGGGACGGAATACGGGGTCTCGCCTGGCGTCACGAGCTGCCCAATGACGTCTTTGAGTGCGCCAGTGTGGACGCGGCCCGGGCGCTCGAGAACTTCGCTGCGTCGCGGCGTGGTGAACGCGCTGGAGCGCCTGTCGGGTTCCCCTGCTTCCAGGCCAAGGGGAAGGTGACGTCGAGTTTCCGGTTGCGCAACCGCGCGGCGGCAAGCCAGGCGCCCTCGAGCCAGCCCATTCGCTTCAGCGATCCCGCGCACCTGCGACTTCCCAGATTCGGACCGGTCAAGGTCTTCGGTCCCACCCGCAAGGTCCGTCGGATGATCGATGCCGGTCGCTTTCACATCTACTCGGCGACGCTGACTCAGCGTGCCGGACGCTGGACCGTGTCGGTCACCGGCGTGGCCGCCAAGCTTCATCGGGCCGAGCGCAGCCGCACCAACCGTCACGCCGTCCCCGTCGGGGTCGACCGGGGGATCATCTCCCTTGCCGTCGCCGCCGACGCCAACGGTGTTCCCTTCGAGAGCTTCGAGGGGGTGACAACACTGAAGCAAGCGCAAGCCTCGCTCAAGGCGGCCAACCAGGCCCTGGCCAGAACCACACCGGGGTCCAAAGGTCGCCAACGAGCGAGGGCTCGACTCGCGAAGACCCATCGCAAGGTCGCCAACACCCGACGACACCTGGTCCACCAAGCATCCAGGGCCCTGGTGGACCGAGCTCAAGTTCTCGTCATCGAGGACCTGAACGTCGCTGGGATGGTGAAGAACCGTCACCTGGCAAGGTCCATCTCGGAAGCCGCCATGGGAGAGCTCTCTCGCCAGCTCCTCTACAAGGCCCGCTGGCACGGGGTCGAGGTCCGAGTAACCGACAAGTTCTTTCCGAGTTCCAAAACGTGCTCGGGCTGTGGCGTGATCAAAGACGTCCTTGACCTCTCGACACGGACCTACTCATGTGGGACCTGTGGGCTGGTCATCGACCGTGATCTCAACGCTGCCGTCAATCTGGCCCGCTGGCGACCCAAGGAACCCTCCGCAAAGAAACTCCCAGCTCCTACGCGCGCCCCGCTTCTCTCCACAGTCTGATCCCAGTGGGATCTGCACCGCGAAGCACGCGGGAAGAGCCGATCGTCACCCGCACAACCATCACGGCAACGTGATGAGGGCCCCGGGTCGGAACCGAGTACTCAGACGAAAAGTCGTCTGGGAAGTCGGACGGTGAGCAAGCACCACTGGGCCACTTGGTTCAGTTGGTCAAGGCTCACCGGTGGGTCCAATTAGGACACACGCTGTAAGACCAGACCGGGTTCTGTCTAAAGTGGCGTGACGTACGCGCCGTGGATGCCACCGTCGACGAGGAACGTCGAGGCGGTCATGAACGAGGAGTCGTCACTCGCGAGGAACAGCACCGCACTGGCGATCTCCTCGGGTTCGGCGAAACGTCCCATCGGCACGTGCACCAGGCGACGCGCGGCCCGCTCGGGATCCTTCGCAAAGAGTTCCCGCAGCAGCGGTGTGTTCACGGGTCCCGGACACAGGGCGTTCACCCGGATGCCCTCACGGGCGAACTGCACCCCGAGTTCACGACTCATCGACAACACACCTCCCTTGGAGGCGGTGTAGGAGATCTGTGACGTCGCCGAACCCAATACCGCGACAAAGGACGCGGTGTTGATGATCGAACCGCCGCCACGCTTTTGCAGGTGCGGGATGCCGTAGCGACAGCAGAGGTAGACCGAGGTCAGGTTCACCTCTTGGACCCGACGCCACGCTTCGAGACCCGTCGTGAGGATCGAGTCGTCGTCGGCCGGTGAGATGCCCGCGTTGTTGAACAACACGTCGATCCCGCCGTAGACCTCCTCGGTCTTCTTATAGAGCGCCTCCACACTGGGCTCGCTCGCGACGTCGACCTCGACGAAGGTGCCGCCGATCTCGCTGGCGAGCTGCGTGCCCTCCTTCTCGGCGAGGTCGGCCACGACCACCTTGGCGCCCTCCTTGGCGAAGCGCAGCGCGGTCGCGCGACCGATGCCGCTCGCCGCGCCGGTGATAACTGCAACCTTGTTGTCAAGACGACCCATCATTCCTCCGTAGATAGAAACACGTTCTTCTCTTCACTGAATCCCAACAACGCGTCGGGGCCGAGTTCACGTCCGATGCCGGACTGCTTGAACCCACCAAATGGCGTCGAGTAACGAACCGAGGAGTTCGAGTTGACCGACAACGCGCCGGTCTCGACGCCGCGCGCCACGCGCAGCGCCTTAGCGACGTCGCGCGACCAGATCGAGCCCGACAGACCGTAGGGACTGTCGTTCGCGATCTCGATCGCCTCGGCCTCGCCGCCAAAGCGCACTACCGAGACCACCGGACCGAAGATCTCCTCGTTAAAGGCCCGACTGGTGCGGTCGGGAGTCTCGAGGACGGTGGGAGCGAACCAGTACCCCCGACCTTCGGGCGCGCTGCCGCGAAAGGCCACGTTCTCCTCTTCGACGTAGGCGGCGACGCTTTCTCGTTGGGCGGCGGTGATGAGCGGTCCCATCTCGCTCGCCTCGCTCGTCGGGTCCAGTACCTTGACGCCCTTCACGGCGACCTCGAACAACTCCATGAAACGGTCGTACGCCTTGTCTTCGACGAGGATCCGAGAACGAGCGCAGCAGTCCTGGCCCGCGTTGTCAAACACGGCGTACGGTGCCCCGGCGGCGGCCTTCTCGAGGTTGGCGTCGGCGAAGATGATGTTCGCACTCTTACCGCCGAGTTCGAGGGTGACTCGCTTGACCTGCTCGGCGCAGCCCGCCATGATCTTTCGCCCGGCCTCGTTCGAACCGGTGAAGCAGACCTTGCGCACCGCCTCGTGGGTCACGAAGCGGTAGCCCACCGAGGCGCCGTCGCCGACCAGGACCTGGAAGACGTCCTCGGGGATCCCCGCCTCGAGGGCCAGTTCGGCCAGTCGCATCGCGGTGAGCGGCGTGAGCGTGGCGGGCTTGAGCACGACGGTGTTGCCCGCGGCGAGTGCGGGTCCGAGTCCCCACCCCGCGATAGGCATCGGGAAGTTCCAGGGCACGATGATGCCCACGACGCCCACGGGTTCGTAGAACGTGATGTCGACGCCCCCCGCCACGGGGATCTGACGACCCGAGTGGCGTTCCGGCGCGCCCGAGTAGTACGCCAGGACGTCACGGACATTGCCCGCTTCCCAGCGCGCGTTACCAATCGTGTGGCCCGAGTTGGCGACCTCGAGTTGGGCGAGCTCTTCGAGGTGGCTGTCCACCACCTCAGAGAATCGGCGCAGGAGTCGCGCCCGGTCGGCCGGGTTGACCGCGCGCCAGAGCGGCGCCACCTTCGAGGAACGAGCGATGGCCTCGTCGGTCTGGCGAACGTCGAGCATCTCGACGGTGCGCACTTGCTCCTCGGTTGACGGATTGATGATCGAGAGCGTGCTCATAGTCGTTCGAATCCTCGGTAGCGCTCCCAATCGGTCACGGCGGCCCCGAACGAGTCAACTTCGACGCGCGCCGCGCGCACGTAGTGGTCAACGACCTCGTCGCCGAACGCGTCACGCGCCACGGTGCTCTGGTCGAACAGCGTCATCGCCTCGGCGAGCGAGGTCGGCACGCGCGAGGCATCGGCGACGTAGGCGTTGCCCCCGAAGGGCGGCGCCAACGCCAGTGCCTCGTCCACGCCACGCAGTCCCGCCGCGACCAGCGCCGCGACCGCGAGGTACGGATTGACGTCGCCGCCCGGTATCCGGCACTCGACGCGAATCGACGGACCGTGGCCGACCACTCGAAACGCGCACGTGCGATTGTCGACGCCCCAGAGCAACGCCGTGGGAGCGAAGGAGCCGGCCACGAAGCGCTTGTAGCTGTTGATGTTGGGCGCGAGCAGGAGCGACAACTCCTTCGAATACGCCAAGAGACCCGCGAGGAACTGCTCGAAGACTGGCGAGAATCCGTGGGGACCGTCACCGGCGAAGACCGGCCGATCGTTCTCGTCGCGAAGCGAGAGGTGGATGTGGCAGGAGTTCCCCTCGCGCGCGTCGTACTTGGCCATGAACGTCAGGCTGTAACCGTCTTGGGCGGCGATCTCCTTGGCCCCCAGTTTGTAGAGACCGTGCTCGTCGCACTTGTCGACCAGCGTGCTGTAGAAGAAGGCGATCTCGTGCTGCCCGTAGTTGCACTCGCCCTTTACCGATTCCACGGCCATTCCCGCACCGGTCATGGCCCGACGAATCCTTCCGAGCAACGGCTCGATTCGCGAAGTCCCTTGCAACGAATAATCGACGTTGTACAGGTTGACCGGTGTCAGGTCGCGATAGCCCGACTTCCAGGCCTGTTCGTAACTGTCCTCGAAGACGATGAACTCGAGTTCCGTGCCCGTGAGTCCGCTCCAACCCCGTTCGGCGAGACGCGAGACTTGCTGTTGGAGGACCTGACGGGGCGACGGGGCGACCGGCTCGCCGTGCACGGTCTCGACGTCGGCGAAGACCAGTGCGGTCTTCTCGTGCCAGGGGACCATCCGCACGGTCGTGAAGTCGGGTCGAAACGCGATGTCGCCGTAACCGCGGTCCCAGGACGTGAGGGCGAAACCGTCCACCGTGGCCATGTCGACGTCCGAGGCCAGGAGATAACTACAACCCTCGACCACGCCGTCACCGATCACGTCGACAAAGAAATCCCCGTCAAGCCGTTTGCCCTGCAGGCGACCCTGCATGTCGGTGATCGCCAGGATGACGGTGTCAATCGATCCATCGGCGACGCGAGCGAGGAGTTCTTCACGTGTGAGGCGACCTGAGTTGCGCGACATCCCTCTGACTCCTTGGTTTGGATTGCAGCCGATAGTAACCGTCCACGGTGGTACCAACAAAACCAAGGTCGGGCTTTGTTCTGCCTACCCGAACAACTCCCGGCCCCGGCCGCTCGCCACCAGTCCGACTCATCGCGAGCGAACCCCGTTTCGCCAGCGCGGCGGACCGTTCTCGTGAGATCGTCCCTCGTCGGGATGCGCTTCGCGTTTCTAACGCCACGAGGTGAATAATCAAGGTGGTCGAAACTTGAGAAAGTCATCAGATGATTTGTTAACAGATGGTGAAGTGCCTTGCTAAGTCTGGCGTGGCACTCTATGCTCGCACGAATCGCAGCTATGCCATCACCTTGGGGGTACTAATGGCCAATGAAAAAGCGTCGTCGTCAACTGAAGTAAGCGACGTCGAACGACTCCACCAACTGGGTTACGCCCAGGAACTGAAACGAGGCATGGGTTCGTTCTCGAACTTCGCGGTGTCGTTTTCAATCATCTCCATTCTTACGGGTGGTATCACGACGTACTACCTGGGCATGGACGCCGGTGGTCCGATCGTCATCACCATCGGGTGGTTCATCGTTGGCGCGCTGACTCTTTGCGTCGGCATGGGGATGGCCGAGATCTGTTCGGCGTATCCGACGGCTGGTGGTTTGTATTACTGGTCTGCTCGCCTCGCCAAGAACAACAAAGCCGCGTGGTCGTGGGCCACTGGTTGGTTCAACCTGGTGGGACAAGTCGCCGTCACCGCGTCCATTGACTACGGTCTGGCGACCTTCGTCGGCTTCTTCATCAGTCTGTACGCCTCGAGCTTCGTGTCGAACGTGCGTTGGACCTTGTTCTTCTACGCACTGATTCTCTTGGCGCACGGCATCCTCAATACGTTCCGCGTGCAGCTCGTGAGTACTCTCGCCAACGTCAGCGCGTGGTGGCACTTCATAGGAACCGCCATCATCGTGCTCGCTCTACTCTTCATCCCAAATCACCACCAGAGCATTAGCTTCCTCTTCCACCACGACAACCTGACGGGTTGGACCGGACCTTTCGCGGGCATTTACGCTTTCGCGATTGGTCTGCTGCTCGCTCAGTACACCCTGACCGGTTACGACGCATCCGCGCACATGACCGAGGAGACGAACGGCGCATCAACCGGTGGGCCCAAGGCAATGGTGCGGGCGATCTACATATCGATCATCGCGGGTTTCGTACTCAACCTCGCGATGACCCTCGCCATCCAAGGCGGCTCGAAGAGCTACGACGCANNCTACTGGTCCTGATCTCGATGATCGCGATGTTCTTCTGTGGGCTGGCTTCGGTGACGGCCAACTCAAGGATGATCTACGCCTTCTCGCGAGACGGCGCCGTCCCGGGCCACCGCCTGTGGCACCGCTTGAACGCGAAGACCCGCACGCCCGTCAACGCGGTGTGGTTCGCCGTGATCGGTGCGTTCATCCTGGGTATCCCGTCGCTCTACCAAGTGGGCAGCGCCTCGGTGGCCTTCTTCGCGATCGTCTCGATCGGCACGGTCGGGCTCTACGTGGCCTACGTCATTCCGATCTTCTTGCGACTGCGTATGAAGGACTTCGAGCCGGGTCCCTGGAGCCTTGGCAAGTGGAGCAAGCCCATTGGCTCAATCGCCGTGATTTGGGTCATCATCATCACGATCCTCTTCTTCGCGCCGGCCTTCTACCCGTGGACGACCGCCGCCGACATCAACTGGTCCGGTCCGGTCTTCGTTGCGGTGATGGCCGTCGTCTTCATCTGGTACGGCGTCTCGGCCCGCAAGTGGTTCACGGGCCCGAAGATGCAAGGTAGCGAAGCCGATCTACGAGAGATCGAGAAGGAATACGCCTCCGGCATCGTACCCGAGGACCCGCCCGAAGATCACTAGGTGGACGACGAAGCCCCCTCAGCCAATGGCTGAGGGGGCTTCGTCTTTTGCCAGCGCGAGGTGTCCCTAGCGATAGCCCGCGAAGATGTCCTCTACGACGCCGTCGAGTTTCTCCGGATTAGTCACCCGCACGAACCACTCGCGACCCATGACCATCTTGAACTCCTGGCGGTCCATCTTCAACCAAAAGGCGTCGGCCATCTGGGACTGGTGGGCCGCCAGGGCGTCGTACTTGGCGTCGGTCACGTCGCTCACGTCGATCGAGGCGCCGATCAACTCGTCGGGCGTCCCAATGTCGATTTCTTCTTGCTCGGAAGATTCCTCGGGTTCAACGATTCCCTTGGCGGCGTTCTCCTCTTTGCGTTCGCGATCCGCCTGCTCGAATCGCTCGCGGAAGCGGGCCATGATGGAATTGGGGATTGCGTTGAAGTACAGGGTCGGCTCGTAATCGATCAACTTAAGCGCGGCGAGCGTGATGCGGTGAGCCTGGATGTGATCGGGGTGGCCGTAGAAGCCGATCTCGTTGTAGGTGACGATGACCTGGGGCCGCTCCTCTTCGAGGATCTCGGCGAGTTGCGCGGCGGCGACCTCGACGGGCACCTGCCAGAAGCACTCGGCGTCGTCGTTCTGGGGCCAGCCCATCATTCCCGAGTCCCGGTAATTGAGCCGTATCAAACGGTCGATACCCAAGACGGCGACCGCCTGATCGAGCTCCTTCGCGCGAACCTTGGCAACCTCGTCGCCGTCGTGGTGGTCCGCGTTGGGCTTGGCACCGTCCAGGGCGTCACCGCACTCGCCGTTGGTGCAGGTCACGAGGACGGTTCGCACTCCCTGATTCGCGAGTAGCCGGTACACACCGCCGGTCGAGCTCGCCTCGTCGTCGGGGTGCGCGTGGACCGCGAGAAACGTCAACTGCGCCATCTACAGTCCTCCAAAGAGATCGGTGCGGTCCCCCTCAACGGGCGATCGACTCCAGGCCCGTTGGTAGTACTCGGTGCCGAAGAGCAGTGTAAAGAGTTCGAGTGACATCTTTACCAAGTCGCCGTTGTCGATCTGGGACTGGTGCAGGGAAATGGCCTCTTGCTTCTTCGCGGCGTAGGCGGTGACGTCCATGACACAGGCTACGAGTTCGTCGGGGGTGTCAGGCGTGGCCTCAATGATCCAGGCTGGCAGATAGACGCCCTGGGCCTTGGCGTCGCGCGTGAACTTCTCGAGCACGCCTCGAGGTACTACCGGGTAGTAGAGCCGTTGGGCGCTCGTGCTCAACTGGACCGCACGTTGCGTGACGCGATTGGCCATGATGTGGTCGGGGTGGCCGTAGAAGCCGTTCTCGTCGTAGGTAACGACGACCGCCGCGCCCACCTCGTCGAGCAACGCCGCGAGCGTGCGTGCCGCAACGTCTACGTCGACGTTCATGAAGGCGCGAGGCTCGTCGTTCTGGGGCCAACCAATCATGCCCGAGTCCTCGTAGCCCAGGTTCACCAGGCGCGAGAAGCCCGCGCATCGCGCGGCGCGTTGGAGTTCGCCCGCCCTCGTCGCGACCGTCGTCTCGCTGTCGTGACCTGGATCAGACCCGGGACGACCAGCCTGGTCGAGGCCGAGGGCACCATTGGTGCAGGTCACGAGCACGACCTGGTATCCGAGCGCGCCGTAGTGCGACGAGATGCCCGCGGTGAACAGCGCCTCGTCGTCGGGGTGCGCGTGCACGCAGACCAGGGTGGGCGGTTTTTCCATTGCTAGAGCCTACGAGGCGATGAGCTGCGCAATTCGCACGATCAAGAGCACACCGGCGATCGCGAGGTAGGACGCGATCACGCGCAAGAGGATTCGCCGTGACGTGGAAATCTGAAGAGGTGCGAGCAGCGTGAGGCGAGGCGTTCGCCAGTCACGCCGGTCGAAGTCGTAGACCTCTGGTTCGTTCGAACGTCTGAGTCCTATGGGTAGACCAATGAGCAGGCCCACGAGCGCCACGGTTCCAAGCACTTCCAAAAGTGCGGTCACGTTGATGGAGGTGAACAGCGTCGACACCATCATCGTGATCGACAACACGACCAGCATCGTCACCACAATCGTGGCCACGACGTTGAGCAGACGGCCGTTCACCCAGGGGCCCAAGACCTGACGGTCGTTGCACAACAAGAGCACGAAGATCGTCGTGCTCGGCAGCATCAAACCGCACATCGCCTGCACCGCCAAGGTGATGACGCCGAGAGGGGCACCCGGAATAAGGGTGACCACGCCCGCGACCACCAAGAGGCCGGCGAAGACGCCGAAGAAGCCCTTCGCGTCACGCAGTCGCGAGTTCAGCGATTGACGCGACCCGGACAGGTCACTCAAGGCGTAGGAACTGGCGAGCGTGACCGCCGCCGCACCAATCACCGAGGCGTTCAACAGGAAGATCGCAAATATCGTGCCCGAAGCACCGCCCACGTAGCGTCCGAGTCCCCTCGCCACGCCCAGGGCGTTGGTGTAGCTATTAGTACCCGCGTGCCCGGCGAAGCCCGCCGCGCACGCCGCGATGAGGGCAGCGGCGGCCACGACGACGATGATCGAACCGATGACCGTGTCGACCCTTTCGTAGTTCAACCACCGAGGGGTGATCTTCTTGTCAACAATGTTGGACTGTTGAAAGTAGAGCTGCCAGGGTGCGACGGTGGTGCCGATGATCGAGATGATGAGCAACACGGCGGCCGACGAGGTGCCACCACGAATGCCCGGTATCACGAGGTGCGTCGCGACACTCGAAAAGTGCGGCTTGGTGATCAAGACCAGGGGCACGATGAAAAAATTGATGACAACGAAGATCATCATGAAGCGTTCCCACCGCTGGAACGAACCCGAAGCGGTCACGCTGAAGAGCAAGACGGCGGCCACGGGAACCGAGATGTAGGGCGAAACACCGAAGTACTTCATCGAGAGTGAAACGCCAATGAACTCGGTCACGATGATCAAGAAGTTCAACAGGAGAATCGAACCAACTGAAACGTTGCCCCAGTAACGACCGAAACGTTCTCGAATAAGGCGCCCGTGACCAACGCCGGTGACCGCACCAAGACGAGCGACCATCTCTTGATTGATGATCAGAATCGGAATCAGTAGGGGCAGAGTCCAAAGGAGCGAATAGCCGAAATTCTGTCCCGCTTGGGCGTAGGTCGACACGCCGCCGGCGTCATTGTCACCGACCATCACGATGAGACCCGGACCGATGATCGCGAGCAGGGTCAAGAGGCGTGCGCGTGCGCCGTGACGGGTCCCCGTGTCGTGCTCTTTTATGGTCCCAAAAGCACCGGATATCTGATGCTCAATTGACTTCTCGCTTGGCACGCTCCACCTCCTTTCGTCTCTCGTGGTCGTTGGGCGAAACAACCACGCGAGGACTGAAGGCGGGCTCAGCCAGTCTTTAGTGTCAAACGAGGTTGTGTTGGTACATGAATGGCCTCACGGCCGGTACTAGGGGGTTTCAGACAGACCCCCTTTGAACGTGACCCTGGACACGGCGGCGCATCATCATTCCTCCACCGCACTCATGCCAAACTCGCGACGCCAGCCCTGGGGCAGGAGTTCCTCGAGTAGGTCGTCGACCGTGATGACCCCAATCATGGTTTCGTGTTCGGCGTCCAAGACCGGCAACACCGTCAGATTGAAATCACTCATCTTGCGCGCGATCCGGTGCAGGTCCCATTGGGGGTGTACGTGGGCGAGCTGGGTCTGGGCCACGCTCAGGGCGAGTTCACTGCCCCGAGCGCGCACGAGCGGCGCGATGGAAGCAGCACCAATGGGCTGGCCCTTCTCGTCGAGGACCTCCGAGAACCAGTTGTCCATCAGGGCCTCCGTCTCCTCAGCGGCGACCATGGTGGGGTCGAGCGCGGGGTGGGCCGCGTGCCGCCGGGCCGCCCGCTCGAGGATCTTCTGGATCAGCCTGCTCTGGTGGAGCCTGTTGTGGATCCGGTGCGCCCTCAGGTAGTCCTCGACGCGCACGTAGGCCGCGTTCCATGAATCCATGGTCCCGGTCCTCGGCCGGAATGCCTCCGGCAGCCCGACCGTCGGCGCGCCCCCCGCTGCCTCCTCGCTCACGGCTGCCACAGGTAACTCCACGTCTCGGTGAGCACGTGGGGCGTCTTGCGCAGGAAGCAGCGCAGCTCCACCGGCCGGCCGGAGCCGTCCGGCCTGATCGCAAATGCAACCCTCCAGGTCCCGTTGAACGGGTTCTTCTGGAGCGTGGAATTGACGAGCGCCGCGCCGGTGCCGACCGTCACGACCGGCTGGATGTTCTTGTCCGGGCCCTCCTGGACGAGGTAGGTCCCGCCAAAGTCGACGAAGAAGCGCTCGAGATCGGTCTCCTGCGTCGCGGTGCGTCCGTGCCGCGTGGCGGTCACGTAGCCGGCCGGGGGGTGGATCTGGTCGAGGAACCAGTGAAGCTTGTAGTTGAGCTCGATCGGCTCGCCGGGCTCTGGCAGCGACTCCGGCACCCAGAACGCGGCGATGTTGTCGTAGGTCTCGTCCGGGGCGTGGAGCTCGACGAGGCGCACCGAACCCCTGCCCCAGGGGCCCACCGGCTCGACCCAGGCGCTCGGCCGCATGTGGTAGTAGGCCTCGAGGTCCTGGTAGCTCTCGAACTGGCGCTCGCGCTGGAGGAGCCCGAAGCCCTTCGGGTTCTCGTCGGAGAACGTCGCGACCCGGGTCGACTCCGGGTTGGTGAGCGGCCGCCAGATCCACTCGCCCGCGCCGGTCCACATCGACAGCCCGTCCGAGTCGTGAATCTCCGGGCGCCAATCGTTCGCCATGCGACGGTCATTCTCGCCGTAGAAGAACATGCTNNCCCGGCGTGATCCGGAACCGGAAGGCCCCCGAGACGGACGGCCCGTCGAGGAGCGCGTATACCGTGAGGGTCGTCGAATCCGCCTTGGGGCGCTCCACCCAGAATTCGCGGAAGACGGGGAACTCCTCGCCGCCGGGCTCCCCGGTGTTGATGGCGAGCCCCCGGGCCGAAAGCCCGTAGACGGCCCTCTG
>DKEO01000022.1:0-8099 GCA_002452255.1 Ferrimicrobium sp. UBA6820
CTATTTGATTTATGGATAATTGCCCGACGGGACCCTCGCCTGTGAGACTGGAGCCATGAGCGAAACCCCTCCTGCCGTCGTGGCCGCCTTCGACCTGGACGGATCGCTCACCGAAGGCGGGAGCGTCTGGCGCTGGTTGCGCTACCTCGCCGGGACCGGCGCCGTCTTTCGAGCGGCCCTGCCCCTCACGGTGCCGCTGCTCGTGGGCGCGGTGCGAAGTGGCGCCTGGGCCGACCACGCTAAGGAACGACTCTTTGGACGTTTGCTCACCGGACGCGACCTCGAAGAAGTGCGCGACGAGTCGCGCACCTTCGCGCTTAGTCATCTCGAGAAACGCGGGCGCGCCAAAGTGCTCGAACGACTCCACTGGCACCAGTCCCAGGGCCACCTCGTCGTCGTGGTCTCGGCCTCACCTCAGATCTACGTCGACGTGATCGGCGAAGCATTACGAGCGACCGGCGCCATCGGCACACGTCTCGCCGTCGACCCGCTCGGGCACCTCACCGGCAGTTACCTCGGTCGAAATTGCCGGGGCAGCGAAAAGATGCGACGACTGAGTGAGTGGATAGACCAGCAGGGTTTCACCGACCCTCCCGTAATCTACGCCTACGGCAATTCCCGTGGCGACCGACGACTGCTCAAGGGGGCCTCGCATCCCTACGACGTGGGAAAACTCGGCCCCTTCGGCGCACTGCGCCAGTATCCGCGACTGCCCGCCACCAACGACGCCTAGAGCTGTTGGATCGAGGCGCCCAGTTCGACGATGCCGCCTTCTCGTCCGGCGTAGGTCACCTGAATCGAGGCGGCCTGTTCCTTCCACGCGATCACCGTGCCGTGGTAGTCGACGACGCCCACGTTCACGTCGTAGACCCCGTCGAGGAGAGGAAGGTTGGGCAGATCCACGCCGACTTGGTTGGCGCCGGGTTTGAGATTGACCGGCGAGCCCTGAGCGTCGCTACGACTGACGAGCATGCCACTTCGGGTAAAGAGTTCCATCACGAAGTTGCCACTGTAGGCAGTGTGTGACGAGATGTGCACGTCGAAGTGGATGCTCGCACCGCTACGCACGTCAAAGGATCCCGAGGGCGTGGTCACCGAGTCAATGGCGACCTCGGCCTGATGACCGGCGCGGTCGTGCTCGACGGCGTCTTCGAGCAGGTGCTCGCGAAAGATCCGCAGCGACTCCTGGACGGGGCCGTTCGCGATCATCAAGCCGCCGTCGAGCACGATGGCGCGGTCACAGAGGGCCCGCACCTGGTCGGCCTGGTGCGTGACCAACAAGATTGAGCGTCCCTCTTCCTGGAAGGTGCGGATCCGGTCGACGCACTTCGCCTGAAACCTTTCGTCACCCACGGCGAGGACCTCGTCGACGACGAGAATGTCGGGATCAACGTTCACCGCCACCGCGAAAGCGAGACGGACGTACATGCCACTCGAGTAGAACTTCACCTGAGTGTCGATAAAATGCTCGATCTCGCTGAAGGCAACGATGTCGTCGAAGATCGCGTCGACGCTCCTCTTGGAGAGTCCGAGCATCGCACCGTAGAGATAGACGTTGTCGCGTCCCGACAGCTCGGTCTGGAATCCCGCTCCGAGTTCGAGCAGCGCCGCCAGGTTCCCGCGAAGTCGGATCTGGCCGCTCGTGGGCTGCAGAACCCCACAGATGCACTTGAGCAAGGTCGACTTTCCTGAGCCGTTGTGGCCCAGGATGCCCACCGTCTCGTCGCTCGAGACCGAGAAACTGATGTCCTTGAGCGCATTGAACAATTCGGTCGAGCCGGCCTTGGGGTGTAGGAGGCGCTCCTTCAGCGATTGATTGCGCTCGTGGTGGATCTTGAACTGTTTGGAGACGTCTTCGACGTCGATGACGGTGGTCACAGCTCTGACTCAAAGTTTCCTTCGAGACGACCGAAGATCGTCAGCGAGAGCAAGAACAACACGATCGTGATCGCGAGCAACGTGAGATTCATCATGGCGAACGAGGACATGGACCACTTGGGCAGGATTTGCAGCACGGGGTGCGGTGGATTGGTTGAGATCACGGTGGTCTTGACGTAGAAGATCCGCTGAAAGGTCATGATGATCGGCGTAATGGGATTGAGGAAGTACATCCAGGTCAGACCGTGATCGTGCAGTCGCTGGGAGATGGTGTTCTGATACGAGTAGACCACCGGCGACAGCCAGAACCAGAGTTGGAGCAGTACCTCCATCAGGTGTCGCATGTCGCGCAAATACACGGTCACCGCCGACATGACAATGGCGACCGACGCGGTCAACAGATACAGCGCGACAAAGGATATGGGCAAGATCCACAAGAAGTTCCACGCCGGCGCGTGGCCCAACGCGAGCAGGAACAGACACAGCACCGCCAGTTGAATCGCGAAATAGACCACCGAAGCGCCGACGTTGGCGAGGGCGAGGATCTCGCGAGGAAACGAGACCTTCTTCACCAGTGCGGCCCGGTCGACGATGACACCGGTCGCCATGTTGACCGCGGTCACGAACATGTTCCAGACCACCAGACCCGAGAACAGATACAGCGCGAAATTCGGATAGCCGTTCTTGGTGATCACCGAGAAGACCAGGTAATAGATACCGAGGGTCAACGCGGGCGACAGCATCGACCAGAAGATGCCGAGCGTGGAGTTCTTGTACTTAATCCGGATATCGGAGAAGATCAGGCTCGTGAGCAGTTCGTGACGCGACCAGAGGTTTCGAAGTCGCGTAGGCAGGTTGGCCCGTGCACTGACCACGCGCACCGGCGCGTTCTCGAGGGACCTGCGTTTGACCCTCGCCGGTGAGGCGTCGCTCACTAGACCCCTTGACGAAGCGCCGAACGATCAATCACCGCGTCGATAAAGCCGTACTCGAGCGCCTCTTGGGCGGTGAACCAGCGATCGCGGTCCGAGTCGGCCTCGATGCGCTCGATGCTCTGGCCCGTGTGAAAGGCGATGCGCTCGGCGAGCTGGGTCTTCATATAGACAATCTGCTCGGCCTGGATGGCGATGTCCGACGCCTGACCCTGCATGCCACCCATCGAAGGCTGATGCATGAGAATACGGCTGTGCGGCAAAGAGAATCGCTTGCCCGGCGCGCCCGCACAGAGCAGGAACTGGCCCATCGATGCGGCCATGCCCACACAGATGGTGCGAATGTCGCAATTGACGTACTGCATCGTGTCGTAGATCGCCAGACCATCAGTAACCGATCCTCCGGGTGAGTTGACGTAGAGGCTGATGTCCTTGTCACGATCCTCTGCTTCGAGCAGCAGCAATTCCGCACAAATGCGGTTCGCGGTGTTCTGGTCCACTTGTGAACCCAAGAACACGATTCGTTCGCGGAGAAGCCGCTGATTCAGGTCATTCGCGCCGAAGCCTTCGGCCATTGAGGAGTTAATCATGCAGCCAATCTACCGTGTGCGACTGCGAACACCTCGACCCAGCACCTAGAATGGAGTCTCTTGCGGGCGTGGCGGAATTGGCAGACGCGCTGGTTTTAGGTACCAGTTCTTCGGAGTGTGGGTTCGAGTCCCTCCGCCCGCACCGCGCGGCGGGGTCTTGATTGAGGTCGTGGCGTCACCTGCTAACGTAGGAACATCGTTATTGCCGCATTTCGCGGTAGAGACCGATTCGACAGTGACATTTCGAGTTGGGCTCATCTCAACTTGTAGGAGTCATATGTCTGTGTCCTTTGCCGACCTCGGCGTGCCCGCTAACCTCGTGGAGCGCTTGCGCGAACGCGGCATCCTCGAGGCCTTCCCCATCCAAGAGGCCGCACTTCCCGACGCCCTCGCCGGACGCGACGTCGTGGGAAAGGCCGTCACTGGATCGGGTAAGACCCTCGCCTTTGGCCTGCCCCTGATGGCGCGCCTCACCAAGGCCCGGCCCCGCAAGCCCGTGGGCCTCGTGCTGGTGCCCACGCGCGAACTGGCCGCCCAGGTCCAAAAAGAGCTCGCCAACCTGACCGACGACCGCGGACGCCGGGTCATCTGCATCTACGGTGGCACCTCGTACAGCGTGGCTCGTAAGGCTCTCAACTTCGGCGTCGACGTCGTCGTCGCCTGCCCGGGCCGTCTCGAGGACATGCTCGAACAGGGCGCGCTCGACCTCTCGTCAGTCGCCACGGTCGTCGTCGACGAAGCGGACCGCATGGCCGACATGGGCTTCTTGCCCTGTGTGCGTCGAATCGTAGGGGCCACCCCCCAGGACCGTCACGTCATGCTTTTTTCGGCGACTATGGGACCCGACGTCAAGTCACTGGTGCGCGAGTTCACCCACGACGCCGTGATCCACGACGTCGTCGGTGAAGAGGCGCCCAGCGACGTCGACCACTTCTTCTGGCGCGTACCGCGCGACCAGCGTCCCCAGTTCGCCGCCGACATCGCCGAAGAATACGACCGAGCTATTTTTTTCACCCGCACGAAGCACGGTGCGGACCGACTCGCGCGTCAACTCGAAGAGCGCGGTGTTTCCGCGGTTCCGCTTCACGGTGACCGCTCGCAAGCCCAGCGCGAGCGAGCGCTACGCAGCGTAAAGAACGGACAAGTGCGCGTACTCGTCGCCACCGACGTCGCCGCGCGCGGCATCCACATCGACCTGATGCCGGTCGTCGTGCACTACGACCCACCGGCCCAGGCCACCGACTACTTGCACCGCTCGGGTCGTACCGGGCGCGCTGGCGCCACGGGCGCAGTGATCTCGCTCGTGGGCGAAGACGTCATCGGCCAAGTGAAGCGCCTCCAAAAAGCACTGGGCATCTCGGCGTCCATCGAATCGCCAGGTGACGCCCAAGCGATTCGCCTCGGCGCGGTCGACGACGCCGTCGCCGCCGAACGCCTCGACGACCGAGGCGGCAAGGGCCGTTCCGAGCGGCCGGTCGCACGCGAGCGCGGACCTCGATCCTTCGAGCGTCGCGAAGCGCGTGAGTCCAGCGCCTCGAACCGACCGGCTCGAGGCTTCAGCGACCGCGCACCGCGTGCCGAGCGTGCCCCACGCAATGAGCGCACTGAGCGCAGTTTCAGTGACCGTGTGGTCAACGACCGTGACGCTCGACCCGCGAGGGCCCCGCGATCCGATCGAGCTCCTCGAAGCGATCGCACCTCCATTGAGCGCACCGCTCGCGTCGAACGTGACGTCCGCGGTCCCAGTCGTCCCACGCCCACGCGCGCGTCGGGACGCGAGGCCGTCGTGAGCTTCTTTAATGACTCCAAGGGCTTCGGCTTCGCGAGCGACGACAAGGGTGATGACTTGTTCATCCACTTCTCGAACATCGTGGGCGACGGTTTCAAGTCCCTCAGCCAGGGTCAGAAGATCACCTTCGAAGAGGCCAACGGCCCCAAGGGTCGCGAGGCTCGCAACGTCCGCGTCGTCGGCGCGGGACGCGAGCGACGCTACTAGGGTCGCCATCCATGTCCGAAAAACCTCTCGTCGATCCCCACCTGGGTCCGGCGCCGGACGACCTGCTAGTCGAAGAGATCGTCGTGGGCACTGGTGACGAGGCCCGACCCGGTCAGACCGCCGTCGTGCACTACGTGGGCGTCGGTGTATCGAGCGGCGAGGAGTTCGACGCTTCGTGGAACCGAGGCGAGCCTTTCACGTTCCCCTTGGGCGCGGGTTACGTCATCAAGGGCTGGGACCAAGGTGTCGTGGGCATGCGCGTAGGCGGACGACGTCGCCTGGTGATACCCGCGCACTTGGGCTACGGGGATCAAGGCGCCGGTGGTGTCATCGCGCCCGGCGAGACCCTGATCTTCGTCGTGGATCTGGTCGAACTTCGCTAGACGAAAGGTGGCGCCGGTATGTCAGTCGCGAGCATCCGCTGATAATCGCCGTAGCGCTCACAGCAGATCTCGGCGAGCAGTCGCAGCCGATCATTAGGGTCGCTCAAGCTGAGAACCTTGAACTGGTCAAGCACTGACATCGGGGTCATCGAACAGAGCTGCCAACTGCGTACCCAAGGGTCGACGTCCATCTCGCAGTTGATTTGAAGGCACTGGTCGGCGAAGAGTTCACTCTGAAGGTTGCGAAGCGCTCGCACCGCGGACTGGGTGGATTTGAGAAGCGCCGGTTCGATCGCCACGTCGTCGCAACACCGTTCACTTACGAGCGCCCTCGGATACGGGTCGTCGTTGAGCCAGGTCGAAACTTCCACGCAGCTGATCCCCTCGACCATGATCAGGGTCTTGCCGTCAATCAAATGGTGCGCACCGAGAATCTGGACCACCGTTCCCACCGACGTGCGCTGGTCGTAGCCACCGACCTCCGAGCCCCGTTCTATGAGACACGTACCGAACTGGTCCACCTGGGCGACGTCACTCAACATTTGGCGATAGCGCGGCTCAAACACGCACAGGCCCACGACCTGGTGTGGAAAGACCACCATGCCCAACGGGAACATCGCGAGCTGGTGCTTCTTCACGCCTCCACCCTAAAGGTGAACGTTCGGTGAACGTGCCTAACTTGAGGAGCGTTTCGCGAGCGCGACGGCGAGTGCCCGTAGGGCCTTGCCCCGGTGCGAAATGGCGTTCTTCTCTTCGAGGGACATCTCGGCGAGGGTTCGGTTCTCTTCTTCGGGTACGAACACGGGGTCGTAGCCGAATCCCCGGTCCCCCCGCGGGCTCACGGTGATGGTTCCCTTGAGCGTTCCCAGTACGACGAGGGGCCCCTCACCGGGGAACTCGGCGACGATGACCGTGCGAAACTCAGCGCCGCGACGTTCGAGCGGCACGTCCCGCAGTTCATCGAGCAGCTTTCGCACGTTGTCCTCGTAACTCGCCTCGTCACCGGCGTAGCGAGCGCTGAACACGCCCGGTCGCCCCCCGAGAGCGCTGACGAAGAGCCCGGTGTCGTCAGCGAGCGCCGGATAACCCGTCGCCTCGACCAGCGCCCGTGCTTTCAAGCCGGCATTACCCTCGAGGGTGTCCTCGGTCTCGTCGACGTCGGGCACGTCCACGGGACGTGGCAGGAGCGTGACGTCAAGGTCCGCCAAGACTGCTCGCATCTCGTTCGCCTTGTGGGCGTTCGCCGTGGCGAGCACGAACGTGGTCACGCCACGCGAACGGCGGGGGCCGTGGCGAGGAGCTGACGCTGGGCGGCGTGGATGTCGGCGATGCCCGCGCCCGCGAGGTCCAGCAACGAATCGAGTTCCGTCCTCGTAAAGGCCGCGAGCTCGGCCGTGCCCTGGACCTCGACGAAGTGACCGGTGCCGGTCATTACGACGTTCATGTCGGTTTCGGCTCGTGAGTCCTCCTCGTAGGGCAGGTCGAGCATCGCCACGCCGTCGATGATGCCCACCGACACCGCCGCGACCAGGTCGCTGAGCGCGTGCTCCCTGACGGTGCCGGCTTGGACGAGTCGGGAGATCGCGTCGTGCAGGGCCACGTAGCCCCCGCAGATTGACGCCGTCCTCGTGCCGCCGTCGGCCTGGAGGACATCACAGTCGACGGTGATCAGGAGATCAGCCAAGAGATCGAGTCGCGTGACCGTGCGAAGTGAGCGTCCGATCAGGCGTTGGATCTCTTGGGTGCGACCCGATTGCTTGCCCTTGGCCGCCTCGCGACTCGCTCGCTCGGGCGTCGAACCAGGCAGCATTGAGTACTCGGCGGTGACCCAGCCCTTTCCAGTACCTCGAAGCCAGCGCGGGACGTCTTCTTCGACCGAGGCCGTGCACAGGACCCTGGTCCGGCCGAAACTCACCAGGACCGATCCGAGTGCCATCTGCGTGAAGTCGCGCTCGAAGTTGAGCGGTCTCGCCTGGTCCGGGGTTCGGCCGTCTTTTCGCAGTTCGGACATCGCACTTCCTTCGCCTCGCGTGTCCCCTAACGGTAGCGGAGGACGCCGCCGGGGGTTTAGAAGTAGATGATCTTCTTCGCTCGTTCGACGACGTCGTCGATGTCGTCGCTCCACGCACCCGTCGACAGGTACTTCCAACCGTCATCGCACACGATCGTCACGATCGTCGCGGTCTCATCAACGGGGATGAGTTTGGCGCACTTGACCGCGCCGGCCATGATCGCACCCGAGGAAAGCCCGACGAACAATCCGACCTCGGTCATGCGCCTGGTCCATTCAATGGACTCGCGCGGGCGCACGACCACCTTG
>DKEO01000015.1:0-12860 GCA_002452255.1 Ferrimicrobium sp. UBA6820
CGACGTTTGGCGACCCACCCGCAGACGCTGACGCGGTTGCCCACCATCGCCGAGTTCACCGAGGCGCACAGGTAGTCGCGCAAGCTCGTTGCTTCATAGTTCGTCGGCATGCTCACTTCGCTTGTAGTAGTTGGAGAATCATCGAGACGACGTCCTGGTCGGCGACGCGGCGCTGGTGCTGCTCGAAGTCCGCGCTTCGCAGGTCCCTTATCGTAACCTCGCCCGCGCTGAGTTCCTGGGGGCCGATCAACAGCGCCAGGCGAGCGCCGGACTTGTCGGCGACCTTCATCTGGGCCTTCATTGAGCGATGGTCGTAGGCCCGATCGCTCGACACCCCCGCGCGGCGCAAGCGGTCGAGCAGCACCGCGGCGGCGTCCTCGCCCGTGGTGTCGACCACGAAGACGTCGAGGTGACGTGCGAGCAACGCCGCGGCGCCTTCGGCCTCTCGCGTGAGCAAGAGGCGCTCCACCCCGCTGCCAAAGCCGATCCCGCTCGTGGGCTTGCCGCCCAACTGCTCGACCAGACCGTCGTAGCGTCCTCCCCCGCCGATCGCGTTTTGGGCGCCGCCCAGGGCGTCGGCGACGAATTCAAAGGTCGTGCGCGAGTAGTAGTCAAAGCCTCGCACCAGGCGCGGGCTCAACTCACTGGCGACGCCCAGGCGGCCCAGACCGCCGAGGACGGCGTCAAAGTGTGCGCGACAGTCGTCACAGAGATGGTCGATCAGCATCGGGCCCCGCTCGGTCACCGCAATGCAGGCCGCGTTCTTGCAGTCGAGCACGCGCAGCGGGTTCTCGCGCCAGGTCTTTTGGTGCTCGTCACAGAGCTCGCCGGCGTGCGCCTCGAGGTGCGCGCGCAGCAGTTCAACGTAGGCGCCGCGACACTGGGCGTCGCCCATGGAGTTGATCAGCAGACGGAACCGGGTCAGGCCCACGGCCTCGAAGAACCGCTGGGCCAGGGTGATCACCTCGACGTCGACGGCCGGGTCGTCGGTGCCGAGCACTTCGACGCCCAACTGGTGGTGCTGACGGTAGCGACCGGCCTGGGGGCGCTCGTAACGGAAACTCGGCGTGAAGTACCACGCCTTAAAGGGCGTGGTCGGCTGGTGTTGGATGAAGGCGCGCACGATCGGCGCGGTGCCCTCGGGACGCAGCGCGTAGGTGCGATCCCCGCGGTCTTTGAAGACGTACATCTCCTTGCGCGCCACGTCGCTGGCCTCGCCGATGCCCCGATGAAAGACGCCCACGTCCTCGAAGACTGGCGTGATCACGAGCGAGAAGCCGTAGCGATGCGCCCAGTCCGCGAACGTCGAAAGCAGACCCTCCCACTGCGCCGACTCGGGGGCCAGGACGTCGTGGGTCCCCACGGGGGCTTGGAACTGCGAAGGTTCGCTCATGAAGTCTTGTTCTGTCCCGGTAGTTGGCGAAAGGCGTCAAAGACGCCGTCCACGCTCTTGAGTGCCGCCAAGAGACTACTGAGGTGCGCGGGGTCCGCGAGTTCGACGTCAAAGACCATGCGCACGATGCGCGAACCCGACGTCGTCGTGGAACTCGAGATGATGTTGAGGTGGTACTCGGCGACGATCTTGGACACGTCGAGCAGCAGCCGCGACCGGTCAAAGGCCATGACCTCGAGGACCGCGCGGTACTGGCCCCCCGTCGACCCGTCCCACTCGACGTCGATGATGCGCTCGCCGAGGCGGTGCGCGAGCGCGACCGCGTTCGAGCAGTCGTCGCGGTGGATCGACACGCCGCGCCCTTGGGTGATGAAACCCATGATCGGGTCGCCCGGCACCGGCGAGCAGCACCGGGCCAGGTGGATCATGACGTCGTCGAGACCCTCGACGTAGACCCCCGCCGAGCGACGAGCCGTGCGATTCGCGCGCGGGGCGCGCGTGACCGTCGTGGGCAACTGCTCGGCGTCGCCACCGTGCAGTTCACGTTGCAGGCGCTGGACGACCGCGAGCGCGGAGATCTGATTCGAGTCAATCGCCATGAACAACGCGTCGAGGTCCTCTAAGTTCATTGAGTTGATGACCGCGTCCAGGGCGCTCGAGGACAACGAGGTGGCGATGGGCAGTCCCTCGCGACGCAGAGCCTTCGTGAGCTCCTCGCGTCCACCCTCGATGGCGTCCTCGCGCCGCTCGCGTTGGAACCACTGACGGATCTTGGACTTGGCCCGCGAGGAGGCGACGAGGTTGAGCCAGTCCCTCGAGGGACCCGACGAGTCGTTCTTGGACGTGACGATCTCGACCACGTCGGCCGAGTGCAAGACGGTCTCGAGGGGGACTAGTCGACCGTTCACCTTGGCGCCCACGCAGTGGTGACCCACCTCGGTGTGCACCGCGTAGGCGAAGTCGACGGTCGTCGCGCCTTCGACCAACGCGATGACGCGACCCTTCGGGGTGAAGACGTAGACCTCGTCCCCACCGAGGTCGAGCTTGAGGGCTTCGAGGAACGCGATCGGGTCGGCCTCTTCCTCTTCGACGTCGGCGAGGCGTTGCATCCAGGCGATTTCGCGACCCGAGGCGCCCTCCTTGTAGCTCCAGTGCGCGGCGACGCCGAACTCGGCGCGGCGGTGCATCTCCTGGGTGCGCACCTGGACCTCGACGGACTTGCCGCGTGGTCCGATCACCGTCGTGTGCAACGACTGGTAGAGGTTGAACTTGGGCGAGTTGATGTAGTCCTTGAAGCGACCCTGGACCGGCGACCAGAGCGCGTGGATCGCCCCCAGCACCGCCCAGCAGTCACGGTCCTCTTCGACGATGACCCGGATGCCCACGAGGTCGAAGATCTCGTCGAACTCCTTGCCGCCCACGACCATCTTCTCGTAGATGCTCCAGAAGTGCTTCGGACGACCCTTCACCTCGGCCTTGATCGAGAAGGTCTCGAGCTTGTCGAGCAGCGTCTCCATGACCTCTTTGAGGTAGGCCTCGCGCTCGGGCTGGCGAGCGGCGACCATCTGCTCGATCTCGGCGTAGCGCTTGGGGTGCAGGGTGGCGAAGCTGAGATCCTCGAGCTGCCACTTGACCTGCTGGACCCCGAGGCGGTGCGCGAGCGGCGCGTAGACGTCGAGGGTCTCTTGGGCGATGGCGCGTTGCCGGTTCATGGGCATCACCGAGATCGTGCGCATGTTGTGCAGTCGGTCGGCCAGTTTGATCAACAGGACTCGCCAGTCCTGGGCCATAGCGATGAACATCTTGCGGATCGTCGCCGCCTGCTGGGCCTCTTTGGAATCGAATTCGAGCCGGTCGAGCTTGGTCACGCCGTCCACGACCGCGGCGACCTGTTCGCCGAACTCGCCGGCGAGCCACTCGGTCGTCACTCCGGTGTCCTCGACGGCGTCGTGCAGCAACGCCGCGGCGATCGTCGGCTCGTCCATGCCCAAGTCGGCCGTGATGTCCGCGACGGCGATCGGGTGGGTCACGTAAGGCTCGCCGGTGCGGCGCAACTGGCCCTCGTGGGCGTTTATCGCCACCAGGCCCGCGCGCCGGATCAATTCGACGTCGCCGGACTCGTGGTGCTCGAGAAAACGCCCGATGAGGCGCTCAATCGAGCTCATCAGCGCGGGGTCGGCTGAGGAGCGGCTCGTGAGACTGACCATAGGGTCAGCCTACCGGTGCCCTATCGCCGTTTACGCTTACGCGCGCGTGGCGCGAGGATGCTCGAAGAGGTTCGCTGCGCTCGCGGCGCACCCGAGGCGCGCTGGATGTTCTCGCCCGACAACAGCGCCGCGCTGGCGGGGCTGTAGATGCGGTGGTCGCTTCGCGCGGCGACGCGAATCGCGAGTTCCTTAAAGCGCGGCTCGCGCTCTTTCATCCACGCGAGCAACGGGCTCGCGATGAAGATCGACGAGTAGGCCCCGCTCATGAGCCCGACGAAGAGCGCCAGACCGTAACTCTGCAACGTCGTCGCACCCAGGATGTACGCACCCACGATCAGGACCGAGAACACGGGCAAGATCGCGACGAGTGAGGTGTTGATGGAGCGCGCGAGGGTTTGGTTCATCGAGAGGTTCACCATCTCGCCGTAGGTGATGTCGCCGGACTTCAAGACGCCTCCGGTGTTGTCGCGCACGCGGTCAAAGACCACGACCGTGTCGTAGAGCGAGTAGCCGAGGATCGTCAGGATCGCGATCACCGTGTCCGGGCTTATCTGCAAGCCGAACAGCGAGTACACCCCCACGGTTACGAGCAGGTCGTGGACCATGGCGACGAACGCCGCGACGGCCATCTTGGGCTCGAATCGGATACTGATGTATCCCACGACCGCGATGAAGAAGATGATCAGCGCCTCGAGGGCGCGGTCGGTGATCTGCGAGCCCCAGGTCGGACCGACGCTGCTCGTCGAGACCTGGTTGGGGTTCACGTGGGCGACCTTGGCCATGGCGTCAACGACGGCGTTCGTGACACTCAACTGCTTGGTCGACGACAGGCTGTTGAGGTCGGCCGTGATCTCGTAGGTCGAACTACCGAGCTTCTCCACGGTCGGCAGGGACAGGCCAGCGTTCTCCACGGCGTGGGTCATAGCCGCGATCGTGGTGTTGGGCGCCAACACCTCCCACGAATCGCCACCCTTGAAGTCGATGCCGAAGTTAAAGCCCCGCACGCCGAGCGAGCCGAGTCCGAGCAGGATCACCACAAGCGACATCGTGAACCAGGTCCGGCGCCGACCCACGAAGTCGATCGTCGTCAGGCCCCGATAGAGCCGCTGGAAGCGGTTGGGGGCCTTCTCGTCGCTACTCATGCTCGACTCCCGCGTTCAGACCGGCCGCCAGCGAGAGCGCCGAGGTGCTGTCCGAGCCGCGTCGGCCCAACAGCACGACTATCGGACGCGTGAAGTACCAGGTGATAAAGACGTCCATCAACGTCGAGAGCCCCAGAAAGAAGGCGAAGCCTCGCACGTCGCCCACGGCGATGATGTAGAGCAGCACGGCGGCGAGCAGACTGACGGTGTCGGCCGCCAAGACGGTGCGCCAGGCCGACTTGAAACCTCGGTCGACCGACGAGCGCACCGAGCGACCCGCGCGGGCCTCGTCCTTTAATCGTTCGAAGTACACGATGTAACTGTCGACCGTGATACCAATGGACACAATCAATCCGGTGACACCCGCCAGGTCGAAACTCGGGGCGAAGGCCGTATGGCCGAGCGCCGAGATTATCGCCCACAGCAGCGCGGCGGTCACGCTCAGGCCGAGCACGATCACCAGTCCCAGGGCGCGGTAGTAGAGGATGGTGTAGAGCAACACCAGCGCGAGACCCACCAGGCCCGCGCCGAGGCCCGCGACGAGCGCGCTGTGACCGAGGGTCGGCGAGACCGTCTGGGTCGTGAGCGGATTCAGTCGAACGGGCAGCGAACCGAACTCCATGGCGAGCGCGAGGTTCTTCGCCGAGGCCTCGGTAAAGGAACCCGAGATCTCGCCCTGGCCCGCGAAGGAGGTGAACGTCGCCTGGGAGGGCTGGATGAGCGGCGCGGACTGGACGACGCCGTCGAGCTCGATGGCGAGCAGGGCGTGGAAGTTCGCCTCGGCGACCTTGTCCCAGAGCGGGCTGCCGGTCGAGGTGAGGGTGTAGTTGACGACCCATTGGCCGATCTGATTCTGCTGGGCGACCGCGGACTTGACCGATTTGCCCGTCAGTTGCGCCGGACCCAGCACGTAGCGGTCCGAGTTCTTGCTCGCACCAAGCGCGGGCAGGATCACGTAGTCCTTGGCCAGGTCCTTCTGGGGCAACGTCGTCGCGATGCTCTCGTAGGCCGGGTCGGCGGCGATGTTGTTGGTGGGGTTGCCCGTCGAGGTGTTGACGTTGAGGTTCGCTGCGGTCATGGCGTACTGGCTTGCGCACGCGGGAATGGATGTCGCCGCCTTCGCGGTCTTGGCGGCGGGAGGTGTCTCGCAGAGCACCGGTCGGAAGAGCAACTGCGCGGTCTGGCCCACCGCGGCGAGCACGGCGCGCGCGTCAGTCACACCCGGCACGCTGACGACGACATCTTTTCCTTGAAGGTTCACCTCGGCCCCCGAGACGCCGAGACCGTTCACGCGATTGGTAAGGATCGTCACGACCTCTTGCATGTCCGCCTTGGAGGCGGGCGTCGCGGGCTTGTAGACGACCGACAGTCCACCCGCGAGGTCGAGGCCGAGTTTCGGACCCCAGCCGAGCGCGAGGGTCACCCCGAGCGAACCGAAGGCGATAACGATCGTGAGAAAGAGGCTGACGACCAGCGATCGTCGCGATCCAACCTGTTGGGCCATTACTTCTGATCGCCTTCTTGGCTCGTGTCGTCGTGGGTCTCATCAACGGGCACCGGGTCGAAACGCCGAGCGATCGCCGAGGGGATGAAATCGAGTTCGATGCCGTCAGGCGTCTTGAGGGTGATGAACTCGTCGGTGATCTTGGTGACGGTACCGACGAAACCACCGATGGTCTGAGCGCGCTCGCCGACGTCGACCTTCTTTTGGACCGTGCGGGCCGCCTTCTGGCGCTTGGAGCGGGGACGGAGGTAGAAGAAGTACAGGGCACCGAACACCAGCACGTAGATAATCAAGATGTACGATGATCCACCTTTTGTTGCAGCTTCGAGCATGTGTCGTTCCTCCGTAATAGACAAAGAAACCCTAGTCGCTGGCGGCCTGGCGTTTAGAAAAGTCCCCCGGAGCGAGGGGTAACGCCGAGGTGGCGATACGCCTTTTCGGTGCCGACCCGTCCGCGCGGGGTGCGGATCAAGAGCCCCTCGCGCAGCAAGTAGGGCTCGTAGGCGTCCTCGATGGTGGCGGGCTCTTCGCCGCAGGCGTGCGCCAGGGTCGTCAGGCCCACCGGCTGGTTGGCGAACTGCCCGCAGAGCAGGCCCAGGATCCGGCGGTCGATCTTGTCGAGCCCGTACTCGTCGACACCGAACAGCTCGAGCGCTTCGACCGCGACCGCGTCATCGACGACCGGGTGACCCTGCACGGCAGCGAAGTCGCGCACTCGTCGCAGCAGACGATTGGCGATGCGCGGCGTACCGCGGCTGCGTGAGGCGATGATCATCGCCGCGTCGCCCTGGAGACTCACGTCCAAGAGCAGCGCGGAACGGTGCGCGATCACCGCCAATTCGTCCACGTCGTAGAGGTCGAGCTGACCAATGAAACCGAACCGGTCGCGCAGCGGCGCGGCGACCAGACCCGTGCGCGTCGTGGCGCCCACCAGCGTGAAGTTCGGCAGGTCCAGGCGGATCGACCTCGCCGAGGGTCCGCGCCCGATCATCACGTCGAGGCGCCGGTCCTCCATCGCGGGATAGAGCACCTCTTCGACCGCGCGCGAGAGACGGTGGATCTCGTCGATGAACAAGACGTCACCGTCCTGGAGGTCGGTGAGCAACGCGGCGAGGTCGCCCGGGCGCGACAGCACGGGTCCGGACGTGATGCGAAGACCCGAGCCCATCTCAACGGCGACGATGGACGCCAGTGACGTCTTGCCGAGGCCGGGCGGTCCGGCGAACAGTAGATGGTCGGCGCTCTGGTGACGCGCCTTGGCCGAACCGAGCACGATCTCGAGGTGGCGCACCAACTCACGCTGACCCACGAAGGCGTCGAGGGTTCCGGGGCGCAGCGACACCTCGGCTCGGCGCTCCTGCTCGTCGGCGACCGGGGTCACGACACCGGCGCTCAGGTGCGCTAAGTCGACGTCGCGGTGACTCATGCTCGTCGCAGTCGCGACAGCGCCATGCGCAGCGCCTCGGGCTCGGCGTCGGGTAGCGTCACGCCGTCGAGGGCCTGGCGGATCTCCTGGCTCGAATAACCCAGTCCCCGCAAGGCCTCGTCGATCTCGACCGACACCGAGACCGCGCTGGCCCTCAGTTGTTCGTCGTCCACCACGAGCTTGCCTTTCAGCTCGAGCACGATGCGGCTGGCGGTCTTGGCCCCGATACCCGGGATCGTCGCCACGCGCTTGACGTCGCCACATTCGATCGCCCCGGCGAGTTCGGCGATGCTCATGGTGCGCAGCGCCGCCAGCGCCGTCGAAGGTCCCACGCCGGGCGTGATGAGCAAGAGCTCGAAGAACTCGCGGTCCGCGTACGAGTCAAAGCCGTAGAGCTGGATGGCGTCAGCGCGCACCACGGTGTACACGTAGAGCGCCACTTCTTCGCCCACGCGGTAGCTCGTCGAGGAACTCACGCTGAGCTCATAACCCACGCCGTTGACGTCAAGGACGATCGCGCCGTTCAGGTGCTGGTGCACCACGCGCCCGCTCAGCCAGCCAATCACGTCGGACTCGCGAGCGGATAGCGCTGTTCGGTGCGCACGACCATGAAATACGTGATCGCGAGCGCGAGCGCGTCGGCGACGTCGGCGGGTTCGGGCACGTCGCGAAGACCACAGAGCCGCGTGACCATCCCTTGAACCTGAGACTTGCTCGCCGCGCCGTAACCGGTCACCGCGAGTTTCACCTGCTGGGCGGTGAACTGGCGAACCGGCAGGTCCACCGAACCCGCCAGGGCGACCGCGACGCCGCTCGCCTGGGCCACGGGAATCGCGGTCTTGGCGTTTCGCTGGTAGAAGACCCGCTCGACCACGACCGCGTCGAGGGTCATCGCACCCATGAGCGTGCGCAACTCGACCATCAGTTGTCCCAGGCGTCGCTCCACGCTCTCGTGCGGGTCGGTCTCGACGACGCCGGCGCGCACGGCTCGAAACGACTCGAGACCCTCGAAGGAGCCTTCTACTAGCCCGAAGCCGCAACGGGTGAGTCCGGGGTCGATTCCGAGTACGAACATATGTTCGATACTATCCCCCGGACCGGGTCCGGGACTGGATTTAGCCCTCGAACGCGCTCAGGATCTCGTCGGGGATGTCGAAGTTGGCGTAGACGTTCTGGACGTCGTCGTGGTCGTCGATCGCGTCCATGAGACGCAAGATCTTCTTCGCCTCGGACTCGTCGTCGACCTCGATGACGTTCTGGGGCACGAGGGTGAGGTCCGCGCTCAGCACCTTGGCCCCGCACTTCTCCAAGGCGTCACGTACCAGGGCGACGTCGTGGGGCTCGGTCGTGACGACGAAATTGTCGCCCTGCGGGCTGAAGTTCTCCCCGCCGGCCTCGAGGACCCACTCGAGGAGTTGGTCCTCGTCCAGCGGACCCTTCACTTCGATGAGGCCCTTGCGGTCGAACTGCCAGGAGACCGCACCGGGTTCGGCGATGGTGCCGCCGTTCTTGGCGAAGACGTGCTTGATCTCGGCGCTCGTGCGGTTGCGGTTGTCCGACAGGGTCTCGACGATCACCGCGACTCCCCCCGGGGCGTAGCCCTCGTAGGAGATCGGTTCGTAGCGCACGCCTTCGAGTTCACCGGTGCCGCGCTTGATGGCGCGCTCGATCGTGTCAATGGGCACCGAGGCCTCGCGGGCCTTTTGGAACATGGTGCGCAGGCTCGCGTTGCTCGACTGGTCGCCGCCACCTTCGCGTGCGGCGACCTCCACTTGACGGATCAGTTTGGCGAAGACCTTCGCGCGGGCGCTGTCTTTAGCGCCCTTGCGGTGTTTGGTTGTTGCCCACTTCGAATGGCCGGACATGGATCCTCCTGCCCCTCGGGGCATGCCTATGGTAGCGAACCTACAGAGAGTCGGTGAAGAGCCGGTGCACGCGCAGATCGCTCGTGAGTTCGGGGTGGAACGAACAGCCCCAGACGTTGCCCTGGCGCACGAGCACGGGATGCTCACCGTCGCCGTGGTTCAAGGTGGCGAGGACCTCAACCTCGTTCGCGTAGGTCTCGATCTTGGGGGCTCGGATGAAGACCCCCGCCACGACACCCAGACCCTTCACCTCAACGGGACTCTCGAAGCTGGCGATCTGGCGACCGTAGCCGTTGCGTCGAACGCCGACCGCCAACTTGTCAAAGCTCCACTGGTCCTTTCGCCCGTCGACGATGTCGTGGCTCAGCATGATCAGACCCGCGCAGGTGCCAAAGACCTTGAAACCCTCGTCCAGTTTCTGCTGGAGGATCGGGCGCAGACCCGAGGTCACCAACAGGTGCGCGATCGTCGTGGACTCGCCCCCGGGCATCACCAGACCGTCGAGTGCTTCGAGTTGTTCGGGCGTGCGCACCGTCACGACGGTGACGCCTAAGTTTTCTAACGCGGTGACGTGCTCGCGTACGTCGCCCTGGAGGGCGAGAACGCCAACGCGTGGCACTACCAGCCGCGTTCGGCGAGACGTACCTCGAGCGTCGACGTCTCGGCCCCGACCATGGCCTTGCCGAGCCCCGTCGAGACCTTGGCGACCACGCCCGGATCCTCGAAGTGCGTGGTCGCTTCGACGATCGCGCGCGCCATTCGCACCGGGTCCTCACTCTTGAAGATGCCCGAACCCACGAACACCGCCTCAGCGCCCAACTGCATGACGAGCGACGCGTCCGCCGGGGTCGAGATGCCCCCCGCGCAGAACAGTGGCACGGGCAACTTGCCGGTGACGGCGACTTCTTGGACGAGCGCGAGTGGCGACTGCAGGTCCTTGGCGAGCGCGAACAGTTCCGCCTCGTCGGCGCCGGCAACGCGACGCATCTGCGCGTTGATCGTGCGCAGGTGACGAACCGCTTCGACGACGTTGCCGGTGCCCGCTTCGCCCTTGGAGCGGATCAGGCACGCGCCCTCGCCAATGCGCCGCAACGCCTCGCCGAGGTTGGTCGCGCCGCACACGAACGGTACCGTGAAGGCCCACTTGTCGATGTGGTGCTCTTCGTCGGCCGGGGTGAGCACTTCGGACTCGTCGATGTAGTCAACGTCCAGGGCCTGGAGTATCTGGGCTTCGGCGAAGTGGCCGATGCGGGCCTTGGCCATGACCGGAATGGTCACGCTCGCCTGGATCGCTTGGATCATCTCGGGGTCACTCATGCGCGCGACGCCCCCGTCGCGACGGATGTCCGAGGGCACTCGCTCGAGGGCCATCACCGCGACCGCACCCGCGTCCTCGGCGATCTTGGCCTGCTCGGGATTGACGACATCCATGATTACGCCGCCGCGCAGCATGTCCGCGAGGCCCCGCTTGACGAGGGCCGAACCAACAATCGAGGGATTAGTCGATGAACTCATGGCCTCAGCCTAATGGCGCGTCACCATTCGTCCAAAGCGAGCGCGCGAAGTTCGACATCGTCGAGGTCACTGAGATCAGACGTCGCGCGGTCGCCCCAGATGTCGAACCAGATCCAGCGCCAGGTGGCGTAGGACGGGCTGGCGAAGAAGGACCCGGCGTCGTTCACGTGACGCGAGCACTTGCGCAGCGCGTTGGCGAGCCCCTGGGGATAGCGGATCGCCGCGGCGGCGACTTCGTCAGCGCGGTAGGCGCTGCCAGCCCCGGCGAGGGCCCGACGCGCGTCGTCACTCAGGTTCAGCACCGAAGCGACCGCTTCGCGAGTGAGCAAGCCCAGTCGGTGGCGCGCGAGACAGTGCGCCACCACACCCTCGATCTCGATGAGTTCGAAGTCGCGCATCATCGCGCTCGTGACGAACATCGACAGGCCCGAGCCGTTGGGCACGAGGGCGGCGTTATAGCCCGTCTCTTCGACGATGAACGCGGACACCCCGTCCACCCCGAAGGTCGCCGTGAGTCGGTCGAGCACGGTGACGAGACGTTGGCGATCGACCGAGGTACCGCCAGCAGTGAAGACGTCGAGCATGGCGGTCCCGAGGGTCTGACCACGCTTTTCGTAGCGAACTAGGGCCCGGCGCAGGTCCCAGAAGTAGAGCAGCGCCAGCGCGACGCCCAACACCGGCAGCCACACCACCGCGACCACGCCCGCCACCAAGGCGAGTGACAGCACGCTTATGAGAATTGTCTGGGGCATCTTTCGTCGCAGCGCGAACTTTCGCACCGCGTGCTGGTTCGCGTGTCGCTCGGCCGTCGAGGGCACGTACGGACTCTGCCAGCCCGGGTCCAGGACCGGGGCGACGTAGCGGGGCTCGCGGTCACGAGAGTTGTTCCGGCGAGAACGCGATCGTTGCTTTGTTGGCACACCCCAGGTTACCGTGCGGGCTTGAAACGACTGACCGCATCCGCGTAGAGCGCCAGGTAGGCGTCCACGAGCCGTTTCATCGACCAGTGCTCGGCGTACTCGCGAGCGGCGCTGATCGACTGGGCCGTCTCGGAGCGAATCGCTTGGCCGAGGGCTCGCTCCAGGTCCTGCGCGTCGCCCGCGCAAAAGAGCTCCGCGTGCGCGCCCGCCGCCTCGCGGTAGCCCGCGATGTCACTGGCGACGACCGCCGTCTCGCTCGCCATGGCTTCGAGCAGGGTCAGCCCGAAACTCTCGCCGCGCAGGGCCGGCGCGATCAGCGCGTTCGAGCGACGAAGCCAGTCGCGCTTGCTGGCGTCGGGGACCGCGCCCGCAAAGACGATGCTCTCGTCGTGTCCCGCGAGCGCTTCGAGGCGTTCTCGTTCGGGGCCGTCGCCGATCACCACCAGGCGCCACCGGTCGGTGTCGCGAGCGTTGTGCGCGCGCACCGCGTCGATCGCGACGTGAACGCCCTTTCGTTCCTCGAGACGACCGACGCACGCGAGCACGACCTCAGCGGTGCGCACTCGGGGCAGGGCGACGAACCGTTCGGTCTCGAACCCGTTGAAGAGCACCGTCGCCTCGATGCCCACCGCGCGTCGAATGGTGTCGGCCGCGGGCTCACTCACCGCGCTCGCTACGTCGATGCCTCGCGCGAGCCGGCGCAACAACGGCCGGGTGAGCGTGAACGCGGGACCGGACCCGTGGCGATGGAACGTCGCCACGCTCGCCACGTCGTGGGCGCGAAGGGTGGACCAGCCGAGCAGGGGCGCGAAGGGCTCGTGGAAGTGCACGACGTCGGGCGCGAAGCCGAGCACCGTCTCGCGCGCCGTTCGCGCGGCTCGCGGCGAC
>DKEO01000015.1:12907-56761 GCA_002452255.1 Ferrimicrobium sp. UBA6820
GCGACGCGACGAATCACTCGGCGAACCTCGGCTGCAAGATGTGCCACTGTTCGGGAGCGCGCCGGATCAGACCTTCGAGGTCGAGGGCGATCGACTGGGTGACCCGTACGACGTCCTCGCGCAGCCGACCCGATCGCTCCACGGTGATCGGAGGTGTTATCACCGCGAAGTGATCGCGACCCGGACCCGAGTAACAAGCGGCGCACACGAGGGTCGCGCCGGTGCGCAGGGCCAGCGTGGCCGGGCCAGCCGGTATGGTGACGCGCTCGCCGAAGAAGTCCACTTCGACGCCATTGTCCTGGAGGTCGCGGTCACAGAGCAGGCCGACCACGCCCCCTTCGCGAAGCGTCTGGAGCAGCACCGTGCCGGCGTGGGCGTCGAGCGGTTCGATCTTGATACCGATGGACTCGCGCTTCTTCTTGAACCACTCGAAGAGCTCGGCCGGTTCGAGTTCTTCGGCGACCGCGGTCATACCCAGGTCGAGCGTGGCGAGGAACGAACCGCCCCAGTCCCAACTCCCGATGTGGGGCAGCGCGATGACGATCCCCTTGCCCAGGGCCTTGGCGTCGCGCAGGTACTCCAGGCCCTCACCGATCTTGAAGCGCTCGGTGATCGTCGAAGGTCGTAGGCCCGACAACTTGGCCCCCTCGGCCCAGTACTGTCCGTAGCTCGCGAAGCCCCGCTCGACGAAGCGATCGAGCAACGCCGCGGGCACCTCGACGCCTTCAGCCCCGAGCGCGTGGGCCACGTTGGTGCGCAGGTTCGTTCTCGCGGCGTTGTTGCGACGCCCGACGACGAGCGCCACGCGACTCGCCAGGGCGACGTCGAAGCGCTCGGGAAGCTTCTCGAGCAGCGTGCCAATCGATTTGAACAGTGCGACGCGCGCGTTCACGAGTGGGACCTAGTGACGAGACGTACGACTGAGCCCTCGACGAAGTCGATTCGCCTGTAGGTGGCGCATCGACGTGGCCTGGGTCGGCTCGGGCGCCGCGGCGATCTGCCAGACGCGCCAGAACCGGCCAGCGGCGGTCATGGCGGTGAGAGCGAGGATGAGCCAGAGCCCCGGGATGAACAGCGGCGCCCAGAGCATGGCCGCACCGAGTAGCACCATGCGCTCGGCGCGCTCCATCAGGCCGCCCTTGGCCTTGAGTCCGAGGCTCTCGGCCTTGGACCGCTGGTAGGAGATCATGAAGGTCGTCGTGAGAATGGCGAAGGGCAACAAGACGAGTTGACCGTGGTGGCGAGCGACGAGGTAGAACGCGACCCCGCCCATTAAGACGCCGTCCGAGAGCCGGTCCACCACCGAGTCGAAGAAACTGCCGCGCTGGCTGGCGCGGTGCGAGGCCTTGGCGACGGGTCCGTCAAAGAGGTCGTGGAAACCCGTGAGGGTGAGCAACACGATCGCCAGGTACAGGTAGCCCGCACCGATCGCCCAGGCGGTCGCGCACGCGAAGACGAGGCCCGAGGCGGTCAACACGTCCGCTGAAAAACCAATCCGAACAAGCCAGCGACCGACGGGTGCGGTGACCGCGTCTACCGACTTGCGAAAATTTCCGTCAAGCATTGATCCTCCGGACCCTTGCGCCAAAGTCTAACGGCCCCTTCCCGAGCCAGGCGTTAGAGGTGGGCATGGACCTTTTGCCAGGTGGAGGCGAGCGATTCGGACAGGACCCTGGTCTCACCGATCGACGTCATGAAATTCGTGTCCCCGCTCCAGCGTGGCAGGACGTGGGCGTGCAGGTGCTTGGGGATGCCCGCGCCGGCCGCCTGGCCGAGGTTGAGACCCACGTTCATCCCGTCGGGCCCGTAGGTCGACTCGAGCGCGACGACCGTCTTGCGCAGCGTCCAGAAAAACTCGGCGTACTCGTCGTCACGCAGTTCCTGCAGGGTGGCGACGTGGCGGCGCGGCAATACCAGGAGGTGGCCCGATCCATAGGGGAAGGCGTTCAAGATGACGAAGCTGGTGTCGGTGCGAAACAACACGCCCGAGGACTCACCGACCTCTTCGTGCGCGAAACCACAGAAGACGCACTCGCCCTCGTCCGTGGCGTGCTCACTGGCGCTGGCGCTCGTGACGTACTCCTCGCGCCAGGCCGCGGCGAAGCGTTCGAGCGGCATC
The DNA here is from genome assembly GCA_002452255.1 of Ferrimicrobium sp. UBA6820. GTDB lineage: Bacteria > Actinomycetota > Acidimicrobiia > Acidimicrobiales > RAAP-2 > RAAP-2. The sequence goes on from DKEO01000015.1 coordinate 15,027, forward strand.
AAGGACCTTCGGGCGAACCGTGGCTCGCGATCTCGGCGGCGAGTCGCGCTCGAAACGCCTGGACGCTGACGCCACGTTCGGGGTCGTTGGATCCGCGCGCGTTCAGCCCGAGCGTCGCGTCACGCACGTCGTCGTCACCCACCACCAGGATGTAGGGGATCTTCTCGAGCTTCGCGCGTCGGATTCGCGCCCCGAGCGGTTCGTTCGCCTCTTCGAGTCCCACGCGCACGCCGTCGGCGCGAAGCGCCTCGGCGACCTCGGCTGCGTAGACGTCGTGGTCGTCGCGCACCCCGAGCACGCGCACCTGTTCGGGGTTCAGCCACGTGGGCATGTTGCCCGCGTAGTGCTCGATGAGGATGGCCATGAAGCGCTCGACCGAACCGAAGAGCGCCCGGTGGATCATGATCGGACGCGTGCGCGCATTGTCGGCGCCGACGTAGCTCGCATCGAAACGTTGCGGCGTCTGGAAGTCCAGTTGGATCGTGGACAACTGGTGGGTACGTCCTATGGCGTCACGCGCCTGGACCGAGATCTTGGGCCCGTAGAAGGCGCCGCCGCCTTCGTCGAGCACGAGTTCGAGACCCACACTGTGGGCGACACGTTCGAGGGTGGCCTCGGCCTCGGCCCACTCCTCGTCGCTGCCCACGGCCTTGCCCTCGGGGCGCGTCGAGAGTTCCAGGTAGAAGTCGTTGAGCCCGAAGTCGCGCAACAGGTTCAGCACGAAGTTGAGCAGACTGGTGAGCTCGTCGCTCATCTGCTCGCGGGTGCAGAAGATGTGCGCGTCGTCCTGGGTCATGCCGCGAACGCGCGTGAGCCCGTGCACGGCGCCGGACTTCTCGTAGCGGTAGACCGTCCCGAACTCGAAGAAGCGAAGCGGCAACTCACGGTAACTGCGCTGGCGCGACTTGAAGATCAGCACGTGGAACGGACAGTTCATCGGCTTCAAGTAGTAGTGCTGCCCGTCGTCGAGTTCCATGGGCGGGAACATCGATTCGGCGAACCACTCCAGGTGACCCGACGTCTCAAAGAGCTCAGCCTTGGTGATGTGCGGGGAGTTCACGAATTCGTAGCCGCCCTCGACGTGACGCTGTCGCGAATACTCCTCCATGACGCGGCGCATGGTGCCGCCCTTGGGGTGAAAGACCGCCAGACCCGGACCGAGTTCACTCGGGAAGGAGAACAAATCGAGCTCTTGACCCAGACGGCGGTGGTCGCGCTTCTCGGCCTCTTCGAGTTGGGTCAAGTGGGCCTGCAGGGCCGCCTCGCTCTCCCAGGCGGTGCCGTAGATGCGCTGGAGCTGGGGGCGCTTCTCGTCGCCGCGCCAGTACGCCCCCGCGACGCGCATCAACTTGAAATGACCGAGCCGCGCCGTCGACGGGACGTGGGGACCGCGACAGAGGTCGGTGAACGCCGGTGCGTTCGAGTAGGTCGACACCACCGACGAGCTCTCGACCTCGCCGAGGTCCTCGTCGCTGGCGCCGGCCTTGACCGCGTTGATGATCTCAACCTTGAAGGGCTGGTCCTGGAAGAGCGCGAGACCTTCGTCGTAGGAGTACTCGTGGCGCGTGAAGGGCTGGTCCTCGCTCACGATGACGCGCATCTCGTCCTCGATCCGAACGAGATCGTCGTCGCTGAAGTGCGCTCCACCGGGCAAGGCGAAGTCGTAATAAAAACCGTTCTCGATCGCCGGTCCGATCGCGAAGTGGGCCCCGGGCCACAGGCGCGTCACCGCTTGAGCCAGCACGTGGGCGCTCGAGTGACGCAGCACGTCGCGGCCGTGCGATGACGTGGGCGTAACGATCGAGACCTTGGCGCCGTTCGCGAGCGGGGCCGTCAGGTCGGTCAGGTGACCGTTCACCTCGATCGCCAGGGCGTCCTTGGCCAGACGAGCCCCGATGGAGGCGGCGAGGTCCTTGCCGGTCGCGCCCGCGGGCAGGGACCGCGCGCTGCCGTCGGGTAGGAGAACTTCGATGTCCGACATTGTCGCCTTTCGTTGGCTACAGCGTAATGCCGAGCAGTGCGGCGGCGGGGGCGACGTTCACGCCCGCGTGGGCGGCGTCGTCGATCGCTCGCAACGCACTCGGCGCATCGAGGTCCTCGTCGAGCGCGTTACGCACGTCGTCGAGCACCGAACCCGCGCGACCGGTGCCGAGCGTCGAGCGCCAGGTCGCCAGGCGCGACTGCGCGCGTGACAGGAGTTCCTCGCGCCACTCCCAGTCGACTCGGTAGTGCTGATCGAGTAGCGAGAGACGAACCGCCGCGGGTTCGGCGCGCGCGACAAGGTCCTCGACGAAGATCAGGTTGCCCAGGGACTTGGACATCTTGGTGCCGTCGAGTCCCACCAACCCCACGTGCATCCAGTGCTTGACGAACGGTGCGCCGGTCACCGACTCGCTCTGGGCCGCCTCGCACTCGTGGTGGGGAAAGGCGAGGTCGCGTCCTCCCCCGTGCACGTCAATGGTTTCGCCCAGGTCACGCAGCGCCAGGGCCGAACACTCGATGTGCCAGCCCGGTCGCCCGGGGCCCCAGCGTGACTCCCACGCGGGTTCGTCCTCGAGCGACGGCTGCCAGAGCACGAAGTCGAGCGGATCGCGCTTGCGAGGGTCCTCGGGCTTGCCACCGTGTTGGGCCGCGAGTTCGAGCATCGCCGCGCGGCTCTCGTGAGAGACCTGACCAAAGCGCGGGAACTTCGAGACCTCAAAGAACACGCATCCGTCGACCTCGTAGGCGAGACCGTGGTCGAAGGTGGCGCCGATCAACGAGAGGATCTCGGGTATCGCGCCGGTCGCGCGTGGCTCGGAGTAGACCGCCAGCAAGTTGATCAACTGCATGTCGCGGTCGAAACGAACCATCTCCTGGGCGGCGAGGTCGAGGTAGTTCACGCCCAGTTCGCGCGCCTTGCGCAAGATGTCGTCGTCCACGTCCGTCACGTTTCGCACGCAACGCGTCTCGTGTCCCGCGTCGCGCAGACGACGTTGCAAGACGTCAAAGGACAAGTAGACGAACGCGTGACCCAGGTGCGCCGAATCGTACGGCGTGATCCCACAGCTGTACATCGTCACGACGGGGCCAGCCTCGAGGGTGAAGACGCCCCGACGGGCGCTGTCGTAGAGCTGCACTACGTATCCAGTCCCGCCAACTTCACGTAGCTGTGCGCCTTGTGGCGGATGTTGACCGAGATGCACACCGCCGTGAATGCTTCGATGGGACTCGCGAGCGACATCGAACCCGCGGCGACCGCCCGCAGACCGGGCATCACGTTGACGAGGTCCACGATGTGATCGAGCGCGTCGGCGTGATCGGAGAAGATAAGGACGTCGGCGGCGAGCCCGCTATCGAGGTCCTGCATCTGCGCGGCGGGCAGGTGGTGGAACGCGCCCACCACCCGGCTCTCGGGCAGGGCGAACGCGAGCTGAGCGGCCATTGATCCACGCGGTGGATAGAGCGGCAACAACTCGCGACCTTCGCGCGTGAGGGCGTTCACCATCGAGATCACGATCTTGCCCGCCAATTGTGCGCGAAGGGTGGTGACGGTCGCGACCGCCGAATCCCACGGCGTCGCGACCACGACGATGTCGCACACGGCGGCGACTTCGTTGGACGAACCCTTGATGTCGCCGTCGAGGCGCGCGTGCAAGGACTTGGCGACGTCGATCGCGCGACTCGTATCACGTGAGCCGATCACGACGTCGACGCCGGCACTCGCCAGGCGAAGCGCGACACCTCGTCCCGCGGGGCCGGTGCCACCGAGAATGCCAACAGTTTCCATCGTCGTCCTTATGGTTTTCGTAACCTCGAAGTACGCTTAACACTATGGGACTACTCGACAATCATCGAATTCTTATCACCGGTGTCCTCACCGACGACTCTCTGGCCTTCGGAATCGCGCGCCGAGTCCTAGAAGAAGGTGCGACGATCGCTCTGTCGGGCGCTGGTCGCGGGACCTCGCTCACCCGACGCACCGCGCGCAAACTAGGCGACGTAGGAGAAATCGTCGAGCTCGACGTCACCGACCCCGGCCAGGTCGAGGCCGCCGCGCTCGAGGTGCAGAGCCGTTTCGGGCGCCTGGACGGCTTGGTGCACGCCATTGGCTTCGCTCCTGCGTCGTGCCTGGGTAATGGCATGTTCGCCTCACCGTTCGAGGACGTCGCCCTGGCGATGCAGATCTCGACTTATTCGTTGGCCGCGCTGGTTGGCGCGTTTCGGCCACTGCTCCAAAAGAGCGAAGCCTTGGGCGGCGCGTCGGTGATCGCCCTTGACTTTGACGGCTCGCGCGCCTATCCCATGTACGACTGGATGGGCGTGATGAAGGCGGGCCTCGAGTCGCTGGGTCGTTACCTGTCGCGCGAGGTGGGTCCGGACAAGATTCGCGTCAACATGCTCGCGGCCGGCCCGGTGCGCACGATGGCCGCGAAATCAATCCCTGGCTTCTCGCTCTTCGAGGACACGTGGGCTGATCGCGCCCCGCTCGGTTGGGACGTGCACGATTCCTCCGCGGTCGCCGACACTGCGGTCGCCCTGCTGTCGCCCCTGTTGCGGGCGACGACGGCGTCGGTGATCCACGTCGACGGTGGCGCCCACGCCATGGGTTGACGACTCAACGCTCCTGTTTGGCGAACTGGGTCTGGTAGAGGTCGTGGTAGAGACCACCGGCCGCCAACAACTCGTGGTGCGTGCCTCGCTGGACGATACGCCCTTCGTCGACGACGAGAATCTGGTCGGCGTTGCGAATGGTGGACAAACGGTGCGCGATCACGAGCGACGTGCGCGACGCCATCGTCTCGTCCAGCGCCCGTTGCACCGCCGCCTCACTCTCCGCGTCCAGATGCGCGGTCGCCTCGTCGAGTACGACCAGACGAGGTGACTTCAACAACAGCCGCGCGAGCGCCACGCGTTGCTTCTCACCGCCGGACAAGCGGTAGCCGCGCTCTCCCACCACGGTCTCGAGCCCTAGCGGCAGCGTCTCGATGAGGTGCCAGATCTGGGCGGCTCGCAACGCCTCTTCTAGCTCGGCGTCGGTGGCGTCGGGTTTGGCGAAGACGAGATTTACGCGCAACGTGTCGTGAAACAGGTGCGGATCCTGGGTCACCACACCGACGGTCGCGTTGAGCGACTGCGTGGTGGCTTCGCGCACGTCGACGCCGTTGATGCTCACCGCGCCGCGGTCGATGTCGTAGAGCCGCGACACCAACAGCGAGATCGTCGTCTTGCCCGCACCGCTCGGTCCCACGAGCGCGGTCATGGTGCCCGGTTCGACGTGGAAGCTCAAGTCAAAGAGCACCTGGCTGCGCGGTGTGTCGTCGAGACGCGCCACCGCTTCGAGCGACGCGAGCGAGACCTCGTCCGCACCCGGGTACGAGAAGTCCACGTGGGAAAACTCCAGTCGGGCCGGGCCCTTGGGGATCGCCACGGCGTCGGGACTCTCCTTGATCATCGGCTCGAGGTCGAGCACTTCGAAGAGACGCTCGAAGCTGACCATGGCCGACATGTAATCGATGTTCAGGTTCGACAGTTGCGTGAGCGGACCATACAGTCGGGTCAGGTACAAGGTCAGGGCCACGACCGTGCCCACCGCCAGGGCGCCGTGCAGCACCTCGACGCCGCCGAAGCCGTAGGCGAACGCGGTCGCGAGCGACGCGGTCAGCGACAGCGAGATGAAGAAGAACCGCTGGTAGGTGGCTTGGCGGATACCGATGTCGCGCACCTGGCCCGCCCGGTCGTCGAAGTGTTCAATCTCGTCCCTGGGGCGACCGAACAGCTTGACGACCATGGCGCCCGCGACGTTGAATCGCTCGCTCATCACCATGTTCATCTCGGCGTTGAGCTCCATCCCGCGCTGAAAGAGCGTGCCAAGTTTTCGTCCCACCCGACGCGCGGGGATCAGGAAGATCGGCAACAAGCACAAGGCGACCAGGGTGATCTGCCAACTCAAGACGAACATGGTGCCCAGGACGATCGCGACCAGCACGATGTTTCCCACGACGTTGGAAAAAAGGTCGGTGAAGGCCTGCTGGGCGCCAATGACGTCGTTGTTGAGCCGACTGATCAAGGCACCGGTCTGCGTGCGCGAGAAGAAGGCGATGGGCATTTCTTGGATGTGCTGGAAGACTCTCGCGCGAAGGTCGAAGATCAAGCTCTCACCAATGACCGCCGAGATACGGCGTTCGAAAAGGGCCAAGATGGCGTCGAAGATCGCCAAGCCCGCGGTCACGAGCGCAAGTCCGATCACCAGTCCCTCGTGATGTTTCCCGGAAGGTTTGGCAATGACGTCGATGATCTCTCGCAGCAGCAAGGGCGAGACCGAACTGACGATCGCGTCGAGGATGACGGCCGTGATGAAGACGATGAGTGCGGCCTTGTAGACCCTCGCAAACTTCAAGATACGCGGGAGCGTGCCCTTTTTGATGCGGTGCTCGAGCAGGTCGCGGCTGCGGGTCATGCCGCGCATGCCCATGCGACCAGGTCCACCTCCCCCTGCCCCGCCTCCGTGCATGCTCATTGTGGCTCCTTCGCCCTAAGCAGTGTAGGAAGCAGGCCAGCGCGTCGACGCGTTGCAATTAGGACAAAACGGCGCTCGTTACGATGATGAGCCCGAGCGCACACATCACAAAGCCACCGATCGAACGCAAGACCACCAGACGATGGGGCGAACCCGACAGCCATTCCCTGGCCGTGCCCGCGATCAACCCCCAGGTGCTGTCGGTGCAGAACGCCATGACGCTGAAGACGCAACCCAGTATCACGAGCTGTACGGTCACGTTGCCCTTCGTTCGGTCGACGAAATGCGGGAACACCGCCGCGAAGAAGACCAACGACTTGGGATTGAGCACCCCCACCGTGAAGCCCTGGCGCACCACGTGCAGGTTGTGAGGACGAGTCTCCTCGCGCTCGGTCATCGCCCGAGCGTGCGCGTGACGGTGACGCAGCGCGTCAAAGCCCAGCCACAGCAGATAGAAGCCACCCGCGAGTTGCAGGACGATCGAAAGGATCCTCGAACGAGCGAGCAACGGACCGAGCCCCAGCGCCACCACGAACGACAAGAGCAGCGTGCCGATGCTGTTGCCCAGGACGGTGAGTACCGCCACCGCCCGACCCCAAGCGACCCCTCGCGCCAGCGTGAAGAGCACACTCGGCCCGGGCACTAAGAGGATGAGGATCGAGGCCACGAAGAATTGGATGAAGTGACCGGCACTGATCACGTCGACCACCTTCGCACGCACCAGTCGAGCGCGTGCAAACTCGCCCCGATGCTGAATCCAATGGTCCCCGCGAAGAACGCGGTGCCGATGCCCAGGGTGCCGCCGAGTAGCCAGCCGACGACTAGGACCATCACTTCGAGCGTGAGTCGCACGTACACGACACTCACGCCGAGTCGACGATGCAAACTAGTCATGAGACCGTCACGGGGTCCCGGTCCAAGACCGCACGTCAAGTACAGCGCACTGCCGACACCGATGAGCGCGACCGCTCCCACCATGTAGCCGGCCTTCAGCCAATCGTCGTGCGGCGTGGGAACCGCGGCTGACGTGATATCGAGCACGTAGGCGATGATGACGAGATTCGCGATGGTGCCAATGCCCGGGCGCTCGCGCAGCGGCCACCACGCGAGCAGCACGACACAGCTGATGGCGGCCGTCGACCAGCCAAGCGAGATGTGCGCGTGTCGCGCGATTCCCTGGGCGAACACCGTCCAGGGCGTCGCCCCCCAGCGCGAGACCACCAACAGGCCTTCGCCGCACCCGAACATGGTGAGACCGAGCACCAAGGGCAGGATCATGCGTGGCCTGAGATCCCACGTGTTCTTCGCCCGCCACGGAGTCACCGGAATCTTGTGGCTGAGCTTTATCATCCGGTCAACGCTAGTAGCCGTACCCACTCGCGACGAGTGACTGGCTGCGCACGGCGCGGCGTCCGAGCGTCCGACGAAAGGGGTCAGTCGTCCTTTAAGGCGGCAAAGTCCCGCTTCGCCTTCTTGTACCACGACATCGCCCCCAGTGGATTCTTCCAGCGACCCTTCATGTCCTTGAGGGCACCCAGGTGCGACTCGTCGCCGCCCGCGACGATCTCTTTGAGGTGACGATCTTGCGCTTTGATCACGTCGTCGGCCGTTTCGCCATGGTGCTCGAAGGCACACGGACCACCCAATTGTTGGCACGTCATCGTTTTCATGCGGATCTCCTACGGTCGAGCGACGCCCACTTACGTAAAGACGCCGACGGAGCTAGACAAATCTCTGAAGGGATACTATGCCGGCTCAGGTCCACGGCGTCGCCGGTAATGAACTTCGACGGACCAGATCAAAGCGAGCAGATCACCAGCGACAATTCGTCGTGGTCGATGACAGCTGCATCACAGCGTCGAGGACGTCGGTGAAAGACCAGGAGGAACTCATGATTGATCCTTCTGAATCGAACGCCGAGCGATGAAAGGGCCCGCCATAGGTAGCCGCGGGTATTCACGCGAGATCTTCGTTGACCTTACGAGCAGCACATTCTCGGTTGCTTTGCTACGTTGTCGAACAAGGGGACTCGGAGGTGTCATGGATCAAGACCTCGTCAATCAAGTTGTCGATGTCGCGCAACGCATTGTCGCCAGTGGCGCGATCTCGGCCAACGGTCACGGAAACGTGAGTTTGCGGGTACCAGGAGCGCACGAGATGTATTTCACCGCGGGTCCGTCACTACGAAACCATTCGCCATCCGCCGTCGTACGAATCGGGCTGGACGGCACGCTGCTCGAAGGTGACTTGCCCCCGATCCAGGGTGCCGTCGTGGCGATGCATACCGCCATGTACGCGGACCACGACGACGTTGGCTGCGTCTTGCACACGCATTCGCCCTACGCGACCGCCTTCGCGGTCGCGCACCGGCCTATTGGCTGTTGGGTTGAGGCCCTGGCCATGTTCGGTCTACCGAGTGGCGTTCCGATCGCCGGTTACGGTCCGCGAGGGTCTGACCAGGCAGTGGCGAATATTCGCGCCGCGATAACTCCGGGGGTTCCCGCGGTGTTGCTCGCCAACCACGGCGTGCTGGTGTTCCACCGCACACCCGAATTGGCGATCCAGATTGGTGGCATCGTCGAAGAAGCGGCCCAGGCCGGGATCAACGCCGAGGTCCTGGGTGGCCCCGTCGAGATTCCCCAGGACCTTCGCGAGGCCGCACTTCAGCGCGCCATGCTCTTTGAACAACACGGAACGGCGCACGCCTAGATCGAGCCTGCGGCTTCGCACCAACGCGCCCTTCAGACCAACGTTCGCTGGCGGCACTTCGCGAGACGGCACGATTGGTGGGATGATTCCTCAATGCCTTCAAACGACTCCAGGATCGTGAGGTCATCGCGCGAACTACGTGCCACGCCCAATCGAATATTCGAATTGATCGCTGATCCCACTCGTCAGCCCCAGTGGGACGGCAACGACAATCTCGCCCTCGCTGCGCCCGGTCAGCGAGTTCGCTCGGTCGGCGATGTCTTCACCACGGTCCTTAAGAACGGAGCGCTTCGAGAAAATCACGTCGTCGAGTTCGTTGAAGGCCGTCGCATTGCGTGGAAGCCGGCCGAACCGGGAAAGGCACCGGTCGGACATCTGTGGCGCTGGACCTTGGAGCCAATCGACGCAGACAGGACGCTCGTCGCACACACTTACGACTGGACGAAACTCGAAGACGAGAGCCGTTTGGAACGCGCACGTGCCACCACGAGCGAACGTCTCGCCGCATCGATCGATCGACTAGCTGTCCTCGTCGAGACCTGACTCCTCGAGAGAATACGACCAAGGTCCAGCCAAGCAGGATTACCCGCGCGCTGATTTGGGCCCTTCACAAGTACTCTCGAGTCCATAAGTGGGCGGTGTCCCCCTTCGGAACTATTGGGCGATCGGAGCACGTGAGCGACGTCATCTGTCACGAGTGCGGAGCACTGACACCTGCGACGACCGGCCCCGTCCACGCCTACATGGACGCCAGCCCTGGTTGCTGGCAGATGTACTGCGAACTGCAGGAGTGGCAGCATTCACGCAGAGGCGACCACGGGATCACCACCGCACAACACCTGGTGGACGCCTACGCCGCTCAGCACGCCACGAATCCAGATCGTCGAAACCGACAATCGGTCACGGTGCACCTCATGAGCCTCTGTGCATCCTTGGAATTCGACGTGTCGGGCCGACAACGACGAGCGATGATTGGCGACTGGACGCATCGCGAGTACCCGCTGCTGCGACCCATACCCGACCACTACTCCGTGACCGTCCGTGATGTCAAAGACGCACCAGTTGAACGACGCCACGAGGTCGTCGAAGAAATGGCCACATCGACCTGGTCCGCGTGGTCAATGCACCACCGCGAGATTCGAACCTTGTTAGCGAGTTTCCTCGCCTGAATTGATGTCGTAATTGGTGGTCCACTAATTGGATTACGGGTCAGACCAGTGGACCTTGAGTCACACAATAAGAACCGGTAGCTCACGTGCCTTCGAATGCCATCGACGACCGCACTGAACGAAATGTTCGTTTCGCTGGGAGAGGATTCGTGGTCCGAAAGTGCCCGAACGACAACCGTTGGGTGTCAAATGACAGGCACGCGTCGGCAAGGGCTTAATAGTACAGATTTGTACTATACTAATCACATGGTGAGTGGAGACTTAATCAAAGAGGCTCGCTTACGAGCCGGACTGACTCAATCCGAATTGGGTGCGCGCCTTGGCAAGGCTCAGTCCGTGATTGCCCGCTGGGAACGTGACGACGCCTCACCAAGTCTTGAGACACTCCGAGGGGTAGTACGCGCATGTGGTTTCGATCTCACGTTCTTCATGTCCAAATTTGACGACTCCAACGTGACGATTATTGACCAGCATCTTCGAATGACACCCGCCGAACGATTCACCGATCTCATGACCCGGGTTCGGTTCCACGAGCAGCGTGAACAAAGGACGGCGAGACACCATGGCTGACTTGGTCCCCTATCGCCCCGACGAAATCCTTGAGTCCCTCGAGCGACACCAGGTCCTTTACGTCGTCATCGGTGGACTCGCCGCCGAACTGCGCGGGTCTCCCTACGTCACTCGTGACGTCGACGTCACACCCGCACGGACCCGTGAGAATTTCACGAGGCTGGCGGCAGCGTTGAGAGAACTCGACGCCAAGCTTCGGATTCCCGACATGGAAGAACCTTTAGCGATACGACTTGACGAGCAAACATTCGGGCAAGGGACGACCTGGACTTTCGTGACCAAACACGGCTATCTAGACATCGCACTTCTTCCTGACGGCACACGTGGCTACGACGACTTGCGAAGATCAGCTACTCGGGAGCAGATTACCGACACGGTGACGATCTTCGTTGCTGCACTCGCCGACGTCATTCGCTCCAAAGAAGCAGCCGGCCGCGAAAAGGATCGCGCCGTGCTCCCGATACTTCGCCAAGTCCTCGAGCGCTCACGGACAAGGGATCGTGGCGACCACGGAATGAAGCTCTAACTCTCCGACGTATCCTGGTCCAAACACGGGCGCCGTTGTGACTCGACGGTCAATTGAGTTCGAGCGACCCATCGCAGAATGCGGAGTCAACTGCCGAAAAGCATCCCGTTGCGCCATCGTCGACTTCGCGGTCCATCGAATAACAAGACGATCCTTACGCGATTTCTCGAATCGTGTATTTGAAAATCGAGTTGTGGCGACGTCTCGCAGGTTCACGATCCGTTCGGTTCTTCTTCGACCTCGGAGTGGGCGCTGCAGGACTCGAACCTGCGACCTCAGCCGTGTGAAGGCTGCGCTCTAACCAACTGAGCTAAGCGCCCGAAGCCGCAATCCTACCTAACCTTGACCCTCCACCCACTTTTGGCGTGCGCGGTAGCCTTCACCTGTGCCAGAGAAACCCGATTCGTCGCTCGAGACCACGTCTCGTTTCACCGGACGACCTCGCCGCCCCCGACGTCCGTCAGCGGTGCCCCGCGAAGTCGTCATGGGCATCGACGACCTCGAGAAGAAGGTCACCTACGCCGCTGGAGCGATTGCCCTTCTGCTTGCGGGCATCTTCGTCCNNCCTCAAGGCCACCAAGGTCACTGTCACCGCAACGCCCGGCAAGGGCAACGTCTGCAAGGCGGGTTATCACCTGGTGGCCTCGCTGTGCGACAAGTCACATCTGGCCCAACCCTCGACGTACTGGCCTCAATTCCTCGAGATTCTGATCATCGGGGGCATCATGATGATCTTCGCCGTAAAGGCCAAGCGCGCGGGCGTCGCGATGTGTGCGCTGCTCTTGGGACTCGCCCTGGGAACGGTCGGCTTCCCTTTCATCTTGCTCGCCGCCTGGCTGATCATTCGTGCCTTTCGCCTCCAGAAATACGGTGACGCGAGTTTCGCGGGCTCGGGCAAGAAGGCGAGAGAGATGTCCCAGGCCAAAAAGGCGGGCCGGGCGTACGCCACTCCCGGCGCTAGCGCGACGACGTCGGCACCTCGAACCGCCACTCCCCCCGAAGCGTCGAAGCGCTACACGCCAAAAAAACGCGCCCGGACCAAGAAGAAGTAGCCAGTGGCGCGACTCGGCCTGGACTATCCCACGCAGTGGGGTCGCAGCTACAGCGCTCGTCTCGTGCGTCACGTCTACCAGAGTTGTTTTCTCGTGCCGTATTCCAAGTACCTGTCGACGCTCGAAGTGCGCGGCATCGAGAACATCACCGGTCCGGGGCCGTTCATCTACGCGGCGAATCACACCAGTAATCTCGACACGCCACTGGTGCTGAGCGCCCTGCCCCTCTACCAGCGCAAACGCACGGTCGTGGCGGCGGCGATGGACAACTTCTTCATGAAGCCCTACATCGCCTTTCACACCGTGCTCTTTTACAACGGCATCCCGATCGACCGGCACCGCGTGAACCGTCGAAGCGCCCAACAGGCCCTCGAACTCGTCGAGGACCACTGGAACCTGTTGATCTATCCCGAAGGCGGCCGCACCACCGACGGCGACCTCCAGGAGTTCAAGGGCGGTGCCGCCTACCTGGCCGACCGTTCCAAGGCCGTCGTCGTTCCCACCTACGTGCACGGCGCGGGCTACCTACGCGCCCAGAAGTACGCCAAGGCGCCCAAGTTCACCGCGGGCCCTCAGCACCGCCGTCACCACGTCATCGTGACCTTCGGTCCGCCATTGCACGCCGACGAGGACGAGAACCTGCGACGCTTCAGCACTCGCATCGAGAACGCCGTGATCGACCTCGGTCGCCAGGTCAGTGGCGACCCCACCTACGGCGCACGCGTGGTCACGAGCGAATAGCTCGACACCGCTCCTCGTAGAGCAGGTCGGCGACTGAGTCCAGGGGTTCGAGTTCGTAGCCGAGCACCGAGGACAGGACCGCGTCGGCGAACCAGGGGTTCTGGGCGAGGACCGGACCGTGCGCGTAGGTCGCCCAGAGCGTGCCCGCGCGAAACCCGTCGTGGACCCCGTCGTTACCCCGACCGTGTTCGACGCGCCCGAACGGGAGCACGCCGTCACCGAGCGTCGTGCGCCCGCCATGGTTCTCGAAGCCCACGAGCAGTCGCTCACCCACTCGTACACGCAATTCGCCCACCGATCGACTCGACCCGCGCGCGGTGGTCACGTCGCACAGCCCGAGCCCGGCGTACTGGTCGTCCCCTTCGACGCAGAAGGTCGTGCCGAGGATCTGCAGACCCGCGCATACCGCCACCACGGTCGCCCCGTCGCGCGCGCGACTCGCCAGCGAACTGCGCGCCAGCACGTCACACGCCAGACGCTGGGGCCCGTCCTCGCCCCCGCCGAGCAGGTAGATCGACGCGTCGGGAAGCTCGTCGTTGAGCGCCATCGACACGAGCAACGTCTCTTCGCCGCGCGCGCGTGCTCGCTGGGCGAGCACCAAAGCATTACCGCCGTCGCCGTAGGTGCCGAGCAGATCCGGCACGAGGTTCGCGATCGTCAACACGGTACCGACCTCGCGAGCCATTCGGAGAACGCGGTGTAGTTGGCGAAGAGATCCACGGGACGTTCCTCGCGAGGCAGCTCGTCCACGTCGTCGACGACGCGAAACTCGACCCCGGCGTAGTCGAGTCGCGTCGCGAGGTCGAGTCGCCGTTCACCCAGACACCACACCAGATGTCCTCGCAACTTCTCAAAGGGCACGTCGTAGAGCCACGACGGATCATGACCGTCGGCGACTCGTGCGTTGATCGCGACCCAGACGTCGCGCCCGTCGGGTTCGACCGTCGACAACAGCGCGTCAAAACCTGCCGGGTTCTTGGCGAGCAGGAGACGCAGCGTGCGACCGTTCCAGCGACGCTGCGTGAAACGCCCCGCGACCGCCGACACGGCCTCTACGCGCGCCAGCGCCTCGTGAACGTCGACGTCCACCGCCGCCAGCGCGGTGAGGGCCATGGCGGCGTTCGCCTCGTTAAAGGCGCCCGGTAACGCGAGTCGCATCTCGAAGTGCTCGCCCGCGATGACCAGGCCGTTACGAAGCGACGTCGTGATCGCGGTGGGTTTGGCGAACCCACACGAGCAGTACCAACTCCCGCCCGCGTGTTCGAGTGCGAGCGTGCACCTCGGACACGACTGGGCGTCGGCTTGCCAGGGGGTGGCAACGTCGCACCAGCGCACGTTGCGGGCGTCACTGGCGGCGTAGACCACGAGCGGATCGTTGGCGTTGGCGACCACCACGCGCTCGTCCGCGTCGCCCAGCACGCCGCGCCAGCGCTCGGCCATCTGGCGAACCTCGCTGGCTCGGTCGAGCTGATCGCGCGACAGGTTGAGCAGCACGACCACGCGGGGACGGACCTCGCGAATCACCGCGCCGAGCCACGCTTCGTCGACCTCGAGGGCGACGCGTGGCGAGGTCGAGCCCGCGAGAGCCGCCGCGTGGCCCGCGGGCATGTTCGATCCCGTGTCGTTGGTCACGACGTCGCCCCCCCACCCGGCCGCGACGAGTGCGGTGGTGGTGGTCTTGCCGTTGGTGCCACTCACGAGGATTGAGGTGCGACCCTGGGCCAGGGAAACCAGCAAATGCGGCGAAATCGCGAGTCCGACGCGGCCCCCTATGACGGTGCCCGACCCCCTCCCAGAGGCCCGTGAAACCCGATTAAGGCCCCGTAGAGCAGCGACCGCGAGTCGGTCTCGTGGCGAGGGGCCCTGGCTCATGCACTTCACGCTAACAACCCGAAAAACACAAAAGGGCCAACCGGGGGGNNGCCACGCCTGTATCAATCAAGTGGATATGGTCGATATCTCGTATCTATATGATTGATACATGGAGATTCGCCAGCTCGAGGCCCTCGTGGCCATTGCCGATCACGGCACCTTTTCGAGCGCCGCCGAGGCGCTCGGCACCGTGCAGTCCAACATCTCGAATCGGATCGCGCGTCTCGAGAACGAACTCGCCACCGAGCTCATCGACCGCTCGACCGGGGCCCTCACCGAATCGGGCGCCGTCGCCGTGGAACGGGCCCGCAGGGTCCTCAGCGAGGTCGCGGCGATCACGTCGGACGTCTCGGAGCTGAACGCGGACATCCGCGGTCACGTGTCGCTCGGCATGATCGGTACGGCGGGTCGGTGGATCGTGCCACTACTGCTCCAGGCCCAGCGCGCCACCTATCCGCACATCGCACTTCGCATCACCGAGGGAACCAACTCGGTCATCGAACCGCAGTTGGTCAACGGCCAGCTCGACATCGCGGTACTCGCCTGGCCCGTGCTCGCCCCCGAGCTCACCGAGATCGACCTCTTCAGCGAGGACCTCGTGCTCATCGTCGACAAACTGCACCCGCTCGCGACGCTACCCTCGGTGGACTTTGCGACGCTGGCCAACTACGGACTGCTGTTGCCCTTTCCCGGCACGCCGATACGCCGCGAGATCGACGACTCCGCGCGCGCCCAAGGCGTCGAACTCAACCCGGTGATCGAACTCGACGGCCTACGCACGATTGCGTCGATGACCTTTGACGGGCACGGCCCTTCCATCCTGCCCGCCACCATGCTGTCGCCCCACTTGCGCGAGCGCTTCGTCGCGGTGCCCATTGAGCACATCGCCAAGCGGCGCGTGAGCCTGGTCAGCCGGCGGTTCGGGTTTCCCGCCGCTCCGGTGCGCGCCATCCACGCACTGTTGATCGACGTCGTCAAATCGGCGGTGACCGCACCCGAGGGCGTCTTCATCGCCGGCGACACCGCACCTGCCAACATGGAACGGTGAGCAATCGCCAGGACGTCGCACGACTGATCGCGCGACGCGACAGGGCCTTTCGCGAAGTGATTCGCCAGGCGGGCCCGCCACCCGCTCGACGTCCGTCACCTGTCGATGAGCGATTCGCGTACCTCGTGCGCTCGATCGTCTTCCAACTTCTCGCGACGTCGGCGGCTAACACCATCCACGCCCGCGTCGAGGAGACCTGCGCCGGTTCGGTCGACGTGGCGTCGATCCTCGACGCCGGACCCACCACCCTGAAGGCCGCCGGACTCTCACGCACCAAGGCCGAGGCGATGATCGACCTCGCCGAACACGTCCAGGACGGTCGGGTACGCCTGCATCGCCACGGCTACATGAGCGACGACGAGATCCTCGCCGAGGTCACCGCCGTACGGGGCATCGGTCCGTGGACCGCGCACATGTATCTGATGCACACGATGGGCCGACGCGACGTATGGCCCGTGGGTGACTACGGCGTGCGTAACGGTTGGAGCATCGTGCACCAGCTCGATGAGACGATCAGCGAGCGCGACCTAATGGCCCAGGGCGAGCGATTCGCCGGCGTACGCAGCGAGGTCGCGTGGTATTGCTGGCAAGCCGTGCACTTCGCGCGCGCCCGGTAACCTCGTAGCCGTGCCCGACCTCACCCTCGCCGACTTCGAGAATGAGGCACTGGCGACGCTGACGAACTACGCGACCATCGCGTGCCTCTCGCCGATGTTCGACGACCAGTGGGCGGCCAACGGGAAGATCGAAGAGGCCATCCAGCTCCTCGCGACCTGGGCCCGGGCCCGCACGCTTCAATCCTTCGAGGTCGAGGTCCACCGCCTCGAGGGCCGCACGCCGGTCTTGGTCGTGAGCGTCGGGGCCACGGCGCCGACCACGGGCACGGTCGTGCTCTACGGCCACCTCGACAAGCAGCCGCCGCTCGGTGATTGGTCTGACGGACTCGCGCCCTTCACGCCCGTACGCCGCGGCGACCGGCTCTACGCGCGCGGCGTGGCCGACGACGGCTACTCCACGTTCTCGGCGCTGCTCGCCCTCGAGTCACTCGAGGCGAACGCCATCGCCCACGCACGCTGCGTCGTATTGATCGAGGCGAGCGAGGAGAGTGGCAGTTCGGACCTCGAGTTTTATCTGGACGCCCTGCGCGAACACCTGGGCCAGGTGGAACTCATGATCTGCCTGGACTCGGGCGCTCTCACCTACGACCGGCTCTGGGTGACCACGTCACTACGCGGGGTCGTGATCGCCCAGTTGCGCGTCGCGGTGCTCGAACAAGGCGTCCACAGTGGTTCGGCGAGTGGCGTGGCACCGTCGTCGTTTCGTGTCCTGCGCCAACTGCTCGACCGCGTCGAAGACCCCTCGACGGGCGAGATACTGCTGCGTGAGATGCACGCGACGATCCCCGAGGAGCACGCGCGAGCCGCGGACGAACTCGCCGACGAATTCGGTGATCTCATCGCCGAGGAACTGCCCACGCTCGAGGGCGTGCGATTGATGGGCGGATCGGCCGCCGAACGAATCCTGCGTCGCACGTGGTGGCCCACGCTCTCGGTCACGGGCATGGGCGGCATCCCCGCACCCGAGTCGGCGGGCAACGTCCTTCGCCCCTTCACCAGCGCGGTGCTGTCGCTTCGTTTGCCGCCCACCGTCGACGCCGGAGTCGCGAGCGCGGCCCTGGAGCGTATCCTCGGCACCGACGTGCCCTCGGGCGCGCGGGTGACCGTGAACGTCGAGGGCGCGGACGGCTGGGTGGCCCCTCCACTCGAGCCCTGGCTAAAAGACGCGCTGGACGAGGCGTCGAGCGCCGCCTTCGGGCGCGCGCCCGGCTTCACCGGCGAGGGCGGTTCGATCCCCTTCCTCGGCTCGCTCGCCAAGCGCTACCCGGGCGTGCAGTTCGTCGCCACGGGCGTGCTCGGTCCTCACTCGAACGCCCACGGCATCGACGAGATGCTCGACCTGCCCATGGCGGTCGGGGTGACCAACGCGGTCGCTACCGTGATAGGTGCGCACGCCAAGAAATGAGGTGTAGTCATGTCCGAACACGTTGACCTGTGGGTGGACCCACTGTGTCCCTGGGCCTGGATGACGTCACGCTGGATACTCGAGGTCACCAAGGTTCGCGACATCGACGTCGACTTTCACGTCATGAGCCTCGCGGTCTTGAACGAGGGCCGCGACCTGTCCGACGAGTACGTCGAACTGATGAAGAAAGCCTGGGGGCCCGTGCGCGTACTGATCGCCGCCGAACAGCGCCACGGCAATGAAGTCGTCGAGCCGCTCTATTCGGCCATGGGCACGCGCATCCATCTGCACGGCGAGAAGGACCCGGACCAGGTGATCAGCGAATCACTCGCGCAGGTGGGTCTCGAGGCCGACCTCGCCGAGGCGGCGGCGAGTGACGAATTCGACGAAGCGCTGCGCAAGAGCCACCACGCGGGCATGGACCCGGTCGGCTACGACGTCGGCACGCCGGTGCTGCACGTGGGCGAGGTCGCGTTCTTCGGTCCCGTCGTGACGCCCGCACCCAAGGGCGAGGCGGCGGGGAAACTCTACGACGGCGTGCTCCTGGTCGCGGGCACCCCGGGCTTTTACGAACTGAAGCGCACCCGAACCCAAGGACCGATTTTCGAATGATCACCAAGCTCGTCTTGCCCAACGGCACCCCCGTCCAGATCGCGGGCGACGTGAACGCGCCGCGCGCCCTCATCGTCGTCCAAGAGGCCTTCGGGGTGAACGACCACATCCGCGAGGTGGCCGAGCGTTTCGCCGCGCAGGGCTACTACGCGGTCGCACCCGAGTTCTTCCACCGCAGCGGTTCGCCCGAGGTGGCCTACGACGACTTCCCCGCGGCGATGGCCCCCATGGGCGAGTTGAACAAGGAGGGCCTCACCGAAGACCTCCTCGCGGCGTCCGCGTTCCTCGTCGAGGCGGGCTACCCCGCCGCCGCGACCGCGGTCGTGGGTTACTGCATGGGTGGCACCGTCGCCTTCTACGCCGCGACCCTCGGCATCGTGGGCGCGGCCGCCAGCTTCTACGGCGGCGGCGTCGAGACGGGCCGCTTCGGACTGGCCCCGTTGCTCGAGCTCGCGAGCGACCTCCAGAGCGCCTGGATTGGTCTCTACGGCGACCTCGACAAGGGCATCCCGGTCGAGCAGGTCGAAGCCCTTCGCGCCGCCGTGTCGGCGACGTCTCGTCCGACTGAGGTGCACCGCTACGCCGACGCCGAACACGGTTTCAGTTGCGACGCCCGAGTCGCGGTCTACAACGAGGCGGCCGCGAACGACGCCACGTCAAAGACCCTGCGCTTTTTCGCCGAGCACGTCGCGACCAAGTAACGCCGCGACCTAGCTCTTGGGCACGTCCTTCCAGGGCACGTCCTTGTCGTTGCGAGGTTCACCGGGCAGACCGAGCACGCGCTCGCCAATGATGTTGCGCATCACCTCACTGGTGCCGCCCTCGATGGAGTTGGCGCGCATGCGGATGAAGGCCTTTCGCATGTCCCCACCCGTCATGGCCGACTCGACGGGGCGTACCTGGGGATAGTCCGAGCCGTAGAGCATGCCCTCGGCGCCCAGGAGGTTCACGCACAGTTCCGAGGTCCGCTGGTTCTCTTCGGCGAAGGCGAGTTTGGCGACCGAACCCTCCGGACCGGGCGTGCCCGCCTTACGCAGGTCACTCGCGCGCCAGTTCGTGAGACGGCCCACTTCGTTGCGCACCCAGGCCTGCATCAGCTCCGAACGCACGCTCAGGGCGTACGCGTCGCTTCGACCCGACCAGCGTTCTCGCCAGATCTTCACGGCCTCACCAATCAGGCCCCACCCACGTGGCGGCACCGTGCCACCGATCGAGACCCGCTCGTTCATCAACGTCGTGATCGACACGTGCCAGCCCTCGCCCACGCCCCCCAGGCGCCGAGTGTCGGGAATGCGCACCTCGTTGAAGAAGCATTCGTTGAACTCGGCCTCGCCGGTCGCCTGATACAAGGGTCGTACGTCGACGCCGGGCGCGTGCATGTCCACGAGGAACGCCGTGATGCCCTTGTGCTTGACGACGTCGGGATTCGTGCGTGCGATGAGCAGGCCGTAGGCCGCCTGGTGGGCCAACGTCGTCCAGACCTTCTGGCCCGTGACGATCCATTCGTCCCCGTCGCGCACGGCGCGCGTGGCGAGGGTGGCGACGTCCGAGCCCGCGCCGGGCTCGGAGAAGAGCTGGCACCAGATCTCCTCGCCCGTGAACAACGGACGAAGGAATCGCTGCTGCTGCTCGTCGGTACCGTGGGCGACGATGGTGGGCGCGCACATGCCGTAGCCAATGACGTTGCGACCCATCGCGGAAGGCGCGCCGAGCTTGGCGAGGCGCCGCAGTACGTAGAGCTGCTCGGCGGGAGTCGCCTCGAGTCCGCCTTGGCCGACGGGAAAGTGGACCCAGGCGAGACCCTGGTCGAACTGGGCGCCGAGGAACGTCACCGGGTCCGTCGTCGCGGGCGGGTACTCGCGCACCAGTTCGTCGATCAGTTGGTCAAGCTCGGCTTCAGTAGTCACGGGTTCCTCCAGGTGCGATCCTGGAAATACTAGGCAGTAGGCGACGAGGCGACGTCGCGGCGCGAAGCCACTAGAAAGGTTCGATGAAAACCCCTCGAATCCTCGCCACCTCGGGCGGCTACGTCGCCGGACCGGTTCAACAGTCGGTGCGACTGGGCTCGATGCTGCTCGACGCGCTGACGCTCACCGAGAAGGTACGCCCGCGCGTCTGTCTCGTACTTACCGCGACCGGGGACCCGTCGATGTACTACGCCATGTCCTACGAAGCCTTCAACGCGGCCGGTTGTGACGTGACCGAACTGAAGCTCTTCCCGCAGCCCTCAGCCGATCCCGAAGAGCGCCTGTGCACGAGCGACCTCGTCTGGGTCGGTGGCGGATCGGTGGCGAACTTGCTGGCGCTGTGGCGCTTGCACGGTGTCGACGACGCGATGCGCGAGGCCTGGACGCGCGGGGTCATCCTGGGAGGGGTCTCGGCGGGCAGTCTCTGTTGGCACATCGGTGGCACGACCGACTCGTTCGGACCGACGCTGACGCCGGTCACCAACGGACTGGCGTTCTTGCCCTACGCCAACGGCGTGCACTACGACTCCGAAGCGCAGCGTCGACCATTGCTGCACCAACTGATCCGCGACGAGGTGCTGCCGCCGCTGGCCTACGCGACCGACGACCACGTGGGCATCTGGTACGAGGGGATCGAAGCGACGACCGTGGTCGCGGACAGCGTCGCGCCGAGCGACGAGGGTCCCGCGGCCTACAAGGTCGAACTGGTGGGCGACCAGGTCGTCGAGACGCGCTACGGCGTCGGTAGCAACTTCTCCTGAACCGGGACCGGCAGCGAGGCTCGCACCTCGTCGATGCGAGCGCCCAACGCCGCGGCGCGAGAACGCGCGTCACTCGAGCCACAGACCATCAACCAATTCGCGAGCAACCAGTAGCCGTCCTGGGTCAGCACGGACTCGGGATGGAACTGCACGCCCTCGAGAGCCAGCGTCCGGTGGCGCATCCCCATGATGAGCCCTTCGGACCGCGCGGTGACCTCGAATTCCTCGGGCAGGGTGTCCTCGTCGACGACGAGCGAATGATAACGGCCCGCGATCAGGGGTGACGGCGCACCGGCGAAGACACCTCGACCCTCGTGCACCACCAAGGTGGAACGCCCGTGCACTAGTTCGGGCGCGGCGACGACCTGGCCGCCGTAGGCCTCGGCGAGCGCTTGGTGCCCCAGACAGACGCCGAGCACTGGGATCGCGTGCTCGGCGCAGTAGCGGATGATTCGCACGCAGTTGCCCGCGTCACGCGGGTGCCCGGGTCCGGGCGAGATGAGTACGCCGTCGTAGTGTGCGCCAGCGAGATCGTCCACGTCGACCCGGTCGTTGCGCGCCACGCTGACGGAGGCACCCAGTTCGCCCAAGTACTGGACCAGGTTGTAGACGAACGAGTCGTAGTTGTCCACCACCAGGATCGAGGGAGGAGCCGCCATCACCTCATACTAGGAGCCGTGGTCGCATCCTTACTAACCTTTGGGGATGGCGAGCCGCGATCTGAAGGACTTCCTCGCCCACGTGCGCGACGGCTACAACGTCATCCCCTTGCACGAGACCCTGCAACTCGACCGCGAGACGCCCGTCTCGCTCTACCAGCGCTTCAGTAACGGTCGGGCCATCTTCCTGCTCGAGAGTGCGGCTCTGGCCGAAGAGACTGGTCGCTATTCGTTCATCGGTCTAGATCGCACGTGGCGCGTGCGCACGCGCGACGGCGCCACGGTCGTCGAGGGAACGATCGCGGACACGAACCAGGGACCCCTCGAGACGCTTCGCGGTCTCCTGGGCCGCTACCGCACCTACCTACCGGGCGAACTACCCGACTTCTTCGGCGGCGCGGTCGGCTACGTGGCCTACGACTACGTGCGCCGCCTCGAGCACCTGCCCAAGGAACCGGTCGCCGACATGTGGCCCGACGCGGACTTCTCGTTCCCGGGCGCGACGTTGATCTGTGACCACCTTCGCCATTCGACCACCGTGGTCGTCAACGCGGTGATCGACGACGGCCAGGACCCGACCGGTGTCTTTGACGACGCGAACAAGCAACTCGACGAGATCATCGACGTGCTCTTGTCCCCGGCGCCCGAGGGCGACCCCGACACCGAGCGGCTCGTCGCGACCGCGCCGACGTTACGCCAACAGATCGAGATTCGCGCCATCGCGGCGGGACTCTCGAATTTCACCAAGGAGACCTACGGCGCCACCGTCGAGCGCGCCAAGGAGTTCATCGTCAGCGGTGACGTCTTCCAGGTCGTGCCGAGCCAGCAGTTCCGTCGGGCCACCAAGGTGAACCCCCTCACGCTCTATCGCGTGTTGCGGGCCCTTAACCCCTCGCCCTACATGTACTTGCTCGACGGCGGCGACCACCAGATCGTCGGCGCCTCACCCGAGATGCTCGTTCGCGTGCACGATCGCGTGGTGAGCACTCGCCCCATCGCCGGCACGCGCCAACGCGGCGCCAACGACGCCGAGGACCGGGCGCTCGAAGTCGAGATTCTCAGTGACGAAAAGGAGATCGCCGAACACGTGATGCTCGTGGACCTCGGTCGCAATGACGTGGGGCGCGTGGCCATCGCCGGCAGCGTGCGCGTGGAACGTCTGGCGCACGTCGAGCGTTTCTCGCACCTCATGCACCTGGTCTCCCAAGTGAGCGGCGAACTCAGTCCGGGCCTTGACGCCTTTGACGCCTTTGACGCCCTCTTTCCCGCGGGTACCCTCACGGGCGCACCCAAGGTACGCGCCATGGAGCTCATCGACGGGTTCGAGCCCGTGCACCGCGGCCCCTACGGCGGCGCCGTCGGTTACTTCTCGCTCAGCGGCGACGCCGACTTCGCGATCACCATCCGCACCGTGTCGATTCGCGCGGGCTTCGCCACCGTGCAGGCCGGCGGCGGTGTCGTCGCCGACAGCCAGCCCGCCTTCGAGTACGAAGAGTGCATCAACAAGGCCTCCGCGCCGCTGCTCGCCCTCGAGATCGCCGACCCGTCGAGCTAGCGGGTTCGGCCCGCTTTCGGCTCGAACCTATGCTGGAAAACGGGAGGTGGACGTGGACGACGAAAGTCCCTACAAGCGCTGGCAACGCGCGTACGAGGCCTCGAGCCTGCGTGGCGCGGAGTTCACCACGATGTCCGGGGTTCCGCTCGAGCCGGTCTACGGGCCCGAGGACGGCGAATTCCCGGGAACCTACCCCTACACGCGAGGCGTGCACCCTTCGATGTATCGCTCGCGCTTGTGGACCATGCGCATGTTCGCCGGCTTCGGCACCGCGCTCGACACCAACGCCCGTTTCAAAGAGATCATCCGCGCCGGCGGCACTGGTCTGTCGACGGCCTTTGACATGCCCACGCTGCTGGGACTGGACTCGGATGACCCGATGTCCTTGGGTGAGGTAGGACGCTGCGGGGTCGCGATCGACTCGCTCGCGGACGTCGCGGACCTCTTTGACGGCATCGACTTGTCGAGCATCACCACCTCGATGACGATCAACTCTCCCGCGGCGGTGATGCTCGCGCTATTCGTCGCCCTCGCCGAAGAGACCGGCGTACCGCGAGCGCACTTGGGTGGGACGCTGCAGAACGACATCTTGAAGGAATACCAGGCGCAGAAGGAGTTCGTCTTCCCCCCTCGCCAGTCCATGCGCTTGGTGCGTGACACCATGGCGTTCTGCACCGCCGAGATGCCCAAGTGGAACTCGATCTCGGTCTCGGGCTACCACATCCGCGAAGCCGGTTCGACGGCCGCCGAGGAGCTCGCCTTCACGCTCGCCAACGGCTTCGCCTACGTCGAACTCGCCCGCGAGGCCGGACTCAGCGTCGACGAGGTCGCGCCACGACTCTCCTTCTTCTTTAACGCCCACATCGACTTCTTCGAGGAGATCGCCAAGTACCGCGCGGCGCGACGACTGTGGGCCCACTGGCTACGCGAGCACTACGGGGCACGCGACGAGCGATCGTGGCAACTTCGCTTCCACACCCAGACCGCGGGGGTGTCGCTCACCGCCCAGCAGCCCGAGAACAACATCGCGCGTACCGCGATCGAGGCCCTCGCGGGGGTTCTGGGCGGAACCCAGTCACTGCACACCAACTCGCTCGACGAAGCCCTCGCCCTGCCCTCGGAGAAGGCCGCGCGACTCGCGTTGCGTACCCAACAGATCATCGCCCACGAGACCAACGTGGCCCACGTTGCCGATCCACTCGGCGGCTCGTGGTTCGTCGAAGCCCTGACCGACGAGATGGCCCACGAGGCCGAAGAGATCTTCGCGGAGATCGGTGCCCTGGGCCACGGCTCGATGCTCGAGGGCTGCATCGCCGGCATCGAGCAGAACTGGTTCCAGGGTCGCATCGCCGATTCGGCCTACCAACTCGAGCGACTCTTCAACGAGGGCAAACGAGTCGTCGTCGGCGTGAACGCGTTCCTCGAAGGCAATGACGAGGAGGATCTCGCGGTGCTTCGCATCACCAACGAGGACGAACGGCGCCAACTCGGCCGACTCGCCCAGGTGCGCCAGGTGCGTGACGACGACGCCGTGGCCCGCACCCTGGCGCGTCTCGCCCGCGACGCGAGCGACCCCGAGAGGAACCTCATGCCCGCGCTCATCGAGGCTGCCCAGTCCTACGCCACGGTCGGCGAGATGATGCGCACCATGGCCGGCGTCTTCGGTCGCCACGTCGAGGTGCCGTCCCTGTGAGCATTCGCGTGCTCGTCGCCAAGGTCGGACTCGACGGCCACGACCGCGGCATCAAAGTCGTCGCACGGCTCTTGCGCGACGCGGGCATGGAAGTGATCTATACCGGACTGTTCCAGACGCCCGAGACGGTCGCCCTCGCGGCGATCCAAGAGGACGTCGACGCGGTCGGCCTCTCGATGCTGTCAGGCGCGCACCTCACCTTGGCGCCCCTCGTCGTCCAGGCGTTGCGCGAACGGGGTTCGGACATCCCGGTGGTGGTGGGAGGAATCGTACCCAGCAACGACCTCGACGACCTGCGTCAGGCGGGCGTGGCGGCGGTGTTCGGCCCCGGCGCGAGCGCCCGAGAGATCGTCGCCCAGATCCGTTCGCTGGTCGCGACGAGCCCCTAGTTCTCGCCAGGCACCCAACTACGCTCAAGTAGTGCTGGAGTCCTGGATTCGCCTCGTCCTGCGATGGCGGGGTCTCGTACTCGTGTGCTGGGTCGTCGTCGCGGTTCTCGGCGCCCTGGCGGCCCTGGGCCTGCCGAGCCTGCTCACCACGTCACTCACCGTGCCCGGTACCAGTTCGGCCCAGGCGAACGCCATACTCGTCAAGGACTTCCACGAGAACATCGAGGGGACCTTCACGGTCGTCGTGCCCCTTGCCGGAGCGACGGCGGGACCCGCCCTGGGCCTGATCGAGTCCGCGTTGTTGGACGCGGTCGAAGCAGTCCCGACCGCGAGCATCACCCAGGAACACGTGGTCGAAGGCGTGCTCTACGCGAACGTCGACACCACCCTTGACCTCGGTCAGGCGGCGAAGGAGACCCCATTCCTACGACACGAACTGAGCGTTCAAGGCGTCACCGGCGCCCTCGTGACCGGACCGCCCGCGCTGCAGAGCGACATCACGCCGATCCTCGCCAATGACCTACACCGCGGGGAAGTTCTCGCGGTCGTGCTCGCGCTCGCGCTACTCGTCGCGGTGCTCGGCCTCTGTTGGGCCCTGGTCATCCCCTACCTCGTCGCGGCGGCCACCATCGCGGGCACGCTTGGCGTCGTCTTCCTACTCGCGCACTGGGTCACCATGGTGCTCTACGTACCCAACGTCATCGAACTCATCGGTCTCGCCCTGGCGATTGACTATTCGCTGCTGATCGTGCACCGTTTTCGCGCCGAAGTGGCCAAGCCCGTGCAACTCGAAGAGGCGATCCTTCGCACCATGGGCAGCGCGGGAAGGACAATCCTCATCTCCGGTTGCGCGGTCGCGATCGGTCTGGCGACGCTCTTCATCGTGCCGGTGCCCTTCGTGCGTTCACTAGGCGCGGCGGGCCTCGTGGTCCCGGTATTCTCACTGCTCGCGGCCTTCACGCTCCAGCCGGTCTTGCTCTGCTACTTCGCCGAACGCGGGGTCAGTCCCGTGGGACTACGCGGACTCATGGCCCGTCGCGCGCCCAGCGACGGTACCTGGGCCAGGATCGGCCGAGGTGTGACCCTGCGTCCCGCGCGCGTGCTCGTACTGTCGCTCTTGGTACTCGCCTTCGTGTCCTCGCTCGCCTTCGGACTCGAACTCACGCCCGGTTCAGTCACGGCCATCCCCCAAGGTATGCAGTCCGCCAAGGCCCTCAACCTGGTGCGTGACCACGTCGGTCCCGGCGCCGTCACGCCGATCCAAGTCATCATCGACACTGGCTCGAAGGGGGGTGCGAAGTCCCTCGTCCAGAGCAAGACCCGCCTCACGCTCGCCGGGGACATCCTCCAGAACCCTGAAGCGTTCGTCGTGGCCATTGGCGGCACCGCGCCCTACGTCGACCCCAGCGGACGCTACGAACAGATCATCGTGTTGGGTCGAGACGACTTCGGCGCCGAAGCGTCCCAGCAGTTCGTCGAGGATCTCACTCACCGCATACTGCCCTCGGTCCATCTGCCCCAAGGCACCTCGGTCTACGTCGGAGGCGCACCCGCCCAGGGCGTGGACTTCCTCAACACGGTCTACGGCACGTTCCCCTGGCTCGTGCTGCTCGCCCTCGCACTCGCCTGGTTGGTACTGGTACGAGCATTTCGTTCCGTGCTGCTCGCCCTGCTCGCGGTGCTGCTCGACCTGGTCTCGGTGTGCGTCGCCTACGGCGTGCTCGTGGCGGTGTTCCGCTTGGGCGTGCTCTCCTCGGTGCTGGGCACCTACCAGGTGAGCCAGATCGAAGGGTGGGTGCCGGTCTTTCTCTTCGCGATGCTCTTCGGGCTCTCGATGGACTACGAGGTCTTCATCGTGAGTCGCATTCGCGAGAGCCACGCGCAGGGCGCGTCGACCAATGACGCCATCGTCGACGGCCTCGCCCACACCGGCGGCGTGGTGACGAGCGCGGCACTGATCATGGTGGTCGCCCTCAGCGGACTGGTGTTCGGACACGTGGCCGGCCTGCAAGAGCTCGGCGTCGGACTCAGTTTCGGCGTGCTCGTTGACGCCACGATCGTGCGAGGTCTGGTGCTGCCGAGCGCGATGACGCTACTGGGGCGCTGGAACTGGTGGCTGCCCACGGTGCTCGCGCGTCCACTACGCGTCACTGCCTCGCCCCTTAGCGGGACGAGGCAGTGACGAAACAGCGTGCAACGTTCCTACTTCACCACTCGAATCGAGAACTGGATCGAGGGGACCTGGTAGCCGAGCGCGAGGCCCGGGTAGTCGTGGGCGTAGGAGAGCAGCGGGACCATACCGTACGGCGTACTCGCGAAGGACGGCGACAACGAGTACAGCATCGGGTACAGGTTGATCATGTGAATGCCGGGACCGCCCGTCGCGTGCAGGTGGATCACCATGTAGCCGTTCGAGTTGAACCCGCAGCCGTAACCCATGTAGCTGTTGTCGTAGTCGACACCCAACGTGTTGTCCAACTGGGTCCAACCGACGCCATCGATCGAGATGGTGAATTCCTGGTTCTCGTGGAAGGTGTAGGTGCCCGTGCCCGACTGTCCGGCCGCGAGGGCCGCGGCGGAATCCGTGTCGTCCGCGGTAGCGACGCCGAGGCTCACGACCGTGCCCGCCTTGTTGGTGAAGGGCACGATGCTCTCTTTGATGTAGAAGGGCACTTGGGCCTCAATGAGGCCACTGGCGTTGAGCACCTGGACGACGTGCCAGCCCCCAAGTCCATTGGGGACCGTGAGGTTGGCGTCGAGCGTGCCGTTGGTGACGGTGCCACTGCCGAGCGGATTGGACGTGAAGGCCCAGCACGTGCTCGCGCAATTGACGCGGTTGCCCACGACAGTCGACCAGACCAGCTGGTCGGTGCCCGAACTGGGAAGCCCGGTCACCTTGAGCGTGATCGGCGTGTTCACCGGACCCGAGTTCTGTGACAGCGTCGCTACCGCGCTGCTCGCGGGGTCGAGACCGGTCGTCGACACGGTCGTGAACTGGCTCACGGTCGGAGCCACCGACGCGGGCCAATTGATCTTGGGGGCCACGAGGGCGCTGTCCTTAGTGACCGTGAACACCGCCGTGCCGCCATTGGTGTAGGGAATCGGCGACTGGATGACGTTCAGGTACATGTAACTGATCGCGTTCCCGATCTGTATATAGTGCGGACCCACCGGTCCAGTCGCGGGAATGGTGATCGACGCGTTGCCGCGCGTCCAGTTCGCCATCATCTCACCCGCGTAGTGGTTGTCGTAGATCACCGACGCGCCGCCGGTGTAGAGCGAAGCGCCCATTGACGTGTAGCTGATGGTGATCGGCGTACCGACCGGGCCACTCGTGGGACTCACGCTCAAGATTCTCAGCAACTCGAAGCCACCGTGAGCGAGGGCCACGCCGTTTTCGACCGCGTAGATATCGTGTACCCCACCAAAGTCCGACGGTGCCGTCGTGCTGAAGCTGAACGCGCCACTGGCGTTGGTGGTGACCGTCGCCATGACGACCGCGAACTTGGAATACGAAGTTCCCAAATAGTTCACGGTGTTGGGCTCGACGTCAGCGACCCACGTGGCACTGTTGGTCGACCAGGTCAAGGTGAGGCTGGCGTTGGCGGGCAGACCGGAGCCAGCGATCACCACGGGCACACCTGAGACACCCTGATCGGGCGTCACGGTCAAAGCCGAGACGGTCGCCGGGATGCTGAAGGTCGGTGCCGTGGTGCCGGTATAGGGAAGGGCGGCGACGCCGGGCAAGTTCGTCGGCGCCGTGAGGGTAATGGGGTTCACCGTTGGCGTGGTGGTCGAGTCAGCACCGCTGACCCCCGCGAGCAGTGCGACGGGGATGACCGAAGCCACGACAATGCGTACGACGCTCTTGGCACAGAGTCGCGAGAAGCGAAGATTCTTCATGGAATTCCTTTCGTAAGGCGCGGAGACTTCTTGGGTTAAGTACTTCGTCGGGGCATTTGGTCCGGGACTTGCGACCCTGATTCGTTTCTTGATACGACCGAACCCGGGCGGGCGATCCTTCAGACTCGCTGCGCCCGGGTTCGAAAGCACTACCTACAACAAACTCCGCTT
The DNA here is from genome assembly GCA_002452255.1 of Ferrimicrobium sp. UBA6820. Classification (GTDB taxonomy): domain Bacteria; phylum Actinomycetota; class Acidimicrobiia; order Acidimicrobiales; family RAAP-2; genus RAAP-2. The sequence goes on from DKEO01000015.1 coordinate 44,945, forward strand.
ACGCAGCGGGAACTGCGTTAAGAGTTGCGATGGACGTCGGGCTGAAGTCCGACTGGAACACGCCAGTGGCGCCCGGCACGGCCGGCGTCACGACGACGGTCTTCACGTACGCCTCTTTGACGAGCTCACTCTTGCCGTTGACGGTCTTCTTGACCATCTTGAAGGCGTGAACCTTCTTGGTCACCGCGGGTACGGCAATCGTGTTGACGGTGACCTTGTAGGGGATGATGCCCAGGGTGTCGTAGTCGCCCGCAGCCGTACCGGTAGCCAACGGGGCTGTCCAAAAGGACACCCCACCGTGGTTCCCGTAAGAAAGGGCCAGGGGTGTAGCCATACCACCAATGGTGACCGTGGCGCTCGAGACGTTCTGCGAAGTCAACGCAGCGCCACCGAGGGCGAAGTCGTTGCCGTAGACCCTAAAGACGATTGTCTGGCCCACGATGAATTCGTTGGTGATCTCACAACCGGCTCCAAAGGCGGGAGCCAACACGCCAGTCGCACCGCTCGCGAGAATGGTGTCGACGTAGAGCGAGACCGGACCACCAGGATTGCCCTGCACTGGCGCCGCAACATTTTCGGCGATCGCAGTCGCCGTGGAAGGCGCGTTGTCAGTCGTGTCAGTGGGCGTGAACGAAGCGCCCAGTGAGATGGCACCCGCTGCCGCTGGCGTCCACGAGCACGTGGCGAGGAACGGGCTCACCGTCGAGGTGGCGACCGCTGCGCAACCAGTGATGGTCGCACTAGCCGCGGTGAAGTTCACCGTGCCGGCGACGCTCGTGGTCGCGATGATGTTAAAGGACCCGTCGTTAAAGATCGCCTTCGGGTCAGTCAATTTGATGGTGGTAGGTGTCGTGCCCGCGGCCGACGCCGTCGATACTCCGACGATGGCGACGCTGCCCAGGGCCATGGCCCCTACGACAAGTAACGACAGAATTCTTTTCATTTTTGGAGTCCTCTCCTTGTTATTGCTCGGTACTACTTGGCTGCTACAACTTCTTTGATTGACAGAATTCCGGTGAGCGTCGCACTGAACGAGTCGCTCTCGCTTGATCCGGCGGTCGTGGACTGGATCGAGAAACTGCCACTGAAGCTCAGCGTTCCCGTGGCGCCCTTGAATTTTCCGGTGCCGCTCAGAACGGTCGCGACGCCCTTGACGGTGACCGGCGACGGTGCGGCACTGTTGACCGCGCACGCCTGGGTCTTGGACGAGGAGACGACTCGCAATTTGAGGCCGCTCGGTCCCGCGAGTGCTCCCGCGCCCGAGAAGGGGTCACACGTGCTCGCTGCCGAACCTGATCCGCTGCCGCTCATGGCGTTGGCCCCGTCGGTGCCGGTACCGGTACCCCTGACTGCGGTCGCCTGGACGCCGGTGCTGCTCCAGAGCAGGCCGATCGTGCCGGTGTAACTACCCTTGAAGGCGACGTGGACGATCTTGGTGGTCGACTTGGCCGCGTGACTCGCGACCACGACGTGTGCCGGAGCGACGCTGGGCGTCAACACTGCGCCCGACGGCGAACTCATGCCGATCGTGGCCAGCAGACCAATAGTGCCCACCGCGATCAACGTGCGGACCGGGACACCTATCGACCTTCTTGCATTCGCACGATTCTCCATATAATTCCTTCCAAAGTTCTTGTTGTCTTAAGGCAATCTTAAGAATTAAAGAATTAGGAAAGCATTGACAAATCGGGGCCATAAGTCACTTCGTCCGCGGTTCGACACGTGGCGGTCACTAGGGCCATTAGTCCCAACTTCATGGATGAACGTGCCCGCGAAGAAACGCGTACGCGAAAGAAGATATAGACGTCAATCTGAGCCGCAAGCGCTCTAGCGAAAACTCTCCTGCATGGTTTTGAGGGCGGCCGAACCGGGGCAGAGTTTCTCGTAGGGCACTTTGTTTAACCCGTGACGCGGCGTGTTGTTCAGTTCGTGCACGTCCAACGCCTCTTCGTCGACGTAGAGCAGTCCCGTGGCGATCTCGCCACGGCTTCGCCGGTCGCGGATGTACTCCTCGACCTTCTGGCGGTCGTAGGGGTCGTAACCTTCAGGCACGGACCGGAATCGCACGACGCTGCCGTCGTGCATGGTGATCTCGGTCGCCTCGTGCTCGTCGACGGCGCGGTGGATCTCCTTGCGGATCGGCACGAAGTCGGTCTCGATCTCCTTCACCTCGTGCTCGCGCATGAACCGGTAACTCTTGGTCGATCCCTCGTGGTCGTTGAACGTCACGCACGGCGAGATCACGTCAATGAGCGCGAGGCCGTTGTGTGCGGCGGCGGCCTTCAAGATCGGCACCAGTTGTGCCTTATCCCCCGAGAAACTCCGAGCGAGGAACGTCGCGCCCATCGAGAGCCCGAGCAGTATGGGGTCAATGGGCGCGATGGCGTTGGGCTCGCCCTTCTTCAAGCGAGAGCCAATGTCCGCGGACGCCGAGAACTGGCCCTTCGTGAGCCCGTAGACCCCGTTGTTCTCGATGATGTAGATCATGTTGACGTTGCGCCTGATCGCGTGGGCGAGATGCCCCAGACCAATTGACAACGAGTCACCGTCACCCGAAATCCCGATGTAATTCAGTTCGCGGTTGGCGGCGTTGGCACCGGTGGCGATGGTGACCATACGACCGTGCGCGGAGTTGAAACCGTGCGCGCCGCGCACGAAGTACGTCGGGGTCTTCGAAGAGCAACCGATGCCACTGAGCTTGGCGATGGTGTGCGGGGGCATCGACAACTCCCAGAACGTGTGGGTGATGGCTGCGGTGACCGAGTCGTGGCCGCAGCCCGCACAGAGCGTGGAAACCGCGCCCTCGTAGTCGCGAACGGTGAGACCCAGGTCGTTCTTGGGCAACGCGACGAGCGGGATGAGGGGCTTGGCGATGGACGTCATGACTTCTTCTCCAGGTGGTTAAGGACGCCGTCGACTACCTGGCGCGCGCTCAAGGGGAATCCCCCGTACGCGAGCACCGAGTGCAACGACTCAATCGGGAAACCGGTTTCGATGGAAATCAAACTGCGTAGCTGCGCGTCACGGTTCTGTTCGACGACGAAGCACACTTCGTGCTCTTCGGCGAAACGCCGCACGTCGGACACGAAGGGGAAACCACGCACTCGCATGAAGTCGGTCGCTACGCCGCGCTCGGCCAACTCGTGAACCGCTTCACGCACCGCCAGATCACAACCCCCGAGCGTGATGATACCGACGTTCGCGCCCTTCGTGTGTTCGACAATGGGCGCGGGCACGTGCGGAGCAGCCGACGCGTGCTTCTTCTTCAAGCGGTCGACCACCTCTTGGTACTCGTCGGCACTTTCGGTGTACTTACCGAACTTGTCGTGACCCGAGCCGCGGATGAAGTACGCACCCTTTTCGTCGGACCCGGGCAACGTGCGCGGTGTCACGAAGTCGGCGTCCGCATCGGTGTAACGAAAGAACTCGGCCATCGTCGCGAGGTCGGTGTCGTTCAACACTCGTCCCCGGTCGGGCACGTACGAATCATCCCAGGTGAGTTCAGGAACCACCCAGTCGTTCATGCCGATGTCCAGGTCGCTCAGCATGAATACCGGCGTCTGGAAGCGCTCGGCCAGGTCAAAACTCTGGACCGCGAATTCGAAACACTCTCGCGGGTTCCCGGGGAACAGCAGTAGGTGCTTCGTGTCACCGTGCGATGCGTAGGCGCACAGCAAGATGTCCGCCTGCTGGGTACGCGTGGGCATGCCCGTCGAGGGTCCCGTCCGTTGCACGTCGACGATTACCGCGGGGATCTCGGTGTAGTACGCCAGGCCNNNGGGGCAGGGGATTCTCCACCGGTTCGCGACGGAACTGCGCGCACAATCTCGTGAAATTGTCCATCACCGCCGTCGCGGGCGTGATTGGGTACCAGCCCGCCACGGTCGCCCCGGCGTACAAGCAGCCCAGTGCGGTTGCGGTGTTGCCGTCGATGAGGATGCAACCACTGGTGGCGTCCATCGCTTCTACTCGAAAGGGTAACGGGCACTCGAAGTTATCCATAGCGAACTGGTAACCCAGACGCAGCGCATTTTGGTTGGACTCACGAAGCAGCTCGTTCTTGGCGAACGTCTCGGCGAGCAGACCCGAGACGAGATCGACGTCCAGACCCACGAGCGCGACCACCGCTCCCGCGTAGGCGATGTTCTTCATCAGAATCCGCTCACGAGGAGCCGCGAAATTCTCGATGCACATCTTGGCGAGCGGTACGCCGAGGAACGTGACGTCCTCGCGCAAGAGTTCGGCGTCGAGTGGCCACGAGGAGTCGTAGAGGACGTAGCCACCTTCGCGAACGTCGTCGATGTCTTCGCGGTAGGTGGCCGAGTTCATGGCAATCATGAGGTCGTAGTCCATGGCCCGGGCCGTGTAGCCGGACTTGTTGACGCGAATCTCGTACCAGGTGGGCAGCCCTTGGATGTTGGACGGGAAGAGGTTCTTGCCCGACACGGGTATGCCCATGCGAAAGATTGCTTGCATCAGGAGGCTGTTGGCACTCGCCGATCCGGTGCCGTTGACGTTGGCCAACTTTATCGAGAAGTCGTTGATGCGCACGTTGGTTTCCTGCGCGGTGTCAATGGCCATGACCTACCTCACTTCGCTCTTCAGTTGACTGGTGCGACGCACCGGGATGGTGAGAAGACCAGAATCGCCTGCGTAGGGTATACGCAATTCGAATTCCTCCATGTCCCACGCCGAGGTAGGACAGCGCTCAGCGCAGAGTCCGCAGTGCACGCAGACGTTCTCGTCCTTGACCATCACCCGGCCCGTCTGAGGAAGAGCCGCGGAGACGTAGAGCGCCTGGCTGGGATTGACCGAAGGCGTCGAGAGGCGCTCACGCAACGCTTCCTCGTCGCCGTTCTCCGTGATGGTCAGACATTGCACGGGACAGATGTCGATACAGGCGTCACACTCGATGCACAGCGGCGCCTTGAAGGCCGTCTGGACGTCGCAGTTCAAGCAGCGTTGCACCTCTCTCGCGGTCTGCTCAGCACTGAAGCCGAGTTCCACCTCGAGATTGAGTGAAGCGAAGCGCTCCGTCAAATCGATATGGGTCATTTTCTGTCGCGACGAAGGGTTGTAGTCGTTGTGGTAGCTCCACTCNNGCCCAAATGATGTTCTTGGGTCCAAAAGCGGCGTCACCACCGAAGAAGACGCCGGGCAACGTGGATTCGAAGGTGACCTCATCGACAACGGGCATGTCCCATTCACCGAACTCCAGACCGAGGTCACGTTCGATCCAGGGAAACGCGTTCTCTTGACCAATCGCCAGTATGACGTCGTCGCAAGGAATCATGATGGTCTCCACGACCTTTGACTTCGTCGCTCGTTCGTCCCACTCGAGCACCTCGAACTCCATGCCCACGAGCTTGCCTTCTTCGAGGACGAAGCGCTTAGGCGCATGGTTCACGATGATCTCAACACCCTCTTCTTCGGCGTCGTCGAGTTCCCAGGGTGACGCCTTGAAGAACTCGCGCGGTCGACGGGCCATCACCTTGATGTCGATGCCGCCGAGGCGTCGCGACGATCGGCAACAGTCCATGGCGGTGTTGCCCACTCCAATGATGAGGACCCGCTTGCCGATGGACTTCACGTGTTCGAAGGCCACGGATTCCAACCAGTCGATACCGATGAAGATGTGCGTGTCGCCCACTTCGTCGTGGCGACCCGGCACCTCGAGACCTTTGCCGCGTGGTGCTCCCACGCCGACGAAGATCGCGTCAAAGTGCTGGTCTCGCAGCGTCTTGAGGCTGCTGATCGGTGAGTTGTAGCGGATGTCCACGCCCATGTCCAAGATGACCTGGGTCTCATCGGACAGCACCTTCTCGGGCAGTCGGAACTCTGGGATGTTGGTGCGCATGAGTCCACCGGGCCGATCGAACTGTTCGAACATCACGACGTCGTAGCCCAGCGGCATGAGGTCGTTCGCTACGGTGAGCGACGCGGGGCCCGCCCCGATGCACGCCACTCGCTTACCATTCTTCTCGGTCGGTATCGCCGGGAGGCGTTCGCTCACGTCGCCCTTCAGGTCGGCGGCGACACGCTTGAGCCGACAAATCGCGACGGGACTGCCATCGACTCGACTGCGTCGACACGCCGGCTCACAGGGGCGGTCACAGGTGCGTCCGAGGATTCCCGGAAAGACGTTGGATTCCCGGTTGAGCATGTAGGCGTCGTCGAATCGACCTTGGGCGATGAGACGAATGTAACCGGGAACGTCCGTGTGAGCGGGACACGCCCACTGACAATCCACTACCCGGTGGTAATACTGCGGATCTTGATCGTTCGTTGGCTCCACTACGCAATCTCCTTGGACCATCCGTGAAACAGGCCGCAAGAAACAGCGCTGTTTACGAGACCTTTGGCACACTGTACTCCCATATTTTTCGATTCCCGCCCATTGGGTAGGACCAAGGTCACTGGCTTCATGGCCCTGGACTACTGCGTGATAGCGCGATCGAACGCAATCTCGTCCAGCAGGAATGTGACTTCCTGTGCAATTTCTGAGGCCGGGGCGAACGTCGACATTCGAGCGCCGGCGCGCCCGTGTAGGTGAGCCGCGAGCGCCGCAGCCACGAAAGGTGCGTATCCTCGCGCGATCGTGGCACCGATCATGCCCGCGAGTACGTCGCCCGATCCGGCAGTCGCCAATGCCGGCGTGCCCGAACGGACGACGCGAATCGTGCCCGCGGGCTCGGCCACGTACGTCGTAGGTCCCTTGAGCAGGACGACACAGCCGAAGTCGTGGCTGGCCTGGCGAGTCGCCGCGAGGCCATCCGACGGCATTGCTCCTCTCGTAAGACGCTCGAACTCGCCCGCGTGGGGCGTGATCACCCGTGACGTCGAAGGCGCAAGGCGCTGTAAGAACGAACGGTCGAGCGCGTCAGCGTCGAGCACGATCGGGACGTGGACGTCGACGAGCCGCTCCTCCAGCCACGGCGTCGCGCCACCGCCCAGCCCTGGACCCGCGACGACCGCCCGACAACGCTGGTCGATCTTGGTCCCGGTGGTGCGGACGACCTCGGGTGGTAGTGACGACACATCGACCGCACCTTCACGGCCCTGCAGTCGAATCATCGATGCTCCCGCCGCAATTGCCCCGCGCGCAACGAGTTCGGCCGCGCCGGACATGAGCTCGGAGCCGGCGAACACGGCGAGGGCGTGCTTCCATTTGTGATCATCTTCGTGCGAGACGCCCAGTGACCACAGGTCACTGTCCTCGATGATGCCATCGCGAAACTCGTCAACCAGTCCGATATCGGCAACGCGCACCTCCCCCACTAAAGCTTGTGAGGGACCCGTCACGTGCGCGTATTTGGCCGCGGCAATCGCCAGGGTCACGTCGGCCTTCATTGGCGAGCCGAGGAGCTCGCCGTTGTCCGCGTTCACGCCCGATGGTACGTCGACCGCGAGCACGAGGGTACTTGAGGTGACCGACGGTGCCGTGTAGGGCCTCGAACAGCCGACGCCAAAAGCCGCGTCGATCACCAAGTCGAAGCCTCGAAGAACGGCCGGCTGCGCCGACACCTCGATGACGTCGACGTGGGCTCCCCGATACTTGAGCCACGCGCCCGCGACACGTCCGTCAGCTCCGTTGAGTCCCGGACCAGCGAGCACTGCTACGCGGGTGCCGTAGCACGAGCCGAGCATCTCAAGCGCCTGGAAGGCGACCGCGGTGCCCGCGCTCTGGACGAGGGCATCAACGCTTCGATCGACGCAACGAGACTCACACTCGCGCATCTCCTTCACGCTCAGCAGTGGAATCACCTCACCACTGTGTCACAGAAAAGATCTGGGCCATGACCGACTTGTACGGATTGGCAGACGCCGGTGTCCTGAGTTCTTCAATGGTGAATCAATGGCAACCCGGTTACAGGCCGGATGCCACTTCTTGAGCCCAGGTGAAGGTCATTGCTGGTGCATTACCAGCGGGACGCTCGATGAGGTCCACGTACGAGCCGGATCCCCCCACCACCGCGTAACCAACGCCCATCTCGCAGTTAGTGCTCGCCAGGCCAACCCCCGGATTGAATCCAGGATCGGAGCCGAGTAGTTCGTCACGGTGGGCCCAGCAACCAGCGGCCGACGCCGACGTGCAGGCGATGTTCGACGTGGCCGCGGCGCTGCCACCCCAACCGTCGTCGTACATCCACATGTAGTCAGCCGCCAACACGTTGAATCCCGCTGACCAGGCACCACCCATGGCGGGATACCCACCGGGATCGGTGCTCACGGCGAAGCCATTGGCGACACCCGGATCAGCGTCGGTCTGAGCGGCGGACTGGCTTTGAGCAGTCAACGCGGCGTTGATGCCGAGGTAGGGAGGCAGTCCGCGAGCGGTGCGCTCCATGTCGGCCACGACGAAAAGCTGCTGTGGCACCGAGAGCGAGTACCAATTACTCGGGAGCGACATCGGGACCAAGCCCTCGATGGCCCTCGCGTTGTTGATCGCGAGAAGCAAGTAGCTGGTGCACGCCGGACTGTTGTCCGAGACCGGGTAACTCAATTGGGGCGTGACACAGGGGTTGGCACAGGTCCAAGCGCCATTGAGCTGCGAACATTGTCCGGCCTGCAGGAAATTCGGGCTGGGCGCGATATTGGCTTGCGGGTTCGAGATCCTTGCTACAGGTGCCGTGGCTCGCGTGACGGGGCGAGTGGGCACTTTGGTGGGGACCAACTTCTTCGAGGCCGCCAGGGCGGCCGACGCTGTGGTCGCCACCTTGGAGGTGACTTTCGCGGTGACCTTCGCAGTCACGCTGGCGTTGTCCGTAACCGCGCTCCCGCGACGCAACGTGATACCGGTAGTCGAGTGGTCCACCTTTACGGTCTGCGTCACAAGGGCGCTCGCCTGCGAGGTCGAGTGGACCGACGAACTGGCCGATACCGGCGAGATCGATGACCAGAGCAATGCACCGCTCAATGGGACCGCCAGCGAACCCACCAGGACGACCCGGCGGATCTGGCGGGCACTCATTGGTGCCGTAGCGACACGGCGCGCCTTGGTCGCCCAGTTCTTAAATCCGTTGTTTGATGTGAACCCTTGCGTTGTCTTCATGCCATCTAGTCTGGAAAAACAGAATCAAAGTGGCCTCTACGTAATCTCAACTTCAACCCAACTCTGGGCGTCGAAATTTTTGGTGCTGATCCTGTGGGTTACGAGAACTAACGGAACTATCTCCGTCCTCACATCACTCTTTGCGCCACACCATCACAGAGCCCGCAAGTGCGTGCGCGACAAGCGTTGACCCAGAATGAGTTCGCACGATCAAGAGCTATTCTGTCCGTGACGATCCAGTAGAGGTTTGATGCGGCTACGACACCGTGGTCGGGAGAGTCGAAATCATCTCGAGAAGTGGACACGTCATTCGGAGGATGCATTTCCCTTGATTGCACGGTGGATTGTGCACGTGCGAGCAGCACGACGAACCATAGAGCGCGTTAGGACCTCCAAGGTCAGTGGTATTGATTTGACCAGGGACGTGGCCCTCCCACGCAAGGGCATGCTAAGGGGGGCCACCTCAGAAAGTGCTGAGAGCCGGCCTCGCAGAATGCGAGACGTTTGCATTGTTCCACCGAAATCTTCAATATCTGCCTACTTGTGACGATGTTGTCCAACGTTTGATGTCCTGTAGAGATATCCGCCGTTGTTGCATCGTTGAGTCCCACGAAACGGTGCGTGCCAAGAGATTCGGACCTGCAAGCTCCGCCACGCAGTCGCACCGGTCACATCATGTATTCCACGATCGCCCTCACTGGCGGTTGCCCATGTGTTCTCGCGATTGGTCAAGAGTCGAGATCTCTACCTAAAGAACGGTGTCTCTCTGTCGCGTCGACGCTACGTGTGACCTCCTCAACGCCCATGACGACACGCTCAGTGAAAGGCGTTCCGTCGCCGGGTAGGGGTGACTACGCCTACTTGCTACTGACGAGTTTGGTGAAGACGACGATATTCGAAAGGTAGTGGTGCGACGTGGGGTCGAAGACGCCCCCGCACGTGACCAAGTTCAAAGCACTGTACGCTTTGGGGCCATAGACGAGCCGATTCGGGAATTCGTTCTTTGCATACTGGCGCACACCAATGACGGCGAACGTCAATTGCTGGTGATCAGTCAGTGTCACCTTCACCCTTTGGCCAACCTTCATGCCGACGATACGGTAGAAGACCCCTGGGCCCTTGGTTGAATCTACGTGACCCAGAATTGCCGCGGACCCGATTTGACCAGGTGCGTAGCCCTCGTCGTACCAGCCCGGGATCGCGAAATTGGTGGGAATCTGGACCGCACCAGACGCAGTCAAACCAAGCTGGGTAAGAGGTACGGAAATACCCAACGATGGAATCGAAAGATGAAGAGGGATCGATCGGGCTATCGTCGTCGTGGTCGCGAGGCGACTATTTCGAATCAACGGTTCCGGGCGCGTCACCCCGATCCCCTTACTTTTGACCACCCTTGCAGACGTAACTAGGTCGGTCGACGGTAAGGATGTCGCTCTTCGGGCAGAAACTTGAAGCGCCGTCAGCGCGATCAGCGGACGTGCACCGTTCAATGGGACCGAAGTCCGCGCCATACTCTCTGTACCGCGTGGTGCGCTCGAGGAATTCATCGAGGTTTGACCAACCGGGGAAGGAAGATTCGGCCCCACTCGAGGACCATGCAGTCCCATGACTATCACGACGACGCCCACAATCACTAGCGCCGCGGAGACGAGCCACACCAGCAACGTGACCCGCCTCTTCTTGTCGCTTGAGTTCATGACGCTCTTCGTGTCTTGCATATTGGTCACATCCTTCACGGCTGGATCACTTGAATCTGCGATGACTCTACGCGTTCACTTCTTTCGTGAACGCGACGATGCTGGAGAGGTAATGGTGCGTCTGGGAATCGAATGATCCACCACACGTGACGAGTTCTAATGACGGGTAGGGACGGGGACCATACACCAACTTGAGTGGAAATTTAGACTTAAGGTACTCGCCCATCGCAGTGACCTGAAAATACACTGTTTTGCCATCGGCCAACTTGACTACGACTCGACTACCTTTTTTAAGCTGGGACAATCGATAGAAGATCGCTGGTCCACCCACCGAGTCCACGTGCCCCAGGATCACCGATGAACCCACTTGACCGGGCGTCGGGCCGAATTTGTACCACCCGGCGACGTGCCAACTCGAAGGCACCTGCGGCGAACCATTGGCCAGCAGTCCCAATTGAACTAGTCCCGTCGATACCCCAATTGCTGGGATGCTCAGATGGACGGGCACCGAACGCGCCAACACAGTTACCGCACGGCTGCCCAATTGTTCGGGCGAGGGGTTGGCGCTCGTTGCTTTCGCACCCAGCGTGCCCGCTCCTGCGACCCGGCCGTTTATGCCAGGCACGATCGTCACGACACTGACCACGATGAGCGCGAAGGACGCGACCCAAGTGAACAACCTGGGTCGCGTCCTTGCAATCTTGATTTCCGGCTCGATCATCGATTAAGCGTTACGGCGGCGGCGAAGCATGAGCGCCATCGCCGAAAGTCCGGCTAGGAGCATCAAACTACCGAGTGCCAACAATCCCCCGTTGAACGTGACGCCTGCCATGCCTCCAGCACCCGTTTGCGGTGCAGAAGTTGGAATCTTGTACACGGGTGTCGGAGGACTCGTCACGATGATCGTGAATGGCTCCGGGGAACCCGGCGTGATCGCGGGGTAATTGGAGTCACCACTGTAACTGACCTCGAAGTAGTAGTTGCCCGCCGCCAGGGATCCCGTCGACGTTGAGGTAGCTGAACCGTTGACCAATGTCACCGTCTCAGGAGCGAAGCCGGCCACGAGCG
>DKEO01000027.1:0-18606 GCA_002452255.1 Ferrimicrobium sp. UBA6820
ACGTCGCGAACTCACCGTCGGCGCCGCGCGGGGGCGACAAAGTGCTCGTTGTCACCGCTCGCCAGAAGTTCGTGCCCGCGGCAAAATCGATCCCGGGGTAGTCGAGGAAAGCCGTAAGCCAGAGGATCGTCACGTCATTGAAGTTACCGCGCGTCCCACGTGCCCAAAGGGTGATGGTCGGGCGCGGGCAGCGATGATTGATGACGTCGTGGTCTCGAAGCCACNNAAGTAATTCCTTGCGCGAAGCGGTACTCTCAAGTATCGTCCACTGGTTTTCTAGGGGAGGCAGGCCGGAAATGGAGAATCGTATCGTCGTTGGCGTCACCGCCGCCGAGCGGCAGGCCCAGTTGACCTGGGCGGTTGACGAATCGCTCAAGTGGAACGCACCTTTGCTGATCGTCCACTGTTGCGCTGATCGCTATCAGATAGAGGTGCCGGATCCAGACGAGGAGGAGGTCAGAGCGGCGAGAGCCGTCCTTGAAATCGCGTGCGACACTGCGCAGGCGCTTGGTGTCAAAGCGGACACGTTGCTTGGCGACGGCTTCCCCGGCGAGGCGTTGGTCGAAGCATCGCGAGACGCGAGTCAACTGGTGGTCGGGACGTCGCACCGAAGTCGATTGTCACACGCCCAGCACGCTTCGGTGTCGACGTATTGCGTGCGCCACGCCCACTGCCCGGTGACGATAGTTCCCGTGGCGTCATGATTTGAATGTCAAAACTCAAGATTTTTCCGCTTTGTTTTGCTACCATCGCAAGTGAGCGATGAGGCCCGCCCATAAAAGCGCCGGTAACCCCGGCTAATGGCATCTACCAGCAGGGAAGAAACGCTGGTAGGGCTCGCACCGTGCTCCTGGCGTGAGAGGAGGAGCGGGTGAACGTCTATTACGTGTTGGCCATTTGGATTGGCATGGCGCTTGTCGCGTCATTCGTGAGCATTCGCTTCGGGATATCCGTCGCCCTGATCGAGATATTGGTGGGGGCGGTGCTCGGCAACATACCGGGCATCAAAGAGCACGTGCAGCAAACGGACTACACCACGCTGCTCGCGGGAATTGGATCGGTGCTCCTGACTTTCCTGGCGGGCGCCGAGATCGACCCGGTGTCGTTGAAAAAGCACTGGCGAGCGAGTCTTTCAATGGGCGTGGTGTCGTTTCTCCTGCCCCTCATTGGCGCGTTCTGCTTCGCTCGCTACGTCTTTGATTGGAACTTCCACGCCTCAGAAATCGCCGGCATCGCACTGAGCACGACGTCCGTGGCCGTGGTGTACGCCGTCATGGTCGAGACGGGTCTCAGCCGACAGGACATTGGCAAACTGATCCTGGCGGCCTGTTTTGTCACCGATCTAGGCACGGTCCTCGCTCTGGGTGGACTTTTCGCCAGTTACGGCTGGTTGCTTCTCGTGTTCGTGGCGGTGACGGCCGTCGTGTTGTTCTTCCTGCCGAGAACACTTCGTTGGGTCGTGGCGAACCTGGGTCATCGGGTGAGCGAACCTGAGGTGAAGGTCATCTTCGTCGTGCTGTTGGGCCTCGGAGGCTTGGCGACTGCGGCGGGCAGCGAGGCGGTACTTCCCGCGTACGTGGCGGGACTGGTAGTGGCGGGTGTGTTCATGCACGACCGCGTCGTGCTCGACCGTATCCGTACGATCGCCTTTGCGCTGCTCACACCCTTCTTCTTCTTGAGAGCGGGAACACTCATTTCCGCCTCAACGCTCGTGACTGGCGCGGGCATCATCGCAACACTCTTCTTGGTGAAGATGGTGACGAAATTCATGGGCGTCTGGCCGGTCGCGACGGCCTTTCGGCTACCCAAGAGAGAGCGAACCTACACGACGTTGTTGATGGCGACGGGGCTGACGTTCGGGTCAATCTCCGCGCTGTACGGGCTGACCCATCACCTCATCAACGAGACCCAGTACACCGAACTGGTGACGGTCATCATTCTTTCCGCCTTCGTACCCACCCTCATCGCCCAGCAGTTCTTTCGTCCCACCATCGAGATCAGCGTCGACGAACAAGAGGCGCTGGGCGAGGAAGACATCTCACTGCGCCAGCGTCGGGTGATCTCGCCCAAGGACGAGCCGGCCTGATCGGACGCCAGCGTTCGTGCTGGCTCGTGAAAGTCTTGCGCCTTGATTGAGTCGCCCAACGTCGTAGATTTGTCGACGTCGGCGACGGTAATCAAAGGTTGCCGATGATCCAGTTGACGCACGCGCAGAGCGACGAGACGTCCTCGGGGTCGATGCTCGGGAACATGGCGATGCGTAGCTGATTACGACCGAGCTTGCGGTAGGGGTCGGTGTCGACGATGCCATTGGCGCGCAGCACCTTGGCTATCAACGTGGCGTCGATGTCGTCCTTGAAGTCGATCGTGCCGACGACGTTGCTGCGCTCGTCGGGGTTGGTGACGAAGGGCGTCGCGAAGTCGGACGCCTCGGCCCAGGTGTAGAGGATCTCGGCGGACTGTGCGGAGCGCCCCGCCGAGAATGCGAGGCCGCCGTTGTCGTTGAACCATTTGATCTGGCTCGCCAGAAGGTGGATCGTAGCGAGCGCGGGGGTGTTGTAGGTCTGGTTGAGCCGAGAGTTATCGAGGGCGATCTTCAGGTCGAAGAAGGCCGGCGTCCAACGGCCCGAAGCAGCGAGGGTTTCGATGCGTTCGACGGCGGCGGGCGAGCACAGCGCGATCCAGAGGCCGCCGTCACTGGCGAAGGACTTCTGGGGGGCGAAGTAGTAGCAGTCGAACTGCGTGGGATCCACGAGAAGCCCTCCCGCACCCGAGGTGGCGTCCACGGCGACGAGGCCCTGGGCGCCGGCGGGACGCTCGATGTTCATCATGACCCCCGTGGAGGTCTCGTTGTGGGTGAGCGCGTAGAGGTCGACTGAGTCGTCCGCGACGCACAGCGGGTGCGTGCCCACGTCACTGGTGATGATCTGGGGTTCTTTGAGGTGCGGGGCTTCTTTCACGCAACTGGCGAACTTCGAGGAGAACTCACCGAAGCTGAGGTGCTGGGAGTGTTCGCTCACCAGATGGAACGTGGCGGCGTCCCAGAAGCAGGTGGTGCCGCCGTTGCCGAGCAGCACCTCGTAGCCGTCGGGAAGGTTGAACAGGGCCGCCAGTCCGTCGCGCACCTCGCCGACCTTGTTGCGGACCGTGGCTTGTCGGTGCGAGGTGCCGAGGTAGCTCGGTGCGTCGGCGAGCAGCGCGTCGAGTTGGTCGGCGCGGACCTTGGAAGGTCCAGAACCAAATCGTCCATCGCGCGGGAGAAGGTCAGGCGGAATTCGTAAGGTGTCGGGGGAACTCATAGACTTCTACTCTAGGGAATAGATCGAGGTGGCCATGAGTTCGAGAGTCAGTGACCTCCTGGGGGGACTCGCCCCGAGCGCGACGCTCGCCGTGGACGCCAAGGCCAAGGCCCTCAAGGCGGCGGGCGAGCCGGTGATCGGTTACGGCGCCGGGGAACCGGACTTTCCGACCCCCGCGCACATCGTCGAGGCGGCGGCCAAGGCCTGTTACGACCCGAGCAACCACAAGTACACCCCGACCGCGGGACTCGCCGACCTGCGCGACGCGATTGTCTTTAAGTCCAAGCGCGACTCGGGCCTCGACGTGGGCGCGAACCAGATTCTCGTGACCAACGGTGGCAAGCACGCCGTCGCCACGACCTTCATGACGTTGCTGAACCCGGGTGACGAGGTGCTGATCCCCGCGCCGTACTGGACGACGTACCCCGAAGCGGTCTATCTCGCCGGCGGCGTGGCCGTGCCGGTGATGACGAGCGACGCGGACGGCTTTCGCGTCACGGTCGACGAACTCGAAAAGGCCCGCACGGCCAAGACCAAGTTGTTGGTCTTCGTCTCACCCTCGAACCCGACGGGTGCGGTGGTGCGGCCCGATGACGTGGCGGCGATCGGGCGATGGGCGGCCGAGCACGATATCTGGGTGATGGCCGATGAGATCTACGAGCACCTCGTCTACGGCGACGCGACCCACGTCTCGATGCCCGTCGTGGCGCCCGAGCTCGGTGACCGCTGGATCGTGGTGAACGGCGTCGCCAAGACCTACGCCATGACCGGCTGGCGCATTGGCTGGATGATCGGACCGCCCGACGTGATGCTGGCCGCGGTGAACTACCAGAGTCAGACCACGTCCAACATCGGCAACATCTCCCAGCGCGCGGCCGTGGCCGCCTTGAACGGCGACCTCTCGGCGGTCGCCGCGATGCGCAGCGCCTTTGACCGTCGACGTCGTTTGATGACCTCGATGCTCAACGCGATCGACGGCGTGAGTTGCGCGGAGCCCGAGGGCGCCTTTTACTGCTACCCGAACGTACAGGGTCTACTCGGTCGATCCCTTGGGGGCGCGATCGCCACGACCTCGAGCGAACTCGCGGCCAACCTGCTCGAATCGATCAAGGTCGCGGTGGTGCCGGGCGAGGCCTTCGGGACCCCCGGGTACTTCCGACTGAGTTACGCGCTCGGCGACGACGACCTGAAAGAGGGCCTCGAGCGACTCGCGGGTCTGGTCAACGCGGGCTGAGCCCTGCTGGATTTGCTTTAGTCTTGGGGGACCCAACGAAAGGCTCAGAGGTGTCGCGAGTACTTGTCACAGAAGAGATCGCCGACTCCGGCCTTCAGGAATTGCGAAACGCCGGTCACGAGGTCGACGTCCGACTCGGGCTGACGCCCGAGGAGCTTCTCAAGGCCGTGGTGGGCGCGAACGCGCTGATCATCCGTTCGGCGACCAACGTCGACGCCGCCACGCTCGAGGCCGCCAAGGACATGGTCGTGGTCGGGCGCGCCGGGATCGGCCTGGACAACGTCGACGTCGCCAAGGCGACCGAGTTGGGCGTCATGGTGGTCAACGCGCCGGTCTCGAACATCCTCTCGGCGGCCGAGCAGACCATGGCGTTGTTGCTCGCCCAGGCTCGCAACATCCCCCAGGCGCACTCGGCGCTGAAGAACGGCAAGTGGGAGCGCAGCAAGTGGGAGGGTGTCGAACTGCACGGCAAGACCCTCGGCGTTATTGGTCTGGGCAAGATTGGGGCCCTGGTCTCTCAGCGCGCGATGGCCTTTGGCATGAGGATCGTCGCCTTTGACCCCTACATCTCCGAACAACGCGCACGCCACATGGGCATCGAACTGGTGGACCTCGACACGTTGCTCGCCCAGAGCGACTTCATTACGATTCACCTACCCAAGAACAAGGAGACCACGAATCTCCTGAACGCGGCGTCGCTGAAGAAGACCAAGAAGGGCGTGCGTATCATCAACGTCGCGCGAGGGGGCATCGTGAACGAGGCCGACCTCGCCGCGGCGATAAAGAGTGGCCACGTCCAGGGCGCGGCCTTGGACGTCTTCGAAAAGGAGCCGACGACCGAGTCGCCGCTGTTCGATCTTCCCTCGGTCGTGGTCGTGCCGCACCTCGGCGCCTCGACCGCCGAGGCGCAGGACAAGGCGGGCGTCACCATCGCCGAGCAGGTGCAACTCGCCCTCGCGGGGGACTTCGTGCCCTTCGCCGTGAACGTGGCGGCCGGCGAGGTGTCCAACGTGGTGCGACCCTTCATGGGACTCGCCGAGGCACTGGGGCGCTTCATCGGCGGCCTGCTCGACGGCAAGCCCGCGGACCTCGAAGTGCTCTACCAGGGTGAACTCGCCGGTTCGGGCACCAAGATCCTTACGCTCTGCGCCCTGAAGGGTCTGCTCGTCGCCACCGGCCACGAGGGCGTGTCCTTCGTGAACGCGCCCCAACTGGCCGGCGAGCACAACCTCACGTTCGGCGAGATCGCCGTCGTCGATTCTCCCGAGTACGTGAACTTGATCACCGTTCGATCGGGCGAGCACGCCGTATCCGGGACGCTGATGAGCATTGGCACGCGCCTCGAGACGCGGATCGTCGCCGTGGACGGTCACAGCGTGGAGATTCCTCTGGGCACCTCGATGCTGGTGGTCCACAACGACGACCGTCCGGGCATGATCGGCCTGGTGGGCGTCGCCCTCGGCGCGGCTGGCATCTCGATCGTCTCGATGGCGGTGGGTCCCGACCCCAAGACCAAGACGGCCCTCATGGTGCTCTCCACCGACGTCGCCACGCCCGAGGAGGTCGTGGACACCTTGCGCCACACCGACGGTATCCAGGACATCCACCTCATCACGCTTCGTTAGTGGTGCCTCCACGAGCCTGGCGTTTGACGACGCTGGCTCGACACGTCCACGCGCTTGGGCATTAGAACGGAGGCGACGAGGGGGGTCCCATGAAGGCAGCGGTGTACTACGAGACCGGCACGCCGGACGTCCTTCGCTACGAGGAGGTTCCCGACCCCACCGCGGGACCGGGCGAGGTCCTGGTGAAGGTCGCCTTCGTCAGCATTGAGGGCGGTGACACGCTCAATCGCCTGCGCGGCGAGATGAACCACGTGCCCCACGTCGTTGGCTACCAGTGCTCGGGCGTCGTGGTCGCGCTGGGAGAGAACGTGACCACGTTCGCGCTCGGCGACCGGGTCGTCACCACCGGCGTCGATGGATCGCACGCCGAGCTGCGCGCAGCGGCCGAAGCGTTCACCTGGAAACTCCCCGACGGTCTGTCGATCGAGGACGCGGCGTGCGTGCCGGTGGCCTTTGGCACCGCCGACGACTGCTTGTTCGAGTTCGGTCGCCTCGCCGCGGGCGAGACGGCGTTGATCCACGCCGGAGCGGGGGGCGTCGGTATCGCCGCAATCCAGATGGCCAAGCGTGCGGGCGCGCGCGTGTTCGCGACGGCGTCGAGCGACGAGAAGCTCGAACGCCTGAAGGACCTAGGCCTCGACGAAGGGATCAACTACGTCACCCACGACTTCGTCGTCGAGGCGCGTCGACTGACCGACGGTCGCGGCGTCGACGTCGTCGTCGACTCGGTGGGTGGCCTCACCCTGCAGGGGAGTCTCAACGTGCTGGCGTACCGGGGTCGGTGCGTCACCGTGGGTGACGCGGGACGTTCGTCGGCCGAAAAGGTCGACATCTCGAACATGCGGGGTAACAACCAGACGCTCTCGGGCTACTTCATGGGAGCCGAGCTCTTCTTGACTCCCCGCGTGCACGCCATGATCGCCACTCATCTGGAGTTGATCGCTCGAGGCGAGTTGCGTGTCGTTATCGACCGGGTCTTTGACCTGAAGGACGCCGCCGCGGCCCACGCGTACATCGAGAGTCGTCAGTCCTTCGGACGGGTCCTGCTCGCTCCGTAGTGCGAAGGAGACTAGAAGAGGCTGATGAGGTCGATGCGGTCCATGACGTCCTTGGTGAGCAAGGGCACAGCGTCCAGGGCCGTCATGTTCTCGCGCACCTGCGTGGCGGATGACGCGCCGGTGATCACGGTCGAAACGTGGGGGTTCTTCACGCACCAGGCGAGCGCGAGTTGGCTGAGGGTGATGTCGAGTTCGTCGGCGATGACCTTCAGGTCGGCCACCTTCTTGTTGCGTCCCTCGTCGGTCAACGACTTCTTCAGCCATTCGTAGCCCGGGAGCGTCGCGCGCGAGCCGTCGGGGACACCGTGCAAGTACTTGCCGGTCAGCAGGCCCGACGCCAACGGCGACCAGATAGTGGTCCCTAGACCGATGTCCTCATAAAGTCGCTTGAATTCATTGTCGACCTTGTCACGCCAGAGGATGTTGTACTGCGGCTGCTCCATGAGGGGCTTGTGCAAGTGGTGACGATCGGCGATGTCGTAGGCAGCGCGAATCTCGTCGGCGGTCCACTCGGACGTTCCCCAGTAGAGGGCCTTGCCCTGACTGATCATGTCGCTCATGGCCCACACGGTCTCTTCGATCGGTGTCGCGGGATCCCCGCGGTGACAAAAGACGAGGTCCACGAAGTCGAGCCCGAAGCGCTCGAGCGATCCGTCGATGGCCTGGCTGAGGTACTTGCGATTCAGCGTGTTGCGCATGTTGGGCACGTCGTGCAGGCCCCAGAACAGCTTGGTCGAGACAATGTACTCGTAGCGCTTCCAGCCCAATTCGCGTATGGCGGCACCCATGACGCGCTCGGATTCACCGGCAGAATAAGCCTCGGCGTTGTCGAAGAAATTGACGCCGGCGTCCTTGGCGGCACTCAGGCATTCGGCGGCCTGCTGGGCCGTCTCGAGTTGGTTGGCGTTGCCAAAGGTCACCCAACTGCCAAAGGAGAGCACGCTCACTTTGAGTCCGGACCGTCCTAGTCGGCGGTATTCCATTTCTGCCATGATCGCTCCTTCGAGAGTCGAGTGGGTCTTAGGACCCGGGGTTCGTGGGCACGTCGGGCCATTCCTCGTACGACGTCGGCCCCGAGAGTTGGGGGCGCTTCACCAAGACCACGACGCCGGCGATCGCTCCCGCGACGAGTAGCAACAGTGTCAGTTTGACGAGTGCCTTGAAGAATCCCATAACTCTCAGGCTAGTGCTCGGTGTCTGGACAATTTCCAAAACCGCGGTACAATGCAGCTATGTCAATTGGTCAGAGCGAGCTACTGCTTCGATAGGGCGAGCACCTGCTCGCCCGACGCCCCCGCCATGGCGGGGGTTTTTTGTTTCTTGTTTTGACCCGAGCGGAAAGGAAATTCATGAGGCGCCACCAACAACCAAGCCCCATGGCGTTCGACAAGTACCGGCCGACCGTGCCCGTCGAACTACTAGACCGCACTTGGCCCAATCAGCGACTGGAAAAGGCACCTCAGTGGTGCAGCGTGGACTTGCGTGACGGCAACCAGGCGCTCATCGACCCCATGGACCCCGAACGCAAGAACGCGATGTTCGCCCAACTGGTCGCCATGGGCTTCAAGGAGATCGAAGTCGGGTTTCCTTCGGCGTCCCAGCCCGACTTCGACTTCGTGCGGGCCATCATCGAAAACGGGCTCATCCCCGAGGACGTCACCATCCAGGTGCTGACCCAATGCCGTGAGGACCTCATTCGACGTACTTACGAATCATTACACGGCGTCCATCGCGCGATCGTCCACTTCTACAACTCGACGTCGACGTTGCAACGACGGGTGGTCTTCGGCCTGGACATGCCAGGCGTGAAGAAGATCGCGACTGACGCCGCGACATTGTGCAAGGGCCTCGAGTCCTCGTCGCCCGGGACCGAGTTCTTGTACGAGTACTCGCCCGAGAGTTTCACCGGCACTGAACTCGAGTACGCGCTCGAGGTCTGTGACGCAGTGGGCGACGTGATTGAACCCACGCCTCAACGACCGCTTATCCTCAACCTTCCCGCGACCGTCGAGATGTACACGCCCAACCTCTACGCTGACGCCATCGAGTGGTTCTGTCGACACGTGAAGCGACGCGACGCGGTGCTGGTCTCGCTGCATCCCCACAACGACCGCGGTACCGCGGTCGCGGCGGCCGAACTGGGCGTATTGGCGGGGGCGGACCGCGTGGAAGGCACGCTCTTTGGCAATGGCGAGCGTACCGGCAACCTGGACCTCGTGACCGNNCCGGCGCCGACCGCGTCGAGGGCACGCTGTTCGGCAACGGCGAACGCACCGGCAATCTCGATCTCGTCACCGTGGCCTTGAACCTGTACATGCACGGCATCGACCCGGGGCTCGATTTCTCCAATCTCGGCGCGGTCATTGATGTCTATGAGCGCTGCACCGGCATGACCGTTCCGCCGCGCCAGCCCTATGCGGGCGAATTGGTGTTCACCGCCTTCAGCGGCTCGCACCAGGACGCGATCAAAAAGGGCATGCTCGCCATCGGCGACACCTACGACCTCTGGGAGGTCCCGTACCTGCCGATCGATCCTAAGCACACCGGGCGCACCTACGAGGCGATCATCCGGGTCAACTCCCAGTCGGGCAAGGGTGGCGTGGCCTATCTTCTCAGCACCGAGCACGGACTCGATCTTCCTCGCGCGATGCAAGTGGAGTTCTCCAAGCAGGTCCAGGAACTCACCGAGCAGACCGGCACCGAGATCTCGCCCGCCGAGATATGGGACGTCTTTACGACCACGTACCAACCCGAGAACGCCACGATTCAGCTACTTTCGAGCGAGGTCACGGCCGATCAGCACAACACGCGCATCTTCGCCCAACTCGTCGTGGCGGGTCAGCACGTGACCGTCAAGGGCGAAGGCAACGGGCCCATTGACGCACTGATGACGGGTCTGCGCGACGAGATGGACGTGGACTTCAAGGTGCGCGACTACCACGAGCACGCCCTCACCGCAGGCTCCGAGGCGTCGGCCGTGGCGTACGTCGAAGCCGAGGGTGCCGACGGCACCACCTGGTGGGGCGTGGGAATGAGCTCGTCGATCCTCGACGCCTCGCTCGAAGCGGTCATCTCGGCGGCGAACCGCCGCCGATAAGGTCCAGATAACTAAAATGGTTGCATGAACGCACACGCCATCCTGCTCGACGCGGGCTGGTTGGCCGTCGCGCTGGGTCTGGTTGGCACCGTAGCTCAATACGTGCGGATCAATCGTCTCGGCGTCGAAGGCGTTTCGCTCGCGACGTGGGTGCTCTTCGTCCTGATGGGTTGCTTTTGGATCACCTACGGTGCGGTGTCGGCCCATTCGTGGCAGGTCGTACTGGGAAGCCTTCTCCTGCTTCCCCTACAAGCCTCGATCGTGGTGCGACTCGAGCCGTGGCGACGTTGGCCGGTGAGCGTTCGTTCGTTCGCGTTCTTCGTCGCTTCGTGCGTGCTGCCCACGGTGGTGTGGGGTTGGGCCGGGGGCGTGTACGGCACGGGGGTCGCGATGGTTGCCAATCGCGTTCCCCAGATCGTCGAACTGGTCCGCCACGAGGACGCCAGTGGCGTGTCGGTCAGTTCCTGGGTGCTCGGCGTCTTCGGCACGGTGCTGTGGATCGCGTACTACACGGGCGTACGCCTGTGGGCACCGCTCATCTCGACCTTCTGTGCGGGGACCGCCAGTCTGATCATCGCTTCACTGGCGTCGTGGCGCCACAATCAGGCGCGAGATCGTCTCATCGCCGCCGAGGTCTTCGCCGACTAGCGCTGGTCTCGCGAACGGGTCCGTTTCTTCTCGCGCTCGTAGAGTCCGACTTGTTCGCGCACCCGGCGTTGGTAGGTGCGAGCTGCGTCGGGGTCGGGCGAGAGAACGGCGGCCGGTGTGGGCAGTGAATCCAGCTCGTCGAGTGAGCGTCGACCGAGCGCGACCGAGGCCGCGAGGGCGGCGCCGCGAAGTTGGGCGGTCATCGGGTTCTTGATCTGGTGTACCTCACGACCGAGGGTGTCAGCAAAGATCTGGCACCAGAGTTCGCTCTGGGCTCCGCCGCCGATCAGACGAATCGGAGAGAGCGTTTGGCCCACGAACTTCTCCACGTACCCGAACAACCAAGCGCTGTTGGCGGCGACGCCCTCGAGGACCGCGCGGATCATGTCCGCGCTGGTCGTGGTGATCGAGAGGTTCGAGAAGCCACCGCGCAATCGCTTGTCGTCGACCGGTGAACGTTCGCCCGCGAGCCAGGGCGAGAACAAGACGCCCCGGGCGCCGGGCGGCGAGGTCGCGGCGAGGGCGGTCATGTCGTCGAAACTCATCTTCTCGCCGCCGCTCGCCAGAACGGCTTGCAACCACTCAAGGGACTTCGCGCCGGTCTCCTGATTGTCGATGACCATGTAGGAATCGTTCGTCAGCCCGGGGACCGCGGCGATGGAGTGCCGCACGTCGGTTTTCTTGCTCGCCACTGGACAACTGATCCACGACGTCGTCGACAGCGCCAGGTGCGTGGCGAAGGGTCGCGTCGCGCCCGACCCGTAGGCCGCCGCGTGCAGGTCGGGTATCGACGAGACGACGAGCGTGTCGTGGGGCAAACCGAGTTCGCTGGCCACGTCGGCGAGAACGGGGCCCAGAACACTGTGTGCGCCGACGAGATCCGGCAACTTCTCACTCGTGAGTCCCACCGAAGCCAACAACTTCTGGTCATAGGCGAATCGGCGCAGGTCGCGGTTGTCGGTCATCCACATGGCTAGGCGCGACGCGTGCGTCGCCGAGGCGATGCCGCAAAATCGCATGGCGAGGTAGTCAATCGGTTCCATGAACCAGCGCGTCGCCGCACAGACGTCGGGCCGCTCGTGCAAGAGGAACAGGATCTGGCCTACCGGATCGGCGCCGGAGGTGGAGGGAGCACCGCCAGTACGACGGATGAATCCTTGGAGCTTGAGTGCGCTGTAACCCTGCACGGAGCCGCCTACCGCGCGGCGACTGTAGACGCCGCCTCGCGTGTCGAGCCAGGTGACGCACTCGCCAACCGGCTCGCCGCGCTCGTCCACGGGTACGGTCGAGGCGTACTGACCAGTGATCGCGACGACCTTCAGTGCCGAAGAATCGACGCGGGGGTCTCGTAAGAGTCTCGTAGCGGAATCCTTGATCAGGTTCCACCACAGCGACGCGTCCTGGGTCGCGCCACCTCGCTCGTCGTGGTGAGTGGGTACGTGGTGAAGTTCGTGGGCGATGACTTCACCGTCCAGGGTCACCACGCCCACCTTGGGACCTCCCGTGCCGAGATCGACACTGAGACAGAGCTCGTTCGTCGTCACGCCGGAATCGAGGACTGCTGATCCATCATGATTGCCATGAACATCTTTATGAACTCGTCCGCCTCTTCGTTGGGTCCCCCTTCGACGCCCCCGTAGATCGCTCCGGACTTTGGTTTCTCGCCAGCGTGCGCCTTCGCGTAATTGACGGCGTCAGCGAGGTCCGCCGTCCAGCGTTCGACGGTGCCCGGCTGGGTCTGGGGTCGGGTGACGGCCATGTGGATCGCGTTGGGGTACTGCTGACCATTCATCCGCCAGCCCTTGGTACGCAGATAGTCATTGACGTGATAGATGTCAAACACGTCCGAGGTAAACGAAAAGAGGAAACTGGGCTTTCCCATCAGTCGAAGCGAGTCGTCGCTCGTGACGGCTTCTTGCATCTGGGCGGAGGTCGAGAAGNNCTCTTGCATCTGAGCGGAGGTCGAGAAGATCGCTTGCGCGTAGCGCCGGTAGCCGCTGCGTCCGAGGTGGACCATCGCCGCCCACGTCGCGGCGAGCAGTCCCGCCGAGCGTGATCCGTCCATGCCGGGCGAGCAGTACTTCCCGCCCGACCAGTCGGGCTGGTAGAAGTACTGACTGTTGCGAAGTGCCTGATCGGCGAAACTGAGCACGCTCGTACCCTTCAGCGCGTAGCCATATTTATGCGTGTCCGCCGAGATGCTGGTGACGCCGGGGACCTCGAAATCAAAGGGCTCGATGTCGTAACCAAGTTCACGGCCGAAGGGCAAGATGAACCCACCCAGGCAGCCGTCCACGTGGAGCCCGACCTCGTGTTCCAGCGCGATCTGGCCCAGTTCAGTGATGGGATCGATGGTGCCGTAACCGTAGTTGCACGCCGAACCAACGAGAGCGACGGTGTTCGCGTCGACGTGCGTCGTCACCCAGTCCAGGTCAACTTGAGTCGTGAGGGGGTCGACGGGAGCGATGCGAAGTTCGATGCCGAAGAGGTGACACGCCTTGTCGAATGCGGGGTGGGCCGTTTCGGGCTTGATCACGTTGGGTCGCTCGACTCTTCGGGCGTTGAACTCGCGATAGGCGAGCATGGCGTGGGCGATCGAGCCGCTGCCGCCACTCGTGACCAGTCCCACTGGCGTCGAGTCCGGTCGCGCTGCGGCGTGAAGCATGTCCAGAGTCATCGCAATGATCTCGGCTTCGAACTTGGTGGCACTCGGGCACATGTCGCGCTGGAGCGAGTTGACGTAGGAGAAGTGAGCGAACGCCTCGTTCAGAAAGTCGTAGTGGTCGTGGTCGCCGCAGTACATTGTGCCCGAGCACTGACCCGATTCCCACACCTTGTTCTCTGTTTCTGACATGGTCGCCAACGCCGCGAGGATGGTCTCCTTCGCGGTACCTTCTTCGGGCAACATTCGGTGTACTGCGAAGGTGTCGGCGTAGGGGAAGTCGCTCATTGCTGCTCCGTTCGATAACTGACTAAGAGTAGAACGATACTTGCGGACCACGGACGGGTCGCCAATCGAGCGAGAAAGAATGTTCGAGGACACGTCAGCCTCTAGGGCGAGTAAGGTTGGCATAAGTGCGCCATTGCGGCGCGCGTGAGACGCCAGTTCGGGTTGGACGATCCAGACGATTGTCGCTCGGTCGGGCTCGACGCCTCCTTACCCAGGAGGAATCAATGTCGAACAGCACCGCGGTCCTTGACGGCCAACACGCCAGGTCGGGCAAGTCCACAATGCACGCGCTCGTCTACGGCGGCCCGGACCAGAAGAAGTGGTCCGAAGTTCCTAAGCCCCAGTTGCTGCACGATACGGACGCCATCGTCAAGGTGGACATCACGACGATCTGTGGCTCGGACCTGCACATATTGAAGGGCGACGTACCCGAGGTCAGTGTCGGGCTCATCCTGGGCCACGAGGCCATCGGTACCGTGGAATCGGTGGGTTCGGCGGTCAAACAGGTGAAGGCAGGTGACCGCGTGGTGGTCTCGTGCATCACGTCGTGCAGCATCTGTCGGTACTGTCGCGAGGGTCACTTCGGCCAGTGTCTCAACGGCGGAGGTTGGATCCTGGGACACCTCATCGACGGCACCCAGGCGGAATTCGTTCGTGTGCCGTTCTGCGACACCTCGACGTACCCGCTTCCTAAGGGCGTGTCGGACGAGGAACTACTGATGCTCACCGACATCGTTCCGACAGGTTACGAGATTGGTGTCCTGAACGGTTGCGTGGCGCCCGGTGACGTCGTCGCGGTAGTCGGGGCGGGCCCCGTTGGCCTTTCGGCGATCAAGACCGCGCGCTTGTTCAATCCGCGAGCCATCGTAGCGATTGACTTGGACAACAAGCGTCTCGACCAAGCGAAGAAATTCGGTGCGGACTTCACGGTCAACAACGGCACGAGTGACCCGCTCGAGCAGATCATGAAGCTGACCGGCGGACTCGGCGCTGACGTCGCCATCGAGGCCGTAGGACTCGAAACAACGTTTGAACTCGCCACCACACTGATCCGTCCGTGTGGGCACATCGCCAACATCGGGGTCCACGGCGCGCCCGTCACGTTGCACCTCGAGAAACTCTGGGGCAGGGACGTGACCATCACCGCTGGCCTCGTCGACACTCGAACTATCCCTAATCTGCTCGGTCTCGTCGAAAGCAAGAAACTGGACGTCTCGGATTTCGTGACCCATCGCTTTCGCATGGATCAGGTCATCGAGGCGTACGACACCTTCGCCAACGCATCGAAGACCGGTGCCCTGAAAGTCGTCATGACGCCCTGAGTCACGAGCCAAGCATTTGGAACTTTTCATCATGTTGTGTCGATTACCGAAGTGCTTTTCAAGGATCCCTGGCGAACCGTTCGTCAAGGAGAGAAGAAAGTTGGTCGCCTCATGCAAACCACTGAATTGCTGTTAGGCAATCCATCCCAGATTCACGCCCCACGTTACTGGCACTGGCTGAAACGATCGAAGAGCGCGGCCCTCGTATGGACCGCTATGCGAGTCTGGCTCGGCGTCATGTGGCTTCAGGCGGGCATCGCGAAGGTATGGGGAGCAGAGAATCCTTCGTTTCTCCATAATCACGGCGCAGGCGTCGCGGGGTTCGCCTCGCACGGTGTCGCCGCGTACAGCTGGTGGGGGAGTTTCCTACATAGTTTCGTCGTGCCGAACGCGGGCTGGATCGGCGTTTTGATCGCCTTTGGCGAACTCGCAATAGGGGCTTGCCTGGCCATTGGATTCTTGACGCCGCTGGCGGCATTGGGAAGTTTGGCCCTGCTTTTCACCTACGTGATGTCGGGAACGGCGAGCGTCTGTGCTTTCTACGCGTTGTTCGCGATCGTGATCCTCGCGATGTGGCGGACCTCGGGTTGGATCGGCGTGGACGGACTTCTCTACGGTCGCCACCAGCGTCGCGACATCAGCAACGGCAATAACGTCGTGACGACCAATACCGTGGTTCGCGAGGAGACGAGCGCTCCCGGTGAAGTCTTCGGTGCGACCGAGGACGGCAAAGTACCGGTGGTGAGCCGTTGAACATCTGGCGCCTTGTCAATGCGAAGAACTCGTGGACAAGATATCGGGAAACCCGCGGGGAAGCTTTAGTCCCCTTGGTTTTCTGCGCCGCCTACTCGTGGGTAAGGACACGAAGTGTCGTTGCGCTGTCAATTGTCACCCAAGTACGCTGGGGTGACCAGCACACGACGCGAAGTATCGCTGATGGGAGCAGGTTCGTACAACAGAACTACTTCCTGTGCAGCGAGTGAACACGATGATCGATTCGATCTCGATCGTCTCCAATGGATCATTCAACTTAATGAAGTGCGTTGTATCTTCCTCCAACAAGTAAGGGTAGAAAATATGAAGATATTGAATAGAAACAGCAGGGACTCGCGGTCATTCCGCTCCCGGTTCACGTCGTTGCTCGTGGTGGCGTCCGCTTCGGTGGCGCTTATAGGTGGCTTCGTCGCGGGCTCGATCGCGCCGGCCTCGGCGAGCTCGTTGCCTCGAGTCGTCAATGCTCCCTGTAACGTGAGCGTCACGGCGGGCACCGGTGCGGTCGCTGGAACCTTGATCTACGGCGTCACGCCTGGAACGACCAAGATCACCCTTGACTGCAACATCTCGGGGACCCCGGCACTGAATCCAGCGTTCGTCGCCGAAGCGTCGCTTCTCGCGGCCGTGGTGACCACGACGGTCAATCAACAGACCGAAGCAGACACGAACGCCATTGGTTCGTTCACCGCGAGCCCCGCGGATACCAACTGTCCAGCCGCTATGGCCGGCCAATGCACGATCAGTGTCTTCACGGTGCCCGCATCTTTTGTCGCGACAGACTCCCAGGCGGCCTGCGCGCCAACGCAGACGCAAATAAATGAAGGTCTGTTTGGATGCGACATTGCTGTCGCGAGTTCCGCGCTTTCGCCAATCGCCGGCGCGCAGTACCTGTTGAATTTCGCCACCCAGGCCACGCCCCCGAATGCGCCAACAATCTCGACCTCCGCCGCAAGTGGCGTGCCGGGAAGCACTATCAAGGTGAGTGACGCGACGGGCAACTCCGGTTATTGGTGGGCAGATGCTATTCAGGAGATCCAGGCCCTCGCCGTCCCAACTACGCCCCAGGCTCCTCCTACCACCTGCGCGTCAACCGGTGGCTACGGCGATGTGCCGACGCCTTTCCTTGCGGTGAACTGGTTCGTTTCGGGTACAACCATCCCCATTGCTGGTAGTGCTGCGGGTGTGACGATCTCCAATGACTGCTACGACGGCACGACGCTGCACGCGCCGGTCCTCGGGGGTACGATCACCGTTCCTGGCTCGCTCAAGCTGGGTACGGCCTATAAGGCGTATCTTTGCGAGTTGAACTTCACGGCCTATCCCAGCAACGACGCGAACGCGGTCGGTGACTGTGGGACAGCTCCCCCCGGTAGGACATGGATTGACGCGTCCTTCGACTTCAGTGCGGCGCTCGGTCCAATAACCCAAGCAACTCCCACTTCGGCTGTCGTCGCACCAGGTACTGCCGCGAGCACGCAACTCGTCGTGACCGGCAACAACGGCACGACGAACTTCGTTGAGTCCTCGGCGCCCGTGACCGGATTGAGTATCTCGCCCACGGGCTTGGTGACCAGTACGACCACGCTGGCCGTCGGGACGTACACCATCTCGGGCACCGACTCTGACGTCTCGGGTGACTCGGGTACGTGGACCTTCACGCTCTACGTGGGTACGGCTCAGGCCGCGCTTACGCTGACGAGCGTGACCGGCTCGGTCGGTACGCCACTCACGCTCGCAACGAGTGGTGGTTCGGGCACCGGAGCGGTCTCCTACACGGTGGCTAACGGCACCGCCACTGGTTGTGCCGTGAGTGGTAGTTCGCTCTCGGCGTCGACGGTGGGTACTTGCGTCGTGACCGCCACCAAAGCCGGTGACGCCACGTACGTGCCAGCCAGTTCTTCGGCGACGAACGTGACTTTCGCCCTGGGCAACGGCACGCTCCGGTTGGCGACTTCGAGGGTGGTACTGGCCTCGAATTCCAAGGGACTGCTCATCTCATTCTCGTGCAGCGTGGCGACGTGCCATGGCACGATCACGGTGAACGCGATCGTCACTGGTCGTACTTCGGCAGCTTCATCGCGCGTCGTGCGTGAGAACCTCGTTTACGGTCGGGTGGGAGTGAATCAGCTCTCCGGCACGACGAGGTCGGTCACGATTGCCTTGACTGGTGCGGCTCGGGCCTACCTAATCTTGAACCCCAATCGACCGAGCGTCGTAGCGACCGTTACTTCTACTTACGGACCGGCGACGAGGTTGGTTGGGCGAGTGAGTCTGCTGAAGTAAGAAAGCTGGCTTGAGTTCCATCCGTATGGT
Organism: Ferrimicrobium sp. UBA6820; assembly: GCA_002452255.1. Taxonomy (GTDB): domain Bacteria; phylum Actinomycetota; class Acidimicrobiia; order Acidimicrobiales; family RAAP-2; genus RAAP-2. Next base: position 18,321 of record DKEO01000027.1, read on the forward strand.
GCGTCTCGCACCATACGGATGGAACATCGAGGTCCTTGTGCGGTCCGGTACGATGCTCGCGTGACCACCTATCAGCCGGCGCCCAGCCGATACGATTCGATGTCCTATCGGCGAACCGGTCGCAGCGGACTGCTGCTTCCGGCGATCTCGCTCGGTCTCTGGCATAACTTCGGTGACGATGTGCCTATTGACGTACAGCGTGCGATTCTCCGTCGGGCCTTCGACCGGGGCATCACCCATTTCGACCTCGCCAACAATTACGGGCCGCCCTACGGAAGCGCGGAGA
>DKEO01000063.1:0-25936 GCA_002452255.1 Ferrimicrobium sp. UBA6820
TCCCTCGGGGGCTGAAGCCCACGTTGGTATTGCAGGAATTATGTACGGGCTAAAGCCCGTACCCTTCGACGTTTTCACTTCTTCCGCAGTTCGTGGAGTCGTGTCCTTTCAAACCATGGGGCCTTCCCGCAGGCAGTAAATCCGTCTTCGGGAAAAGCGATTTGCACCAAATCGACTGCATCAATCGGGTGAACCATCAGTAACAAACTTTAAGGTCATGTATACGATGCCGGGCCATCCCAAATGCCGGTGTAAACGGCTGTATACAGCCGCGGCTGACTCCATTTTGAAACAAAGGCCCGTAAGTTATTGATTTATCTACAAACCACTTGTGCACATTGATTGGCACGCCAGGTGCTATATGGAGGGTGCCCCGGCTGAGGCTGGGAAACACAAATCTACGGAGAGAAAACACAATGAACACCATGCTCCTCAAGCTGTATGTGAAGTTCCAGGACCTGATGAACCGTGAAGAAGGCCAGGATTTGGTTGAATACGCCCTGGTTCTTGCTCTGATCGCCCTCGGCGCTGTCAGCACCATGGGAACACTGGCATCGGCCATCAAGACTGAGTTCACTACCATCACAACCACCTTCAACAGCGCCGTCTAACCCTTGCCTGCCGTCAGAATGGCCAAGCACAGTAGCTTTTGACCTTTATGGGAGAAATGAGTTGGCCAGGTTAAACTGGTAAATGCATTTTTCCCAATAAAGGTTTTTGGCCCAATTTAAATGAGGCAGTCCAATGTGGCCCATATACATGAACCGTGTACTCAAATCTGATAGATTTCTTACACGCCAAGACGGCCAGGACATGGTTGAATATGCCTTGGTCATTGCCATGTTTGGAGTCTTTTTGACTGCTGCCGCACAGCCGTTGGCTCAGATTCTCACAACTGAGTTGAGTAATATTGCTGCGGCGTTCACACGAGCAGTCTAGTCGAGCCTTGACGAAATATGGTCAAGGCGCAAAGATAACCGTTGCAGTTGTCAGGGAGAGATACGTTGGGCAAATCAATTGCCGATTCGTTCTCTCCCATGTTTTTTCAGCCTAGTCTTTTGGTTCAATCTCCATTTAGAAAAGCAGTCGCTCTTGTTTCAAGGAAGCGAGTGGCTTGCCTATGAATGACGGCATAAAATATCCCACGCGAATTGTCTTGTTTTGGATGCTGGCGTGCGTTGCGCTCTCCTTTGTCTGGGCCGATTGCTTGGATCCTTCCCCCGCGAATGGAATGGTGGACTTCAAAGGCCTTTACTACGATGCGCGATGCTTGATTCGCCACTCTGATCCTTATCAGGATGGTGAACCGCTGCGTGTGTACCTGACTGAGACCGATGGCCGTGTGCAGCCCTCGGAGGCGCTTCGGCGGATTCTAGCGCAAAATGTCTATCTGCCTCCCGCTGTCGTATATGTGACTCCCTTCGCCATGCTGCCTTGGGGAATAGCGCATTTGCTATGGAAGATTCTTTCAGCTATCGCTCTTGCTCTTGCTGCCTATTTGATGTGTAGTCTAGGCTGCAGAGCAGCACCAAGATACACCGCGATATTGGTCTGTTTCATTCTCGCAAACTGCGAAGCCATCTTTACAACTGGAAACTCTGCGGGAATCGCCGTTTCTCTCTGCGTGGTGGGGGTCTGGTGCATCTCACAGGAACGATTTGTGCGTGCCGGTTTGCTGTGCCTGGCCGTCAGCCTGCTGCTTAAACCGCATGACGCTGGACTTGTCTGGCTATCATTCCTTCTGGCCGGCGGCATTAATCGAAAGCGAGCGGTACAGGCTCTTATGTTAACTGCCGTGTTGGCTTTGCCCTGCCTCTTGTGGATCTCTCATCTAGCGCCCAATTGGATCGCTGAATTGCATGCCAACCATCTGATCGCTTCACTTCCCGGCGGAACCAGCGATCCGGGACCGGCCTCTGCCGTGAATGGCAAGGGGCCAAGCATGATCATCGACCTACAGTCTGATCTTGCAGTCTTCCGCAACGATCCCCGCTTTTACGATCCGGCCAGCTTTCTGGTCTGCGGCACACTTTTGCTCCTTTGGGCTGTCGCCGTCCATAGGTCGCGCAGACTTGCGTCAAATATTTGGTTTTCCCTGGCCGCCGTCGTCCCGCTCACTCTTCTAGTCGTTTACCATCGACCTTACGATGCCAAGCTCTTGCTGCTCACAGTTCCGGCCAGCGCCATGCTTTGGGCTGAGGGGGGCATAATCGCCCGATTCGCTGTGTTATTGAATGCGGCAGCAATCATTGTTACCGCGGATGTGCCACTGGTGATTTTGCTAGTGTTGACCGGACATCTACCCATTCCGAGCGCTGGAATCTTCGGGAAAATTGCAACCGTTGTGCTGACGCGGCCAGTACCGATTATCCTTCTATTGATGTGCATTGCTTATCTGTGGGTGTTGTGGCAGCGCGGCTCCACCGAAAATGCATCCACGCCAAAGCATGAAAAAAACATGCTTGCTGGCAATTGAGCCGCGTAGGCCTGGAGTTGACAGCTAGTCGGCGGAATTCTCATGAATCATCATTTGCAAAGGAATGACTGAAATGTCTCACGCACGGCGCAGGACTCTTTATTGGATGATCTTGTGCTGCGGAATCTCTATCCTGTGGGGTTATTCTGTCGAACACGCCCAGCCCAGCTTCATGGAAGACTTCAAAGCTGTGTATTACGGCGCAAAGTGCGTTTTTCTTCATACAGACCCTTATAAAGAAAGCGGGTTTCTCGGTGTCTACCTGGCTGACGGAGGAACGCTTCCCGCAGCCCCCGACAAGGCACAAATCTTTCTTCACGCCGTTCCGGTCTGCACGAATCTTCCCACATCATTGCTGATCGCCGCTTCCTTTACAATCCTGCCTTGCTGGCTGGCGCAATTGCTCTGGCTGGCGCTGACCGGCGGAATGTTTCTGCTGGCTGCCTCGCTGATCTCCAGTCTCACCGAAGGCTATTCCTGTCGCGTGACTCTAGTCTTGCTTTGCATTGTGTTGGCCAACAGCGAGATTCTATTTTCCGGCGGCAATCTGGCCGGGATTGCAATCAGCCTGTGCCTTGTAGCCGTATGGTGTTTTCTCAAGGAGCGATTCATCCCGGCTGGCATCTTCTGTCTGGCGGTCAGTCTGGCGCTCAAGCCGCATGATGCCGGACTGGTCTGGCTTTATTTCTTCCTGGCCGGCGGACTCCACAGGAGGCGCGCGCTTCAAACTCTTGCCGTGACTGCTACTCTTGCGCTGGCTGCCTTTCTATGGGTTCAGCCTATTGCGCCGGATTGGATGCAGGAGCTGAGCGCCAACCTGATGGCGACTTCAGCACATGGAGAGATTAATGCTCCTGGCCCATCGTCCATCAGCTTTCGCAACGCGAATATGCTGATTGACTTGCAGAATGTACTGAGTGTCTTTCGCGACGATCCCCGCTTTTATAATCCTGCAAGCTGGCTGATCTGCGGCGTGCTTTTGCTAGTTTGGGCCATTCGTACTCTGCGCACACGCTTCACTTTGCCCGGTGCTTTGCTCGCTTTGGCGTCGGTTGCGGCTCTGTCCATGCTACCTGTTTACCATCGCCAATATGACGCCAAGCTGCTGCTGCTCACGGTTCCGGCCTGCGCCATGTTGTGGGCCAAGAGAGGTCTGATAGGATGGATTGCAATTCTATTGAGTACGGCAGGTATTTTGGTGACGGGGGATATTCCTTCCGCCATTCTGTTGACATTCACCCGAAACTTGAGCCTGCCTGCGTCAGGATTCGCCGGAAAGTTGCTGATCGTCGCACTGCTGCAGCCTGCGCCGTTCATTTTGCTGGCGATGAGCTTTTTTTATCTTTGGGTGTATCTGCGCCGTGATCAGGAGAGCAACTGAAGATGACGAAGATGCAGCGCAATGCCGTGGTTTGGATTCTGCTGTCCGGCGGGGTATCTATCCTGTGGGGCCTATTCGCCGCGCGGGCGGGAAATGAATGGGTGGACTTCCGGGCTATTTACTTCGGATCGCGCTGCCTGATTGACCATCAGAACCCGTATAACGTGAGCGAATTGGAGTCGGTTTACCGGACCGAAGGGGGCGCCCGGCCCGCGGAATCGGCTCAAGTTCACCAGGCTGTCACGCTTTTTGTCAACGTGCCTACCACACTGCTACTCGCTGCCCCCTTGGCAATCCTGCCCTTGAAATCAGCCGAGGTCGTTTGGATCGCCATCACCGTTGGGGTCTATTTGCTGGCTGCGTGGCTGATCTGGGATATTGGAGCACGCTTCGCGCCGACGATCGCGCTATGGCTGGTTTGCATTGTGCTCATCAACAGCGAAGCAATTTTCTGCACAGGCAATACGGCTGGGATCGTGGTCAGTCTGACCGTTGTGGCTGTTTGGTGCTCCCTGATGGAGAGATTTACGCCTGCTGGCATTCTGGCCATGGCGCTCAGTCTGGCCATCAAGCCCCACGACGCTGGACTGGTCTGGCTCTTTCTTTTGCTGATGGGCGGAATCTATCGGAAACGCGCGCTGCAATCTTTGGTCATCACGAGCGTTATAGGCCTGTCAGCCATCCTTTGGATTGCGTTGATTGCGCCGCATTGGCTGCAAGACTGGCAGGGAAATCTCGCTGCAATTTCAGCGCATGGCGGAATCAATGAANNGTTCCGCGATGGTCATCGATCTGCAAGCCGCTATCGCCATCTTCCATAATGATCCGCGCGTCTATAATTTTCTTAGTTATCTGATTTGTGGCGGGATGCTTTTGGCAGCCGCGGTTCAGATACTGCGGAAGCAATTCTCGCCGCGCAGCGCATGGCTGGCCTTGGCCGCTGTCTCCGCGCTCACCATGCTGGTCACTTACCACAAGCCATGGGACGCAAAACTTCTGCTGCTCACCATTCCCGCCTGCGCCATGCTCTCTACAGAGGGTAAAAAAATCCAGTGGATGGCGTTGCTGGTCACAGCATCCGGGCTGATTTTTACAGGAGATATTCCGCTCGGAATTCTCACCGTCATCGCCGATCATCAACATCTCGGTACCACCAGCTTCCTGGAGAAATTAAAGACCGTCTTACTGATCCGGCCCGCGTCCATGATGTTGGTGGTGGTGGCGATATTCTATCTGTGGATGCTTTTGCGGCGCACGGATTCAAATCCTGTGCATGAAGAGGGTTAACCATTGGTTCTTTTTCTTTGGGAGCTTTGATGCGCGCTTCGCTTTTTATCACCTGCTATAACGACACGCTCTACCCGGAGACGGGTATCGCGGTTGTGCGGCTGCTGGAGCGGCTGGGCGTCGAGTTGGACTTCAAACCCAAGCAGACCTGCTGCGGCCAGATGCACGCCAATACAGGCTTCCGCGGCGAGGCCTTTTCGCAAGCCAAACGCTTTATCCGTCTCTATCAAGACACTGAAGCCGTAGTGGTGCCATCGTCTTCCTGTGTGGCGATGATGCGCGATCAGTACCCGGGGCTGATTGAGGAGTTGGGCAACCAGGAACTGCGCATGGAGTTCGAGGCTCTGCTGCCGCGAGTCTTCGAACTGAGCGAGTTTTTGATCGATAAGCTGGGCGTGGACGATGTGGGCGCATACTTCCCTCATCGTGTCACCTATCACGCCAGTTGCCACGGCGTGCGCGCTCTGCGACTGGGCGAACGCCCCTATAGGCTGATCGCCAAGGTGCGAGGAATGACCCTGATGCCGCTGTCCAATGTTGACCGCTGTTGCGGCTTTGGCGGGACTTTCTCAGTGAAGAATGCGGAAGTCTCGTCGGCAATGATGGCCGCCAAGCTGCAAGACGTAATGGCCACTGGCGCGGAGTACTGCACGGCGCTCGACAATAGCTGCCTGATGCATCTGGGCGGTGCAATGCACCGCCAATACGCGGATATGAAGACGATTCATCTAGCCCAGATTTTGGCCAGCACAGAAGACGCTCCAGCGGAGGCGACGCGATGAGCCAAACCGCCATGACTCACGCCGAGCTTGACCCGCGCACAGCGCTTCCCTTCCCCAAAGCTGTGCTACCCGTACTGCGCAATCCGCAACTGCGCAAGAATGTCGCCCACGCCATTGACGTCATCCAGGCCAAGCGCGCCCGGCTGGTAGCTGAGAAAACCGACTGGCAAAACTTGCGAGCGGCGGCATCGGCGATTCGCACGCACGCCCTCGAAAATCTTGGCGTGTACCTGGAACAGTTCGAAGAGCGCTGCACTGCCGCCGGGGGCAGGGTTCACTGGGCCGCCGACGCCGATGAAGCGCGCCATATCATTCTCGACATTCTGCGCGAAGAAAAGGCCAGCGATGTTATCAAGATCAAGACCATGACCTCGGCCGAGATCCAATTGAACCCGCATCTTGAAGCGGCCGGCGTAAAGGTGTTAGAAACCGACCTGGCCGAGATCATTCTTCAACTGGGCGAGTTGGAACCGTCGCATGTCGTTGTTCCGGCGCTGCACGTGAATCGCAGCCAGGTGCGGGAGATTTTTGCGCGGACGATGGGGCTGCCGGATCTTTCCGACGATCCCAGGGCGCTGACCGAGGCGGCGCGAAATTATCTGCGGCAGAAATTTTTTGAGGTGCCGACGGCGATCAGTGGGGCGAATTTCCTGGTGGCCGAGACGGGCGGCGTGGCGATTGTGGAGTCGGAGGGCAACGGGCGTATGTGCCTGACGCTGCCGAAGACGATGATCACGCTGGCGGGGATTGAGAAGGTGATTCCGCGGTTCCAGGATCTGGAAGTGATGCTGCAACTGCTGGCGCGGTCGGCGACGGGCGAGCGGATGAATCCGTACAACTCGATCTGGACGGGCGTCACGAAGGACGACGGCCCCCAGGATTTCCACGTCGTACTTATTGACAACGGCCGTTCGAACGCACTCAGCGATCGCGTGGGTCGCGAAGCGCTGCGTTGCATTCGCTGTGCGGCCTGTTTGAACGTCTGTCCAGTGTACGAGCGAGTCGGGGGACACGCCTACGGTTCGGTGTACCCCGGACCAATTGGCGCGATCCTCACGCCCCAGTTGAACCATGTCACGAGCGATCACGTCGCCATGTCACTCCCGTACGCGTCGACGCTTTGCGGCGCGTGCTTCGACGCGTGCCCGGTGCGCATCGACATTCCAAAGCTTCTCGTGCACCTGCGCGGCGAAGTCGTCAACGCCAAGCGCAGCACGCTACCCACGACACAAGAACAGGTGGGGATGCGCGCCGCGTCATGGGTCTTTGCAAACTCGTCGCGACTGCGCGCCGTGACCAGTCTCGGCGCAAAGTTCAAGGTTCTCGTGGGGAATCGAAACGTCGCACTTCCCGGATGGCTTTCGGGATGGAGCCGCTTTCGAAGCGTGCCCGTGCCAAAGCGGGATTCCTTTGCGACGTGGTGGCGACGAGAGCGCGGTGACGACAGCTCTTCTCCCTCGTCACCACCTCACCCGCGCAGCCTCCACCGGTCCGAGCACCACAGGAGCGAGCCACACGCCGCGGGAATCCGCGCGGAATCTCCCGCCACGCACGTCGACCAGGTCACTGCCCGCGAGGCGATCCTCTCGTCGGTGAGGTTCGCAAACCGCGCCGCGCCCACGACGAATCCCGTCTCTCGCTCCTATCGCCGCCCGGCCCGCGCCGAATTGGCCGCGCCGGTCGATCTGTTCGCCGAGCGGGTAAGCGATTACCAGGCAACCGTCACCTTCACGACGAACGCACGGCTTTCGGACGCGATCAACGTCGCGCTCGTTTCTCGTGGGTCTCGTTCTCTCGTCTTTCCCGAAGGAGCGCCACGAGACTGGCTGACCCACTTCGAAGGCACCACGGTCATCGACAAAGGCCAACTCGAATTGGCGATCATCAACCAAGTCGACGCCGTCGTCACGGGTTGCACCGCGGGCATCGCCGAGACCGGCACGGTCGTACTCAACAGCGAACCGAACCAAGGGCGACGAATCATCACGCTGATTCCCGACCACCACGTCGTGATCATCCGCGAGGATCAGATCGTCCCGGACGTACCTGACGTCATCGAACACCTCAACCCCGCGCGTCCCCAGACGTGGATCAGCGGGCCATCGGCCACGAGTGACATCGAACTCAGTCGTGTCGAGGGAGTGCACGGACCTCGCCAACTCGACGTCATCATCGTTCGCGGTTGAACACCGCGACCGCACCGGTCGTCTTACGAAGCAGCGATATGGGCGACGGGCTCGACGTGCAGAATTTCCACACCCAATTCGCGCGCGGCGGCAATGGTGCGATCTTGTGGCGAAGCGTTGGTCACCAGCAGGTCGATGTCACCAAGGTGCGTCACGTTGACGAAGGCGACTTGACCCATCTTGGAGGCGTCGGCCAAGACCACGACACGTCGACTCGCACGAATCGCCGCGAGTTTGATTTGCGTGTCCTCCATGTTGTATTCAGTCAGACCCTTCTCCTCGCTCACGCCGGCGGCGCCGATGAAGACCGAGTCACAGTTCAGGTCGTCAAAGGAGGCTTCCGCACGTGAACCCACGAGACTCATCTCACCGTGGCGCAATTTGCCACCGGTCACCAGCGTGCGAATCTCAGGTTTCGTGTCAAGTTCGGTCGCAATCAACAACGAACTGGTGATAATAGTGAGCGCGATGCCCGGGTTGATGGCGCGCGCCATCTGAAGTGTCGTCGTGCCACCATCGATGATCGTCGTCTCGCCGGGCGACAGCAACTCCGCCGCCGCTTCACCGATTCGTTGCTTGGCAAGGGCCTCGTGAGCCGATCGCTGGAGAATCGGTGGCTGGTAGGACCGACTCTGGGTGGAGATCGCCCCGCCACGAACGCGCCGGGCCAGACCCTCCATCTCCAATAATTCCAAGTCCCGCCTTATCGTCATCTCAGAAGTACCGAAAGTTTGTGCCAATTCGGCGATGGAGGCTTCGCCAGAATTTAGTAGACGATTGGCGATTGTTGCGCGTCGTAGCTTGGAACTCACGCCGCAAGACTAAGTCCGAAGTTCACAAAAGTCAATAAATTCTTCACATTATTTGGGTCAAAAATGTGAAGAAGGAGTAGTCACCCCGACTGAAGTCTGAGTGGGTTCATGGACGTGACGTTAAGGAAACGACTCGGCTTCGCTTTTTGGGAGCAGTCTCGTCTCGCTATTACTTTCGTGGTGCGGCTGGAGGGATTCGAACCCCCGACCCTCGGTTCCGTAGACCGATGCTCTAATCCGCTGAGCTACAGCCGCATTGTTTCTGGAGAAACATACTAGTCGACTCCCACTTACGCGCGACTGGTCACCTCACTACCATTCACTCATGACGCGAAGTTTCCATGATGAACTCACAGGGCTCCTTGACGAGGCCAATGATTCCATGGTGGCTATTCGCCGTGACCTGCACGCCCATCCCGAGCTCGCCTTCGAAGAGCACCGCACCACGAAGGTCGTTCGCGACCGACTCGAGTCTCTGGGATGGGAACTCGCACGATGCCCGACCGACACCGGCGCGGTCGCGGTTCTCAAGGGTGGTCTCGCGGGCAAGCGCGTGATGGTTCGCGCGGACATCGACGCTCTTCCCGTCCTCGAAGAGCGTGCTCTGTCCTACGCTTCGGTGAATGAAGGCGTGATGCACGCATGTGGCCACGACGTGCACACCGCGGCGCTGCTCGGGGTCGCCGAAGTTCTGAGCAAACGTCAAGCCGATCTGGCTGGCGAGTACACACTTCTTTTCCAACCCGCTGAAGAGGGTGGGGGTGGGGCTCGCGCCATGATCGAGGGCGGTGTCCTTGACGAGCACCCCGTCGACTTCGTGATCGGAGCGCACGTCACGTCCCTTGCGCCGGTCGGGCTCGTCGGAACTCGCCCGGGCATACTCATGAGCGATGCGAGGGCCCTCGTCGTCGACATACTCGGCAAGGGAGGGCACGGTGCGATGGCCAGCGCCGACGGCAACGTCGTGCTGGCGGTCAGTGAGCTCGCACCTCGTCTGGGCGAAATCGTGACGGGGCTCAACTACGAAGGGACGAACTGCGCCTGCTCCGCGGGGGTCATCCACGCCGGCTCCGCGAACAACGTGGTTCCTCGCAACGCCCAACTAAAGGGCACACTGCGCACGTTCACCCCGCAACAGCGCACCGAGGCGCTCGAACGACTCGCCAGAGTCCTCGCGGAAATTGAAACGAAGTTCTCGGTCAGGTGCACCCTCGAGCTTGGCGAAGCCACACCAGCGGTGAACAACGACCCCGCGGTCGCCCAGAGGGTCCTCGAAAGCGCGTCACGCCAGGTCGGCGCGGCGAACGTGCTCAGCTTTCCTCCCGCCTCGCCGAGCGACGACGTTTCGGAATTCTTGAATCGCATCCCCGGCTGTTACATGTTCGTGGGCGGCGCCATGGCCGACGGTTCGAGCGGGATGCACCACAGTCCGGACTTCAGCGTCGACGACGCGTCGTGCCGTGTAGTTGCGGGCGTCCTGGCCGAGTGCGCGGTTGACCTGGCTCAGGGATAGAAGAGTCGCGCCGCGCCGCGCAGTGACGCCTGGTTTCCGTTGATCACGATGCGAAACGGTAGGTCCGGAAACGGGTCGGGCTCGATTCGCCGAGCATTGCCGCCGGCGAGATGCACGATCGTCGCAGCGAACTCGCTACCGAATTTCTCGATGGCGTCGTGCACGTAGGTGAACCATGCGAGTTCGTCTGTCGCTCGCGATCTCTCACCGAGTAGTTGATCGAAGGTGAGCCCGTCACGGAAGATCTCCCTCCCCACGTCACGGACTCGGCGCATGGTCCCTTCGACACAGAGCGCCAAGCCCAGGCCCGTTCCGAGGGTCAACACGACCTCCACGCCCGTACCGAGGACGCAACCGAGCGCCGCGAGCTTGGCGTCGTTCACGACGCGAACGTCACGGTGCGACTTCTCGCACAACGCGTCTTGGAGTGGGAAGTCGATCCAGTTCGCCTCAAGAACCGGGTCGACGTCCGTGGTGACACCTCCAGGACGAGATAGGTTGCCGGGGCGCACCACCCTTCCATCGTTGAACTCACCAGGAAACCCCACACCAACCTTCTTCAGACCGCTGTGAGCGATCCGATCGCTGAGTAGCTCAACGAGTCGTTCAGGTGAACAAGGGTACGGAGTGGGTTTGCGCCGAACGGTTTCGAGAATTTCACCGTGTGAATCGACGCGACAGAACTTGATGTTGGTCGCTCCGATGTCGATTGCGAGAATCTCCTCCAACGGGGGCACCGACGGCGATGTCATTGTGAAATGTTACTTAGTCACCCCTTCCACGGCGGCGCAAGCGACGTTGACGCCACCACGGTCGAAGTCGGACTACGAAGACGGGTCTGGCGCCGGCGACCACCTGCGCGGTGCCTCGCACCCGTTGGCGAATGGCCAGCACGGGTCGCTGCGCGACGGGTTCCATCAACTCGGGTAGGTACTTAGAAACGGTCGAATCAGCCAGACCGGCCAAAACCATGCGGGTGGCGTGGTTGTTGACGATGGTCGCCGCCCGAGGTCCCCACCGCGCATTCAATTGCGAGAAGTCCTGAACGACGGTGACCAGAGTCACGTCGAGTCCACTAACGGTCGCCGCCATCTGGTCGAGTTCGTCGAGTGAGCCAACCGTGGCCGCCTCGTCCAGCACCATGAGCAGCGGAGTCTGGGTACCTTCGTCGACCAGACGCTGCTGCTCTTCGAGAATCATGCGTAAGGCGCCACGAAAGAGTGCGTCGTAGTGCGTCTGTTCGCCCCGAGGACTGCAGAGATAGAGCGTGTTCGATCCACGGAGAACGTCGCGAACCGAGGCGAGCGGCTGGCGAAATCGCCACGGCAACATCATCGTCTCCGCCGTTATCAAGACACCATCCACGGTGCGCGAGTCATGCTCAAGGAACAGACGTACGACTTCACTCGCCTCGCTGTGTGATCGCTCATGAAGCCATCGATCGAACGTCCGCCTTTCGATTGTTAACGCGACGTCGAAAATATCCGAAGAGTTCTCCAGGGCGAGGACCATTAACGCCGCGACGATCTTGGTCGCGAGCGAGTTCCAGAAGTCCGTCTCATTTCTCGAGGACCCGGTGGTCATGTCGCGCGCCACCCGCAGCGCGTGACGAAATGTCCGCACACCTTCGAGAGGGTTCCAGGTGAGGCCATCTTCCTTTCCCGGCTGAAGGAGTTCTACGGTGCCGAGCGACGATCGCCATTGGCTGGTCGATGACACCACGTCGCTCTTCACGCTCGTCACGACGACGGCGCCCGACCAGGAAAGGATCGCCGGCACCACCAGTGAGGACGTTTTGCCGGACTGCGTCGGTCCCACGATCAAGAGCGAGCTGCGCCAATCGAGTCGAACCGTAGGTCCGTAAGGCACCGAGTACCACACGCGCCGCCCGAGAGGAGGACGGTCGTTCACGTCGTGCCCCTCATCGCGGCGTCGGTATCGATGAACGTGACGTCGCGACGATCGGGAGTCACCCGCACGATCGATCGATGAGCTCCATAGCGAACCAGTGCGGCCCCTTTGGGCAACGCCACGAGATACTGCGCCTCGCGAGGCGAGAGACCGAGAGCGAGCGTCATCTCCCTGGCTTCGTCAGCGGGTTGACGAAACAACCACGCCGTCTCACATTCGCGCAATAGGCCCTGCGCTCTTTCGCGCTCGGCACTTCCTTCGTTCCCGACCGCCGCGACGTCACTCCACCGGTGCAAGACCAAGATGTGACTCAGTCCCCGCGAGCGCGCGAGTTTCCACGAGCCTTGCAACCACCGCAGGGCCTGCGAGTCCGACAGCAGCGCCCAGGCCTCATCGAGTACCAGGTACCCGAGGACACCACCATGGGCGATCACCTGCTGAGCTGCCCCTACCGCACTCAGGGCCGCGACGGACAGCGATTCAGACGACCACTGCGCCGAGAGGTCGAGTACCACCAAGTCACCCTCGAAGACCAGCGGATCGCCCTCGCCGTCGAAGAGGCCCGCGAGGTCACCGTGGACGAATCGGTAGAGCGTCAGCGCCACGTCACGTTGCGCGGTGGCCTCGGAGCCGATGGCGTTCTCAAACTCGTGGTAGAGGGCCCGAACCAGACGCACGGGGCGCGGCGAAGGAAGTCGGACGAATGCCTCGTCAATCTCGTAGTGCTGTTGGGCGCTGAGCGGCGTCCCTTGTGCCGTAGCGATCAGGACTCGAATGAAGTCGCGACATTCCCGCTCCTCTACCGCAAATGGGTCGCACCAGCCGTCCTTGCCCAAGGCGACGACACGCACCCCGTAGCTTCGAGCAAGGGCGCCGTACTCGCCCTTCGGGTCGATCACGACGACGCGGCGCCGCCTGGCCAGTGCGCGATCGATCAACATCTTGACCGCCGTACTCTTTCCCGCCCCAATGGAGCCCGCCACAATCATGTTCGGGTTCGACACCAGTCCTGCCTCATAACCATCGAACGGGTCAAAGACGAAGTCAAAACCTCGCTGCGATCGACCTAGCGGTCGCCCGGCCAGTCCGGTGCCCGCGTCATGGGCGGGTAGTCGCAGCGCCGCCAGGTCTCGAGAGGTGACCCAATGGGTCCAGGGGCGCTTCACCAGCCCGGACCACCGGGCAATTGAAAGCAGTACCACGAAAGTTGTCGCCCCGAACCCCGTTGAACCCGCAAGCCCGACTCCTCGGCACTGCGCAGCAACTCGCTCGCTCGAACACGCAACTCTGCGATTGACGGGGCGCGCACGGTGATGAAGACACCGAGGCGCATCAACGCTTCGCCGCGCGCGACGAATTCTTCTCGCTGCGCGAGTCGGCGCAGCGATTGTTGGGATCTGGCGCTTCGCCTAAATCCCGCGGCTGACGACGCCGCGCTGTCGCTACCCATTCGGTGCACGGCTCGCGAAGCGACTCGTTGGGCTTTCTCGCTCGCCAGCACATCAAGATGAAGAGAGATACCAGGGTGACAAGGGCTTTGCTGCACCCTCTCGAGTAGCGCTCTCGCATCGGTGGCGCTATTGAAGTCGCGCACCCGGAACGTTCGAATCACTTCGCCGTGCGTACGCACGTAACTCCACCGCTCCAGTAGACCCGCGCTATCCGTGCCGGATCTCAGATCGAGGAAGTGTCGCAGCAGCTGTGAATCCTCGCGCCAGCCTTCGGGGGCCGCCACGTTCGTTCGTAGCGCCAGTAGCGTCTGCGCCGAGGCCGCGCTGGAGCGCACGTGAATCGAGACGTGATCAGTCTCGCCGCCCGCAGCGAGACTCTTCATCAATGCCACCAACCTCGCCGAGAGCTCGAGGGCGGTACCGGACAGATCGAGTCGGCCTCGATGTACGAGTTCAAAGCCAGAGACGGTCGTGACGCCGCGCGCCCGAATCGCCAACGTCTGTCCCCGCGACTCGGCCTGCACGATCATCCAACTGCTGCGGAGTGAAAACAGTGTGGTGACGCACACGAGTTCCGCGACGGTCAGTCCATCGATCGTTGGCAGTGCCGCCACCAACACGCACAGTCCGAGCGCCAGTTCAGCGGACTGCGCGTGCGACGCAATGATCCAATCGCCGGTGATACCCACGCCGAGGATGATCAGCGCGGCTTGGTGTCGACGAATCCCGATCCAGCGCGAGTCAGCGTCGGCCTCGCCCAAACCCATCGACTCACTCATCGAAGTGCCAACCGACGACCGGACCCATGTCGTCGGTACCGTAGGCAACGTGACCGCCCCGTAAACGAGGCGTACCCACCGGTGCGTCAGGGCGAGGTCCTTCGTGGGTCGGGAATTCGACGTCCGGTCCGGCTTCCCACATGCCTAGGCCTAAGTCGTCGGGCCGTGCTGGTGGCTCGGGCATCGGAGCTTCGGGTAGCAGCGAGCGGGCGGCGACCACCGCGGGTGACGACGGCACGGCACTCGCCGCGCGCGTGAAACGTTGTCGCACACCTTCAAGATTGTGCAGCGCCGCTTGTTCAACGAAGGGAATGATTCGCAGCAGCACGAAGGGAGAACACGTGGCCAGCAAAATGGTCACCGCACCTTCGACGATCTCACTCGCTGACGAACCTTGTAGCTCGTCGAGCCCCAGGGTCAGTGCGATGACGATGAGAAGTTTGCTTGACGCGACCGCGAGGAATGTCTCAGCGAGTCGCCAGCCGAGCCGGCGAAGCGACGGAAACGTCGAGAGCGGCACGATCACTGGCACCAACACCAGGAGAAGGGAAAGGACCACCGTTCGAAGCAAGAGTTCGCACCAGAGCAACCACGTGCCGATGACCACCGCGAGGGCGAGAATGAAGAGTCCGAAGCCCGGGGTCGACGTCGACAGTGCCGTAAAGGCAGTCACCAGACCGGCCGTGTGACTCGCCACCGAGGCGGCGGCGGTACTCGACAATTGGTTCACGGTCTCGAGAATGAGCACGGTCAAGGGTTTGGCGAGGAAGATTCCCGCGACGCAGGCCGGCGCGACCCCGAAATAGACGCGCCAGAGCGATGAAGCGTCACCGTGGCGAAGAGCTTGAAGGGTAGAGACGAGCAGACCCACCATCATCAAGAGGGGTGACAGCACCAACAGGACGCCGAATTCCTGGTTCGCGGAATTCACGACCGTCGTGGGCTCGCTCATCGTCGTGAGCACTTGTCCGGCTGCGGTCAAGAACCACTGGACACTGTTGAGGATCCACGTGGTCAGAGCGTTGAAGAGATCACCGAGGGTGGCCTTGGCGATGAACGTTGTGACGCAGTTGGCGGGAGAAAACAGGCAAAGCAGGTGGCTCATCAGTGAACACTCAACCCGGTGTGAAAGAAGAAGTTGATGAGGCTGGGGGCTGCTCCAATCAGTACGGCGGCGACCAATGAAGTCGCGACCGCCCGTCGTCCCGCCGCCGATTGATGCATGTTCTGCGTGTGACTTCCAACGGCCCAGAGCGCCGCTCCCAGCAACAACGCGAGCAGTGCCCCGATCAGCGCCCACGCGGCAACACCATTCGCGATCTGTTGTAGCGCGGCACTGCCCGGCAGTGACGTTGCGGTAGGGGTAAGACTCACGTCGGCGATCAACATGGACGGCTCGCTTTCACTTGGGAGATGCCCAATGGTCGCTGTTCCACTCGTTCCTCGTTCTTCTGCGAGAATGAATTCGTGCTCTTCGCCACGACGAAAAACTTTGCCTCTCACTGGCCGGTTTTCCTCGTCTATCTCGCCGGCGTCGGCGTACTGCTCGTAGGCGTATTGCTCGGCGTTTTGATCAATCGACGCCGAGGTCATCGCGCCATCGCCCAGCGCCTCACCGCTTTGGGCGGCCGTCTCGGGGTCGAGCCCCGTGACGACAACGGGAAAGTGGAGTCGGCTCTCAGCTTCTTAGAGGAAGTCACCGGAGCTGCCACGATCGCGGTGTCAGAATCGAGCGCGGAATCCGTGCGGTTACGACGTTCCCTCGACGCCCTTCCGCTGGGCCTGGTGCTCTGTGACGAGGCCGGCGGCGTCATCTTTCGCAACACCCAGGCCGAGGGCCTCATGGCGAGCCGCTACGGCGACGCCATCGCGGCCCAGGCCGTCACCGAAGTGCTCGCCGAGGGCTGGACCAACGGCGTCGCTGAACGGTCGATTGATATCTATGGTCCACCACGACGCACCTTGACCATCCGCGCTTCAGTGATCGACGACGGTCGGCGACCCCTGGGCGTCATCGCCATCATCGAGGACGTTTCGGAGCGTCGCCGACTCGAGGACATCCGTCGCGACTTCATTGCGAACGTCTCGCACGAACTGAAGACGCCGATGGGCGCACTCGGACTGCTCGCCGAAACCCTTCAGTTCGAGCGAGATCCAGCGGTAGCGAACCGACTCGCCGAACGCATCAACTCCGAAGCGTTTCGCGTGAATCGCATCATTGAGGACCTCCTGGACCTTTCTCGCATCGAGAGCGAGGGATCCCCTTCGAGAGAACCGGTACCGGTCTCACTGATCGTCGCTGACGCCATCGAGAGGATTCGCACCTCCGCCGAGCAACACCACATCACCCTCAACTTTGTCGAACCCGACTCCAACTACGTCATCGTCGGCGATCGGCGCCAACTGATTTCCGCCGTTCACGCGCTCTTGGAGAATGCGGTCGTCTATTCCCCTGCGGGTGGCACGGTGGTCATCTCGATCGAGCGACTCGAACCTTCGACCACCGACGAGGGCGACGTCATTGGCCCACTCGTGCGCGTCGCAATACAAGACCACGGCGTAGGAATACCCGCCAAGGACCTCGAGCGCATCTTCGAACGTTTCTACCGTGTCGATCCGGGCCGGGCCCGTGAGACCGGTGGCACCGGACTCGGGCTCAGCATCGTGCGACACGTCGCCCAAAACCACGGCGGATCTGTGGTCGTCGACTCCCGAGAGGGCGAGGGTTCGACTTTCGCCCTCGAACTACCGACGAATCAACAATGAGTAAGAAGTCCAACGCCGAAAAGAAGGTCCGCATCCTGGTCGTGGAGGACGAGGAATCCTTCGTCGACGCGCTGAGTATTGGTCTGGACCGCGAAGGCTTCAACGTCAGCATCGCCCGTGACGGCCAAGAGGCGCTCACCTTATTCGCGCGCGAATCCATTGACCTCGTCCTGTTAGACCTCATGCTGCCCAAGCTTTCTGGTCTCGACGTCTGTCGATCGATCCGAAACGTGAGCGACGTGCCCATCATCATCGTCAGCGCCAAGGGCGAAGAGGTGGACATGGTGCTCATGCTCGAAATCGGAGCGGACGACTACGTCACCAAGCCCTACCGGCTGCGTGAGCTGGTCGCTCGAATCCGTGCCGTACTTCGACGCCGTGAGGTCCACGAACCGACAACGCCCGTCGATGAGGTCATCGAACAAGGCCCACTACGCATGGACATCGACGCACGGCGCTGTTTCGTGAACGGTGAGGAGATCAAACTGCGCAAGAAGGAATTCGCCCTTCTGCGACTCCTCTTGGAAAACCCCGGCAGAGTGCTCACTCGTGAAGTGCTCATTGACCGGGTCTGGGGTAACGACTACGTCGGGGACACCAAGACACTGGACGTGCACATCAAACGCCTGCGCAGTCTGATCGAGGATGACCCCAAGGCCCCGAACCACATCACCACCGTGCGAGGCGTCGGCTACCGCTTTGAACTTACGAAGCCTTCTTCGTGATGACCAACTGGCCACCCATGTAGGGAGCAAGTACGTCGGGCAGTTTCACTGACCCGTCGGGCTGGCGGTAGGTCTCGACCAGGGCAGCCCATATGCGAGCCCACGCGAGCGCCGAACCGTTGACAGTATGCACGAACGCGGTCGTGCCGTTCGCCGTGCGATAGCGCACGTTGGCCCGCCGCGCCTGGAAGTCGCGGAACCAACTCACCGAGGACACCTCGAGCCACCGATCGACACCGGGACTGTACACCTCGAGGTCGACCGTGCGCGCCGACGACGTACCGAGGTCACCCGTGCACAGGTCGAGCACCCGATACGTGAGCCCTAGTACCTGCAGCAGGGCTTCGGCGCGCGCGAGGATGTCCGCGTGCGCCGCGTCAGCCTGTTCGGGCGTGCAATACGCGAAGAGTTCGACCTTGTCGAACTCGTGCACGCGCAGCAACCCTCTAGTGTCACGACCGGCGGCACCGGCCTCGCGACGAAAACATGCCGTTTGGGCGGTCAGGCGCAAGGGTAGTTGCACCTCGTCGAGGATCTCCCCGCGGTTCATCGACGTGAGTGGCACCTCCGCGGTGGGAATCGCCCAGAGGTCGTCGCGCTCGATCGCGTACATGTCGTCAGCCGATTTGGGAAGATGCCCCGTCGACATCATGGTCTCGGTGAGGGCAAAGCTCGGCGGACGGATCTCCTCGTAGTCCGCGATATGACTGTTCAGCGCGTAGAAACCAAGTGCTCGCACGAGGCGTGCGCCAGCCCCGCGATAGAGCGGAAACATCGAACCGGCCAGTTTCGCCCCCGATTCCAAGTCCAAGATGCCCAACTCGATACCGATGTCCCAGTGAGGTACCCGTTGGTATTCGGCGTAGGTCGGAAAGGCCGCGCCTTCATCCATGCCGAGCCACCACCTTCGAGTCTCAACGTTGTCGTTCTCATCCTGGCCGTCGGGCACCTCAGGCGCAGGCAGGTTGGGGATCATCAACAACTTCTCGCGCAGTTCGACGGCCACGGCGTCAAGTTGTTGGGTCGTNNGTCGCCAATTTCTCGTGGTCGCCCAGGTCACGGCTCCTTGCGGCGAGTTCGTCAGCCTTCTCGTTCTCCTTGTTCTTACGCGCCTCTCCGACTTGACGAGAGAACTCCTTGACCTCGGCGCGCAGTCCCTCGGCCTCTTGGAGCAGGCGGCGGTGTTCGACGTCCAACGCAATGATCTCATCCATTGTCGAGAAGTCGACGCCTCTTCGAGCCAAGGCGGCCTTCACGAACTCCGGTTCACGGCGCAGTTGCGCGAGATCAATCATGTCGACCAGCCTACCGAGGGACCCGCAGTGAGGTCTCGAGCGTCTAGGTTCAAGTGTCGTGAGCAACGCCGTGGCGATGAGAAACCTGAAGGTCTCCTTCGGCGATGTCGACGCCGTGGACGACGTCACGCTCGAAATCAACTACGGCCAAGTCGCCATCTTGCTCGGGTNNGGACCGAACGGCGCCGGCAAGACAACGGCAGTCGAAACGCTCCTGGGTTTTCGAAGTCCCAGCGGTGGTTCGGTACGCGTGCACGGCTTGGACCCGGTGCGCGACCACCGCGAAGTCGTCGCNNACCGCTACCTACTACGAGGCACCCCGCGAACCCGCGGAGTTGTTGCGACTGCTCGACCTTGAGAGGTGCGCGCGCACGCCGTGGCGACGACTGAGCGGTGGCGAACAGCAGCGAACCCTGCTCGCCCTGGCCCTGCTCGGACGTCCCAAAGTCCTGATCCTGGACGAACCTACGACGTCCGTCGACCCCGAAGGCCGGCAAGTGATCCGTGACATCATCCGCGCCGAGCGGGACCGCGGCTGTGCGCTGCTTATCACCACCCACGAATTGGACGAGGCCGAACGCCTGGCGGATTATCTCGTCGTCCTGCACCAGGGACACGAGGTCGCCCAGGGAACGCTGGCGGACCTCGCGGGCGAGCCCGAACTCATCATTGAGACGTCCGGGTTCGTCGACCCCGCGGCCCTCGCCGCTCTCCTGGGCTGCGAAGTCAGGTCTGATGGACCTTCACGCGTCCGTTGCGCGGTTGCTTCAAGTCCCGAGAGAATCGCCACGGTGAGCACGTATCTGACGAGCGTCGGTCTTTCCATGGTGTCGCTGCGAACTCGCGCGTCACTCGAGGAACGCTACCTGGACCTCATCGCCGACGAACGAAATGGCCCACGACCGTGAGGGCGTGGTGGGCGCAGACCCGCGCCGAGGTGCGCATGAACATCCGTCGAGGCGAGACCTTGCTGCTGACGATTGGCATTCCAGTCCTGCTCCTGATCTTCTTTTCGCTCGCCCACGTCACCACGTCGCCGACTGCGCACCGGATCGACTTCATTGCCCCGGGCATCCTCGCGCTGTGCGTCTTGTCCACGTCGCTGGTGGCACTTTCCATCGCCACCGGTTTCGAGAGGTCCTTTGGCGTACTTCGACGCCTCTTCGTCACGCCGCTGGGCCAGCGCCGATTAATCGGCGCCAAGATCGGTGGCGTTCTCGTCACCGAGGCGATCCAGGTCCTCGTGCTCTCGCTCGTCGCTCTGGCGCTCTCGTGGCACCCGCGAGGCGGCACACTGGGCGCGCTCGAAGTCCTGGCGCTGCTCTTGCTCGGTTCCGCCGGATGCGCTGGTATCGGCTTGCTGCTCGCCGGTCAACTTCGAGCCGAGGTGAACCTCGCCGCGAGCAACGGTCTGTACTTGGTCCTGCTGCTGATCTCGGGCATCGTGGTGCCCGTGTCGTCCTTGCCGTCAATCGTTCGCCGCGTCGTCGTAGGACTGCCTTCGGGAGCCCTGGCCGAGGGCCTACACCGAGTGCTCGGTCAAGGATTGCATCCGACGACGGCTGACTGGGTATCGCTTGCGGTCTGGGCCGTGCTCGCGCCGTTACTCGCCGCGCGAACGTTCCGGTTCGACTAGCTCTCGAGCGACTTGATACCAGCCGCGAACTGGGTGACACCGATCGCGCCCACGTGCACGCTCTGCACGACGCCCTTCGCGTTCAAGAACACCGTCTCGGGCAACGCGGCGAACTTGAACAAACCGGCGGTGATCGTGTCATTGGGGTCGAAGGCGACTCGAAAGGTCACGTGATCCTTCTTGGTGAACGCCTGGGCTGCACCACGCTGGTCACCCGCGTCGATACCCACGACCTCGACGTTTCCCTCGCTGTGGGTGGTGACGTACTTCGCTAGCTTCGGGATCTCGCCCTGACAGGGACCGCACCAGCTCGCAAAGAAGACCAGCACCGATGGA
Source organism: Ferrimicrobium sp. UBA6820 (assembly GCA_002452255.1). Taxonomy (GTDB): domain Bacteria; phylum Actinomycetota; class Acidimicrobiia; order Acidimicrobiales; family RAAP-2; genus RAAP-2. The sequence goes on from DKEO01000063.1 coordinate 21,337, forward strand.
TGACCACTCGACCACGGGGCTCGCTGACTGCCGCCGTTCAGTCCGCTCGCCGAGAACGACGCGATCCGGGTTCCGTCCAGCGCCGCCTTGGGAGTGGCGTTGGGATTGGTCACTTTGCCCCCGGTCAGCACCGATACCACGGTGATCAGCGCAATCGCGATCACGGCGCCCAGTCCCAGCGAGACGAACATCATGGGCGACGGGTGGCCGCGCGAGGGCTTAGTGGTTTCGGACAAGGACATCAACCGCCATGAGGACGAAGAGTGCCGTCAGGTACGTGATCGAGAAATGGAAGAGACGCATCGCCTCGCCCACGTCCGCACGGTCTTCGCGAGCATGTCGATAGAGACGAAACGCGTAGAACGTGAAGAGCCCACCAAGCACGGTCGCCGACACGGCGTAGACCCATCCCAAGTGCGCCGCGGGCCCAATCAGCATCGTGAGGGCCCACATCAGGACCGAATACACCAAGATCTCGAGGGTGGTGCGTCGCAACGACGCCACCACCGGCATCATCGGGACGTTCGCTGCCTGGTAGTCATCGCGGTAGCGCACGGCGAGTGCCCAGAAATGTGGCGGGGTCCAGATGAAGATCACGAGAAAGAGCAGCACTGGCGTCCAACCGAGCGAATTGGTGACGGCCGACCAGCCGATCAACACGGGCACCGCGCCCGCCGCGCCGCCAATGACGATGTTCTGCTTCGAGCGGCGCTTCAGCCACATGGTGTAGACGAACACGTAGAACGCCGTCGCGCCGAGCGCTAACCAGGCCGAGAGTTGGTTGACCCATATCGCTAGCACCGCGAACGCAATGACTTCGAGTCCCGCCGCGAAGACGGCGGCCGCACGAGGACTCATCACGCCAGTCACTAACGGTCGCCGCTTCGTGCGCTGCATGATGGCGTCAATGTCGCGGTCGATCACCATGTTGAACGCGTTCGCCCCGCCGGCGGCGAGCGTGCCACCAACCAACGTTGCCACCACGAGCCAGAGTCCAGGGATGCCGTTAGCCGCGACGACCATCGTGGGAATCGTGGTGACCAGCAGTAATTCGATGATGCGCGGTTTGGTGAGCGCGACGTAGCCGCGAAGGACCTCGGAAAAAGAGAGGTGGCGAGGGGTGGCGATGGTCACGCGGAGTATTCTACGAGTCGCCAGATTCCCTAGGCTACGGGGGTGGCCTCCACTCCCCGCACCCTGTCCGCTCCGGCCTTTCGCTGGTTCGCCTTTGCCTCCTTTTTGTCGATGATCTTGATCGTGCTCTCCGGGGCGGCGGTGCGCCTGACGGGCTCGGGTCTGGGGTGCCCGGACTGGCCGACGTGCTTTCACGGCCGGATCACGGGGTCGTTGGGCATCCATCCCTTCATCGAATACGCGAACCGCATGGTCACCGTGACCCTGGTGGTACTGACGGGAGTGACCTTCATCGCCGCCTGGCTGCGCCAGCCTCGACGTCGCGACCTCGTCGTCCTCTCGGGATCGCTCGTCCTGGGCGTCATCGCCGACGCCGTGCTCGGTGGGTTCGTCGTCTACAGCAAACTCAATCCTTGGCTCGTCTCACTTCACATGCTGCTCTCGCTCACGATGGTCGTGATCGGCGCCGTGCTCTATCACCACTCGAAATACATCTACGGCCCCGAGGCTCGAAGCGACGTGCGCGACCCGCACTTTCACTTCGTCGCTCGAGTGCTCTGGCTTCCTTTCATCGTCCTGCTCGTGACCGGCACGCTCACCACCGGTTCAGGACCCCACGCCGGTTCGTCCCAGGGGCAACTTCGCGCGAGACGTCTTCCCTTCGCCTTCTCGTCGGCCGCCTGGGTCCACTCGGCGGCGGCCTTACTCTTCATCGGGCTCGTGGTCGGACTTCTGCTGGCGATCTGGAAGTCCGGCGCACCCCAGGCCCTGCAGCTCGGCGTACGACGTCTGGTCGTGATCGCTCTCGTCCAGGCCGCGATAGGTGTAACCCAATACCTCACCCACGTGCCGGTCGTGCTCGTCGAGCTGCACGTCGCCGGGGCCGTGTCGCTCACGATCGGCATGACTCAGTTCACCCTGCGACAAAGCGCCCACGACCGTGAGCCGGGCACCGAAAAGAAATCTGATCCGGTAAATCTGGGCCGTAAGTCCCTAGTGCTTTCCTGAAAAGACCTGCCAGACTGAGCCCTAGAAGGGGGTGTGCCAGATGGCAACCATTTTGTCTTTCGCAGCGATTTTCCCGTTGAACACCTTAGGCCACTACATCCATTGGCACTGGTTCTATATAAGTGTCGCGAATTTGATCGTGATCATCCTGATGGTGCTCACTTTCGTGTCCGCCCTCCTCCTCCCCTTCCCAGGCCGACGTCGTCGCAAGGAGAACCAATGAGCAACGCAGAGATCGATCGTCAGTGGACGACGCGACTACGCCGTAAGGCCGCCGGCAAACTCCCCCCGGAGAAACTCCTACCCGACACTCAACCGTCCTACGTCGCGTCGTGGATCTACGTTTTTGGCGTGGCGACCCTGGCCTCACTGGGCGTGGTGATCTTCACGGGCTGCATCCTCGCGATTCGCGGACCCCAGTGGTGGCACGGCTCGCAGTACGGTCACTTCATCAATTCCCTGCATCTGTGGAGCGTGGAGATCTTCTTCTTCACGATGGTCATCCACCTCTGGGGCAAGTTCGCCATGGCCGCCTGGCGCGGTGGGCGCACCCTCACCTGGATGACGGGCGTAGTGACCTTCCTCGCCTCGATCGCCACGGCCTTCACGGGTTACGCCAGTCAGAGCAACTTCGACGCCCAGTGGATCACGACCCAGGCCAAGGACGGCATCAACGCCACGGGCGCCGGCGCTTACTTCAACGTCTTGAACCTGGGACAGATGCTGATGTGGCACATCGTGCTCTTGCCGATCGCGGCAGTGGTGCTAACTGGACTGCACGTACTGCTCGTGCGCATCAAGGGCGTAGTGCCTCCCTTTGAGGACGACGTGCAGCCAGCGACACAGAAGGTCGCGGTGGGCGAATGACGAAGAAAGCCTTTCGACCCGACGTCGACGCGCCCGAATGGAAGGGCGGCCACACCCCCTACGACATCATCAAGGAAGGGACCATCGCGGTTCTCGTGATCGCGCTGCTTACCTTGATCCTCGCGGTCGTCTTCGGCTCTCCCGACGAGACAGCCATCACCATCAAGTCGTGGTCGAACGCGGACCCGATCGACTTCGCCACGACCGCTCTCAGTGAGTTGAACGGCACGTCGACCTCCGCCGCCTACGGTGCCCCCTACAACCACAATGGAACCAGCCAGCAGATTGGTCCGCTACAGCTCGCGAAATGGGTCGGCGTACGCATCCCGATCAACGCCGCTCAAGCCTTCGTCATCCAGCCCTTGAAGGCACTGCCCAACGAGCCGACCCTGGACGCGGGCCTCGCCAAGTACACCTCGGCGTCGTCATCGACCCAAACGACGTGGCTCAACGCCTACGCGAAAGCCGCGACGAACATGAAGTTCGTCAAGGGCCAAGTCGTGGTGAGCGCCCCTTCGGCGGGTCCGGTGCCGGTGATGATCAACGACCTGACGACGATGGCCCGCTCGGGCGCGCTCGACCAGGACCTGCTCAACGACAACGGTTTCTACACGACCGACTACACCAAACCGCTGCTCTTCCTCGCGGACGGTCAGTACCTCGGTAACCTCGCCACCGAACAACACCTCGGCGGCGACCAGTGGGGCATGATGAACGAGACCGGCAACTACCCCGGTCAGTCCTGGCTCTGGCTCTACACCTTCTGGTACCAGATCCCGCCCTTTAACAACAGCGGGAACGGCGACGCACTGGTCTGGGGCGTCATGATGGTGCTTTCGGTCCTGTTACTACTGGTGCCGGTCATCCCGGGACTGCGTTCGGTGCCACGCAAACTTCGGATCTACCGTTTGATCTGGCGCGAGCACTACCGCGATTCTGGCGGAACGAGTTAAGCGTCCGCTACGTTTAGGGCAGTGGAGCAGAACAAACCCGTCAACGAGTTCCCGGTCCCGGCGCTGTTACGCCAGGCCCGAGGTACCTACGGGCTGGCCATACGGATCCGCCTCAGTGCCGAAGGATTGAGCGACCTACCAAAGAACGGTCCTTATTTGGTAGGTGGACTCGCCAATGGCGAGAGTGCCGAGCAGTTGCTGCGTGAAATGAGCCTCTCGGACGCCCAGTGCGAAAGGCTCCTGGGCGCTTTACTCGACGCCCATTTCGTCGAGGCCGCTGACGATCCAGGTGAAATGGACGCCCTGGCTCTTCGCAACACCGAAAAGGGACTTCGCGCGGCCCGCGCTGTCGCCGAGGCGATCTACGGCGTCAACCACGAACTCTCGCACATGTTGACGCCCGAAGAACTCCGCGGTTTTCAAAACGCGCTCGTCGCACTCAGCGACATCAAGGAGCGCACGGAGGAGTCGTTGCATTAGCGCCAGCGGCGGGAGTTCAATCAGTTCCAGACCAATGGTCAACGAACGAGGGCTTCAGCGTCGAACCAGCCCCGAATCTCGAGACTCGTGAGGAGTTTCGCGTCATGGAATCCTTGACCGGGGTGGATCTGTAGAGACTCAGCACTCGTGTCGCAAGG
>DKEO01000012.1:0-174 GCA_002452255.1 Ferrimicrobium sp. UBA6820
GCCCTCGAGGCCGAGCTGCACGCCCTGCCGAATCTCTCGATCGGACCGCGGACCACCGCACTCGGCGTCTACGACGGCAACATGCTCGCGCTGCTCGAGCGCCACGACCATGCACGGCCCGACGCGAGCCGCGGCGTCGCGCGCGAAGTCATCGTAAGCTTGCGCACGCGCGCC
>DKEO01000012.1:199-10349 GCA_002452255.1 Ferrimicrobium sp. UBA6820
TGCCGGAGTGCCGGTGACGGTGCTCGATGAGCGTGCGAGGCCCGGCGGAACGCAGTCTCTCCACGGGGCCGGCATCGAGGTACGCACCGGAGTTCGCGTGGTGCGTGCCCTCGGCGGCCGTGCGCTCAAGGGCGTCGAGTTCGAGGCGGGCGGTCGGACGGAGCGCATCGATGCCGATATCCTCGGGATGTCGGGCGGCTGGTCGCCCGTGGTGCACTTGACTTCGCATACCGGGCGGAAGCCAACCTACTGCTCCGCGCTCGACAGCTTCGTGCCGGGCGGCTATGCGCCGGGTCATTTCGGGGCGGGCGCGGTTACGGGATCGCTCACGCTCTCGGCGGCGCTCGCCGAGGGTCACGAGGCCGGCCGGGCCGCCGCAGCGCATGCCGGATGCTCGCGGGCGGCCGGCCCGGCGCNNTCTCGCGCTGGCGCAGCGCGAGGGCTATGTCTCGGTCGAACACACCAAGCGCTATACCACGCTGGGCATGGGCACCGATCAGGGCAAGACCAGCAACGTGAATGCCGCGCTCTGGATGGCGGCGCTGCGCGGCGTCGAGCTGCCCGCGGCGGGCACGACGACCTATCGGCCGCCGTACACGCCGGTATCGATCGGCGCGCTCGCCGGACGGCACACCGGGACACGGTTCCGGCCGACGCGCCGCTCGCCCTTGCACGACTGGCACGTCGCGAACGGCGCCGTCATGATCGAGGCGGGACCCTGGCTGCGTCCCTGGTATTACCGTTGGGCGGGCGACAGCGCCGCCTCCGCCTACGTCGAGGAAATGCGCCTGGTGCGCGGCGGCGTCGGTGTCTCCGATGTCTCGACGCTCGGCAAGATCGACGTCCAGGGTCCGGACGCCGCGGAGTTCTTGAACCGCGTGTATGTGAACGGCTTCGCCAAGCTGCCCGTGGGCAAGGCGCGCTACGGGGTCATGCTGAACGACGATGCGACCGTGCTCGACGACGTATCGCTCGCCAGAAGATGGGTCGACGTCGTCTTCCCGGCGACACTCTGCGAGACCAGACCGTGGTACATCGAGTTGGCGAACACCACCACTGAACTCGTCTGGAGTTCCAGGGACAGATCCGTCTGGAGTCCGAGGGCGGTCGCCAGACCGGCGGGCACCGGGTGCAGGGGAACCGACTGGACGCCGGCGAGTTCGGGCGCCGAGGCGTTCATCACGACGATCGTCGAGATACCCGCGGGCGCCAGCAGTTCGCCCAGTCGCACCGTGTGACCCGCGATGGCACTCTGCAGCGCGGACAGGATCGTGTCGGTAGTGCCCGAGTCCGGTGAACTGAACAACGTACCACCACCGGGCAGACCGTTAGCCGAGGTGGCGGCTTCAAGACCTGGGGCGACCGACCATCCCGGTAACGGGAGGACCGAGGGGTCGCCGAGCCACAGCACTCGATAACCGCCCGCGTTCGGCGGTGCCAGGGCACTGAGCGACTCGGCGACGCTCGTGGTGGGCAGATCGAAACGTCCGCTGGAGAAACTTACCAGGAGGGGAATGACCGACACGACGATGGTGGCGACGCTCACCGACGCCAAGACCTGTCGCCAGCCAAAGCCCGACTGACGTAGGTCGTGTTCGAGGGCACTCACACCCAGACCGATCAGTAACGCGATCATCACCGCGTAAAGCGACAACAGCACGTCCAGGTCCGGCGCGAACGAGCCCAGCCAGTGGTGCGTCACGAGCGTGGCGAGTACGAGCGTCAGTGTGGCGATGGTGGCGGCCTTGGTCGCGATGGCGCGTCGCTGATCGCGACAAAGGACGAGGGCGAGCACCGCGGCGCCGGGCAAGAGCCAACCCGACCAGTTCGCGCCGAACGTACCGTCGGCGCCTCGAAGGAGGTTCGCGAACGACGGCGACGACCACGGACCACGTGCGAGACCGAAGACCTCCAACGCTCGACGTCCCGCGACGAAGAAATCAATCGTCATGGGCAGGAGGAAGATTGCGACGTTGAATCCGAGGGATCCGAGCAGACGCCACGGGTGGACCCTTCGCTGAAACTCATCGCCTTCGAAGAATCGCGCCAGGGAGACGCCGCCCACGATCAACGCCACCAACACCAACGTCGCGGGCGCCATGGCGGTGATGAGGGCGATGAGCATGATGGTGGCCATGCGCTGGCCCGCCTCCGTCGAGCGCCATCCCCGGTGTCCGAAGGGAACGGGTTCGGGGTAGGGAGCCTCGCGAAAGCCCGGTACGCAGAGCAACTCGAAGAGTCGACGCACCACGAGCGGCAAACCGGCGATGACGACGAGGACGTCGACGCGACCCGCGCCGATCATGTTCACCCCCAACGGAAACGCGAGGTAGGCGATCGACGCGACGACGCGAGCCCGATTCGAGACCCGACCACGCAACAATCGGGCGACGCCCCACGCGCCCACGGGAACCGAACCCACCAGGGCGAGACGCGGCAACACGCCCATGCGACCGAACACGAAGGTGCCCGCGAAGCCGAGCACGCCGTAACCCGGCATGGAGGGTGTCGCGCCGCCGACGCCGCCGGCCGACCACGAAGCGAAGAAGTGACGCCAGGTCGACCACCACGAATCGAGCGGCGCCAGGCGCCCGATCAAGGGCAGGTGCATGGCGAACAGGTTGCGCGAACCGATCAGCCACAGGACGATGACGACCAGCACGACGCTGGCCTGGGCGCGAAAGGACGTCAAGATGCGTGACGGTCGATTGCGCTGTTCGAGCACGCCACTCTCGGGAATCTCGTCGAACTCCTCCTCCTCGGAAAAGACGGCGCCGAAGCCCACGCCCGCGAGGTCGTCAACGTCCTCTTCCTGCTCGGCGTCCGGTTCGGGCAGGATCCCCCTGGCTCGGTCCAAGCCATGTCGCAGCAGTGTGAAGAAGAACCGCTTCAAGCGTGACGCACCACCGACTTGCAATCGGCGCAGTTCTGGATCCGAGAGGATCCGCGTCGCGCGGCGCTGGCGGCGCCGTTCTCGGATCCTCTTGCGGTTGTTGAACAACCATCGCCACGAACCCACGATGGCGCCCGCCCGATCGGTGTCTCGCCCCACGAGAGCCAGCGTGAACTCCATGAAGTCCAGGACTATGAGCATCGCGAGCGTGCTGAACGACGTGCGTGCGCCCCATCCGGTCGCCACCACCAAGAGCTGATGGCGGCGCTGGAGGTCTTGGCGACTCGCGCGACGGGTTCCCACCGCGCCCACCGCACGCTCGCCCGTCGCGATGGTCTCGCGGTGAGCGACCTTGGCCAGTGGGGCCACCACGATACGTGCACCAGCCACTTGCGCTCGCCAGCAGAGGTCGAGGTCCTCGCCCAACACGGGAATGAGTGGATCGAACCCTCGCAACGTGGCGAAGAGGTCGCTTCGAACCAGCGTGACACCGCCCGGCGCCACGAAGACGTCACGTTCCAGGTCCTGCTGGCCGTGATCGATTTCGCCTAATTCGACGCGCTCGTGCACGACGCCGAAGCGGTCACACGTCTGTCCCACGTGCAGCAGCACGAGCGGATCCTCGTAGGCCACAACCTTGGGCGAGATGACGCCCGCGTTCGTGCGAAAGGCGGCTTCGACCATCAATTGCAGCGCGTCGGGCTCGAGGCGCACGTCATCGTGGCAGAAGAGGTAGAACGCCGATCCCTCGACCATCAGTGAGGCCTCGTTACAGGCGGCGGCGAATCCCCGGTTTTCCTCGAGGATCCGAACGAAAGCGTGGGGCGCCACCGCGGCCACTCGTTCGGGGACGTGCTCAGAATCCCCGTTCGCAATGACGAGCAGGCTAAGTTCCTCGTAGTCCTGTGCCACCAACGAAGCCAGCGTGGCTTCGAGACCTGGGCCTGGACCGGTGGTAACGACGACGGCAACAACGGCCGGAGCGCGAGATTCCATCAGTCCTTCAAGGCTAGTTGGCCCGCGGACCGCCATTCGACCAGTAAAAACGGGCGAAAACCGGCTCCTCGCGTGGTTCTCAATTCTCCGCGCGACGTCGGCGGATGTCGTCGACCACGTCGTGCAGAGACGTCGACAACGAGATTTCGGGCTCCCAACCCGTGGTCTCGTGGATCTTGTCAAAACTGCCGCGGGTCACCGGGATCTCGACTGGGCGAAGCAGCGCCGGATCGACCACGAGCTCGACACCGGGAGCGATGGCGTCGCGCAGTTGATTGGCGATGTCGAGCACCGCGACGTCGTGTCCCGACGCCACGTTATAGACCTCGCCACTTTGCCCGTGGAGTGCGAGCAGGCGATAGGCCCGCACGACGTCACGGACGTCACTGAAGTCTCGTCGGGTGCTCAAGTCACCTACACCGACCTCGTGTCGACCTTCTCGGGTCGCCGCCAAGAGACGACTCACTAGTCCGGGAACAACGAATCGCGTTGACTGACCCGGACCCACGTGGTTGAACGGACGCGCGATGACGATCCGCTGGGCGTTTACTCGATACGCCTGCTTCGCGAACCGTTCCGCTTCGAGCTTGCTCGAGGAATACGGATTCGCGGGCGCCGTGCGAAAGGTCTCGCGAAGCGGTAGATCTCGTTCCTGCACTACGCCGTAGACCTCGGAGGAACTGACGAGGATGACGCACGCGTCGGGCGCGTCGCGGTGGGCCGCGTCCAGCACGTTCTTGGTCCCGAGGACGTTCACCCGGGTGAATTCGCTCTGGTTTGTCCACGAGTCGCCCACGTGCGTGAGCGCGGCGAGGTGGTACACGACGTCGGGTCGACTCGCCGCGACGACGTCACGCACCGCGTCAAGGTCCGTGACGTCGCATTCACTGTCCACCGAGGTGACGTCGTCACCCTTTCCCGCCAGGTGCGCACCAAGGTGACCCCCGACAAAACCGCCACCGCCGGTGATCAGCGCTCGCACTTCAACCCTCTCGAGCCAATTCGTAGGCCTCGAGGTGTTGGGCAAGGGAATACTCCCACGAGAACTCCTCAGCTCTGGCTCGAGCAACACTAGAGCGTTGCGCGCGCTGGTCCGCACTGAGAGCGAGGTCGCGACTGAGCGCACCCGCCAACGCTTCGGGGTCACCCGCGACCGCGAGCGACACGGCGTGCGCACCGACCTCGGCCATCACCGTGTCAGCGGTCGTCACCACCATGGCACCGCAGGCCAGGGCCTCGAGGACGGGTAGACCGAAGCCCTCCCCCCGCGAGGGATACGCCACGACGCGCGCGCGACGAAGGAGTGGGGCCACGAGTTCCTCGTCTACGAAACCCAAGCGACGGATGCGTGACGCACCGGGGTGGCGAAGCAGCGCTTCGTCGAACCCTTCCATGGCCCAGCCCGCCTGACCGGCGATCCACAATTCGAGCGTGTCGTCAACCTCGGCGAGGTGCGTGAACGCCTCGACCAGCACGTCGAGCCCCTTGCGGGGCTCGACGGTACCGAGAAAGAAGACGTACGGCACGTCGGTCGCGAGTCCGTGCCGTTGAAAGATCGTCTCGTCGTTCGAACCCTGGCGACTGAAGGCCTCGAGGTCAACCCCGAGCGGCGCCACCACCACGTGGGCGTGCACGGGCACGACCTCGTCGAGCTGTCGAGCGGTGAACTCACTCACGCACACGAGTACTCGCGCGTGCACGGCCGAGTAGGCGATCGCGCGACGAAAGAAGAGCACCTTCGAACGCTCGTGCCATTCCGGATTGGTGAAGAACGTCAGATCGTGAATCGTGACCACGGTCGGCGCCGCACACCGACGAGGCATGGTGTAATGCGGGGAGTGCCACACGTCGGCTTCACGCGCGACGCTCGATCGGCCGAGTCGCCACGCCTCGTAGACGAGACGTTCGGCCCGACCCGAAGGGACGAGCGGGGCCACGAGGGCGTCGGGCGAAAGACTGCGCCACCGGTCCCCGTCGTCGCGTCGTGTCACCAACGTCGTCGACTCGTGCGAGGGGAGCCGACGCGCGAGTTCCACGATGTACCGGCCCGCGCCGGCGACGCGCGCTGGTACCGCCGACACGTCGAGGGCGACTTTCACTGCCAACCCGCCACGTGATCGAGTGCAGCCTGGTGCCACGTCAGGTCCGCGACCGAGGTGCGGCGGTCCCGTCGATCAGCGTCACTCGTGCCCAGGTCGAGAGCCTCGAGCAGTCCCACCGCCATCGAGGATTCGTCAAGGGGATTGACGTGAATCACGTGGGGATTGCTCGCCACGCTCGGTACCGTCGAACTCGCCACGACGCGCGCGCCGGCGTGCAGCGCCTCGACCGGCGGCAAGCCCCAACCCTCGGCGAGCGCCACGTAGGCCACGACGCTGGCGTCGCGGTAGAGACCAAGCACCATCGAACGCTCCACGCTCCCGAGCACGACCGCGTCCGCGGTGTCCACCGCACCCCATCCGGCGGGTCCCACCAGCACGAGGGGACCGAGTTCGCTTCGTCGGCGTCGGGCCTCGGCGTGTGCCTCAATGAGCCGAGCGATGTTCTTGCGCGGCTCGCGGGTACCCGCGTACATCGTGTAGGCGCCGCTCACCCCGTGCGCTTCGAGCAATGCGGCGACGGCCTCGACACTCGCGCCCGATTCGCTCGAATCGTCCACGCCCAGGCGCGCGAAGTGGATTCGCTCCGCGGCGATGCCGAGGTTGACGAGACGATCGGCGAGATCGGGTGACGTCGTAAAGACCCGAAGATCGTCGCGTCGCACGATGAGCGCCAGACGTTCCTCGTGGAACTTGCTGCCATGACGAGTCGTCATCGAAGGTTCGTCGCGCCACAGCAAGTCGTGCATGGCGACCGAATGCACCGCATCAGGTGCGCCACCGGCGAAGGGACCGGTCATCGACGTGGCGTGGACGATGAGCGACTCGCGGTCGACGCCCAGTGGCATCAGGGGCCAGACTCTGGTCAGCACGTTGAGCGGCACCGGCACGCTGACCAGGCGCATGGGCAGGCTTCGCACCTCCTCGGACACCTGGCCTCGCGGTCCCACACCCACCAGGTCGAACTGACCGTCCAGTGACGCCAGGCCCTCGACGAGTCCGCGGACGTAGGTGCCTATTCCACCGGGTTGGCGTCGGTACAACTGGTCGACACTGACGCTGAGCGTTCTCTTCACGCCGACCAGCCTCGCACGACGTCACGGTAGAGATTGACGTACGCGCGCGCTGCAGTCGCCGGCTCGTAATCAACGGCCCGGGCGTGACCCGCGGCGACCATGATGGACCGGCGAGCCTCGCTGGTCCATACCTCGTCCAGCGCCGCGAGGGCCTCGGCGTCGTCGGCCACGAGCGTGGCGGCTCCCGAGAGTAATTCTCGATTGATCGAGGTCGCGCGCGCCAAGGTGGGCACGCCCGCCGAGAGCGAGGCAATCGCGAACGAGGGGAAACGGGCGCCGTCGGACATGTGCAAGACCACCCGTGCCTTCGCGAGCGCGGCCCGGGCGTCGCGACGGGCGACGACTCGTATGGGCAGACCGCTGGAGCGAATTCGCTGGCCCACGGACGTGCTCGTGACCGCCACGAGTTGGGCGCCCACGCGCTGCGTGAACGCCAAGAGTTCGGGCGCCAGTTCGAGGAAGGGCTTGTTAAGGCCCGTCACGTTGACGACCAGGTCGATCCCGTCCACCGTGGGCGCCACGTAGGGAACGGCCGGAGGAACCACGAAGATCTGATTTCGGTGAAGTAACAGGACACGTTGGACCTCGTGACTCGCGGCGCGACTCGACGCCACGAGGATCGCACCACGTTGCACGCATCGACGCAACTGCTGTATCCGTTGGTACGCCCTGGTTTCACCACGCAGCGGTCGAAGGTCGTCCACCGAGATGATAAGGGGCACCGACGCAGTGGGAGGCGTCACCAGTCCCGCCACGTGCACGACATCGACGGCGGGTAGTCGCTTCTCGATCGGGGGGCCCATGCCCCGGCGCCACAGGGGCGACCAGACTCGTCGGAGCGGGACCCTCGCCTCTTTCGAAGATCGCGGCGAACTCGCGCTACGAAATCGGACCAACGTGAGTTCACCGGTGGCGCCGAGCGCGTCAGCGAGGTCGTCCATGGTGTTATCGAGTGACTCCAAGGAACCGTCCAGGTCGAGTGCTACGCGGAGCGCGGATTGGTCACTCACGAACCAAGCGCCAGGGTACGCATCTCGCTCGTCCACCGAGGCCACAGGTCGACCGCCCATGGCCCGAACTGCTCGGTACTGGTCGCCACCACGCCGATCTTTTCGTCGACGTTGAGCAGCATCAACGCTCCACTTTGTCCGAAGTGGCCAAAACTCGAAGGGGGCCAGTCGCCCATCCAGTGCTGCTTGTCACCTCGGACCTCGGGCCCGAGTCCCCACGGACACGGCGAAAAACGTCCGAAGCCGGGCACGATGCCGTCGAGGTCGGGCAGGAAGGGCTTGATGAACCGGTCGCGCGTCGGCGGGGCGATGCCGTCGCAGCGCAGCCAGGCCACCGCCAGACGCGCCAGGTCCGTCGTCGAGCCAACGACGCCCGATGAAGGACGGCCCTCCAGTCGAGTGTGGACCATTCCTAAACCTTGGAAGACCCGGTCGTCGAGCCACTGCGCGGCGTCGTTGTCCTTCACGACCACCGCGACGGCGTGGTCGATGCCGTAGTTCGAGTAGATCCTCTTGGACGCCACGGGCACGACGGGATCTCCCTCTTCGAGACCGAGACCACTCGAATGGCTCAACAGGTTCGACAGCGTCGCACCACGTGGACCGAAGTTCTCGGTGATCTTGTGCAGATCCCAGTCGACCTCCACGCACATCGCCAGCGCGACCGCCATTTTCGAGACCGAAGCCCAGGCTCGCTCGGCGTCGTGGTCGCCGCCTTGTTCGACCGTGACCACCGAGCCGGTCTCCAGACGAAAGACAGCGTACGAGGGACTGCCCGGCCAACCGGGTACGGACGACGTGCTCACAACACTTGATGATACCCACGCGCCCCTAAGGTCTCGGGGGTGATAACTGTTCTCAGCGGCGGTGTGGGCGCCGCACGACTCTTGCGAGCCCTGAGCGGCGAAACGGACCCGCGCGACCTGCGCGCCGTCGTGAACGTCGGGGACGACCTTGTCATGCACGGACTGACGATTTGCCCAGACCTCGACACCATCACCTACACCTTGGCGGGTCTCAACAACGATGAGCTCGGTTGGGGACTTCAAGATGAATCGTGGCGAGTGATGAGTGAACTCGAACGACTGGGGGGAGAGTCCTGGTTTCGACTCGGCGACCGCGACCTCGCCACGCACCTGTATCGCTCCCAGCGCCTCGCTCGAGGGGCCANNTTCCAGGAGTACTTCGTCCAGCGTCATCACGACGTGACGGTACGAGCCATCACCGTGCGCGGCGCCCAGGACGCCAAGGCCACCCCCGAGGTCCTCGACGCGCTGCGAAATGCCGAGCGGCTCGTGATCGCACCATCGAATCCCCTGATCTCGATTGAGCCAATTCTGCAAATTCCCGAGATTCGCGACGTGGTGCGCGCACGACGAGATGATGTCGTGGCGATCTCACCGCTCATCAACGGCGCCGCGGTGAAGGGGCCGGCGGATCGTCTGCTGCGTGAATTGGGCTACGACGCCACGAGTGAAGGCGTCGCAAAGTACTACGAAGGTCTGATCGGCACGATGATCATTGACGAAGTCGACCGCGCNNCACGCGCCTTCGATCGAACGACTCGGCGTGCGCGTGAAGGTCACTACGACCCTCATGGCCGAATCGTCGAACGCGTCACGTCTCGCCCAGGCGGTGCTCGAATGAACGAGCTTCGGGTTATTCCGATCGATGGCGTTGGCATCGTCGAGCAGGGCGACGACCTCGTGGATCTTCTGTTGAGGGCGACCGACGCGCAAGGTCTCACGCTCGAAGACCAGGACCTCGTTATCGTCACGAGCAAGGTCGTCTCTAAATCCGAGGGCCAGGTCGTCCCCTTTGACGGCAGCGAAGAGCATAAGGTCGCGCTGGTTGAAGGCGAAGCCCGGCGAATACTGCGCCGACGCGGTCCNNAAGGATCCAGATCGCAGCGCGCGGCGAATGCGAAGCGAGATCAAGCGTCGGCGCAGCGTCGACGTGGCCGTGGTGATCTCCGATACCTTTGGCCGGGTGTGGCGAAACGGCGTGACCGACGTTGCCCTCGGTTCGGCCGGCGTCAAACCCATCTTGGATCTTCGCGGCACCACCGACGCCAAT
>DKEO01000012.1:10397-11461 GCA_002452255.1 Ferrimicrobium sp. UBA6820
CAAGGACATGGTTCGCTCGGCGAACGACGATTTGTTTCGATGACCTACGGTCCGAGGCGGACGTCGCCCGATAAGTGCGAGCGCGACGCCACACGGACGTTGGCGCCGACGACGCACGTGGCGTCCAGGTTCGAATAGCTGCCGATCACCGCCCGAGGACCGATGATCGACGAACGCACGACGGCGCCATGTTCGATGACCGCACCGGGTAACAACACGGCTTGCTCGAGGATGACGTCGGCTTCGATGACGCACTGGCGATCGATGACCGCGTGCGTGAGATGTGCGCTCTCGTCGATCGTCGCGCTCGGTTCACGCCACGACCCGTCGACCACCCCCCTCACGCCGTGACCGCCGATCTTTCCCATCATGAGGTCGACGTTCGCCTGGAGGAATGCCTGGGGCGTACCCGTGTCGAGCCAGTAGGCGTCGTCGGCCATGGCGAAGAGCTTTCCGTCAGCGGCCAACGCGGGGAACGTGTCGCGCTCGACACTGACGCGCCCGGTCGGTGCGATTCGATCAAGCACGCTTGGTTCGAAGACGTAGGTCCCGGCGTTGATCAGGTTCGTGGGTGCCTGGTCCCTCGGCGGCTTCTCGACGAAAGCGAGCACTCGGCCCTCGGCGGTAGTCGGCACGACCCCAAAGCGGCTCGGATCATCCACTTCGTGAAGGGCGATCGTCGCTTCGGCGCCGTGGTCGCGGTGAAAGGCCACGAGGCGGGTGATGTCCAGGTCGGTCAGAACGTCACCGTTCAGCACGAGGAACGTGTCGTCCAGGTCCGCGAAGTGTGCNNGCGAACCGAATCGCTCCGGCGGTGTCCAGTGGCTCGGGCTCGACCGCGTAACTCACGTGCACGCCGGCGACGACGCCATCGGGATACGCCTCGATGAATCGGTCCGGCAAGTAGCCGAGCGACAGTACCGCGTCGGTGATGCCGTGTTCAGCGAGCGTGGTAAAGACGCATTCGATCATGGGTACGCCGACGAGCGGCAACATCTGCTTGGGCGTCTCGTACGTGAGGGGACGAAGTCGAGTTCCCTCACCGCCGACCAAGATGATCGACT
>DKEO01000002.1:0-191 GCA_002452255.1 Ferrimicrobium sp. UBA6820
ACTTTTGTGGCTAAAGTGGTGGGGCTCAGTCAAGGGACTGGCAATTGCACGCGAAGGAGTAGACACATGGCGATTCGCCTTGGTGACGTGGCCCCGGACTTTACCGCCGAGACCACCGAAGGAACAATTCACTTTTACGACTGGCTCGGCGACAGCTGGGGCATCCTCTTCTCGCACCCCAAGGACTTCAC
>DKEO01000002.1:224-16446 GCA_002452255.1 Ferrimicrobium sp. UBA6820
ACCTCTACGACATGATCCACCCGAACGCGAACGACACGCTCACCGTGCGCAGCGTCTTTATCATCGGGCCCGATAAGAAGGTGAAGCTGACGTTGACCTACCCGGCATCGACGGGACGCAACATCGACGAGATTGTGCGCGTGCTCGACTCACTACAGTTGACCGCGAACTACTCGGTGGCGACGCCGGTGAACTGGAAGGATGGTGGCGACGTCATCATCGTGAACTCCATCACTGATGAAGAAGCGAAGACGAAGTTCCCCAAGGGTTTCAAGAAGCTCAAGGACTACCTGCGCGTTACGCCACAGCCCAACAAGTAATTTCGTAGTTCTTCAAAGCGGCGGTCGCCCCCGGGCGGGCGCCGCTTTGACGTGTCGCCCTAGGGTCGGCAGAGGAAAGGACACCATGAGAAACCCCACTACCTTCACTTTTGGCTCCCAGACCGTCCAGCGTCTCGGTTACGGTGCCATGAAGATCACTGGACCCGGCGTGTGGGGATACCCCGCTGATCACGACGGTGCGCTCGCCGTACTTCGTCGAGCGGTCGAGTTGGGCGTCGACTTCGTCGACACTGCCGACGCCTACGGTCCCTACGTCTCCGAGGAGCTCATCTTCGAAGCGCTGCACCCCTACGGTGCCGTGAAGATCGCCACGAAGGCTGGCCTGGTGCGAACTGGTCCGAACGTGTGGGCGACGTGTGGCGTACCCGACTACCTGCGCCAAGAGTGTGAGATGTCCCTGCGCCGGCTCGGTCAAGAGTCGCTCGACCTCTTCCAGTTGCACCGGATCGACCAGCGAATTGACCGCGACGAGCAGTTCGGCCTTCTTCGCGCGTTGCTCGATGAGGGCAAGGTCAAAGCGGTTGGACTCTCCAACGTGAACGTCGAAGAGATCCAGGCCGCGCGAAAGATCGTTCCGGTCGTCACGGTCCAGAATCGCTTCAATCTGACGGACCGCACCAGTGAGGCGGTACTCGAGTACTGCGAGTCTGAGGGCATTGGCTTCATACCGTGGCACCCCGTCGCCTCAGGTCAACTCGCGCGACCCGGCGGACCACTCGACTCGCTCGCGACCCAGCACGGCGTCAGCGTCGCGCAACTGTCACTCGCGTGGTTGTTGCAACGTTCGCCCGTCATGGTGCCAATTCCTGGCACCACCAGCGTTGGGCACCTTGAAGAGAACTGGGCCGCGCGCGCGTTAGAAATCGACAAGGCCGCCTTCGACGCCGTCGACGCCGCGGCGCGCTAGGCCTGGATCTGCATCTGCTCGTGGAGCGACTCGCGTAGTTCGCGTTTGAGAACCTTGCCCTGGGGATTACGGGGAAGGGCGAGCGTGCGAAAAAAGATCCGGGTGGGAACCTCGAACTTGGCGAGTCGCTGGGCGACGTGGCGCGAGATCTCTTCGGCCTCGACGACGCGTCCCGGACGCAGCACGATGACCGCGGCGACCTCTTCGCCCAGTGTGGGGTGGGCGACGCCGACCACGGCGCAGTCGGCCACGTCGGGGTGCTCGAAGATCGCCGCTTCGACGATCACCGAGTAGACGTTCTCACCGCCGCGGATGATCATGTCCTTCGCGCGGTCCACGATGTAGACGTAACCGTCTTCGTCGATGCGCGCCACGTCGCCGGTGTGCAGCCAGCCATTGGTGAACGACTTCGCGGTCGCCTCGGGCTTGTGCCAATAACCGCGCACCACGTTGGGACCCTTGACCCACAGTTCGCCCACGACGTCGGGTCCGGCGGGTAGATCGGGCGAGGGTTCGAGCCCCTCGTAGTCCTCGGGCACGATCGCCACCTCACAGACCGGTGAGGCGGTACCGCAACTGCTGGGTCGCTCGACGTAGTCCGGACCGCTGTTCAGACACACCGCGGCCGATGTCTCGGTGAGACCGTAACCGTTGCCTGGTTGGCCGACTGGAAAGGCCGCCTGGATGCGTCGCACCAGATCGGGCGGCGCCGGCGCGCCACCGTACGAGATCGAGCGCACGCTCGAGGTGTCGAACTTGCGAAAGTCGGGGTGGTCGAGAATCTGCATGGCGATCGTCGGCACGCCGCCGATGTTCGTCAGGCGCTCGCTCTCGATGAGTGCCAGCGCCTTGCCGGCGTCGAAGTGGTGCATCATCACCAACTTTCCACCCGACGCCGTGTTCACGAGCATCGTCGCCAGGCAGCCCGTCGCGTGAAAGAGGGGTACGTTGAGCAGGCTCGCGTTGGGCACGCTCTGACCTTTTTCGTCGAGGTTGCCGGTACCAAAGCGCAGCGTGCTGCTCTGGCCAATGAAGAAGAGGTTCATGAGGTTGGTGATGGCGTTGCGGTGCGAACCCACGGCCCCCTTGGGCTTGCCGGTCGTACCCGAGGTGTAGAACATCGTCGCGTCGTCCTCGGGCACGAAGTCGATTGGTGGCGGCGTCGCGGCGGCGTCGACGCGACCAAGGAACTCCTCGTAGCCCACGAGTTGGATTCGGGCGTGCTTCTTGTCCACGTGTGCGGGACGCTTGGGCTCGTCGCTGATCACGACGATGGTCTCGAGGTCGGGCAGGTGGTCGAGTTGCTTGTAGAGCCGCTCGAGTCGTTCCTCGTCGACGAAGAGCACCGTGGAACCCGAGTCAGTGAGTCCGTACGCGAGTTCCTCGCTGGTCCACCACGCATTGAGCGGCACGACCACCGCACCCGTGACCATGGCGCCCCAGAAGGCACAGACCCATTCGGGCAGGTTGCGCGACGCGATGGCGACGCGGTCGCCCTTGTTCACGCCGAGGTTGACGAGGCGCTCGGCGATGCTCGAGGCGATGCGGTAGTGCTCGTCGAAGGTGATTCGTTCGTCCTCGTAGACGAGGAAGTCGCGAGTGGCGTGGTTGAGTGACAAGTCCAGTATCTGGCGCAGGTTCGCCGGAGCGTGCTTCCAGACGTTCATCTCGATGCCGTTGATCGTGGCGCGTTCGGTCTCGAACATCTGTCCGGGGGCGGTCATCTGGGCGGTGGCCTGGGCGATAGTGAGGGGTGAATCAGCCATGATGTGCGACGTTACTTGGTGGTGGTGGAGGGCGAAAAAAGCGTCTGGCGGTAGTGGACGAGTTCGGCGATGGATTCGCGGATGTCGTCGAGGGCGCGGTGATTGGTTTCCTTGTCACCTAAGGATTCGAGGACCTCGGGATTCCATCGGCGAGCCAACTCCTTGATGGTCGAGACATCGACGTTGCGGTAGTGGAAGAACGATTCCAAGTTCGGCATGTACTCTTGGAGAAAGCGCCGATCCGTCCCGATCGAATTGCCGCACAGGGGCACCGAACCCTCTTCGTCGATGTGCGATTTCAGGAACTCGAGAGTTTGGGCTTCGGCGTCGGCCACGCTCACTGTCGAGGCTCTGACCGCGTCGAGAAGTCCGGACCTGGCGTGCATCTCGGTGACGTAGTCACCCATCTGTTCGAGCTGCTCGGGCGTGGCGTGGATGACGAGATCGGGACCTTCGGCGACGATGTTGAGCTGGTCGTCGGTGACAACGGTCGCGATTTCGACAATGACGTGTCGTTGCGGTTCCAGGCCGGTCATCTCCAGGTCCATCCACACGAGCACAGTGTGAGACTAGCGAATCCTGGTTCGTCGTCTGGAGCCGGGTAGCCTTCCGCCTATGGAACTCCTCGTCCGGGCGCTACATCCCGACGCAGTGTTGCCGCACTACGCGCACGAGCACGACGCCGGATGCGACCTGGTGGCGATCGAAACGTGCACGCTCGCTGCTGGAGGTGGTCGAAACATGGTCGGCACGGGTCTCAGCATCGCCATTCCCGAAGGTTACGGAGGACTGGTGCTGCCGCGAAGTGGACTGGCGTCCAAGCACGGCGTGACCTGTGCGAATTCTCCAGGGCTGATCGACGCAGGCTACCGAGGCGAGGTTCGCGTGGCACTGGTGAACCTGGACCCCGCGATTGACTACGTCGTGCACAAAGGTGACCGCATCGCCCAACTGGTGGTGGTGCCGGTCGCGTCGCTGCACTTCAGCCTGGTCGACGAGCTGCCCGAGGCAATGAGGGGACAGGGCGGTTTCGGGAGTAGCGGACGTTGACCCAGTACCTCGACCCGCTCGATAGCGCGTTTCTCCTGCTCGAGACCCCGGGCACGTCGATGAACATTGGCGCGGTGATTGAACTCGAATTCGGTGACTTGCTTGATCCCGCGGCGAGGTTCGATCTCATTTCCTCGAACATCGCCGCGCGGGTGCACGAAATCCCAATCTTCACGAAACGTATCGTGCGCTCACCTTTCGACATCACGTGGCCGATACTGGTCGAGGACAAGAACTTCGACTTTTCCAAGCACGTGCTGCGCGTGGCGCTACCGGCGCCGGGGACGCCCGACCAGTTTGATGCACTGGTCTCGCAGTTCTTGTCCCAGCCCTTGTCCCTGCGCCGTCCGTTATGGCAGCTCCTAATTATCGAGGGACTCGGAGACGGGAGGGCGGCGGTCGCGCTCAAGGTGCACCACGCGCTCGCTGATGGCGTTTCGGGGGCCGAGACGTTTGCCAATCTCTTTGACATCTCTCCCGAGGTCCGCGCGCCAGCGCCCAAAGTCGAGGCCACAACTGAAGGTACGGTGATCACGAGTTCGTGGGGGCTGGTTCGACAGGGCCTTAAACGACTTCGACAGCGTCCGATGTTGGCGGTGGAGAACGTTCGTTCCTGGCTGACGCGCATTTTGGAGGTCGTGAGGGCGCTCGTTCGATTCGTGGTCATTCGTCGTAGCAAGAGTGTCACGCCCGATCAGCCGTCGATTTTTCAAGCGCGCCGGTCCTCGCTCAACGGCGCACCGGGCGTGGAGAAGGCCTATCACCGGCTTCGCGTGTCGCTGGTCGAGGCCAAGCGAGCGGCCAAGAGTCACGGCGCCTCGGTCACCGACTTCGTGATGGCGACGACGGGGGGAGCACTGCGCAGACTCCTCGTCGACCGCGACGACCTGCCCAAGAAGGACATCATCGCTTTTGCGCCAATCAACGTTCGTGGCGACGGCTCGACCGCTGAGTTGGGCAACCAAATATCAGGCATGCTCGTCGCGTTGCACATCGACATCGCCGATCCCGTGGCGAGACTGCGAGCCATCGCGAGCGACTCCGCCAAGACCGTGGGCTTTCAACGTGAGCACCGAGCCAAGATCTTCCAAGACGTACCGAGGGTGCTCGGACCGACCATGCTTTCTCTTGGCGGTAAGTTCATCTCCGCGTTCAGTCTCTTCAACCGAATTCCGCCGATGGCCAATCTCATGGTCTCGTCGGTGCCTGGCCCGCCCATCCCCCTCTGGCTCAGTGGGCACCGGGTCACGTCCGCGGCCCCGGTCGGGCCCCTCCTGGGCACCTTTTCTCTCAACATCACGGTGCTCGGTTTCGAGGAGCATCTCGAATTCGGTTTACTCGGGTGCGCCGAGCAGATGCCCGACCTGGCGACCTTGCGTGACTACCTCTTAGACGAGGCGCAGCGACTCATCTCGAGCGCCCCTCCCACCTAGAGGCTGGACGGCGCGCGAAAGTCCGCTAATATTGGTTTTCACGCGGACGTAGCTCAGTTGGTAGAGCGCGACCTTGCCAAGGTCGAGGTCGCCGGTTCGAGCCCGGTCGTCCGCTCCATTCGGTCTTGTCGACCTCTTGGTCGCACCCACTTGGTTTCTCTGCGAGAGCGCCGTCCTCGAACGCGGCATTGAAGTTCGACACCGAGTCGTGGGATCTGACGCCGTCGCTGCAGTCCAAGTCAATGACGACCAGATCGCCGACGAGGTTGCGCCGCGCGACCTTGGTCGCGTCAGGGACTAGGAATACGGATGGTGCTCGTTCAAAAGCTCGATCGCCAGCACGATGGCGTCGGCATCGGGTTCTTGACGTTGCAGCCGTTGACGTTCGAGTGCGGCGTCGTCGAGTCCGGGCTCTTCTTCGAAATCGGGCTGCGCCAGGAAAGTGTCCACGGGGTCAACATCGCGCGCTGGTGTTTCTTCGCCACCTCGAGGCTCGTGTCGACGGCTCACGTCTTCATTGTAGGGAGTACCTTGATCGCGTGGCGACTTTCGCACGGGTGGCCAGGTCGCGCCCGACTCGAAGTGGCGAAGCCGTGACGACGGTTGGCAGTTGACCTTCGTTGCCCCGTTCGACGCGGAATTGGTGACGCGACGGGCGCCAGTGAATAGTCTTTGCGAAGGAGGTTGCCATGCTTCACCCCGCCCTTGAGCCCTACGTCCGTGGTGTGCAGTCGAACCCTGGGCCGCCTCCAAAGACCCAGACCATGAGCGAGCGTCGCGACGCCTATCTCGAACTCGCCCAAGCAATTCGAGGCGACGATGAGTTGGCGGTGGCGACCACGGACTTGACCGCGCGACTCGAGACTGGCCGGTCGTTGTCGACGCGTTTGTACGTGCCCGCCAATGACGAGGACAAGGCCCTCGTGCTCTACTTCCACGGTGGCTCCTTCGTGGTGGGGGGTCTTGAGACGCACGACGCCCTTTGTCGGCGTCTGAGTGCGGACACGGGTATGCGCTTCTTGGCGGTCGACTATCGACTCGCACCCGAGCACCCGTTTCCGGCGGCCATCAACGACGCCGTGGACATGTTTCGCCACGTCGTGGCGCATTGGAGCGACTACGCCGCGCCCGACGCTGAGATGATCGTGATGGGTGACTCGGCGGGGGCGTCGCTGGTCGCGGTCGCGGCGGCGCTGACGAAGAACGAGCACCTGGGTATCGCCGCTCAGGTGCTCATCTACCCGACACTCGGGCCCGAACTCGTGACTGAGTCGGCCCATAAATACGGCGTGGGCTACATGCTCGACCTCGAGAATCTTCGTCACGACTACGCCCAGTACTTGGGCGACTTCGTTGATCACACCGACCCGCGGGTGACCCCGCTGATGTTCGAGGACCTCGCGGGAGCCCCACCGGCGATCCTGCTCGTCGCCGAGTGCGACCCGCTGCGTGACGAAGGTCTCGCGTACGCCGGACTGCTCGAGCACTTCGGCGTGGATGTCGAGATTCTCGAAGCCGAGGGAATGGTGCACGGATTCTTGCGACTGGGCGGGTTGGTACCCGAGACCCTGGAGATCGTCGAGGACCTGGCCGAGCACATGCACCACCTCGTAGAGCACGCGTCGGCGTGAACGTACTCTTCATAACGCTTGACCAGTTCCGCGGCGACTCCTACGGCGCGGCGGGCCATCCGCTCGTGCGTACGCCGAATCTGGACCGGGTCGCGCGCGAGGGTGTTCGTCTCGAGCGACATTATTCCCAGGCGGCGCCCTGTGCGCCGGGACGAGCGGCGCTGTACACCGGCACCTACCAGATGAATAATCGAGTCGTCGCCAACGGCACCCCCCTTCGAGCTGGTTTGGCCAACCTCGCGAGCGTGGCGCGTGTCGCGGGCTACGACCCGACACTCTTTGGCTACACGGATCAGGGACTCGATCCCAACCAGCGCGAGGGCTTCGATGACCCGCGACTCGACAACTACGACGGGGTCCTGCCCGGCATGTCGGTGGGTCTCTATCTGCCCGAGAGCCAGGCCGGCTGGATCCAGTATTTACGTCAGAAGGGTTACGAGGTCGAGAGTGGTTGGGCGCCGGCCCTGCGCGGCGAGCCCGAGCGCGCGGTCGAGGACTCGTTGAGCGGCTTTCTCACGACGCGGTACCTCGAATGGCTGCGTGACCAGGAGAGTGGCTGGTTCGCGCACCTGAGTTACCTTCGTCCGCACCCTCCCTACGCGGCGGCTGGCGAGTTCTCGACCATGTACGACCCCGCCGACGTCACCTTGCCGATCGCGGTCACCGAAGAGTCGCGTCGTCACCCCTTGCACGAAATAGCGCTCGGCGTCCCGGCGAGTGCGGCGCCCACCAACGAGGACGACCTTCGTCGACTGCGCGCCCAGTACTACGGCATGATCAGTGAGGTCGACTTCCAACTGGGTCGAGTCTTCGGGGCCCTGGACGAACGAGGCGAGTGGCACGACACCTTGATCGTGATCACCTCGGATCACGGCGAACAACTCGGCGATCACGGGCTCATTGAGAAACTGGGCTTCTTCCCCCAGAGTTATCACGTGTTGGGACTCTGGCGCGACCCGAGGCGCAAGGACCTGTCGCGTAGCGTCAGCCAGTTCAGCGAGAACGTCGATCTCCTGCCGACTCTTTGTGATGCGCTCGGCGTGGACACGCCGGCGCAGTGTGACGGGCACTCCCTCGCCCCGCTATTTGCTGGTACGCACGTTCCCTGGCGCGACCACGCGCACTACGAGTGGGACTATCGCACGTACTGGATCAATGACAAGACCTCGCGCGACACGGTGGACTGGAACCTCTCACGACAGAACCTGGCCGTGTCGGTGGGCGAGGAGACCGCCTACGTGCAGTTCGGCGACGGGACGTATCGTTGTTTCGATCTGCTCGCCGACCCGACGTGGCGAACCGAATGCGACGACCTGGACCGCGTGCTCGCCGGTGCGCAGGAGCAACTCGTGTGGCGCCA
Organism: Ferrimicrobium sp. UBA6820; assembly: GCA_002452255.1. Lineage (GTDB taxonomy): Bacteria > Actinomycetota > Acidimicrobiia > Acidimicrobiales > RAAP-2 > RAAP-2. Next base: position 8,713 of record DKEO01000002.1, read on the forward strand.
AGAGCACCTCGAACGAGAGTTCACCGACATGTTGTTGCGCACGAATCGACCTGGTCGTTGGCCCTCAGCCCTAATTCGTTGAGTAGGCGAGGCCCCGCTCGATGCCGCGAAGAAAGTCGAGAAACGTGCGGTCCTTGTCCTGGGCGAAGTTGATGTCCATCAACTCGAGCGAGACGAAGCCGTGACAGGCCGACCAGAGCATCTGGGCGGCGTCGCTGGGGTCAAAGCCCTCGAAGCGCCCCACCGACTGGGCTGCCTTCACCAGTCCGACGAGCGTTTCAAACGCCTCGTAGGCAACGGTGGCGGCATTGATCGAGGGCGTGAAGCCGACGAAACGGTGCATGAACATCACCGTGTAATGCGACTGGTGCGTCAGCGCGAAGTGGCGGTACGCCTGGGCGGTATTGAAGAGTGGTTCCTCCAGAGCGGTGTCGATACTGGTGGCCGCGAGGGCCTCGCGCAACATCGTGAAACCGTCGGTCCAGATGGCGTCCAAGAGCCCGTCCTTGCCGTCGAAGTGGTTGTAGATCGCCATGGGGGCGACCTTGGCCCGCCGAGCAATGGCGCGCACCGTGAAGCCCTCAGGTCCGGACTCACGAAGGATCGCGAGGGCGGCGGCCATGAGGCCGGGCTCAACCAACCGAGAAGGAGTTCGCTTCGTCACTTGCACTAGTATAGAACATTGTTCTACTATAATGGAACATCGTTCCATAGGGGGCCAGATGACCGAATCCGTCGAAGATCGTCGGTGGTTGATCCTCGCCGTGCTCTGCGTGGCGGTACTGCTCGTCGGCGTGGACAACACCATCGTCAACGTCGCCCTTCCGACGCTCTCCGAGCAGCTGCGCGCGACCAACACCGACCTTCAATGGATCGTCGACGGCTACTCGCTGCCCTTTGCGGGACTGCTGCTCATGGGTGGGGGGCTCGCGGACCGCTTCGGACGAAAGCGGATCATGCAAAGTGCGTTGCTGTTCTTCGGTCTATTTTCCTTCCTCGCGGCGCGATCGCACACCATCGAAGAATTGCTCACCGCGCGCGCGTTGATGGGAGCGGCGGCGGCCTTCATCTTTCCGGCCACCCTGTCCATCGTCACCACGACCTTCAAGGACCCGTCGCAGCGCGCGAAGGCCTTCGGCGTCTGGGGTGCGACGGCGGGCGTGTCGATTGCGGTTGGTCCGATCGTCGGCGGTGAACTGATCACACACTTCTGGTACGGATCCATCTTCCTGGTGAACATTCCAATCGTGTTCTTCGCGTTTCTTGCTTGTGCCTTGATCGTGCCCGAATCGCGCAGCCCTCTCCAAGGTCGTTTCGACGTCAACGGACTCACCCTTGGTACGGCGTTCGTGACGTTGCTGGTCCTCGCGATCATCCAAGGACCCGAATGGGGTTGGCGCAGCTTCTCGACGCTCGGGCTCTTCGCGGTGTCGGCGGTGTTGCTCTGCTCGTTCGTCCTTTACGAGCTGCGCCGCACCGGCCCATTGCTCGACGTGCGAGTGTTCTCCAACCGGGCCTTTTCGGCGGGCGCGAGCGCCATCGCGACGAGCTTCTTTTGCCTGTTCGGATTCATCTTCCTCGTCACGCAGTACTTTCAGTTGATCCACGGGTACTCCGCCCTGCAGGCTGGTGTGCGCACCTTGCCCTTCGCGGTCGTCACGATGTTCATCACCCCCCTCGGTGCGATTGCGGCACTTCGCGTGGGCACGCGCTACGTCGTGAGCGCGGGACTGGTCATCATGGGTATCGCTCTGTTCTGGATGACCTACATCGGGGCGCACGCCGCCTACGTCGGTCCGATCATGGGCAGCATGGTCGTGCTCGCCTTCGGGTTCTCGTTGATCAACGCACCCTCGACCGCGGCGATCATGGGTTCGCTGCGTCCCGACCAGATTGGTGCGGGCGCGGCGGTGAACGAGACCACCCGAGAGATCGGCGGCACCATGGGGGTCGCGGTGGTCGGTTCGGTCTTCTCGTCGCTCTTTGGTCCAGCGGTGCGTCACGCCTTCGCTCACCTGGGTCTTTCACGAACGCAACTGGACATCGCGCAGAGCTCGACCCAGGCGGCCAAGGCCGTCGTCGCCCACGTACCACTGGGCCTACCCCTGCACCAGGCCCTCGAGTCGGGTGTCGTCTCTTCGTTCATTGACGGATTCCACCGAGGGTGCCTGGTGGCGGCCTGTGCCGCGATCGTCGTGGGTGTGGTGGCGTACCGGTTCTTGCCCCTTCGGGTCGCTCGTCAGGACCAATTCGTTCACGGCCGAGAAGAAATTCGCGTGCTCGATACGCCGGGGTGACCGGCACCCCGTGTTTTCTGGTATCAATAGAACCCATACGCCAGACCTGGCGAGGAACAAGGGGAGTGTCCATGCTTCGAATTACCCGCGTGCGTCAAGCACTGGTTGTCACCGGCATCACGTCGTTGGTGTTCGCCTCGAGTCTCGTCGCGGGAGCCGCGACGACGACGGGCTCGTACAACGCCGCCGACGCCAAGTTGGTGCCGGCAAGTTTCACCAAGTCCACGCTTCAAGTCGCGACCGACGCGACGTACGCCCCTGACGAGTCGATGAGCGGTACCACCATGGTGGGCTTTGACGTCGACATGATGAAGGCCATCGCCAAGACGCTCGGTGTCAAAATCACCGAGAACAACGTGACGTTCGACAGCATCCTCGCCGGTATCGACGCCGGTCGATACCAGATTGCCAACTCGTCGTTCACCGACACCAAGGCCCGTGAGAAGCAGGTCTACTTCGTCGACTACTTCCAAGCCGGTGAGGCCGTCTACGCGAAGTCATCGTCATCGGTCAAGTTCAGCGGATTGCCGAGCCTGTGTGGCCTCAGCGTCGCGGTCGAGACCGGTACGACCGAACAGTCCGACGCCGTCAACACCGCCAAGACGTGCTCCGCTTCGAAGAAGTTGACCGTACTCGCGTACCCGACTCAGACCAGCGCCGACCTCGCGGTGTCCTCGGGTCGCGCGAAGCTCGGTTTTCTCGACAGCCAAGTCGCGGGTTACGTAGTCTCTCAGTCCAAGGGCGCTTTCAAGCTCGTGGGCAGTGCGATCGAAGTTGCACCCTACGGTATCGGCACCCCCAAGACGGCGGCCGGCAAGGGACTCGCCACGGCAATCAAGGCGGCAGTGAAGACGCTCATCGCTAACGGCACTTACGGCGCGATCCTCGCCAAATGGGGTGTGAGCGCTGGCTCGCTGCCCGCGGCCAAGATCGTGCTGGACGGAGCGACCTCCTAGGGCCTCGACGTTCACGAGCCCATGACTACGAACGGGGACGCCACCGTAAAGGTCGTCCCCGTTCGTCATTATGGTCGGTGGGTCGGCGTCGCGCTCGTCGGGCTTCTCCTGGCGATGGTTGTTCACACCTTGTTCTTCAAGGTGGCCAGTGCGAAGATGGTCTGTCATGTCGTCAGTGGCGCGAGGCTGTGCCACCACGCCATGGTCTATCGATACCAGTGGAACATCGTCGGGCAGTACTTCTTCACCTCGGAGATCCTGCACGGCTTGTTGCGCACGGTCTTTTTGACGGTCGTCGCGATGGTCCTGGGCATCGTGCTCGGCGTCACGATCGCGGTCATGCGGATGTCGCCCAATCGCGTGCTCTCCTCGATTGCCTGGACGTACACGTGGTTCTTTCGCGGGACGCCAGTGCTCGTGCAATTGCTCTTTTGGAGTTTCATCGGTGCGGTCTATCCTCACCTGACGTTGGGCATCCCCTTCTTGCACGTCACCTTCGTGCACTTCAACGTGAACACCTCCCTGACGATCATGGAGGCGTGCGCGATCGGGCTCGGACTCAATGAAGGCGCCTACATGTCCGAGATCGCCCGGGCGGGACTGATTTCAGTCGACGAGGGCCAGATCGAGGCGGCCACGTCGCTCGGCATGACCCGTCGCCAGACCCTGCGCCTAGTGACCATCCCCCAGGCGATGCGCGTCATCATCCCACCGACGGGCAATGAGGTGATCTCGATGCTCAAGACCACGTCGCTCGTCAGTGTCGTGGGTGTCATCGACCTGCTGGGTGCGGCGACCAATATTTACAGCGAGAACTACGAGATCATCCCGCTGCTCATCGTGGCGAGTCTCTGGTACCTGTTGGTGACGACGGTGCTCTCGATCGGCCAGTTCTACCTCGAACGTCGCTTCGCTCGCGGGGCGTTGCGAACGCCACCGCCCACGCCGATTCAACGCCTGCGCGCGGACCTGGCGGGGGTCGGCTCGAAGTTCCGGACCCGTCGAGGTCTTGAGGTTTCGCCATGAGTGAGCCCATGGTCAAGATCCGCGGAGTGCGTAAGTCCTACAACGGCGTAGAGGTGTTGAAGGGCGTCGACTTGAACGTTGACCGTGGCGAAGTGACGTGCCTGATCGGCCCGTCGGGATCGGGCAAGAGTACACTCCTGCGCTGCATCAACCACTTGGAGAAACACGACAGCGGTGAACTGCGGGTCGACAGCGAACTCGTAGGCTACGAGATGCGAAACGGCCGACTCTACGAGCTCACTGACAAACGCGTCTGTGAGAATCGGTCGCGCATCGGGATGGTCTTTCAGCGCTTCAATCTGTTCCAGCACCTGACCGTCCTCGAGAACGTGACGGTCGGCCAAAGGAAGGTGCTCGGCAAGAATCGTGAGGACGCCTCGCAGAAGGCACGCGAGCTGCTCGCACGCGTGGGGCTCAAGGAAAAGGAGACGAGTTACCCCAGTCAGTTGTCCGGCGGCCAACAGCAGCGCGTCGCCATTGCCCGCGCACTCGCGATGGATCCCAAACTCATGCTCTTCGACGAGCCGACGTCGGCGCTCGACCCCGAACTCGTCGGCGAAGTCCTCGAAGTGATGAAGGATCTCGCCCGCAGTGGCATGACGATGATCGTGGTGACCCACGAGATGGGTTTCGCCCGCGAGGTCGCCAATTCGGCCTACTTCCTCGACGGCGGCGTCATCGAGGAATCGGGCGACCCGCGCGTGATCTTAAGCACGCCCTCGTCGGAACGACTGAAGAGCTTTCTTTCGAAAGTCCTCTAATGGTCTGGGATATCGATCCGTCGAACTTGGGCACCGGGCTGCCACTCGAGGGAGTGCGTGTGCTCGATCTGTCGCGCGTGCTCGCCGGGCCGCTGTGCGCGATGATCGCGGGCGACCTCGGCGCCGACGTCATCAAGGTCGAGAAGGCAGGGGCCGGCGACGTGACCCGGGAACAATTGCGCGACATTCCGGGCGTGGACAGCCTGTATTTCACGATGCTCAACCACAACAAGCGCTCCGTGACCCTGGACACCAAGAGTGCGCAGGGCAAGGAAGTGCTCGAGCGACTGATCAAGCACTGCGATGTCCTGGTGGAGAATTTTGCGCCGGGTGCGCTCGATCGCATGGGCTTCAGCTGGGCGCGCATCCAGGAATTGAACCCCCGGATGATCGTCGCGTCGGTCAAGGGCTTCGGCCCGGGGCCGTATGAGGACTGCAAGGTGTACGAGAACGTCGCGCAGTGCGCGGGAGGGTCCGCCTCCACCACCGGCTTCGATGACGGGCCGCCGCTGGTCACCGGCGCGCAGATCGGCGACAGCGGCACGGGTCTGCACCTCGCATTGGGCATCGTGACCGCGCTCTATCAGAGAAATTCCACGGGCCGCGGGCAAAAGGTCCTCGCCGCCATGCAGGATGGCGTGTTGAATCTGTGCCGCGTCAAGTTGCGCGACCAGCAAAGGCTCGAGCGCAACCATGTGATGAAGGAGTATCCGCAGTACCCGCACGGAAAATTCGGCAGCGCCGTGCCGCGCTCGGCGAACGCCTCCGGCGGGGGACAGCCGGGCACGATCGTGAAATGCAGGGGTTGGGAAACCGATCCGAACGCTTACCTCTATTTCATCGCGCAGGCGCCGGTGTGGAAGGAGATCTGCCGGGTGATCGGCCGCGAGCAGTGGATCACGGATCCTGATTTCGCCACCGCGGATGCGCGTCTGCCCCGATTGAACGAGGTCTTCGCGGCGGTGGAGGCGTGGACTGTCACCAAGACGAAATTCGAGGCCATGAACCTGCTCAACGAGCACGACATTCCCTGCGGCCCGATCCTGTCGATGGAGGAGCTGGCCCACGAACCGTCGCTCCGCAAGACGGGCACGGTGGTGGAGGTCGAGCATCCGACCCGCGGCAAGTACTTGACCGTCGGCAACCCCATCAAGCTGAGCGACAGCCCTTCGGAGGTCAAGCGCTCGCCGCTTCTCGGCGAGCATACCGAGGAGGTGCTTGCGGAACTCGGTTACCAGCCCGAAGAAGTCAGTGCGCTGCGCCGGGCCAAGGTGGTTTGACACTCGCCGCAGAACGGCGGCGCAGACGCGACAACGCATCGTGTAAAATCGCGCGCACCGCCGTGCGGGAATGAGTCCGATGAAGATAGCGATCATAGGCGCCGGCGCGATCGGCGGATTCGTGGGAGCGCAGCTGGCGCACGCCGGCGAGGACGTAACGTTCATCGCGCGGGGCGCCACCCTGGAGGCACTCAAGACGCGCGGGATCCGCTTGGTTCTCCGCGACGGCACCGAGAAAGCCGTCCGAGAGGTCAAGGCAACCAGCGACTATACGACGGCCGGACCGCAGGACCTCGTGGTGCTCGCCCTGAAGGCGCATCAACTCGAGGCGGTTGCCGCGGACGTGCCTAAGCTGTTCGCGGCGCATACGGTCGTCGTGCCGATGCAAAACGGCATTCCCTACTGGTACTTCTACAAGCACGGGGGAGCGCTCGAAGGGCGCACGGTGACGAGCGTCGATCCGAAGGGGGCCATCGCCCAGAACATTCCCTGCGAGCGGGTCATCGGCTGCGTGGTGTATCCGGCCAGCGAGCTCCTGGCCCCGGGAGTCATCAACCAGATCGAGGGTAATCGCTTCCCGGTCGGCGATCTGGACGGATCGGAGAGCGAGCGCGTCAAGCGCGTGTCGGAATGCTTCATCCGCGGCGGCATGCAAGCGCCGGTGCTGACGGACATCCGAGCCGAGATGTGGCTCAAGCTCTGGGGCAACATGACCTTCAACCCGATCAGCGCCCTGTCGCGAGGAACGCTGGCCGCGATGTGTCAATATCCGCCCACGCGCGAGCTCGCGCGTGCCATGATGCTTGAGGCTCAGGCCATCGCCGCGAAGCTCGGCATCACGTTCCGAGTACCGATCGAGAAGCGCATCGAGGGTGCGGAACGTGTCGGTNNGGCTCCGTGATCGAGCTGGGCCGGATGACCGACACGCCCACGCCGCACCTCGATGCGGTGTTCGCGCTGACCAAGCTCCTCGAGCAAAGCCTGGCGCGCGCCAGGGCGGCCTGAGGCAGTGCTCGTCGTCGCCGCTTCTTAGGTATTCTCCTTCAAGGGCGCGCGTTGCGCGCACGAGGACCATCGGCATGAACGTTCATGAGTATCAGGGTAAAGAGATCCTGCGCAGATTCGGGGTCGCGACGCCGCGCGGCGTGCCGTGCTTTTCGGTCGCCGAGGCGGACGCGGCCGCGCGGCGCTTAAGCGGCAAGGTGTGGGTCGTCAAGGCGCAGATCCATGCCGGCGGCCGCGGCAAAGGCGGCGGCGNNACGCATCAGACCGGTCCCGAGGGCCGGGTCGTCCACCGGCTGCTGGTGGAAGAGGGCGCCGATATCCGCAAGGAGCTCTATGTCGGCATGGTGATCGACCGCGGCACGCAGTGCGTGACCTTGATCGCGAGCTCCGAGGGCGGCATGGAGATCGA
>DKEO01000002.1:16529-16668 GCA_002452255.1 Ferrimicrobium sp. UBA6820
CCAAGCTCAACTTCGACGACAATGCGCTCTTCCGCCAACCCGGCATCGTCGCGATGCGCGATCTCGACGAGGAGGATGCGGCGGAGGTCGAGGCATCGAAGTTCGATCTTTCGTACATCTCGCTGTCGGGCAACATCGG
>DKEO01000054.1:0-6001 GCA_002452255.1 Ferrimicrobium sp. UBA6820
ACCGCGGCCTTCATCGTCTCGGCGCTCTGGAGCACGAAGGGCAGTTGCATCTCTCCCGAGGCGAAGAGGTCACCGACCTCGCGCATGCCGTCGAGCAACAGATCATTGACGATCTCGAGGGGTTTGAGCCCTTCGTTCATCGCGCCCGCGAGGTCCTCCTCGAGTCCGACGCGCGCTCCCTCGATGATGCGCTGGCGCAATCGTTCGTTAAGTTCGAGATCGTCCAGGGAGGCCACGTTCTGGGACGACACCGAGACGCCCTCGAAGAGCCGCAGTAACTCAGCGAGCGGATCGTACGCGTCGCTGCGGCGGTCGTAAATAAGGTCCAGGCAAACTCGACGGGCTTCTTCGTCCACGCGCGCGAGAGGCAAGATCTTTGACGCGTGCACGATCGCGGCGTCGAGGCCCGCTTCGGCGCACTCGTGGAGGAACACGCTGTTAAGCACCTGACGTGCGGCGGGACTGAGACCGAACGAGACGTTCGAGAGTCCGAGAATGGTGCGCACGCCGGGAAGTTCGGCCTTGATTCGTCGGATCGCCTCGATGGTTTCGATACCGTCGCGGCGTGACTCGATCATGCCCGTCGACAGGGGCAGGGCGAGTGGGTCGATGAAGATGTCCTGCGCGTTCAGCCCGTAACGCGAAACGGCGAGTTCGGTGATCGCCGTGGCGGCGCGGACCTTCCAGTCGGCGGTGCGCGCCTGACCTTCCTCGTCAATGCACGTGGCCACGACCGCTGCACCGAATTCGGCCGCGAGCGACAAGAACCCGTCCAGGCGCGTGCCGGGTCCGTCACCCTCTTCGAGATTGACCGAGTTCAAGATTGCTTTGCCGCCGAGCCAGGTGAGTGCCTGGCGCGCGACCTTGGTCTCGGTGGTGTCGACCATGACCGGCACCGACGACTGGGTCGCGAGCCGGCTCATGAGTTGGTCCATGTCGCTCACGCCGTCGGCACCGGTGTAGTCCACGCAGACGTCCAAGACGTGGGCTCCCTCCTTGACCTGTTCGCGGCCGATGCTGACGCACGTGTCCCAATCGCCCGCGAGCATGGCCTCGCGGAACTTTTTGGAGCCGTTGGCGTTCGTGCGCTCACCGACCAGCAGCACGGAGCGGTCCTGCTGGTAGTTCGTCGCCGAATAGATCGACGCCACCGAGGCTTCGAGCACCGGCGTGCGTGACCCCGCCCGCAGGGGCCGCACTGCCCGCACGACTTGATCGAGGTGCGCGGGCGTCGTGCCGCAACAACCGCCCACGACCTGGACACCGTATTCGGCCACGAACTTCGACAAGTGCTCGGCGAGGGCCTCGGGCGTCAGGTCGTAGTGCATCTTTCCTTCGACGACGCTGGGCAGGCCGGCGTTGGGTAGGCAGGCGAGAGGCATCGGTGCCGTCTCGCTCAACTGGCGCAGTGGTTCGTACATCTCGACCGGCCCGGTCGCACAGTTGAGGCCGATGAGGTCGACGCCCAGTGGACTGAGTGCGGTGATTGCCGCGCCGATCTCAGTACCGGGCAACATGCGTCCGGTGAGTTCTATGGTGACCTGGGCCTGGATCGGGACCACTCGACCGTGCCGGACCATGGCCCGGTGGCAGGCGGCGATCGCGGCCTTGCCAGAAAGCAGGTCGTAGACGGTCTCGACCACGAGTACGTCGACGCCACCCTCGAGCAGCGCGAAGGCGAGCTCCTCGTAGCTCGCCGAGAGGTCGTCGTAACTGATCTGGCCGAGCGTGGGGAACTTGGTGCCCGGTCCGACGGAGCCGGCGACGAAGCGAGGACTGTCGGAGCTCGCGTAACTGTCCGCGACGCGTCGCGCGATGACGGCAGACGCGTGGGCGAGTTCGTGGGCACGTTCGCGAATGCCGTATTCATTGAGCACCACCGAAAAGGCACCGAAGCTGTTGGTTTCGATGACGTCGACGCCTACGTCGAGGAAGGAACGGTGCAACTGCTCGACAGCGTCGGGCCGTGTGATGTTGAGCAGCTCATTGCAGCCTTCGAAATGATGCCCCCCGAAGTCATCGGCGCTGAGGTCCTGGAGCTGGAAACTCGTTCCCGTGGCGCCGTCGAAGATGAGCACTCGATCGTCGAGGGCGGCGAGGTAAGGATTGTCGGCCCCCGGTCGGGCGAAGGGAGGGAGAACAGTCAGTTCCATTGCTGGTACAGGCTACCCGTGAGAAGACTGATGTCACTACGCTAAAGACGTGAAGATCTATACGCGTGACGGCGACGACGGTTCCACGGGTCTCTACTTCGGTGGACGCACGAGGAAGAATTCGGACCCGATCGAAGTGAACGGTGCCGTTGACGAGGCCCAAGCTTCACTCGGTTGGGCGAGGTCACTGAGCGAGCCCTCGAGTCGACTCTACGAACTGCTGGTCACCCTGGAGCGTGATCTATGGGTCTTGATGGCCGAGGTGGCCACGCTGCCCGCCAATCGTCATAAGTTGAGCGCCGAGAAATCTCTCGTGACGCCACAGATGGTGACGAGACTCGAAGCCGAGATCGACGCCTTGTCCACTGAGATCGAGATGCCCAAGGAATTCGTCGTGCCCGGCGAGAACCAATTGTCGGCGGCCCTGGACGTGGCTCGTACCATTATTCGGCGAGCCGAACGTGGAGCAGTCTCGTACTCCCTCGAGGACTCGTTCGTCGTGGCCTACCTCAACCGACTCAGCGATCTCGCCTGGACCATGGCGCGTTGGGCCGAGGGCCCTCAGCACCGCACCGCCCGGACCCACTAGGGAAGGTCAACGTGTCGCGCACCGCTCAACTCACGACGCCCGTCGAAGGGGCCCAGGCACCCACGGTCTGCGTGCCGGTGGTTTTTGACGACGGTGCCTGCGTCATCGCCGAATCGGTGCCACTCGTGCTCGGGGGCCAGAAGATCCCTCGGCTCCTCGACCAGGACTGGTGCACGCGCCACGGCTTCAAGTCCGATCCAGGTAGCGCCGCCGTGTTGCGCGCGCTGGGCGAGTCCACCGTTGTCTTCGTGAGTCTCGGTGCCACCTACGACGATCTCGATCACTTCCGTCTCGCGGGCGCCGCCGCCGCACGTAGCGCGGGCGACGGGTCGCTCGCGTTCTTCGTACCCACCGAGGCGATCGATTCCCCCCGTGACGCGGTCCAGGCGCTGGTCGAAGGTGCGCTGCTCGCTTCGTACGCCTACAAGCACGAAGAATCGACCTCGAGTTTCGACGTCGTGCCCGTGGGCGTGAGCATGCCCGCCGTACAGACCCACAACGAGGTCGTCGAAGGCGTCGTGCGTGGCGCGGTCATCGCCGAGGGCGTCAACTGGGCCAAGCGTCTCATCGATACCCCCGCCGGCGACCTCCCCCCTCGCGAACTCGCCAAGCAGGTGCTCAAGCGACTCGATCAGGACGCGCACGTCGAGGTCGAGGCGTGGACTGAGTCGAGGGTCAAAGAAGAGCGTCTCGGTGGTCTCTTGGGTGTGGGCCAGGGTTCGGCACAGCCGACTCGTCTGGTCTACGCGACCTACGACCCAGAACCGGGGGCCACCTTGGCCCACGTCGCGCTCGTTGGCAAGGGCGTGACCTTCGATTCGGGCGGTCTATCGATCAAGACCGGCGAAGGCATGATGACGATGAAGACCGACATGACCGGAGCCGCCGTCGTGATGGCGGTGCTCTCGATCGTGAGTCGACTCGAACTACCCGTGCGGGTCACCGCGATCGCGCCGATGACTGAGAACATGACCGGCGACAGCGCGACGCGTCCAGGCGACGTGCTCACGATTCGCAACGGTATGACCATCGAGGTGCTGAACACGGACGCCGAGGGTCGTCTCATCCTCGCCGACGGCCTCAGTCTGGCAGTCGAAGCCAACCCCGACGTCATCATCGACGTCGCGACGCTGACTGGGGCCCAAGCGGTGGCCCTGGGTGACGAAGTCGGCGCCATGTACGCGACGACTGACGAATTGGCGAATTCGTTTCGCGCCGCCAGCGAGCGAAGTGGCGAACTGCTGTGGCGGATGCCGCTGGTGGCGAACTACGAGTCCCATCTCGATTCCGACGTGGCGGACATGAAGAACATCGGCAAGGCGGGTCGAGCTGGTTCCATCTCGGCGGCCCTGTTGCTCCAGCGTTTCACCAGCGCGCGACCCTGGGTGCACCTGGACATCGCGGGTCCGGGTCGCAGCGACGCGAACCGTGGTTACTGGACCAAGGGCGCGACCGCCTTCAGCGCGCGCACGATCGTGGAGTTCTTGCGCGCGGTCGCGTCGTCCAAGGGCGACTAGCTGGCTAACCGACTCGGCGCACGCGCCGAGCGCGGGCGGGTACGTCGCGCCCCAGCGACGAAGACGCGACGTCGTGGCCGTCGGCGTGACCGACCAGCACCGAGCAGAACAGTTGTTCATCCTCGACCTTCGCCCAGCGCAAGATCCGATCGTCGTGGCGAAAGTTGCCCCAGATCGTCGCCTGCCAACCCGCCTCCTCGAGCAGCAATAGGAGGGCCATCGTGGCCATGGCCGCGTCGGCGTGCCAGTACGGCACCGACCACTCGTTGATGTTCTCGAGTCCCGAGCCAACCTTGTCGGCCTCGCCGTATCGAGCGGCGTAGTCCTCGGGTCTGGACGTGACCAGCACGACCGCGCCCGCGCGCGCGAGGCCCGGGGCCCGTCGGGCGCTGGCGCGCCACTGCTCGTCGGTCGCCGCTTCGAAGAACGCGGGCACTAACGCGCGGCTCACCGTGTGCAGTCGAACGCCCGCGGCGTTACCCGCGCTCGGCGCCCAGAGCGCTTCGGCACATCGTTGCTCGAGCCAATCGAGGTCGACCGGCGTGGCGTCGAAGGAACGGACCATCCGGCGTTTTTCCAGTAGTTCGCGTAGTTCCACGGGTCGGGTCTAGCAGGTTGACGTGCGTTGATTCATGACCCAGCAGGTAGGATTTAAAGACCACGAAGGAGAGACCGTTGTCCACACCACGAGATCTACTGAACGCCGCGAAGGCCGAAATCCGCGAGATCGATCCCCACGAGGTCGCCGCGCGACTCGACCACTACACGTTGCTCGACGTGCGCGAGCCCGACGAGCACGAGCAGGGCGCCGTGCCCGGAGCCGTGCACGTGGCCCGAGGCAACCTCGAATTCTCCATCGAAGGACGCTTGCCGGACAAGCACGCTCCCATCGCCGTCTACTGTGCGGGAGGCGTGCGTTCGGCGTTCGCGACCAAGACCCTCCAGGACCTCGGTTACACCGACGTGGTGTCGATAACCGGTGGTTTTAACAAATGGAAGGACGAAGGTCTGGTCTGGGACGTGCCTAGGACAATGACCCAGGAGCAGCGCATCCGCTATCACCGTCACCTCTTGCTGCCCGAAGTGGGCGAGGCCGGTCAGATGAAGCTGCTCGACTCGAAGGTGCTGCTGCTCGGCGCGGGCGGGCTCGGCTCGCCGGCGGCGATGTACCTGGCGGCCGCGGGCGTCGGCAGGATCGCGGTCGTCGACCCGGACTCGGTCGACGCCTCCAACCTGCAGCGGCAGGTCCTCTACGTGAGCGCCGACCAGGGCGTGAACAAGGCCGAGGCGGCCGCGCGCAGGCTCAGGGCCCTGAACCCCTTGATCCAGGTCGACGCCCACCCCGTCAGGTTCGAGCGCTCGAATGCGCTCGAGCTGGTGGGCTCGTGCGACCTGGTCGTGGACGGCTCCGACAATTTCCCCACCCGCTACCTGGTCAACGACGCCTNNGCCCTTTGTCTACGGCGCAATCCAGGGCTTCGAGGGGCAGGTGAGCGTCTTTAACCTCGGGGGCGGGCCCACCTACCGGTGCCTCTTCCCCGAGCCGCCGGAGCCGGGAACGGTGCCCAACTGCGCCCAGGCGGGGGTCCTGGGGGCCGTGACCGGGATCATCGGCACCCTCCAGGCCTGCGAGGCCGTCAAGGTGCTGACGGGCGTCGGGGAAACCCTCTCGGGAAGGCTCCTGGTCCTCGACACCCTCACCATGAGCCCCACGGTCGTGGCGCTGCGCCCAGATCCGGAGC
>DKEO01000044.1:0-12941 GCA_002452255.1 Ferrimicrobium sp. UBA6820
CGACGAGGACTGCAATGCCGAACCAACTCGCGTACCTTTCGATCTTGGTCAACGCGGTGCCCGCGAAGTAACCGAGTAACGAATAGGCAACACCCCAGGCGATGGCGCCCGACGCGTTGGCGACGAGAAACTTGCGATACTGCATTCGACTCAGTCCCGCGAGCCCCGGCATCACGGCACGCAGGAATGCCGTGAAACGACCGAGGAAGACGTAGAACGGACCGCGTTTGCGAAGTCCTTCGATGGCGCGGTCCACGTCCTCTCGTCGTCGTTGCAACATCTTCATCTCGAGGATTCGCGAACCCCAGCGTTGTCCGACGAAGTAGCCCACCGAATCGCCGATGATCGCTGCCACGACCACCAGCACGCACAGCACGACGATGTTCACGCGGCCCTGGCTCGCGACGACGCCCGCCACGATGACCGAAGTCTCACCCGGTAACACGAAACCGATGAAGAGCGCGGCCTCGCCAAAGACCAAGAGCGCCACCACCACGTAGACGAGGCCAGGCGGCAGACTCTGGATCTTGTCCATGAAAAATGAGACGATAGAAGCGTCGAGCATTCACACATTCTTGCTGATGGATCTACATCGACTGCCGTGTTCGTCAACCTTCCTTACGGTGGCATGAACCAGCGTCGTCGAGAGCTCGAGGTACGTAAACATCTCATAAACAGTTGCCGCTGGGAAGACGAGACCTGTTTTTTCTGTGGCAGCATTGAGTGTGGCTAAACATGTGCGCACCTACTCGGTACGAAACCCGTCGCTGAATCCTTCGTCTTCGAAGTCCCCGAAGGCGTCGAAACTGCCACCAGTTCGATCCTGGCTGCTCGCCGAGTGGGCCCTCGTACCGCTGCGCCTCTTTCTTGGCGTCACCTTTCTTTACGCGGGGCTCCAGAAACTATCCAACCCTGGTTTTTTCAATGGCAAGGCGGCGAACTCAATTCAAGCTCAGATGGCCGGGTCGGCACACTTCAGTCCGGTGCACGTCCTCTTGACGCCACTGTTGCACATCGCTTCGATCATCGGCTACACGATCGCGTTCGGCGAGGTGGCGATCGGCCTGGGAATTCTGGTCGGCCTCTGGACGAGGGTCGCCGCCATTGGTGGCGCGCTGCTTTCGTTCATGTTGTTCCTCACGGTGAGTTTTCACTCGTCGCCCTATTTCACCGGGGCCGACATAGTCTTCTTTTTCGCGTGGATGCCCTTCATCGTCGCCGGTGGTGGTTCGCGACTTTCGATCGACGGATGGCTCGCTGGACGAGCGAGTCAGGGAGCGAGCCCTGAATCATCGCAGTTCGTGCCGATCGAGTTCGCACTCGTCCAGCGCATGTGCGGCAACTTCTCTGCGAACACGTGTCGCGCTCGCGCGGGCGCCGCGTGTGACGCAGCGTTCTGTCCCGTACTGATCGGTGGCCCGTCACAATCTGCCGGTGGTACCGGTGGCGCCGGCGGAGTTGATCGTCGTGCCATGATGATCGGCGGCGCGGCCGTCACTGCGGCCGCTTTGGGTCTGGGGACCAAGGTTGTTGGCGCCCAGTTGAACCACGCGAGTGCGGGATCCTCGACCAGTTCGCAATTGTCGCTCGGCGCCGCTACCACGACCACCACGGCGCCCCCTTCGACCACCACGACCGCGCCGACTTCCACAACTTCGCACCCAACCGCGACCACCACCACCGAGGTGACGACGACGACCGAAGCGACGACGACCACGACGGTTGCCCAGAACCAGGGGACGCTCTTAGGAAAGGCCAGCCTGATTTCGGTCGGCAGGCCAGGTACGTTCACGGTACCTTCAACGGGAGATCCCGCAATCGTGATCGAGTTGGCCGCGAAGGACTACGTCTCGTACGACACGGTCTGTCCGCACTTGGGTTGCACCGTGCAATTCTCGCCGTCGGCCAATGTCATGATCTGTCCTTGCCATGGCTCGCAGTTCAAAGTGAGCGACGGTGCGGTGATTAATGGTCCGGCTCCTCGTGGATTGACCAAGCTCAATGTCGTCGAAGGGAATGACGGTAACCTCTACCTCAAATGAGTGAAGGTTCACGCCGAGTCCTCGTCATTGAGGACGACTACGATCTTTCGCGCGCGGTCGCGGACTTACTCACCGACGACGGTTTTCTCGTCGACCAGCGCTATGACGGCGAGAGCGGACTCGCAAGGGCCCGTGAGGAGAACTACGACGTCATCGTGCTCGACATCATGATGCCGCGTCGCAACGGCTTTAACGTCTGTCTCGACTTGCGTGCGGCCGGGGTCAACACGCCGCTGCTCATGCTCACCGCCAAAGACGGCGAGATGGACGAGGTAGAGGGCCTCGAGGTCGGCGCGGACGATTTTCTGCGCAAGCCGTTCGAACGTTCAATTCTGCTGGCGCGAATTCACGCGTTGCTTCGTCGCTACGAGCGCAATCGCCCTCAACGTCTGACCGTGGGTCCGGTGTCGCTCGACGCGCTTCGTCGCAAGGCGACGTCGAGCGGAAGAGAGGTGACCCTCACGCCACGTGAGTTCGCCCTGCTCGAGTTCCTCATGCTCAACGCCGACACGCCGCTCGCCAAGAGCGAGATCCTCAGTTCGGTCTGGGGAGGTGACTTCGACGGCGATCCCAACATCGTCGAGGTCTACATTGGTTATCTGCGCCGCAAGATTGACGCCAAGGGTCAACCCTCGATCATCCGTACGGTCCGAGGAGTTGGCTACACCGTGTCCGCCGGCTGATGCTCGATGTCCGTCAGCTGTCCATTCGCGCCAGGCTGACCCTCTTTTTCGTTCTCTCGATCGCGATCGTCCTCGGCTTCACCGGATTCGCACTCGTGAACATCGTGCACCGTTCCCTCGTCACGAGCGCGTCGAATCAAATCGAGACCGAGTTCAGCCAGGCCGACCAGCGCGTCACTGACGGTCCACTGGCGCACCAGAACCGGATCGTGCTTCCCATGCACGGGGACGTCGTGATCCAGGTGACCAACCTGGCGGGTACGCGGGTTTGGGCGGCGAGCTCGGCGATCGTGAACGCGCCGGTGCTCGCGCACACGGAGCCGGATTTCTCCGCGATCAATGCGCTAGACGTGGTGCTCGATCACAGCAACCGCACGGCGCCCTACATCGGCGAGATCAGCCTCGGACAGGTACAGACCCTCTCGACCAAAGGAGGTCCGGCGTTGGTCTACGGCTTCGTCTATGGCGGACCGATTGACCACAGCGTCACGATCTTGCTGGCGAGCGTGGCGATCTCCTTCCCGCTGCTCTTGCTGCTGTCGGGTGGACTCATCTGGTTCGGCATCGGTCTCGCCCTCGCCCCAGTTGAATCAATTCGACGTCGCGTCGACGTGATCGCGGCGCGTGACCTCTCAGAACGGGTGCCCGTGACGGGGGGTGACGACGAGATCGCGCGGATGGCTCGCACGGTGAACGCGATGCTCGAGCGTCTCGAAGCAGCGTCGAAGTTCCAACAGGAGTTCGTTTCGAACGTGAGTCACGAACTACGCAGTCCGTTGACGACGCTGCTCGCGACGGTCGACCGTGCAGTGAGCGACCAGGACCGGGCTAACTGGTCGGTCGCCGCCGAGACCATCCTTCGAGAGGGACGACGATTGGACGTTCTGATCGACGACCTGTTCTGGCTGGCGCGCAACGATGAATACCAGGTGGAATCCACGCGAACCGACGTGGACCTGGACGACCTGCTGTTCGAAGAGTCCCAGCGCGTGCGCGCGATGAGCGAATTGAGCGTCGACACGACGCGCGTGACGCCGACCAGGGTGGTGGGTGACCCCGCGATGCTCAAGCGCATGATCCGCAACGTCGTCGACAACGCCGCCAGGTACGCCACCGAGGGACTCATGTTCTCGTGTGACTTGGAAGGTGACGAAGCGGTGGTGACCGTGGGTGACGACGGCGAGGGTATCGACGTCGCCACGAGCGACCGGCTCTTTGACCGTTTCGTACGGGCCGATCCGGCGCGTAGTCGCCACTCGGGTGGGACGGGCCTCGGGCTCGCGATCGTCGCGGAGATAGTGGTTCGCCACGGGGGCAGCGCCCGCTTCGTCGACGTGGCGCGCGGGACGCTGATCGAGCTGCGTATCCGTCGCGACGGTCGAGCGCCGTAGGTTCGATTCGCGCGACGAGGACATAGAGTCGGGAAGATGAACTCGACTGAACTATCTCTCGCCCTCGCCGATCCGATCCAGTTGCTCGGCATGAGCTTCTACTTCACGCCCACGACCACCGAGCGAGCCAAGGCCCAAGGGCTCAATGTCTACGAGTTCTACGGACTCGGTCGCGGTGGCGTGCTCGGTGACGTTGACTTCGACACCGTCTTCGAGGCCTTCACGTTCTTCTCGCCCTCGGCGATGGACATGCTCTGGTCCAAGTCGCGCGAAAAGGCCGATCCCGTGGACGTCGCCCACGACCACTTGCTCGCCGCCTTTGCTTTCGCCGACGAGACGTTTGGCGCGATTCCGGTCGCCGTGCTCGACCGATTCGCTCGGGCCGTCTTTAAGGTGGCCAATGCCGTGCCCGCGGGACGGCACGCGCTCTTTGACGGCTACAAGCANNGGTTGCGTGCACATCGACGCGGTAAACGAAGTGGGGATCACCCCCGCGCAGGCGGCGTACCTCCAAGAGCCCTTCATCTTCAAACTCCATGGCTACGGTGAGGACGACGTGCCCGAGGTGACCCCTGAGTTGAAGGCGAAGAAATTGCGGGCCGAGGAGCTGACCACCATGGCCGAGGTCGCCTACTTTGAAGTCTTGAGTGACGAGGAGCGTCAGGCCCTCTACGACGGGGCGATGGTGATGAAAGCCGCCTTGCAGGATCCCGTCGCGGTGACCGTCTAGTCCATGAACGTACGGGGAATCCCTCGCTCGACGCGGTCCCGTCTGCTCTTGCTCCTGACCGCGGCCGGGTCCGTCGAGATCCTCTGGGCGATCTACATCGGACTGTACCTGCCGCCCCACTACGTGGCGAACCATTGGAACGTCGCGTGGGTGGGTCTGGACGTCGCTCAGATCACGATGTTGTTCGCCACGGCCTGGGCGGCCTGGCAGCGACGCGCCATCCTTTCGCTCTTCGCCACGTCCGCGGGCACACTGCTGATCATCGACGCGTGGTTCGACATCACGACGGCGCGTCGCGGTGACGTCATTCAAAGCATCTTGTTCGCGGGACTGCTCGAACTGCCGTGGGCGATCGTGCTCTTCTGGCTTACGCGTCGCACGATTCGCCAGATTTCGCACGCGCGCTACGACGACGTGGCGATGACCAAGATGATGATCCCCGACGAGGAGTCCAAGCCCTTTCTCTAGTCGAGCTTTGTCCCTTCGAGCTCGAGCAGGAAGCGCTTGACGGGTTCGCCTCCGCCGTAGCCACCGATGCCGTCCTTGGCGACGACGCGGTGACAGGGCACGATGACGGGCCAGGGGTTGGCGTGGTTCGCGTTACCGACCGCGCGCATGGCCCGAGGGCGCTTCACGGCGCTCGCCACCTGGGAGTACGTGCGGACCTGGCCGTAAGGGATGCGCTCGAGCGCGTGCCAGACATCGTGCTGGAACGTCGTGGCGACGACCGGTGAGAGTCGTACGTCGAAG
Source organism: Ferrimicrobium sp. UBA6820 (assembly GCA_002452255.1). Lineage (GTDB taxonomy): Bacteria > Actinomycetota > Acidimicrobiia > Acidimicrobiales > RAAP-2 > RAAP-2. The sequence continues at coordinate 5,597 of DKEO01000044.1, forward strand.
TCGCGGCGCCCGCCCGCGAAGAACTGTTCGAGTTGCATCGCGGCGTCGCGCACGCAGCGAGGTGGCGTGCCCGCGCTCGGGCGACCTCGCTCGTGCGGCAGGCAGATGCGCGTGACGCCCTGGTCGTCGCCCTCGACGCCCCAGACGCCGACGGGTGAGTTGACGTTCATCCGGAAGGGTTTCATGAGTCTCTTTCTAGCGCGAGTACCGTCGAGAAGTGGAACATCTCTCGGTGAAAAACGCAGCGGTCACGCTTTCGGTCCAGGTGGACGGCGAGGGCCCCACGATCCTGTTGCTGCACGGCTGGCCCGACACGTCGGCCGTGTGGGACCAGGTGGCGCCCGCCCTCGTGGAGAACGGGTATCGGGTCGCGGTACCCGACCTACGCGGTTGCGGGCGTAGCTCCAAGCCCGAGGGCACCGCGAACTACGCCATGCATCTGCTGGTCTCTGACGTGAACGAGATTATTCGTGCGCTCGGGACCGAGAAGGTGAGTCTCGTGGGCCACGACTGGGGCGCCAATCTCGCCTGGGTGACCACCGCGTACGAACCGTCGATGGTCGAACGTCTCGTCGCGGTGTCGGTGGGGCACCCGACGTCGTTCCGCTCGGCGGGTCTCGAGCAACAGATCAAGAGTTGGTACACGTTGCTCTTCGCGCACGAGGGTCTCGGTGAGGCGTTCCTGCGTAAGAACGAGTACGAGGCGATGCGAAAGTGGCTGGGCCATCCCCGTGTCGAGGCGGTCATCGAAGAACTCGAACGTGACGGTCAGATGTCGGCCCACTTGCAGTGGTACCGAGCGAACATCCCGCCCGAGGCGTTCGTGGCGCGACCCCCCGTGCTGCCCCCGATTCAGGCGCCGACCCTGGGCGTATGGTCGAGCGGCGACGCGGCGCTGTGCGAGCGCCAGATGACCGATTCGGCCGCGTACTGTGCGCAAGGTTTCACCTATTCGCGACTCGAAGGCGTCGGACACTGGATACCCCTCGAGGCGGCACCGCAACTCGTGGAACAAATTGTGACATTCGTACCTAGGCGGTCGGGACCTTTCGATTCGTAGCGACGAAGTGGGCTGCTAGAAACAGGGTTATGAAAATTGCGCTCTTTAGAGAGTCGCGTGCCGGAGAGACTCGCGTCGCGCTCACGCCCGACGCCGTCAAATCCCTGGTGGGCGACGGCTGGGAAGTGGTAGTACAGCGCGCAGCGGGTGCTCGCTCGCACTTCAGCGACGAGGCCTACCAGGCCGTGGGGGCGACGATCGCGGACTCGCCCGCTGGCGAGGTGAATCTCCGCGTCAACCCCCCGACGCTCGATGAGGTGAAGTCACTGCCCGAAGGTTCGCTGCACTTGTCGTTCCTCTCGCCGTTGCTCGCCCAGGACATCGTCAAGGCCCTCAACGACCGGCGCATCACCGTCCTCTCCTTTGACCTCTTGCCACGCATCTCGAGGGCCCAGTACATGGACGCCCTCTCGAGTCAGGCGACGGTCTCGGGTTATCGCGCCGCGCTCGCCGGCGCCGAGCACTTCGATCGCTTCTTCCCGCTGTTGACCACGGCAGCGGGAACCATTCGTCCCGCCAAGGTGCTCGTCATGGGCGTCGGGGTCGCGGGCTTGCAGGCGATTGCCACGGCCAAGCGCTTGGGTGCCAAGGTCCGTGCCTACGACGTACGGTCCGCGGCCAAGGAAGAGGCCGAGTCCGCGGGTGCGGTCTTCGTCAAGCTCGGGGTCACCGCGGACGCGGCGGGCGGTTACGCGCGCGAATTGACCGACGAGGAGCGCGCCCAACAACAAGCGGCGTTGCTCAGTGAAGTCGCCGCCGCGGACGTCGTGATCACCACGGCCGCCGTGCCGGGGCGCAAGTCGCCGATCCTGCTCACCACCGCGATGGTCGAAGCCATGGGCGAGGGCTCGCTCGTGATCGACATGGCCGCTGACGGTGGCGGCAACTGCGAACTCACCAAAGCCGGCGAGGTAATCGAACATCACGGCGTACGCGTCGTGGGGCTCTCGAACCCGCCCGCCGAGATGGGCGCGTCGGCGAGTTTCATGTTCGCCAACAACGTCTTGAAGTTGCTCGCCTTGTTCGGTGCGAAGGGTCAATTGAGCCCGGACTGGAACGACGAGGTCGTCATCGGGGTCACCGTTGCACGTGACGGGAAGGTGAATCACGCCCCCACGGCCGAGGCGCTCGGTGTCGAGCACGTCGCCATTACCCCTGAAGCGAAGGAGAACGCCTGATGGGNNATCATCTCCAAGGTGCCCAGCATCTTGCACACGCCGCTCATGAGTGGCTCGAACGCGATCCACGGCGTCATCGTCGTGGGTTCGATGCTCATCCTCGGCGCGGCCAACACGAACCTTGAAGAGGTCCTCGGATTCCTCGCCGTCCTGCTCGGCACGCTCAACGTGGTGGGTGGCTTCGTCGTGACCGACCGGATGCTCGAGATGTTCAAGCCCAAGCCCAAGGCCCCACCCAAGAGCACTGACGAGGTAAGTCAATGAGTCGTGAAACCCTGATCGACCTCTTCTACCTCTTCTCGGCCACGACCTTCGTCCTCGCCCTGAAGGGTCTCGGGAGTCCTAAACGCGCGCGCTACGGCAACATGGTCGCCGCCTTCGGGATGCTCGTCGCCGTCGTCGCGACGTTCTTCAAGTACGTCGACGGACACCCCTTGCACCACGTGTGGCTCATCCTGCTCGCCATGCTCATCGGTGTGTTGGTCGCGGTGCCGGTCGCGCGCTTCGTCAAGATGACCGCGATGCCCCAGTTGGTGGCGATCTTCAACGGTGTCGGCGGTGGCGCGGCGTGCCTGGTGTCGATCACCGAGTTCGTGCACATCAAGGCCAGCCACCCCGCGACCTACGTCACCCTCGAAGTACTGCTCGGCGTCCTCATCGGTACCGTCTCCTTCTCGGGTTCGGCGATCGCCTTCGCGAAACTCCAGGAGTTGGTGACCGGGCGCCCGATCACCTACCCCGCCCAGCAGTTCATCAACGCCATCATCGGCGCGGGTGCGTTGGTGCTCATCGTCATCATCCTCGTTACGGGATCCGAAGTGCTGTTGTGGATCCTGTTATTGCTGGCCTTCGTCTTGGGCATCGCCTTCGTGTTGCCCATCGGCGGCGCGGACGTGCCGGTGCTGATCTCGCTGCTCAACGCGTTCACCGGTCTCGCGGTCGCGGCCTCGGGCTTCACGCTCGGCTCGAACCTGCTCATCGTGGCGGGTACCTTGGTCGGCGCTTCGGGTATCTTGCTCACGCGCCTGATGAGCAAGGCCATGGGACGCAGTCTCTCGAACGTGCTCTTCTCCGCCTTCGGTTCAGTAATCACCGCGTCGGGTGACACCACGCGCGACGACGGCCGCAGTGTGCGCTCGGGCAGCCCCGAGGACGCGGGCGTGATGTTGAACTACGCCAGTCGTGTCGTGATCATCCCGGGTTACGGCCTCGCCGTCGCCCAGGCCCAGCACGTCGTGCGCGAGCTCGCCGAAGAGCTCGAAGCCAAGGGCATCGAGGTCTTCTTCGCGATCCACCCCGTGGCGGGGCGCATGCCCGGTCACATGAACGTGCTGCTGGCCGAGGCGAACGTGCCCTACGAGCAACTGATCGAGATGGACGAGGCGAACGCGGAACTCAGTACCGCCGACGTGGCGCTCGTGGTGGGCGCGAACGACACGGTGAACCCCGCGGCGGTCGACGACAAGACGTCGCCCATCTACGGCATGCCCATCATCCACGCCGACCTCGCGGAGAACGTATTGTTCCTCAAGCGCTCGATGCGTCCGGGTTTCGCGGGCATCGAGAACGAGTTGCTCTACAACCCCAAGACGACGCTGATCTTCGGCGACGCGAAGGACACGCTCACGAAGATCCTCGCCACCGTCAAGACNNTCGGTGAGCACCGAGTGCGCACCTTTTCGATAGCCCCACGGGTTGCCCTCGGAAGAGTCGATCTCCACGCCCATGAAGTTGTCGCCGAGTTCACTTCGTAGCCGGGCGAAGCGCTCGGCGGGGGCGGCCTTGTCGCCGGTGAATCGCAGGCCCATCACGCACAGTCCGTCATCGACACGCTTCTTCACCACCTTGAGGTCGGCGTCACTGATGCCCAGGTCGCGCCGGCGCGATTTGCTGACGGGCATCGGCATCGAAGGCTGACTGAGCACGGGCGCGAGCATGACCTCGTCCACGCTCATCGCGAGTGCGAAACCGCCGGTCAGGCACATGCCCACCGCACCCACCCCGGGTCCCCCGCACGCTGCGTGCTCGTGGGTCGCGAGCGCGCGCAGGTACTTCGTGATCGGGCTGGTCTTGGCGGTGGCGAACATGGTGAACTCGCGACTAACGCAGCCGTGCAGCATTGACCTCAAGGCGTAGGGCACGGTCATCTCCTCGCCAGCGGAGCCGAAGAGGTTGGGCAGCACCGCCGCGAAGCCGGCGGCCGCGACGTTGCGGCCGAACGCCGCCACCAGGGGCGTGATGCCGGGTACTTCGTGGATGACGATCACGGCGGGACCGCTGCCCGCGCGATAGACGTCGTGGGTCTGTCCTTCGGCGCTGAAGGACGACCTCTCGAAACCGTCGAGCGCGTGCTCGTTGGGGGGCTTGGCCATTGTTTCCTCGCTTGGTCGAACTACGCAAAGTTAATCAGTTAACTCATTCAGTTTCGTGATGACCTCATCGTCGAGCGTGACGGCGGCGGCGGCGTTCGCGCGGATTTGTTCAGGCGTCGAGGCGCCCGCGATGACCGAACTCAACTCGGGGTGACTGAGGAGCCAGGAGTAGGCCAGCGTGAGCAGCGGCACGTCGATCTCAGCGGCGTAGTCGAGCAGCGCGCTGACCTTCGCTTGCAGTTCGTCACTGAGCCAGTGGGCGCTGCGGTCCGAAGCCATGGTGGCGAGGCGGGTGCCGGCGGGCGGTGGTTCGCCGGGATGGAACTTGCCCGTCAATAGCCCGTTGGCCAGTGGATAGAAGGGCAGGAATCCGAGTTGGAGTTCCTTGCAGGCCTTGAGCACCCCGTCACGCTCGGGTTCGCGCGCGAGCAGCGAGTACTGGTTCTGGACCGACACGAAGGCGGCCCGCGTGCCCGCGGCGGTCTTCGCCTCGGACAACTGGGTCGCCGTCAGATTCGAACAGCCGATCTCGCGGACCTTGCCTTCGGCGATCAGGCCCTGGAGTGCGTTGAGCGTGTCACCGATCGGGACCGTCGCGTCGGGATAGTGCAGCTGATAGAGATCGATGTGGTCCGTGCCGAGACGGCGCAACGAGTCCTCGCAGGCGGAGCGGACGTAGGCGGGTTTGGCGCCGAAGTGCGTGTCGTCGATGGGCATGCCGAACTTGGTCGCGATCACCACGTCCTTGCGACGTTTGCCCAGGGCCTTGCCCAACAGCACCTCGGAGCGGGTGGCGCCGTAGATGTCGGCGGTGTCGAAGAAGTTCACGCCCGCGTCGAGGGCGGCGTGTACGACCTTGGTGGTGCTCTTGTGGTCGAGGCGCGATCCAAAGTTATTGCATCCCAGACCGACCACCGAGACCTCGAGAGAACCGATTGTTCGCTTGTCCATTGCCATCCTTTGCTCGAAAAGAAGCATACGCACGATGGGTCACGTTGTTTCAATCGCTCGAGAGCGGCTAGTACGATGGTGACAAAACGAAGGAGTCGTGATGAAGGTCACTGTTGACTACGACCTGTGTACCAGTAACGCCGTGTGCATGGGCATCGCGCCCGAGATCTTCGAAGTGCGCGACGACGGCTTTCTCTACGTCTTGAACGAGAATCCCGGTCCAGAATTCGACGAGCGCCTGCGCGAGGCGGTCGCCAGTTGTCCTAACGGCGCCATCTCCATCGAGGAGTAGTTAGTGGCCGGACCTCGGGTCCGCTTCGCGCCGTCGCCCACCGGCTACTTCCACGTGGGTTCGGCGAGGTCGGCCCTCTTCAACTGGTTCGTGGCGCGTCACGACCCCGAGGGCGTATTCATCCTTCGCATCGAAGACACCGACGAGAGTCGCAACCGTGAGGAGTGGGTCGACGGGATCATCTCGGCCATGGCGTGGCTCGGACTGGACCTGGACGAGGGTCCCTTTCGACAGAGCGACAACGCCGCCGCGCACGCGCTTTCGATCACCAAGCTGCTGGCGGGCGGTTACCTCTACTACTGCGACTGCACGACCGAAGAACTCGTGGCGCGCAAAGGTGAGAACAAGACGCCCGGCTACGACGGGTTCTGTCGCGATCGAGGAATCGAACGAGGGCCCACGACCGCGATTCGCTTCAAGACGCCGCGCGAGGGTCACACGATCGTCCACGATCTCATTCGCGGCGACGTCGACTTCGCCAACAACACCATTGACGACTTCGTCGTCGCCAAGTCCTCGGGGGTCGTACTCTACGCCCTGGCGAACGTGACCGACGACCGCAACGACGAGATCACCCAGGTGATCCGCGGTGAGGAGCACTTGTCGAACGCCCCCAAGCAGATGTTGCTCTGGGAGGCGCTCAACCGCGTGTCCGATTCATCCGTGTCGTTGCCCTCGTACGCGCACCTGCCGCTGCTCGTGAACGAGCAGCGAAAGAAGCTGTCCAAGCGCAAGGACCCCGTCGCGACCGAGTCCTACCGCGATCAGGGCTATCTCTCGTCCGCGTTCGTGAACTACCTCGCGCTGCTCGGATGGAGCCCGCGCGGGGACGAGGAGATCGTCGCGCTCGCCACCATGATCGAGCAGTTCCGTCTGGAGGACGTCTCGCACTCACCGGCGTTCTTCGACGTGAAGAAGATGACCCACATGAACGGCGAGTACATCCGTGCGCTGGGCGTCGAGGACTTCGTCGACGCGTGCGCGCCCTGGGTGCGACCGGGGGACTGCGTGTGGCGACCGAGTGACCGCGAGCCGCCCTGGCCCGCCGCGCAGTTCGATGAGGTGCTCTTTACTCGAGTCGCCCCACTGGTCCAAGAACGCGTGGCGACTCTCGGAGAGGTGCCGGCGATGGTCGCGTTCTTCTTCTGCGAGCCGCTCTCGTATGACGAGGCGGCGTTCGCCAAGACCATCGGTGAGGACCCGCTCGGCCAGGCCCTGCTCGCGCTGGGCGTCGAGCGACTCGCGGACGCCCCCTGGGACGCCGCGTCGCTGCACCAGGAAGTCGTCGAGATCGGCGAGGCGCTTGGTCTCAACTTGCGCAAGGCCCAGGCGCCCATCCGTTGTGCCGTGACGGGCACGCTGGTGGGACCTCCGCTCTTCGAGTCCCTCGAGATACTGGGCAAGGAGAAGTCACTTCGCCGACTTCGCGAAGCGCTCGAACGGGTGTCGGCTTGATCTTCGGTCCCTTCAAGTTGGTGCTGCGCATCATCTC
>DKEO01000008.1:0-19505 GCA_002452255.1 Ferrimicrobium sp. UBA6820
GGCGCCTCGACCGCCGATCTCGCGCTGGTGGTACTCAACGTGGCCCACGGGCTGAAGGAACAGTCGCGCCGCCACCTCGTGATCGCGGCGTTGCTCGGCGTGCGCACCATCGTGGTGGCGGTGAACAAGATGGACGAGGTCAACTGGTCCCAGAGCGCCTACCAGTCGATCGTCGACGAGCTCGAGACCCTGGCGCACGAGTTGCGCTTCGAACACGTGACCTGTATCCCCGTGTCCGCGCTCTACGGCGACAACGTCGTGGACGCCTCGAAGCACACGCCCTGGTACGAGGGTCCGACGATTCTCTCGGCCCTGGAGACCTCCGACGCGGGTTCGTGGACGACCACCAACCACGGCGCGCGCCTCCCGGTCCAGTGGGTGCTGCGCCAGCCCGGTGGAGGACGGACCTACGCGGGCATGCTGAACGGGGCACCCCTGTCGATCGGCGACACGGTGACCTTGTTGCCCGCGAACGTCACGACCACCGTGACCTCACTCGATCTCGGTGGCACGTCGCTCGATCGCGCCACCACCGGCCTGTCGATCGACGTCGACCTCGAAGCCGAGACCGACGCGGGCCGCGGTGACCTCATCGCCACCGAACCCCTGCCAACGGTCACCAAGGAATTCACCGCCACGATCTGCTGGTTCGGCGAGAGTCCACTGCAGGTGGGCCAGCGCCTGCGCCTTAAGCACACCACCAAGGTGACGCCGGTTCGCGTCGCGACGCTCTCGGGTGTCGTCGACATCGCCACCCTGAGCATCGGCCCGGCCACCAGCCTCGCCACCAACGAGATCGGCCTCGCGACCCTTCAGACCGCTGATCCCCTCGTCGTCGACGACTACCGCGACAATCGAGTGACGGGCAGTTTCGTGCTGATCGACGAGGTCACCAACGCCACGGTCGCCGCCGGCATGGTCGGACGCGCCTCTTTTCTCTAGAGTCCTCCTCTCGCGAGCGTTTCTCTAGAACTGGACGAGCATCGCCACGAACGCGACGCCCAACAGGCCGAGCAGCACGTCGACCGACGTGACCAACGTACGCCCCCTGTCGGGCGACGCGACGCCGTCGTGGTCGATGATTTCGCCCACCACCCGTTCGAGCGGCAGCGTGCGGGCCTCGAGGTGCCCGGCCGCCGCCAGGTAGCACAGGATCCCCACGCCGATCCAGGGTCGGGTGAGCGAGACCGAACTGTCGCCACTGAGCGACATGGCGAGCCCGGTTATCGGCAAGAGGTGCAGCACTCGTGCGGCGTAGTTACGTCGGTTCGGGAACCTCGTCCGCTGGGTCTGCTCGTCGGCCCCGCGCGCGACCGCACGCGCTGAGTATCTCATAACGACAAAGACGACGAGCGTCGTCACCGCGGCGAGGATGTGCACCAGGAAGACCAGGTCGTAGGTGGTCGAGGTCGCGATCACGATTCGGCGAGCAACGTCGCGGCAGCGTGGTACGGATCAGTCGTACCGGCGAGGAGCTTCTCGAGCTGGACGTCGTAGGAGGCGCCGTGCGCCAGTTCGGTCACCTTCGAGCGCAGCAGCGCCGAGAGAACCTTGTCGAGTTCGCGCCGTAGCCGCAGGCGCCGGTGCGCCTCGTAGTCGCCACTCATGAGGTACGTGCGGTGTTCGACGATCGCGTCCCACAGTTCGGCGGTCCCGACGCCACTGGTCGCCGTGGTCTCGATGATCGGCGGACGCCACGCGTGCTCGCCGAGCTCGAGCATCTGTTCGAGGTCGCGGTGGGTCTCGCGAAGTCCGGGCCGGTCGGCCTTGTTGATCACGAAGATGTCCGCCACCTCCAAGAGTCCGGCCTTGCTCGCCTGCATCGCGTCGCCCCAGCCCGGGTTGGTCACCACCACCGTCGTATCGGCCGCCGAGGCGATGTCGACCTCCATCTGGCCCACGCCCACCGTCTCGACCAAGGCGAGGCGGAAGTTCGCCGCGCCGAGCACGCGCAGGGCGTCGGGTACCGCGAGCGAGAGTCCGCCGAGGTGACCGCGCGTCGCCATGGAACGGATGAACACGTGCTCGTTGGTCGCGTGGTCCTGCATGCGAATGCGGTCCCCGAGGATCGCGCCACCGGTGAAGGGTGAACTGGGATCCACGCACAGCACCCCCACCTGGTCAAAGGGGTCGTCGCCGTCAAAGGACCCGCAGTCGAGCGTGAGCGTGATCAATCGGTCGGTCAGGGTCGACTTGCCGCCGCCCGGCGGGCCGGTGATGCCCACGACGTAGGGCGAGGGCACCTCGTAGGCGAGCGCGGCGGTGTCGAGCTGGAGCGGGCCGCCGGACTCGACGTAGGTCAACAGGCGAGCGAGGGCCGTGCGCGAACCGTCGCGCGCGAGCTCGAACAACGTCCGGGGTTCGCGCGGGATCATTGCGTCCTCTCGATGGCGGCCCCGAGGTGCGACAAGCGACCTAGGAAGTCGTCGTAACCGCGTTCGAGGTGCTCGAGACCACTCACGGTCGTCTCTCCGGTCGCGACGAGTCCCGCCAACACCAAGGCCGCAGCCGCGCGGATATCGGTGCCGCGTACCGAGGTCCCCTGCAGCGTCTCGACGCCGCGGATCATGGCGTGGTGGCCTTCGGTGGTGATGCTCGCGCCCAGTCGGACCAATTCGTCCACGTAGCGAAAGCGTCCCACGAAGAGGTTCTCGGTCACGACCGAGACACCCTTGGCGACGCTCAACATCGCGGTGATCAGTGGCTTGTAGTCGGTCGCGACGCCGGGGTAGGGCAAGGTCGCCACGTCACACGCGCGCAAACGCTGGGGACCCGCGACGAGGATCCCCTGGGCGCTCGTGTCGACCCGTCCACCCATCGCGTCGATCTTTCGCAGCAACATCTCCATGTGTTCGGGCCGCGCGTCGAGCACCCGGACCTCACCGCCGGTGATGAGCCCCGAGGCCAGGTACGTGGCCGACACCACGCGGTCGGTCACGACCCGATGCGACGTGGGCTGCAGTTCGGCGACGCCGTCAATGGTGAGCCGTGAGGTGCCGAGACCTTCGATCCGCGCGCCCATGGCGATGAGTTGACGTCCGAGGTCCTCGACCTCGGGTTCGCGCGCCGCGTTATCGATCACCGAACGGCCGTCGGCGAGCACGCAGGCCATCAGCAGGTTGTCGGTCGCGGTGTGGCTCGGGTACTCGAGCGTGATGCGCGTCGCGGCGAGACGCGCGCGCGAGACCGTCGCGTGGATCGAGGACCGGTCGTTGTGGAACGTCGCACCCATCGCCGAGAGGCCGTCGGTGTGAAAGTTGATGGGCCGCTGACCGAAGTCGTCCCCGCCGGGCAGCGCCATGTTCGCCTCGCCGCACCGAGCGAGCAGTGGCCCGAGCACCACGATCGACGCGCGCATCGCCTCGAAGAGGTGCGCCGGGGCGATCGGATTGAGGTCCTTGGCTGCGGGCACGTTCACGCGCAACTCGTGCGCGACGGGGCGCGTCACCGCGCAACCCAGGGCCTCGAGGAGTTCGGCCATGATCGTCACGTCAGTGATGTCGGGTACGTTGGTCAACTCGTGCTCACCCGACGCGAGCAGGCAGGCGGCCATCTGCTTGAGTACCGCGTTCTTGGCGCCGTAGGCCAAAACCTCGCCGCTCAGCGGACCAGCGGGCTTCACGACGAGGGAACTCACCCTTCAAGTATTGCCGTTCTACGAGCAGGGTCCCGACGCACACCCGACTTTCGCGAAGTCCCACGAGTACGCTTGACGCGTGCAGCCACCTGCGAGGCCAGATCGCAATATCGCCCTGGAGATGATTCGCGTCACCGAAGCCGCCGCCATCGCCGCGGCTCGTTGGGCCGGACGGGGCGACAAGAAGGCGGCTGACGGTGCGGCGGTCGACGCCATGCGCTTCGTGCTCGGCGCGATCACGATGGACGGCATCGTCGTCATCGGCGAGGGCGAGAAGGACGAAGCGCCGATGCTCTACAACGGCGAACGAATCGGTGACGGTCGCCCGCCGTTGGTGGACGTGGCGGTGGACCCCGTCGACGGCACGACGCTCACCGCGAAGGGTCAGAACGGGGCCCTCTCGGTGATTGCGCTCTCGGAACGCGGCACGATGTTCAATCCAGGACCGTGCGTGTACATGAAGAAGGTCGCCGTGGGGCCTCGAGGGCGTGGTTCGGTCGACATCAACGCGTCGGCCACCGACAACCTGCGCGAGCTCTCCCAGCGACTGAAGAAGCCGATCCAAGAGCTCGGCGTCGTGATCCTCGACCGACCACGCCACGACGCGCTCGTCGAAGAGGTCCGCGAATCGGGAGCGCGTGTTCTTTCCNNTTCTTTCGATCCTCGACGGCGACGTCGCGGGCGCGATCGCGACCGGTTGGCCCAATTCGGGCGCCGACGTGCTCTTCGGCATCGGCGGCACCCCCGAGGGTGTCATCGCCGCCGCGGCGCTGAAGGGCCTCGGCGGGGAGATCCAAGGCATCCTGCACCCGCGTGACGAGGAGGAGCAGCGCTACGCCGAGAGCCTGGGTTACGACTTCTCACGCGTGCTCAGCACCGACGACCTGGTGGCGAGCGACAACTGCTTCTTCTCGGCGACGGCCATCACCGACGGTGACTTCCTGCGCGGTGTTCGCTTCTACGACTTCGGGGCGACCACCCAGTCGCTCGTCGTGCGTTCGCGCTCGGGAACGGTGCGCACGATCGAGACCTTCCACCGCCACGACAAGCTCCAGGAATTCACCACCGCGGGCTTCTAGTTCAAAACTTCACATGGCTTCGTCCGCCGAGCCCAGTGATCAAAGGGTTCTCGCGACTCGCCCGTCGTCCAAATCGGCTCCAGTGACGGGACGCGCGACGTAAGGTCCGCACAGAGAACGAGTACCTTCACTCGCTCAGGAGGTCAGACATGATTCGAGTCGCCAACATCCTCACCACCAAGGGACACGAAGTCGCCACCATCAGCCAGGAACGCACGGTGCGCGACGCCGTCGAGATGCTGCGCGAGCGCGGCATCGGGGCGCTCGTCGTGACGGGTTCCACGCCGCCGCTCTCGGGAATCCTGAGCGAGCGCGACGTCGTGCGCGCCCTCGCGCGCCACGGTGAACACGTGCTCGAACTCAAGGTCGTCGACCTCATGAGTACTGAGGTGACGACGTGCGACGAGCAGGCTTCGGTCAACGACCTCATGGGCCTCATGACGTCGCTACGGATACGTCACCTGCCCGTCGTGCAGGACGGATCCCTAAGCGGTCTCATCTCGATTGGCGACGTCGTCAAGGCTCGTCTGGACGAACTCGAACAGGAACGTCAGAGCCTGCTCGACTACGTGTCGGCGCGCTGAACTAGCCCGCGGCGCTCAGTCGCAAGTCCGCTCGGGCCAGCGCGTCGCGCGCGAGCCTCTCGGTCACGGCGTCGGTCGACTCACCGCGCGACGAGGCCGCCAACTGCGCTTCGGCCGCTTCCTTGGCGGCTTGGGCGCGAGCCACGTCGATGTCGGTTATCTTTTCGGCGATGCCCGCGAGAACCGTGGCTCGCGTCTCTTCGGGCTTGGCGTCGGTTCCCACTTGGAAGTAACCGCCGTGCACGCAGAACGACAGCTCGCCCTCGGTCGTCTGGACCCTCACCACGCCGGGCACGAGGTCACCCACCGTCGCGGTGTGCTCGGGCAGGATGGTGAAGTCGCCGTCGGACGAACGCGCGATGAGCGCCAAGGCCTCGCCGCTCCACAACGGCGCCTCGGGCGTGACGATCTCCACCAACAACGTCGCCACGGACTAGTCCTTCGCGAGTTCTGCGGCCTTGCGCTCGACGTCGGCGGCGCCGCCGACGTTGAGGAACGCCTGTTCGGGGTACTGGTCAAGGTCGCCGTTCGCCAGGTGCTCGAAGGACTCGATGGTCTCCTGGACGGGCACGTTGATGCCGTCGATACCAGTAAAGACCTTGGAGACGAACATCGGCTGGGAGAGGAATCGCTGGATCTTTCGCGCGCGCGACACCGTTATCCGGTCGTCCTCGGACAGTTCGTCGAGACCCAGGATCGCGATNNAGCTCCTTGTAGCGCTGGAGGATCTGCTGGACCTGGCGGGCGACCGCGTAGTGACGGTCACCGACGATCTCTGGCGCCAGGATGTTCGACGTCGAGCTGAGCGGGTCCACCGCGGGGTAGATACCCAACGCCGCGATCTCGCGTCGCAATTCGGTCGTGGCGTCAAGGTGCGTGAAGGTGGTGAACGGTGCCGGGTCGGTGTAGTCGTCCGCGGGGACGTAGACGGCCTGCAGCGACGTGATCGAGCGTCCGCGCGTCGAGGTGATGCGCTCTTGGAGTTCACCCATCTCGTCGGCCAGGGTCGGCTGGTAACCCACGGCGCTCGGCATGCGACCGAGCAGCGTCGACACCTCCGAACCGGCTTGGACGAAGCGGAAGATGTTGTCGATGAACAACAGCACGTCCTGGTGCTTGACGTCACGGAAGTACTCGGCCATCGTCAGCGCCGCGAGCGCCACGCGAAGGCGCACGCCCGGTGGCTCGTCCATCTGGCCGTAGACCAGGGCGGTCTTTTCGATGACGCCGGACTCGCGCATCTCGAGCAGGAGGTCGGTACCCTCACGGGTGCGTTCGCCCACGCCGGCGAAGACCGACACGCCGTCGTGCTGCTCGGCGACTCGTCGGATCATCTCCATGATCAACACGGTCTTGCCCACGCCGGCACCGCCGAACAGGCCGATCTTGCCGCCCTGGACGTACGGGGCCAGCAGGTCGATGACCTTGATGCCGGTCTCGAACATCGTGGCGCGCGGTTCGAGTTGGTCGAAGGCGGGCGCGTTGCGGTGGATCTCCCAGTGGTCTTCGACCGCGCCGATGTTGTCGGTGTCGAGCGGCTCGCCGATCACGTTAAAGACGTGACCGAGCACGGCGTCGCCGACGGGCACGGTGATGCCGCGCCCGGTCTGGCGCACGACGGCACCGCGAACGAGACCGTCGGTGGGCTTCATGCACACGCACCGCACGCGACCCTCGCCGATCTGCTGGGCGACCTCAGCGGTGACCGTGATCGTCACGCCGTCGAGCAGGATGTCCATCTCGACCGCGTGGTTGATCTCGGGCAACGCGTGCGGTGGGAACTCCACGTCCACCACCGGACCGGCGATCGCGACGACGCGCCCGGTCTCGAGGGTGATTTTTTCAGGAGCCATTGTCATTGGTATCTCACTTTCCCGAGCGGAGCGCTTCGGCGCCGCCCACGATTTCCATGATCTCGGTGGTGATCGAGTCCTGTCGGGCCCGGTTCATGATGCGAGTCAGGGTCTGGCCGAGCTCGTCGGCGTTGTCGGTCGCGGCCGCCATGGCGCGCTGTTGGCTGATGTGGAATGACGCGGCGCCCTCTAAGAGCGCCGAGAAGATCTCACTCTCCAAGGCGCGCGGCGCCAGTGACGTGAGCAGTTGTTCGACCTCGGGCTCGAACTCCGTGTAACCCTTGAGGGGCTTGGGGGCGTCCTCGAGCACGGGGTCGGGCAAGGCGAGTGGCAACAATTGCTCGGTCTCGACACCCTGGCTGCCGGCCGAGTGGAACCTCGTCGACACGAGCAGGACCTTTTGGACTTCGCCGTCGATGAAGGGGGCCGCGACGACACTGGCGATGAGTCGAGCGTCCGAGAAACTCGGCCGGTCGACGAAGCCCGCGAAACTCTGTTCCACGCCGATGCCGCGGAACCGGTAGAAGCTCGGCGCCTTCTTTCCCACGCAGTAGAGGCGCACCGTCGTGCCCTCGCGCTGGAGTTGTTGGACCAGTCGTTCCCCGGCGCGCAGCGCCGAGGTGTTGTACGCGCCCGAGAGCCCGCGGTCACCCGCGATCACCACGACGACCGCCGACGTGACGACGTCGGGGGTGGCGAGCAGCTTCTTCGCGGCGGCCGGGTCACCGAGCGCGGCTTCGACGATGATGCGCTGCATGCCGTGACGGTACGGACGATTCGCGAAGATGCGCGCCTGGCTGCGAGAGATCTGGGAGGCGGCGATGAGTTCCATTGCCTTAGTGATCTTTCGGGTGGCCTGCACCGACTTGATACGTCGACGCAGAATACGTTCCTGTCCACCGGCCATCGCTACTCCTTTCTCTCTCGTACCATTTGAATTCCTTAGGGGTTGCTAGTGACTGACGGCGAAGCCGTCGAGGAAGCTGCGCATGGCCGAGTCGATGACGTCCGCGCCGGGCAACGTGCCCGAGGTGCGAATGTGATCGAGGATGTCGGCGTGCTGGGCGCGAAAGGTCGTCAGCAACTCAGACTCGAACCGGCGCACGTCCTCGACCGGTACCGAATCGAGCCATCCCTTGGTGCCCGCGTAGATGACGATGCACTGCTCTTCGACGGGCATGGGCGAGTTCAGGCCCTGCTTCAAGAGTTCGGTCAGGCGATAGCCGCGGTCGAGCTGTTGCTGGGACGACTTGTCGAGCTCCGAGCCGAACGTGGCGAAGGACTCCAGGTCGCGGAACTGGGCGAGGTCAATCTTGAGCGTACCGGCGACGTTGCGCATGGCCTTGATCTGGGCGGCGCCGCCGACTCGCGACACCGAGTTACCGACGTTGATCGCGGGACGCACGCCCGAGTAGAAGAGGTCGGACTCGAGGAAGATCTGNNCGTCGGTGATCGAGATCACGTTCGTGGGGATGTAGGCCGAGATGTCGCCCGCCTTGGTCTCGATGATCGGCAACGCGGTCAGCGAGCCGCCGCCCATCTCATTGCTCAACTTGGCCGCGCGCTCCAAGAGACGGCTGTGCAGGTAGAAGACGTCGCCGGGGTAGGCCTCGCGGCCCGGNNCGGCCTGCTTGGAAAGGTCGTCGTAGACGACGAGGGCGTGCTGGCCCGCGTCCATCCACTCCTGGCCGATCGCGCAGCCCGCGTAGGGCGCGAGGAACTTGAACGGCGCGGGGTCACCCGCCGAGGCGATCACGACGACGGTGTACTCGAGCGCACCGAAGTCGTCGAGCGTCTTGACGGTCTGGGCGACCGAGGAGTTCTTCTGACCAATGGCGACGTAGATGCACTTCACGCCCTGGCCCTTCTGGTTCAAGATGGTGTCGACCGCGACCGTGGTCTTGCCGGTCTTGCGGTCGCCGATGATGAGTTCGCGTTGACCACGACCAATGGGCGTCATGGCGTCGATGGCCTTGATGCCGGTCTGGAGCGGTTCGCTGACGGGTTGGCGACCGATGATGCCGGGCGCCTGGACCTCCATGCGTCGTGACGACGGGTTCACGAGGGGCCCCTTGCCGTCGATCGGCACGCCCAGCGCGTTCACGACGCGACCGAGCAGCGCGTCGCCCACGGGCATCGAGAGGATGCGCCCGGTGGCGCGAACGATCTGCTCCTCTTCGATGGTGTCCACCGAACCGAGCACCACCGCACCGATGGTCTCCTCGTCGAGGTTCATCGCGAGGCCGAGCGTCCCGTCTTGGAACTCGAGCAGTTCGTTCACCTTCGCCGAGGGCAGTCCCGAGACGCGCGCGATACCGTCGCCCACCTCGACGACTCGCCCGACCTGCTCGGCGCCGACGGCCGGGTTGAATTCACTGACGTGCTTGCGCAGCGCGTCGGTGATCTCGGCGGCACTAATGGTGAGTTCAGTCATCACAATTTCCTTTTACTTAGTCATTCCGATTCGAAAGCTGATTCATACAAGCGACCCGACGAGACGGCGTCGTGCAGCACGCCCAACCGTCCTCGCGTCGTCGCGTCCAGGCGCAGGTCGCCAACCTCGACCAGTACGCCACCGAGCAGCGACGGCTCCTCGGCGATCTGCAACTCGACGTTCTTGCCCGTCAACGTGTTGAGCGATCCGACCAGCTGGGCCTGACTCGCCTCGTCGAGCGGTCGCGCGGTGTGCACGCGCGCCACGCGCCAGTCGCGGGCCTTGGCGACGTAGTCGACCAGGAAATCCAGCGTGCCCACGACGTCGCGGGGGCGCCCGCCCTCGATGACGTAACAGCACAGGCGCAAGGTCACGTCGTCGACCTTGCCGGCGAGCAATTGGCGCACGGTGCCCAGACGCGATTCGAGCGGGGCGTCGCGGTCCAGCAGTAGTCGACGTAGTTCGAGATTCGCCTCGACGGTGCGGGCCCAGCGGAACAGTCCGTCTTCGATCTCGTCGAAGTTCGCGGTGTTCACCTGGTCGAGCAACGCGTCCGCGAAGCCCCCGACGCGCCTACGCGCGGCGAGCAGGCCCAGGCTCGACTGGTGGAACGACCCGGTCGACTCGAGGATCCGTGCGACCACCGACAGCTCGGCGATCGAATGGTCCACCTCCTGGGCCGGTACGTTCGTCGCGGCGAAGACCGCGAGTCGCAGCGTCGTGGGGTGCACCTTGCCCTCGAGCAGATCGTGCAGCACCAACCCGCGCGCCACCCCGGGGATCGAGGTGTCGCTCAGTACCGCACGCAAGTCCGAACGCGACAGGACCGTTTGCTCAAGTGACGTGAACTCGCGCGCGACCGTGGCGAGCGCGGTCGCGTCCAGCGATTCCAACAAGGAAGCGGCGTATCCCTCGAGCTTGGGCAGCATGATCAGTGGTTCGTTTCCCTCTGGGCCTCGGCGTCGAGCGCGGCGATGGCTTCACGAACGAGGTCCTGGTGGGCGCTCTGGTCGACTTCACGGCCCACGACCTTGGCGACGAGTTCGAAGACGATCTCGCCGATCCGCGCCGAGGCTTCGTCGATGGCGCGCTGACGCACGGTGTCGACCTCGTTCTGGGCGTTGGCGACGATGCGGTCGTACTCCAGTTGTCCTCGTCCACCCGCTTCGGCCTTGACCTGGTCGGCCGTGGCCTGGGCGGCGGCGACGATGCCCCTCGCCTGGTCCCGGGCGGCCGCGAGCACCTTGTCGCGCTCCGCGTCCGCGGCGGCCGCTTCGGCGCGAGCCTGGTCGGCCGCTTCGAGCGCGCTACGAATCTTCTCCTGGCGAGCTTCCATGGCCTTGTTGAGCGGCGGCAGGATGTACTTCGTGACGAGCCACAAAATCACCAGCACGACGAAGAGTTCGACGAAGAACGTCCCGTTCGGGAGGAGAAATATTGATCCAGTACTCATAGCGGTGACCTCTTTACCTTAGAAACGTGGCCGTCGACCAGACCGACTATTGCTTCTGGAAGACGTAGACGAACACGACCATGAACAACAGGTTGATGAAGTACATCGCCTCGACCAGTCCCACGGTCAAGAAGAAGTACTGACGGGCCTTGTTCTCAATCTCGGGTTGACGGGCGATCGCCGCGATGGTCTGGCTACCGGCGAGACCGTCACCGATGGCCGCACCGATGGCGCCACCGCCGAGGGCGAGACCGCCGCCGACGAGTGCACCGGCGATTGCGACTGCCGATTCAATAGTTTGAGCCATTATTCATTTCCTCCTGGGTTGGTTAGTGTGAGGCTTCGTGCAACGCTTCGGGCGTTACGTGCTGCGCCGCGTCGTGCGCGGCGTCGTTGTGGTCTTCGTTGCTCGTGGCGAAGGTGAAGTACAAGATGGTGAGCAACATGAAGATGTAGGCCTGGATCGCGCCGATGAACAAGTCGAACGGCTTCCAGATGATCTCGCCGAAGGGCACGACGTAGATGGGCAGCAGCGTCGTCATCACGGCGATCATGAGTCCACCCGAGAAGAGGTTGCCGAAGAGACGAAACGTCAGCGTGATGGGCTTGGTGATCTCCTCGATCACGTTGATCGGGGCGAGCGCCGCGTAGGGCTGGCGGTAGTGGTTGAAGTAGCCCTTGAAGCCACGAGCGCGAAAGGACTCGACGTGCACCCAGATGATCACGAGCAGCGCCATGGCGAGGGGCAGGTTCACGTCGCCCGTCGGGGCGGGCAGGATCTCACCGGAGGAACCGGGGTGCATCGCCGAGGGGATGAACCCGATCCAGTTACTGATGAGTATGAAGAGGAACAGCGTGAGACCGATCGGCACGAAGCGTCGACCCTTCGAACCCATGGCCGACTCGGCGAGGTCCTTCACCTGGTCGTAGAGGAACTCCCAGAAGATCTGGAGCTTGCTCGGTACGCCGTCGGTGACCTTGGCGACCATGCGAAAACCGAGGAACAGGAAGATGGCCGCCGCGAGCAACGTCGAGGTGACGATGTCGGTGTCGATGGCGAGGCCAAAGACGTGCACCGTCGGGTGCACTCCCACCGATATCGTCTTCGCGGCGTACAGCGTCTTCACTGCAGTCCCCCTTGACTCGCAACCACCCTCATGACGTTCATGACAAAGACGATCTGATAAAGAACAAGCCCTGCCACAATACCGATTCCCAGCGGGGCGTTCAGAAACACGCAACCCAGGACCAGCACGGTCACGACCGCCAGGCGGGCGGTCGTGCGCCCGCCCAATTGGCGGCGAACGGCTTTGCTGCTCTGCTCGCCGCGCAGTTCGACCTGGGCGGCCTGGTGGTCGAGGAAGCGAAGGTTCATGATCGCGAGCCCGACGCCGATCACGACGCCGAGCGCCGCCAAAGGCGGGGCGAGCAAGATGGCCACGAGGAAACCCACGAATCCCACGATGATGGCCGAAAGAGTGGTCCTACGAAGGAGGCGCGGCAGGGTGTCGGGGGGGAGATTTTCGAGCACGGGCAATGGGTTTCTAGAGGAAACGCCGGACTTGCTTCACAACGCTCACCACGGCGGCGACCGTTCCTAACACTATCCCGATTAGCAGACCCGCCGGCGCGCTGTGCAGTTCGTGATCGACCCACAGGCCGAGCAAGACCCCTACGGCCAGGCACGACGCAATGGTCGTTCCCATCACCGCGAACGCGGCCACCCCCGGAAGGTCCGAGCCATCAGGACTTTCCTTTTTTGGGTCCACGGCTCTACCGGGTTGCTCGCTCATCGCGACACGCGCCCGGGCGACTCCTGGGGCGACTCCTCGGGCGCCTCGTGCTTGCCGACCCGACGACCGAGCAGGGGGCTGAACCAGGTGAACAGCCCGACCAACAAGAGCGCGACGCCCAACGGGATGAAGACGTTCACCTTGGCGTTAAAGACCGGCGCGAGCACGAAGCCGCAGAGCAGCGCCGTCCAGAGCCACAGGATGATCACCGTGCGCCGGTGCCCGTGACCGAGTCGCATGAGCCGGTGGTGGATGTGGTCCTTGTCGGGGGTGTTAAAGCCCTGACCCGAAGCGGTGCGTCGAATGAAGGCCCACACCGCGTCGAGCAACGGCACGCCGAGGATGAACACCGGGATCAACAAGGGCGCGAAGAAGAAGAACGTCTGGCCGCTCGCGGGCGGGGTCCGACCGCCNNGCTGGCGGGCGGCGTGCGTCCGCCGATCACCATCGTCGACGCGCTCATCAACAGACCCAGCATCAGCGCACCCGCGTCGCCCATGAACAATTTGGCGGGATGGAAGTTGTCGCGCAAGAAGCCCAGCGAGATCCCACAGGTCAGGGCCGCGATCAACGGCCCGACGTTGGTGGTGGGCAACAGGCCCAGGTCCTCGAGGCGAAGACCGTAGACGCAGAGCGTCCCCGAGGCGATCGCGACGATGCCGCCCGCGAGACCGTCGAGACCGTCGATCAGGTTGACCGCGTTACAAAGGGCGAACACCCACACCGCGGTGATGATCGGCAGGATCGAAGGTCCGAGCACGATGAATCCCGCGAAGGGCAGCTTCAGTTGGTACATCGTGCAGCCGCTCAGGTACAGCACCGAGGCGGCGAGGAACTGGCCGGCGACTTTGGCCGGTGCGCTCATCTCACGAAAGTCGTCGATGACCCCCACGACGAAGATCACGCCCGCGGCGAGCAGCACGCCGATCATCTCGTGCGAGGAGGTGATGATCGTGCGCAGCGACGGAATCGCGAACGCCACCAGCAACGCGAGACAAAATCCAACGAACATCGCCGCCCCGCCACCGTAGGGGGTGACCTTCTCGTGCACCTTGCGTTCGTCAGGTTGGGCGCAGTACCCGATCTTGAGTGAGATGATCCTCGCGGGACGATTGGCCAACAGCGTGATGATCGCGCCGACGAGCGCCACCACGACGTAGGAGACGACGTTGCCCATTGGCTACTTGGTGAACGACGCGTACGGGTTGAAGTCGCGACACAGCTCCGCGACCTCGTCACGCACAGTGCCAATCGCGGCTTCGTCGCTGCGACGACGCAGCGCCTGGGCCATCAAGGACGCCACCACCTCGAACTCGGCCTCCTTCAGCCCCGCGGTCGTCTCGGCGGCGGTGCCCAGGCGAAGACCCGACGTGACGAAGGGGCTTCGCGGGTCGTCGGGGATGGTGTTGCGATTGGTCGTGATGCCCGCCCGGTCGAGCACCTCTTGGGCCTCCTTGCCCGTGAGCTCGGCGTCGAACTCGCGCAGGTCCACCAGCAGCATGTGGTTCTCGGTCCCTCCCGAGACCATGCGAAAGCCTTCCTTCGCCAGGGCCGAACCAAAGGCGACGGCGTTCTTCACGATCTGGGCGGTGTAGGCGGGAAAGCTCGTGAGTGACGCCTCCTTGAACGCCACGGCCTTGGCGGCGATGGCGTGTTCGAGTGGCCCACCTTGTTGACCCGGGAACACCGCCGAGTCGATCTTCTTGGCGTACTCCTCACGACACAGGATCGCGCCCCCGCGCGGTCCGCGCAAGGTCTTGTGCGTGGTGAAAGTGACCACGTCGGCGTAGGGAACCGGACTGGGGTGCGACCCGCCCGCGATGAGACCCGCGACGTGCGCGGAGTCGAACATCAAGAGCGCGCCCACCTCGTCGGCGATCTCGCGAAAGGGCGCCGGATGAATCTGGCGCGAGTACGCCGTCGCGCCCGCCACGATCAACTTCGGTCGGTGTTCGAGGGCGAGTTCGCGCACGTTGTTGAAGTCGATCATCTCGCCGGGATGCTCGGGGTCGTCGTTGCGCGCGGTGACCCCGTAGGAGACGAAGTGCCACGCCTTGGACGTCATCGACGCCGGTGAACCGTGGGTGAGGTGCCCGCCCTGGTCCAGGCGCATCGCGAGAATCGTGTCGCCCGGATCGAGCAGGGCCTGGTAGACCGCCACGTTGGCGTTGGCCCCACTGTGGGGCTGGACGTTGCCGTGATCGGCGCCGAACAGCGACGTGAGGCGACGGCGCGCGAGGTCCTCCACCTCGTCGACGACCTGATTGCCGCCGTAGTAGCGCCGACCGGGATAGCCCTCAGCGTACTTATTGGTGAGCACCGATCCAGTCGCCGCCATGACGGCCGGTGAGGCGAAGTTCTCGCTCGCGATCAGTTGCAGCGTGGTCGTTTGACGGGTCCACTCCTGGGCCAGGAGCGACGCGACTTCCTCGTCGTTGGTGATCCAGTGGTCAAAGGGTGAAGGACTCAACTCGTCTTACCTTTCTTCATTCTGGGCGTGCTCGTCGAGTTCGGCGAGCTTCGCGATTCGCGCGAGGTGACGGCCCTCGCCCGGGGTCGCGCGCAGCCACGCCTCGAGGGCGTCCACCGCGACCGGGGCCCCGATGAGCCGGGCGCCGAGGCACAGCACGTTGGCGTGATTGTGTTCGCGCGCGAGGCGGGCCGAGGTGGCGTCGTGCGCGAGGGCCGCGCGCACGCCAGGGACCTTGTTGGCGGCGATCGAGATGCCGATGCCCGAGCCACAGACCGCCACGCCCAGGTCCGCGTTGCCTCCCGTCACGGCGCGACCCACCGCGGCGCCGAAGTCGGGATAGTCCACCGAATCGGTGGCGTTGGCCGTGCCGACGTCGAGGACTTCGTATTCCCAACCCTCGAGCGTCGAGACCAGGAGCGCCTTGAGGTCGTAGCCCGCGTGATCAGAGCCAAGGGCGATGCGCATTGCTTCACCTTACCGCTCGCTTTTGTCGCATCTCGCCTCGGTAATACTCGATACGTGCAACGAGACCCCCGTACACCGGTGCTGATCGGCGTCGGCCAGGTGACCGACCATCCCGAAGCGGGTGCCCCCTACGAGACACGTCCTCAACCCTTGGACCTGATGGTCGAGGCATTGACGCGCGCCGCGAGCGACGCCGGACCCGAACGAGCGGTGCTCGAAGCGCTCGAGGAGATCGTCGCCGTCGGTTCGTTCACCTGGCACACGAACGACCCCGCCCTTCTCGTCGCCCAACGCCTGGGTCTCAAGGACGTCACGACTCGGCTCACCCCGACCGGGGGCGCCCTTCCCCAAAAACTCGTGCACGAGAGCGCGCGACGAATCCTCGCGGGTGAGTTGACCACGATCGCGGTCGTCGGGGCTGAAGCCGAGTACGCGCGATCACTCGCTCGTCGCCAGGGCCACCAGGTCGAATGGGCCCAACAGAACGACGACGTCCCCAGGGCACCGATGGTAGAGGCGGAACGGATCCCCTTGACCAAAGAGGAATACGATCAGGGCTTGCACGCGGCCTTTGAGGTGTACCCACTGTTCGAGAACGCGCGACGCGCTCGACTCGGCTGGTCCATGAATACCCAGCGCGAGCGCCTCGGTCAACTCTGGTCGAACTTTGCCCAGGTGGCGGCGACGAACCCCTTCGCCTGGATCAACACGGCACCCACGCCCGAAGTCATCGCGACCCCGAGTGCTACCAATCGCATGGTGTCCTTCCCCTACACCAAGTTGCTCACGGCGAACCTGCCCGTCGACATGGGCGCCGCCTACGTGATGACGAGCTACGAGAACGCTCTCGCGCTCGGCGTGGCGCGTGACCGCATGGTCTTTCCCCAGTGTGGAGCAGACGCCGCCGACCACTGGTTCCTCTCCGAGCGTCCGGTCCTCGATGACTCGCCCGCCATGCGGGCTGTCTGGCGAGCGTTGCAAGATTTTGGCGTCGAAGCACAGGACCTCACGTACATCGACCTCTACAGTTGTTTTCCCACGGTCGTCCAAAGCGCGTGCGACGTTCTGGGCATCGACGCCTTCGATCCAGTTCGGATACCGACGCTCACTGGTGGACTCACCTTCGGTGGCGGTCCCGGCAACAACTACACGACGCACGCCATTGCGACGATGGTGAGCAAATTACGCAATGATTCTGCATCCCAAGGACTCGTGACGGGACTCGGGTGGTTCGCCACCAAACATTCTTGGGGCACCTACGCGCAGACTCCTCCCGCCCAGGGATTCCGGTGGCACGACGCCCAGGCCGAGGTCGACGCGCTGCCCACATGCGACTACGGCGTTTTGGAAGGTGAAGTCGCCGTCGAGACCTACACCGTCAGTCACGGACGCAACGTTGAGGCGCGTCGCTTGATTGTCGCGGCGCGAAATGACCAAGGTATTCGCACCTGGTGTCACAGCATCGACCCCGACTTGATGAAACGCGCCGAGACCGAAGAGATCATTGGTTTATTCGGCACCGTCCACGCTGGCGTGCTCATCTTCTAGGGGTGCACGGCGGTCCGCAAGCGACTTTCACGTTCTGGCCCACGAGACGTTTGAAATCGCCCAGGAGTATTGCGTGACTGTCGACGGCGCCATTACCTCAGAACGATTTGAGGCCAGCTGATACTTCGTAGCCTTGAGAGGATTCCGCGGATCAACGGCCTTTTCAAAAACGCTCGAAGGGATCACCCTTGGACGGCGGCGTGCGTTTGAAGATGGTGGTGGTTCCATGAAAAGGCGCTGGTTCGTAAGTCAAAGCCGGGTCGGTCGTTATTCTCCTTCGAACGTGACGTACTTGCAGCACATCATTCGGCATCGACATTTCCTTCCTCGACCCACTGCCAACGCTCTGTCCTCGACGACTACACGTCACCGAAAGGAACAGTAACTATGTCGCGGGCCCTGCGATTGCCCTTTGCGCAACCCGGAGAGCGGTGTCAACAAGTAAGTGAGTCGAGTGCCGAGCAGCGAACACGGTCAAGCATCGCTTCGAGCGTTCTTTGCTAACCAAGAGCAGTCGTTTCGACCCGGCAACAACAAGACTCCACCTAAACTTCAAGGCGTCGAGAGGCCGGGACGTGCGCACTCCATTCGCACTGCATCAGTGCAGTGCCCTTTCAGACCAAGTACGCGAGTAGCACTTCGAGCGGGACAGCACCCTCGCGCAATACTTCCCACACGGACTTCGAAAGATCGATCACCGTCGAGACCGCGCCGCGCCGTTCGCCGTCGTCCAGCACGCCGGCGAAGCCCGCGCGTCCGGCGAACCGTAGAAGCACGTCACCGGCGCTAGTGCAAGGTTGCTCGCCGTGTTCGTTGGCGCTCGTCACCGCCAGCGGACCGCTGCGCTGGAGAAGCTGTGTGAGCAGTGCGTCGTCGGGGATACGAAATCCCACCGTGTCGGTGGCACTTCGCACGAGGGCGGCGAGAGGAGCGGGCGCCGCCACGACAATCGTGAGCGCACCGGGCCAGAACGCATCCGCGAGGGCACGCGTGCGCTCGTCGATCGCCACGTCGAGCGACTCGATCTGTTCTAAGGAATGAGCCAGCACCGGCGTCGGCACCGACGGCGGCCGACGCTTCAAATCGAACAACGTGGAGATGGCGTCCTCGTGATCGAGCGATGCCGCTAGACCGTAGACGGTGTCGGTGGGCACCGCGACCACTTCGCCGCGCTCGAGCGCCGCGAGCGCTTCTTCGAGGTCGAGCGTCTCGCTCATCGACGAGCCACCAGTACGCGCGAGCGGCCCGCGAGGTCCTTGACGTCGCGACTTTCCCGGAACCCCGCAGCTTTTGCGACGGCGAGTGCCGCGTCGCCTTGGGCGTCGCCGTGCTCGAGCACGAGCACCCCGGTGAGACCGAGCCAGTCGGGCGCCTCACGGATTATCCGCGCCACGTCGCAAAAGCCCCCCACGCCGTTGGCGTCAGGGGCCACCAGTGCGCCGTGGGGCTCGAAACCCAAGACCGGATCGAGGTCGGCGAACTCGTCCTCGCTCACGTAGGGCGGGTTGGCGACGATGAGATCGAATCGACCGTGGAACGAGGGGTCCAGCGAGTTGAACCAGTCCGAATGCACGAAGGTGACCGCGTGAAGAGCGTGCTTGCGTGCGTTCGCCCGCGCGTTCGCCAGCGCGTCGAGTGATTCGTCGACCGCGACGAGCGATGCGTGCACGCCCCGATTTCCCAGTTCGCCGAGCAGGCTCAGGCCAATCGCTCCCGAGCCGCATCCCACGTCGAGCAGCAAAGGTGCCGCGAGATTGCTCGTCGCGAGTTCACCCAGCGCGACGTCCACCAGTTCCTCGGTTTCGGGTCTAGGTATAAGGACCCGCTCGTCCAGGTCCAGGTCGAGCGTTCGAAACGGCCAGTGTCCGAGCACGTACTGCAGGGGCTCGCCACCAAGTCGGCGGCGCTGCGCAGCCTCAAGGGCGTCAGGGTCGTCGCCGAATTCCTCGACGATCCAGCGGGCCTCGCGCCGCTCGAGACCCGCGTCGACGAGTTGGTCGACGAGCCGGGGCTTAACGTCCGTCACTCTGAGCCAGTTGACGCGCTCGCTTGTCGGCCAAGAGTGCGTCCACGTAAGGATCGAGGTCGCCCGCGAGTACCGCGTCCAGGGAGTAGTTGGTCAGGTTGATGCGGTGATCGGTGACGCGATTCTGCGGGAAGTTATAAGTGCGGATCTTTTCGCTGCG
>DKEO01000023.1:0-14280 GCA_002452255.1 Ferrimicrobium sp. UBA6820
ACGACATCTTGAAGGAGTACGTGGCGCGCGGCACGTACATCTACCCGCCGCGACCTTCGATGCGACTCGTGGTGGACACCTTCGCCTACTGCGAGAAGGAGATCCCGAACTGGAACACGATCTCGATTTCGGGCTACCACATCCGAGAAGCCGGTTCGACCGCGGTTCAGGAGATCGCCTTCACGCTCGCCAACGGGATCGCCTACGTCGAGGCAGCTCTCGACGCGGGACTGGTCCTGGACGAATTCGCTCCCCAGTTGAGTTTCTTCTTCAACGCGCACAACGACCTGTTCGAAGAGGTGGCGAAGTATCGGGCCGCTCGACGACTCTGGGCTTCGATAATGCGCGACCGCTTTGGGGCGAAGAACCCCAAGTCGATGATGCTTCGTTTTCACACGCAGACCGGAGGCTCGACGCTCACCGCGCAGCAGCCCGAGACCAACATCGTGCGCGTCACGCTCCAGGCCCTCGCCGCCGCGCTCGGTGGCACCCAGAGTCTGCACACCAATGGCTTCGACGAGGCGCTCGGTCTGCCCACCGAGCACGCCGCCAAACTCGCCCTGAGGACCCAACAGGTCGTTGGCTACGAGTCGGGCGTCACCGACACGGTGGACCCGCTCGCCGGTTCGTACTTCATCGAGTCGCTGACCGACGAGGTCGAAGAACGAGCCCGTCAGTACATCAAGACCATTGACGACATGGGTGGCGCGGTGGCGGCCATTGAGGCCAACTACATGCAGAGCGAGATCGAATCGGCCGCCTACGAATTCGCGCGAAAGGTAGAACGCGGCGACAAGGTCGTGGTCGGCGTGAATCGGTTCGCCGAGAGCGAGAAGACCAAGGCCGACGTGTTTCCCGTCGACGTCCTCCAGCAACAGGGCCAGGTGGCGCGGGTAAAGGAATTGAAGACGCGACGTGACAATGACGGCGTGCGCGCGGCGCTGACCGACTTGGCGACGGCGGCCAAGGGATCGACGAACTTGCTGTACCCGATGAAGATCGCGCTCGCACGACTGGCGACCCTGGGTGAGGTCGCCGACGTTCTACGCGCTGAGTTCGGCGAGTACGAACCGCACTAGCGAAGCGGTTCGAGGAAGTGCTTGACGTCCGCGGGCGTCGAGTAGAAGTGGTGGGTCAGCGCCTTCCACTGACTGAAGAGTTCAGAGACTCGAAAGTCGCCGTGCGCCTCGACTGACTCCCACTGCACGAGCAGCAGGTAGATCGAACCGTCCTCGATCTGGCGGCGTACCTCGGCCCCGTGACATTTCGGGGCTGACGTGATGATGGGCAGCGCTTGACGCATCGACGCCTCGAAGGCGTCCTCCTGGCCAGGTATGACGGGTAGCAGCGCGTGTTCGACGATCATGGGCGCAAGAGTAACCGTTGACGAAGACTCGCGTCGGTCGCGACGCCGATGGCGGTGAGGGCGAGCGCCAGTGCGCCGTCGATCACCGCCTGGTCGGCCGCGTCGGTGATGCAGGCCCTCGTGAATTCGGGTTGGTGGTTCACGGCGCCGTTGGTGGGAATGGCGAGCAGCGGATGGATCGAGGGGACGGCGAGTGAGACGTTGGCCATGTCCGTCGAAATGGTTGGTCGCGCCTCGCCGACGTCGTCGAGGTCGAACCGACGTCCGAGTGACTGCGCGGCTTCGCGATAGTGAGCGAGGATGTCGGGGTCGGATTCCATGTGCGAGAAGGCGCTGCCCAGTTCCTCGATTCGCACCATGGTGCCCGTGGCGAGAGCGCCCGCTTCGAAGCACGCGTTCACGCGCTCGCGTAGTGAGGCGAGGCGCTCGCTCGTGATCGACCTCGCCATGAAACGACCGACTACGTGGCTGGGGATGATGTTGGCGGCCGATCCGCCTTCCTTGACAATGCCGTGGAACTGATCGCCCGGCGCGAGTTGCTGACGAAGCAGCGCCAGCGCCACTTGGGCGATGGTCAGGGCGTCGAGAGCGTTGAGACCCTCCCACGGGGCCGCCGAAGCGTGAGCGTCTTTACCCATGAAGGTGACGTCGAAGTGGTCCACCGCCAGGCATTGCGCTTCGAGGCGCTCGGTCGGCCACGGATGGACCATCATGGCCGCGTGCACGTCGTCGAACACGCCCGCGTTCAACAAGTCGATCTTGCCGCCACCCCCTTCTTCGGAGGGTGTGCCGAGCACGCTAACGCGAAGATCGAGTTCCGACGCGACTGCGGCCAAGCCGATGCCCGCGCCCACTGAGGCCGCCGCGATGATGTTATGACCGCAGGCGTGACCGACGTCGGGTAACGCGTCGTACTCGGCGCAGAACACGAGGTGAAGACTGCCTGATCCGTAGGTCGCACGAAAGGCCGTGGGTAGACCGGCGATACCACGCTCGAGGGAAAAGCCCGCGTTCTCCAAGAGCGCGGCGGTTGCTTCGGCGCTCTCGAACTCCTCGTAGCCGAGTTCGGGGTGCGCGTGCACGAAGTGACTTAGATCGACGAGTTTCGCGCGGGCGCCCAGAATCGCGTCACGAGCTTGATCCGCTGCGCTCATTCAATGACCGCGACGACGTCACCGGCACTCACCGAGTCGCCGGGATGCACTTTCACGCTCTTGACGACGCCGGCTTTTTCCGCGTTGACGTTGTTCTCCATCTTCATGGCTTCGAGGATAACGATCGTCTCGCCAGCTTCGACTTCTTGACCAACTTCGACTGAGACCTTCACGATGGTGCCCTGCATGGGGACACGCACCGTGCCCGAGCCGCTTCCCACGACGCCCGAATGGTGCTGGCGGCGCGGCTTGGCGGCAGTGGAGTGGGGGCGCGCGATTACGTCGTCACTCGCCTCGGGCACCCACAGCGCGACGTTGACTCGACGCCCGTTGACCTCGGCGGTGACGTCCTTGCGGACGGTCCCTTCGCCCACCGACACGGGCGCGTGACCGTAACTGGGCAACTCACTGAAGTCCAGTTCAGATTCGACCCAGTTGGTCGAGTGTGTCGCGTTGACGAACTTCTCATTGGTCAGAATCACGACGTCGGCCGGCAACGTGGTGGCGACGCCTTCGATGACCGTCTCTTCGATGGCCCGCAATAGACGCAGACGAGCCTTCTCTCGATCCAGACCCCACACCGCGAGCTTGGCGATGAGGTTGTCGTAGTACTGGGACACCGCGTCGCCCTCCATGTAGCCAGCGTCCAGTCGCACGCCAGGCCCCGAAGGCTGGTCGAAGCGGGTGATGGTGCCCGGCGAGGGCGAGAAGCGTCCGCCCGCGGGGTCCTCGGCGTTGATGCGCACTTCGATGGCGTGACCCCGGTGGACGATGTCTGCTTGTTTGAAGCCGATCTCCTCGCCCGAGGCGATTCGTAATTGCCATTCAACCAGATCAAGTCCCGTGACCCACTCGGTGATCGGGTGTTCGACCTGCAGTCGCGTGTTCATCTCCAAGAAGAAGAACTCTCCCTCTTGGTACATGAACTCGACGGTGCCCGCGTTGACGTAACCACACGCCCGTGAGACTTTGACCGCGGCTTCGCCCATGGCCTGGCGGATGTCGTCGGGGAAGTTGGGGGCCGGTGATTCTTCGACCAGTTTTTGGTGGCGGCGTTGCGCTGAGCAGTCGCGCTCGCCGAGCCACAGCACGTTGTCGTGGGTGTCCGCGAGGATCTGCATTTCGATGTGGCGAGGCCAGGTGAGGTACTTCTCCAAGTAGCACTCGGATCGTCCGAAGTAGTTCAGCGACTCGCGCTGGGCGCTCTCGAGGGCGTCGGCGGCCTCGTCGGGGCCGTTCACCACCTTCATGCCCCTGCCACCGCCACCAAAGGCGGCCTTGATTGCCACCGGCCAACCCACCTCGTTGCCGAAGGCCACGATCTCGTCGGGACTCTCGAGGGTCTTGCTTCGTCCGGGCACGCCCGCGACGCCGGCTTTTTCCACGGCGAGGCGTGACGAGATCTTGTCACCCATCACCTCGATCGCCTCGGGGGGTGGGCCAATGAACGTCACGCCAAGATCGGTGATGGCGCGCGCGAAGTCGGTGTTCTCCGAATAGAAGCCGTAGCCAGGGTGAACGGCGTCCGCGCCGCAACGCTGGATGACGTCGAGAATCACCGGCGTGTTGAGGTAGCTCTCGGTCGCGCTGGCGCCCCCGAGCGCGTACGCTTCGTCGGCCAGTCGCACGTGCAACGCGTCACGGTCGAGCTCCGAGTAGACGGCGACCGTGCTGATCCCCATCTCGCGACAGGTCCGCATGACCCGTACCGCAATTTCTCCTCGGTTAGCGATTAGGACTTTCTTTAACACGTCAACCTCCGTACGGGGACAGTCTTTTTCTACCACCAGTCTCCTAAACCCTAATCTTTGGGTGTGAACCCCATCAGTTGGCGAGTAGAGCATTTCGACCACATCGATTCGACGAACACGTGGTTGGTTGACAGGGCACGCAGCGGCGCCCCCGAAGGGACGGTCGCCTACGCGGATTTCCAAACCGCTGGACGCGGACGACTCGATCGGGTCTGGGAGGCGGCGCCCGGATCGTCGCTCTTGTGCTCTATCCTCCTGATCCCACCGTTGGACGCCGATGAACTGCATCTGGCGGTGGCGTGCGTGGCGCTGGGCGCGCGCGCGGCCCTGGTGCGGCTCAGTGGCGTGCGTCCAGGTCTCAAGTGGCCGAACGACTTGATGGTCGGCGATAGGAAAGTCGCGGGGCTCCTCGCCGAGGTGGTACAGACCGACGAAGGTCTCGCGGTGGTGGTGGGAATCGGTGTCAATCTCACCACCCCGGCATCGAGTGACGCGCGCGCCACCAACATCTTCACCGAAGCCGGGGTGACCATTACGCCGCGCGCGTTGCTCGACATCTTGCTCGAAGAGGTGGAATGGCGTCGGCGAGCGCTCGAGGACGAGCAGGGCACGGTTCGTTTGCGCGAGGAGTACGAAGGTTCCCTCGTCACCCTGGGACAGACCGTGCGGATCCAGACCCAGGACGAGACGTCGGTGGGCGAAGCGATCGGGGTGGACCACCACGGAAGACTCGTCGTCCTGGTCGACGGCGCGAAACAGGTCTTTGACGTGGGCGACGTCGTGCACGTGCGATCCGAGGGACAATGAGTCGACCGACTCGAATACTCGTGACCGGTGCCGCCGGTCAGGTGGGGGTCGACCTGGTCGACACCCTGCGGGCGCTCGCGCCGCCCGGCGCGGACGCCCTGTTCCAACCCGACACGAGGCCCGTGCGAGATGACGAATTCGCCGTTTTCGCTCTCACGCGTGACGAACTCGACGTGACGAATTCTGATGTCGTGCGTCGTGGGGTTGCGACGACGCGCCCCGACGTGATCGTGCATTTGGCTGCCTACACTCAAGTAGATCGGGCCGAGAGCGATCGAGAAACCTGTTTCGCGGTGAACGCACAAGCGACCGAGACCATGTCGCTCGCGGCCCACGACGTGGGCGCGCACCTCATCACGATCTCGACCGATTACGTGTTTGACGGTACCAAGGGCAGTGGCTATGTCGAGGACGACCAGACCAATCCCCTCAACGTGTACGGGGCATCAAAGAGGGCGGGCGAGTTGCTGTGCGCCAGCGACGACACCATCGTGCGCGCTTCGTGGGTCATGGGCGTGCGCGCCAAGAATGTGCTGCACGTGATCGCCGACCGGGCCACGAGTGGCGAGACGGTGCGCTTCGTCAACGACCAGGTCGGTACCGTCACGCTGGCCAGCGACATGGCGCGGGCCTTGGTGACTCTGGCGCGCGAACGTCCAGGCGGCTACTGGCACGTGGCCAATACGGGTACGACGAGTTGGTTCGAGGTCGCGCGGTACGCGGGCGAAGTCCTCGGCCGGGGCGATGACTTCGCCACGCCGATTCTCACCAGCGAACTCGTACCTGCGCCCGCGGCGACCCGACCCGCGCGAAGTGACCTTGATACTTCGAAGTGGAACCGAAGCTGGGCGCCATTGCCCTCGTGGCAAGACGGCGTCGCTCGATTGCTACGCGACCGCGACCAGAGGGTGCGGGTATGAACGCGGGGACCGTTGGGTCGCGCGTCTCGGCGGTCGTGGTCGACTATCACGCCGGGCAGGCCTTGGCGGCGTGTATTGACTCCTTGCACGCCAACGGCGTCACCGACGTCGTCGTAGTGGAAAACGGTGAGGAGGGGTCCACGCCGCCCGCGCTGGCGCAGCGCGACGTCGTGCTCGTCGCGCCGAGATTGAACCTGGGCTACGGTCGCGGCGTCAATCGGGGGGTCGCCGCGAGCTCGCGACTCGAGTACGTGTTGGTCTCCAATCCTGACGTGGTCGTACACGAGAACGCCGTCGCGCGCATGATGGCGTTCTTAGACGCACGCGCGGACGTTGGCCTCGTGGGTCCACAGATCCTTCGGCCCGACGGCACCGTGTATCCGTCCCAGCGGGTGTTTCCCAACTTTTGGCTCGCGGGATTGCACGCCTTGCTCTCGCCGCTGTGGGCGACGAATCCCGCCACGCGTCGATACCGGTCGGCGAGGGCCGACGGCACGGTGGACTGGGTCTCGGGTGCGTGTTTCATGGTGCGCCGCGACGTCTTTGAGAGCGTGGGGGGATTCGACGAGCGCTACTTCATGTTCGCCGAGGACATGGCCTTGTGTTGGCAGGTGCGAGAAGCGGGTATGGCGGTTGGCGCAGTTCACGAGGCGACGGTGACCCACGTTGAGGGTCTTTCGCGCAGTCGCGAGTCGAGGGCCATGCTCATTGCCCACCACCGAAGTGCGATGCGCTTCGAATGGCAGACCGCCAAAGGGTTTCGACGACTTCTCGCTCCGGTGGCGACCCTGGTGCTCGGCTTACGGCTCTGCGTGGTCCTGATCACCGGGCGCGCCTGATCTCACGGCCGTTACCAATAAATAGGTCGAACGCCTAGGATGCTCCTAGGGCTGCGGGTGGTCTGTGGTTGAAAGTCGATGCCAGCCGCGGGCTAAACGACCCACGTAAGGCGTCTTATGGACACCGAGCATGGCGCGGTTTAGAAGTAAGTCCTGCCTCGGGGCGATCAACGTGGTCGTCGCGAGCGCCGGTGAAGTGTGCGACGTCGTCGCCGGAGAGCCTCGTGCTGCTGGCGGTGCGCACGGACACCGCTGCAGGCAAGTGTGGGGTCAAAGACCAGGTCAGCACCCGCAGCCCCTAAAAAGTTCGATTACGACCGGTAGGGTTACACACCATGAGTTTGTTTCAGAAAGTCCTAAAGGCAGGAGAAGGCAAGCGGGTCCGCCAGCTCGCCGAGCTGGTCGCGCCCGTCAACGCCCTCGCCGACGAGATGGCCGCGCTCAGCGACGAGCAACTTCGGGCCAAGACCGAGGAGTTCCGAACCCGTCTCGCCAACGGCGAGACGCTTGATGACCTCTTGTTCGAGGCTTTCGCGGTCGTGCGCGAAGGCGCCACTCGCGTACTCGGCCAGCGGCACTACGACGAACAGTTGATGGGTGGCATGGCGCTGCACTTCGGATGGATCGCCGAAATGAAGACCGGTGAAGGAAAGACGCTGGTCTCAACGTTACCGGTCTACTTGAACGCGTTAGAGGGAAATGGCGTGCACGTGGTGACGGTGAACGACTACCTGGCGACGCGCGACGCGAACTGGATGGGAGCGTTGCACCGTTTCCTTGGACTCAGCGTCGGTCGGGTCGGCCCCGACCTGCCCGAATTCGATCAGAAGCGCGAGGCGTATCAGAGCGACGTGACCTACGGCACGAACACTGAGTTCGGTTTCGACTACCTGCGCGACAACATGAAGTTCGANNTCGACGAGGCGCGCACGCCGCTCATCATCTCGGGTCCGGCCGCGGACGTCACCAAGCTCTACTACCAGTTCGCCTCGATCGTCCGATCGCTCACCCGCGACACCGACTACGAGGTCGACGAGGAGAAGAAGACCGTCGTGCCCACCGAAGCGGGGATCGAGAAAGTCGAGAAGCTCCTGGGCGTCGCCAACCTTTACGACGCCGTCGCGACCAATTACGTCCACCAACTCGGTCAAGCGCTGCGCGCCAAGGAACTGTTTCACCGCGACAAGGACTACCTCGTCGACGGTGGCGTCGTGAAGATCGTCGACGAGTTCACCGGTCGCACCCTCGATGGGCGACGCTGGTCCGACGGCCTGCACCAGGCGGTCGAGGCCAAGGAGCGTGTGCGGATCCAAGAGGAGAACCACACCTGGGCCACGGTCACCCTGCAGAACTACTTCCGTCTCTACGAGAAGCTCGCCGGTATGACCGGCACCGCCGAGACCGAGGCTGGCGAGTTCGGTAGCACCTATTCATTGTCGGTGGTGCCGATCCCGACGCACCGACCGAATATTCGTCTTGACGAACCGGACTTGATCTACAAGACCGAGGCCGCAAAGTTCAAGTCCATCGTCGACGAGGTTCGTGAGCGCTACGACAAGGGTCAGCCGGTGCTCTTGGGTACTGCGTCGGTCGAGAAGTCAGAGTTGCTGTCGCGCGAGCTGGAAAAGGCCGGCGTTCCCCACGAGGTCCTGAACGCCAAGCAACACTTCCGCGAGGCCGAGATCGTCGCCCAAGCGGGTGCGTTGCACGCGATAACGGTCGCGACGAACATGGCTGGTCGAGGTGTCGACGTCATCCTTGGCGGCAACGCCGAAGGACTCGCGAATCGTGAAGCGCTGGGTCGGGGCCTCACGCCCGGGACCGAAGAGTACGACGCGGCGTATCAAGTGGCCTTCGCGAAGTTCAAGCCCATCTGTGACGCGGAGGGCGACAAGGTCCGCGAACTTGGTGGTCTTTACGTACTCGGTTCAGAGCGCCACGAATCTCGCCGAATCGACAACCAGTTGCGTGGACGTTCCGGCCGACAAGGTGACCCTGGCGAGAGCCGCTTCTTCCTCTCGCTGGAGGACGACTTGTTGCGTCTCTTCGCCACGGGTGCCGTGTCGTGGGTCATGGATCGTGCCATGCCCGAGAACGAAGCAATCGAGGCGAAGATGGTCTCACGGGCCATTGAACGAGCCCAGAACACCGTCGAGGGCCGCAACGCCGAAATTCGCAAGGACGTCCTCAAGTACGACGAAGTGATGAACGAGCAGCGCAAGGTCATCTACGCCCGTCGCCAACAGGTCCTCGACGGCGAGGACATCCACGACGCCACGATCGTGCTCATCGAAGAGGTACTCACCAATTTCGTCGAGGAGCGGTTGGAGGGTTCGTTCTCCGAGGAGTGGGACCTCGCGGGACTGCTCACCGAGTTGCAGATCTACTCACCGACCACGTTGAACGTCGAAGCCCTGAGCTCTTTCGAAGACATTGACGACGTGATCGCGGTCATCGTCGACGAGGCCGTGGGTCTGTACGAGAAGAAGTGTGAAGAATACCCCGGTGGCGTCGATACCGCCAAGGACATCGAGCGTGACGTCATGCTCCAGATCCTCGATCAGCGTTGGCGCGAGAACCTATCGGACATGGACTACCTGCGCGACGGTATCCACCTGCGTCAGATCGCCAACACCGATCCACTGACCGCGTGGCAAAAAGAGGGATACCTCATGTTCGAGCACCTGCTCGAAGCGGTCGACAGCGACTACGTGCGCTACATCACCCACGTCGAAGCGCAGTTCGAACCCGCGACCGGCGACGAGGGTCTCGAACGCGCCTCGACGAACGCCGAGCAGGTCGCTCCGGGCGGGACGGAACTTCCTTCGCACCAGACGACAGCCAAGACCACCGCAAAACCCACTCCGAAGCAGGGTGACAAGATCGGTCGAAACGATCCGTGTTGGTGCGGTTCGGGCCGGAAGTTCAAGCAGTGCCATGGCCGACCCTAAGGCGGAAAACGCCCTTCGCGACGCCCACGCTGCCCTCGTAGAACTCGAAGGGCGCTGGAGTGCCGCCAAGGAGTACTTGAAGATCGACCAGAGCCGCGAACGCCGCGACGTGCTGAGCATCGAGGTCGCCGACCCGGACTTGTGGAACGACCAGGATCGAGCGCGCGAGGTCACGACCGAACTTGGCCGACTCAACAACGATCTCGAACTCTTCGACGGACTTCGTCGCGAGCTCGACGACTGTGTGGTGCTGGCCGAGTTCGCTCGCGAGGCTCTCGCCGGTGGGGAAGCGGACTGGTCGCTGCTCGACGAGTTGGCCCAAAGTGTCGAAAAGCTCGAGCACGAGGTGGCGGCCCTCGAGACCCAGAGCCTCTTGAGCGGCCAGTACGACCAGAACGACGCCATCGTCGAACTGCACGCGGGCGCGGGCGGCACCGACGCCCAGGACTGGACCGAGATGCTGCTTCGCATGTACTCACGATGGGCCGAACGCCGAAGATTCGGGGTCGAATTCGACGAGGTCACCGAGGGTCAGGAGGCGGGTCTGCTCTCGGCCACGTTCATCGTGAAGGGCCGTTTCGCGTACGGCTGGCTTTCGGCCGAGCGCGGCGTGCATCGTCTCGTTCGGATTAGCCCCTTCGACTCCCAGGCGCGTCGTCAGACGAGTTTCGCGAGCCTCGAGGTGACGCCACTGCTCAATGACGACGCGGGCGAGGTCGAGATCGACGAAAAGGACCTGCGCGTCGATACCTACCGCTCGTCGGGTGCGGGGGGCCAGCACGTGAACAAGACCGATTCGGCGATTCGCATCACGCACCTACCCACGAACATCGTGGTCAGTTGCCAGAACGAACGTAGCCAGCACCAGAACCGCGCGCGCGCGATGCAGATCCTCGAAGCGAAGTTGTCCGAGCGCGCTCGCGCCGAGCGACAGGCCGAGATGGACGCGCTCAGCGGCAACCGTGGCGACAACGCCTGGGGATCGCAGATTCGCAGTTACGTCCAAGCGCCGTATCAACTCGTCAAAGACCACCGCACGGAGTACGAGACCGGCAACGTCGACGCGGTGCTCGACGGCGATCTTGACGCGTTCATGGAGGCCGAACTTCGCCGCCAACGTTTTCGAACTTAAGAAGTTCAGAACCCTTGGAACTGGGGGATTTCGTGGCGCGAGCGCCCGCGATGACCAAACTAGAATGAAGAATGCCTAGATCGGCGTGTTCGCTGATTCCAACGAAAATTAAAGGGGTAAATGCGTGATTCGTTTCGAAGGCGTCTCTAAGACGTATAAGAACGGCACCCCGGCGTTGGTCGACATTTCACTCAATATCGACAAGGGTGAATTCGTCTTTCTGGTGGGTGCCTCAGGCTCGGGAAAGACCACGTTCTTGCGTCTTCTTTTGCGCGAGGAGCTGCCCGACCAGGGACGAATCCTCGAAGCCGGTCGTGACATTGGCGAACTTCCAAAGTGGCGCGTTCCCTACCTTCGACGCAATATTGGCTGTGTCTTCCAGGATTTCCGGTTGTTGCCCAACAAGACCGTCTTTGAGAACGTCGCCTTCGCCCTCGAAGTGATCGGCCGACCGCGTTCGACCGTTGACAGCCAGGTGCCCCAGATCCTCGAATTGGTGGGCCTGACCGACAAGTCGCGCAACTTGCCCAGTGAACTCTCGGGCGGCGAGCAACAGCGCGTCGCCGTCGCGCGGGCGTTCGTGAATCGTCCACTGATCCTGCTGGCCGACGAACCCACCGGGAACCTCGACCCCGCCAACTCCGAGTCGATCATGGCGTTGCTCGAGCGAATCAATCGCACCGGCACCACCGTCGTCATGGCGACCCACGACAAGGCCCTGGTGGACCGCATGCGTCGTCGAGTGATCGAGCTCGACCGAGGTGAAATGATCCGCGACCAGGTTCGCGGCGTCTACGGCGTTGACGAGGGAGCGGTCCTCTAGTGCGCGTGTACCTCCGCTACGCCATGAAAGAGACTCTGGGCAACCTGTGGCGCAATCGCATGATGACCATCGCCGCCGTACTCACGGTTGCCGTGTCGCTCTCGCTGGTCGGTTCGGCGCTGCTGCTCAAACAGAGCGCCGCCCAGGCGTCGGCGCAGTGGCAGCAGGGGACACGCGTCACCATCTGGATGGAGCCAGCGGCGTCCCAGAACGAGATCTCGAGTGTGCAGAGCCAGCTCGCGGACCTGCCGATCGTCAAGAGCTGCGTCTACTACACCCAACAACAGGACTTCCAAGAAGCCATCAAGCTGTTGCCTCAGTCAGAATCCTCGGTGCTCACGGCCTCAGAAGTTCCCTCCTCGTTCCGCTGCGTGCCGACGGTTCCTTCGAACGCCTTCGTCGTGCAGTCCACCTTTTCCGCCCAACCCGGTGTCTATAGCGTGACCGCGCCCGAACAACAGATCCGAGAGATGAACCACGCCATTCGGATCATCCAGATCGTATTCCTGGCCCTGGCGGGAGTGTTGCTCTTGTCGGCGACAGTACTGATCCTCAACACGATCCGCATGGCGATCTTCTCGCGCCGTCGTGAAGTGTCGGTGATGAAGCTCGTCGGGGCGACCAACTGGTTCATCCGCATCCCCTACATCACCGAAGGCTTCATCCAGGGACTGCTGGGTTCGGTCGTGGCGATCTTGGCCGTGACCGCACTGCACACCTGGTATCCGCTGCACAACGAGTTCCAACTCGATACCAGTGCGCTACTCGGCACGAACGCCGTGGTGTTGATCGTGGGCGTGGTGATCGGGTCGGTCGGATCGGCCATCGCGATCCGTCGTTTCCTCGACGTCTAGGGCGATTTGGTTACTGTTGCTCGTCGAATTCGAGCGCGAGTGAATTGACGCAGTAGCGCAGACCCGTCGGAGTCGGTCCATCATCAAAGACGTGGCCCAGGTGTCCGCCGCACCTCGAACAGAGGATCTCGGTGCGCGTGCGAAATAGGGACCGGTCGGTGCGCTCGAGCACGGTTCCTGGCTCGCACGCGTCAAAGCTGGGCCAGCCGCAGCCGGAGTCGAACTTCTGCTCGCTCGTGAAGAGATGCTGACCACAACCCGCGCAGGTGAAGACGCCGTTCGCGTCCACGTGCAGCAGTGAGCCGGTGAACGGCGCTTCGGTGGCGGCTCGTCGAAGGACCGCGTAGCTTTCTGGCGAGAGCTGCTCGCGCCACTCCTCGTCGGACTTGTTCACCTCGTAGGCCATCTCTGCACAGTACCGGCGAGTGTGCCGGAAAGGTTGCACGCTCCTAGGAGAAGCGGGGCTGCGGTGCCTCGGGAATCACGCGCGGGAATTCCGGCTTGTCGTTCAACAACCTCGAGAATGCGCCGGCGAGCCCTTCGGGGTCGAGTCCGATCTCGGCGAGCAGGGCGTCGGGCCGATGGTGCTCGAGGAAGGCGCGTGGCACGCCGAGGATTCTGGTGGAGGGAAAGGGTCGATCGAACTCCTGGGCGCGGCTTCGGGTCGCCGACACCATCAAGGTGCCCGCGCCGCCGTGGCGAGTACCGTCCTCGACCGTGATGATGCGGTCGTGGTTGAGCGCGTCGTCGATCATGTCCGGATCGGGTGGCAGCACGCGTACGTCGTAGAGAGTGACGCGCGAGCGCTCGACACCCATGAGTTCGAGCGCGCGAAGACTGTTCGGCGCCATCTTGCCCACGGCGAGCACGCACAGTGAACCGTCGCCTCGTTCGACCAGACGAGCCTTGAGGCCTTCGCCGATTTTGTGATCGAAGGGCTGGGGCAGAGTCTTGGGGAAGCGAATCGCCGTCGGACTAGACATGGATAACGCGGTCGCCATCATCTCGGGGATCTCTTCGGCGCTCGAGGGGGCGAATATCGTCATATTGGGAATTGCCAGACA
The DNA here is from genome assembly GCA_002452255.1 of Ferrimicrobium sp. UBA6820. Lineage (GTDB taxonomy): Bacteria > Actinomycetota > Acidimicrobiia > Acidimicrobiales > RAAP-2 > RAAP-2. Next base: position 13,662 of record DKEO01000023.1, read on the forward strand.
GAGCGCGATGTCGAGGACGCCGTGGTGACTTGGACCATCGTCGCCGGTGATGCCGGCGCGGTCGAAGATGAACAGGACCGGAAGATTGAGTAGTCCCACGTCGAGGTGTGCCTGGTCGAAGGCGCGCGAGAAGAACGTCGAGTAGATCGCGACGACGGGCTTGAGCCCTCCCATCGCCATGCCCGCGGCCGCGGTCACCGCGTGCTGTTCGGCGATGCCCACGTCAAAGAAACGACTGGGGAAACGCTCTTGGAATCCCAGCAGCCCGGTGGGTCCCGCCATCGCGGCCGTGATGGCGACGATCCGGTCGTCGGCGCTCGCCAGCGCCACCAGAGAGTCTGAAAAGGCTTGGGTGAAGGACTGTGGCGCGACCTCTTCCTCGTTGAGTCGCGGCGGCAACTTATAGTCGTGCATCTTCAAGTTGTCGTTGGTCGCGGGCGCGTAGCCGCGACCCTTCTCGGTGAGGACGTGNNGGCGTGACCATCTCACGTACTACTGACGTAAAGCCGTCGATACCCAGGTAGGCGGCCCGGCCACCGGGTAGACGGGGAATCGAGTGACGCACGCGCTCGCGCAGCGTCAAGTAGTGCTTGTTCAAACGAAGTGAGGTGAGCGACCT
>DKEO01000011.1:0-13391 GCA_002452255.1 Ferrimicrobium sp. UBA6820
GGAAATAAAGAGCAGTCCGAGGCGCATACACCAGAGGAGTCGCATGACCCTAGACGAGAAGGATCCACCGGCTCTCGAACGGCGCCTACGTGATCCCGGACGGACGAAGGAAGAAATTCTCGAAGTCTCAACCCAGGAATTCGCCGAACGGGGATTCGCGGGAGCGCGCGTCGACGAGATCGCGAACCAGACCCGAACCACCAAGCGGATGATTTACTACTACTTCGGATCGAAGGAGCGACTTTACTTGGCGGCCCTGGAAAGGGCGTATGAGGACATTCGTGTGACCGAGGCCAATGTCGACGTCGAGCACCTCGATCCGGTGACCGCTATTCGCACGCTGGCGCAGTTAACGTTCGACCGCCACGAGGCGAATCCCGACTTCAGTCGACTGATCAGTCAAGAAAACGTCCAGCGCGCCCAGTTCGTCACCGCCGCGAGCGGTTTTCCCGGCCTGGACCGTCCCATCATCAAGATGCTCGAGAACGTGCTCGAGCGCGGGCGTGACGAAGGCGTCTTCGTCCGCGAGATCGACGCTTTGGACGTGCACATGTTGATCAGTTCATTCTGCTTCTTTCGCATCAACAATCGCTACACCTTCGCCGCGAGTTTCGGTCGGAACTTGGTCGAACCCGAACGAAGGTCGACCTATCGCGACATGATCGGCGACGTCGTGGTCGATTACCTCACGACACCCAGAAAGGTCTGACGCTCGCTCTTCGTGAGTGGTCAGTGGTGGCGTGGCGCGGCCTGGTCGAGTTGCTCCTGCAGATCGCCAAGGACCCGGTAGCAATCGATGACCGAGCGTATCGACGCGTTCGGTTCGTCGTGTTCGACTATTGCTCGCACGAACTCTCGATCCTGCAGCTCGATGCCGTCCATGGATACCGCCACGCCGGTCACGTCGACCGGCTCGTCGTTACCGGTCACCAGCTCGTCGTAGCGTGCGACGTAGGTGCCGTGATCGCAGATGTAGCGAAAGAACGTGCCGAGTGGCCCGTCGTTGTTAAAGCTCAGCGACAGGGTGCAAAGCTGCCCAGAGGCGCTGCGCAATTGGATGGACATGTCCATGGGGATTCCCAGTTCGGGGTGCACCGGTCCGGCGAGCACGTTCGCTTTCGTGATCGGTTCGCCACACTGGTAGGAAAACAAATCGACCGTGTGGGCCGCGTGGTGCCACAACAGGTTGTCCACCCAACTGCGTGGCTGGCCCAGCGCGTTCATGTTGCTTCGGCGAAAGAAATACGTTTGGACGTTCATCTGTTGGATGGTGAGATCGCCCGTCACGATGAGTTGATGCACCCACTGGTGTGAGGGATTGAACCGTCGGGTGTGTCCCACCATGCACACCAGATCGCTCTCGGCGGCCACGCGGGCTACTTCATTGGCGTCGTCGAGGGAGTCCGCGAGGGGTATCTCCACTTGGACGTGCTTGCCCGCTCGCAGCGCGGCGATGGTCTGTCCGGCGTGCAGTTGCGTGGGCGTGCAAAGGATGACGGCGTCGACGTCGTCGGATCCCAGCGCGTCGTCGAGCTCGGTCGAGGCGAGGGCCGCACCGTATTTCTTGGCGACATTTTGCGCCTGGTCCAGGGTGCGGCTGATGACCGCGGTCACTTCGACCCCGTCGATGCGCGCCAGGGCGTCGAGGTGCTTGATGCCGAAGGCTCCCGCGCCGGCGACGGCGATTCTCATGAACCGTCGTCCTGGGGTGATTCGAGGATCAAGTGACCCACGGCGGTATTCGAGGCGGGTACGTGATAAAAACGGTGCAATTCCTGGCAGTTCGCGTGCAGGGCGCCGCGCATGATCAACCACATGACCAGTTCGATGCCTTCGGAGCCTGCTTCGCGCACGTACTCGAGGTGGCTGATGGCGCGCAGCGACGAGGGATCCGTGTTCATCTTCTCGAGGAAGGCCTGGTCGAAGGGCTGGTTGATCAGACCCGCCCGGGGGCCCTGCAGTTGGTGACTCATGCCGCCGGTGCCCCAGACCTGCACGTTGAGGTCTTCGTCGAACGTTTGCACCGCTCGGCGAATGGCCTGACCCAGTTTGAAGCACCGTTCCCCGGTCGGTGGTGGATACTGCACGACGTTCACGGCGATCGGTACGACACGCACGGGCCAGGCGTCGACGCGACCGAACATGAGCGAGAGCGGCACGGTCAGGCCGTGGTCGACCTCCATCTGGTTCATGATGGTCATGTCGAACTCATCGAGGATGAGGGACTGCGCCAGATGCCAGGCGAGGGCCGGGTGGCCATGCACCAGGGGCACGGGGCGCGGNNAACTCATCGAGGATGAGTGATTGGGCGATGTGGCACGCCAGTTCGGAGTGTCCGATGACGTCGGGCACGGGTCGTCGGCCGAATCCCTCATCGGCGACGGGAAATTCGTCGGCACACCCTATGGCGAAGGTGGGTATGCATTCGAGCGAGAACGCGGTGGCGTGGTCGTTGTAGACCAGAACGATCACGTCGGGTCTTTCGGCGGCGATCCATTTCTTGGACCATTCGTAGCCCGCGAAGAGGGGGGCCCAGTAGTCACTCTGGTCCTCACCACGGTCGAACGCAGCGCCGATGGCGGGCACGTGACTGGTGGTGACCCCAGCCGTGATTCGTGCCATCGCTAGCTCCCGTCTCGCTTGGAGCGCACGCCGTCGGGTGAACGACCTCCGTGGAGCATCATCGCCGCGTAGTCCTCGACGGACATGCCCGACATCGAAGCGGCGGCGCTCTGAAAGCTCTGGCCGTCCGTCGCGAAAATCTTGGCGAGGAAATAGATGTTCCCCCCCAATGCGATCATCGCGTTGTAGTCGCGAGCGAGCACCGCTTGTTTCTGGGCTTCGGTCATGGGCCACTCGTCCAAGTAAGTGCGTTCATCGCCTTTGAAGCGTTCGCGGTTCGAAGCGACCTTGAGGCTCATGCAGAACTGGTTGAGGTGAAAGCCTTGGTGTGAACGTTGCGCGGTGAAGACCGTGGTACCCGGAATATCGTCGAACTCAGCGTTGTCAACCATGGTGTTCATCCTTCCAGTAGAGGCGCATGGGGTTGTCGACGAGCAACTTGCGCTGAGCCTGCGGGGTCGTGGCGATGCGCGGTATGAAGTCCACCAGCCTCCCGTCGTCGGGCATGAAGGACTTGAGATTCGGGTGAGGCCAGTCCGTGCCCCAGAGCACTCGGTCCGGGAATGCTCCAATGATTCGTTGGTAGAAGGGCACGGTGTCGGCAAACCCCTCGGGCCCGTTCTCGCTCAAGCGTTCGGGACACGTCACCTTGGACCAGACGTTCGGGTTCTCCTGCATGAATCGCACGAAGAGATCAAACTCTTCACCATCCACGGGCTTCGAGACGTCGGGTCGCCCCAGGTGGTCGACCACGAGGGTCGTGGGAAACGACGTGAAGAGCGACCACTTCTCAGCGAGGTCGCGGGCCTCGAAGTAGACGACGACGTGCCAACCCAAGGGGGCGATCTTCTCGACGATCCGTTGGTAGTACCCGTCGTCCTCGGGATCGACCAGACGGCGCACGTAATTGAACCTCACGCCTCGAACACCCGCTTCGTGGAGCTCACTGAGCAAGTCGTCACTCGCCGTGGGTTCAATCGTCGCGACGCCCCGGGCCCGCCCGCCGGACGCGCGAAGCGCGTCGACCATGGCGTCGTTATTGGCACCGTGACACGTGGCCTGGACAATGACGTTTCGAGCGAAACCCAGGTGGTCGCGCAGGGCGAACAACTGATCCTTGCCGGCGTCACAGGGCGTGTACTTGCGCTCGGGCGCGAACGGGAACTCGTCACCTGGACCAAAGACGTGACAGTGGGCGTCGACGGCTCCGGGCGGGAGGGCGAACGTCGGCGTCGAGGGGCTAGGGTCGAAGCAGAGCCAGTCACGGTCGACCACGAACGTCGTCATCGTCATCGACCTTGTCGCACGAGCAGTTGATCAAGTCGGGGATAGACCCGCCGCGCGTTCTTGGAATAGACCTTCTCTCGGTCCTCGGCACTGAGACCAAGGGCGTCGACGTAGCGTTTGGTGTCGTCGAAGTAATGACCGGTGGTCCGGTCGATGCCGCGTACCGCGCCCACCATTTCCGAGCCGAACAGGATGTTGTCGATGTCGATGACCTTAAAGAGAAGGTCGATACCCGCTTGGTGGTAGACGCAAGTGTCGAAATAGACGTTACCCATGAGGTGAGTGGCGAGGTCGGGCTTGTCGAGCATGTCCGCGAGACCTCGGTATCGACCCCAGTGGTAGGGAACCGCACCGCCCCCGTGAGGGATCACGAAACGAAGTTCTGGGTATTTACCAAAGAGGTCGCCCTGGAGGAGTTGCATGAACGCCGTCGTATCGGCGTTCATGTAGTGCGCGCCCGTTGCGTGGAAGTTGACGTTGCAACTACTCGAGACGTGGATCATGGCGGGCACCTCAAGTTCGACCATGGCTTCGTAGATCGGAAACCAGGACGCGTCGGTGAGCGGAAGGCTGTCCCAGTGGCCCCCGCTCGGATCTGGACTGAGGTTCAGCCCGACGAATCCGAGTTCCTCCACGCACCGTCGCAACTCGCCAATCGAGTGCCCCACGGGTACGCCGGGGGATTGGGGGAGTTGACAGACGCCGACGAACGTCTCGGGAAAGAGCGAGACCACCCGAGCGATCAGGTCGTTACAGGCCCTGGACCAGGCCAGACTCACGTGTTCGTCGCCGACGTGGTGTTCCATCGCCGAAGCTCGTGGCGAGAAGATGGTCATGTCCGCGCCGCGCTCTTGGAGCAGGCGCAACTGGTTCTTCTCAATCGTGTCGATAATCTCGTCGTCCGAGATCACCGGGTACGAAGGAAAGGGTTCGCCGGCTTTGAACGCGGCCACCTGGGCTCCTCGCCACAGCGTGTGTTGCTCGGGAGCGGTGGTGTAGTGACCGTGACAGTCAATGATCATCGGGACTCCATACCGAGCGCGGCACCAGGACCTGACCTTGCATGAGTAGACGAGCGGTTCGCAACAGGGCCGCGGAGGTGACCTCGACGTCGCCGCCGTTGGTGCGAATGTTCATCGTGATGTCGAAGTAGCCCGACGGATGCTCGATCTGCAACGTCGTCTCGCCGGTAGTGCTCACGAGTCCGCAGAGATCATTCGCCACCGAGCCGGGCAAGAGACAGGCGGTGGCGACCGACACCGCACCGAAGACGCCAATGGACTCGTGCACGCGCTTGGGTATGAAGGTGCGAGTCGTGAGCAGTCCGCCGTGCTCGGCCTTGGCGAGCAGGCTCATCTTGGGTACCGTCTTGGAAGTCACGTCGCCCAAGTTCATCATCGCGCCCGCGGCCAGTCGAAGCGACTCGACTCGGGCGCAGACGTCGGCGTTCGCTTCAATGGTCAAGGGGTCCTCGTAGCCGCTCAGACCTACGTCGCTCGCGCGAAGGCACACGACGGGCATGCCGTTGTCGATACAGGTGAGCGCCACGCCGTCGACGACGTCGACAACGTGGCCGGTGGGCAACAGACTGCCGCAGGTGGATCCCGCGATGTCGAGGAAATCAATGGGGATGGGGGCGGCGAACCCCGGCACCCCGTCGATGCGCGCCTCACCGTCGTAGCGGACCTGCCCGCGAGGTGTCTGGACGTGGGCGACCGCAAGACTCTCGGTGTTCTCCATCCAGATACGCACCGCCGTGACGTCGCCGGTCGCCTCGACGAGGCCCCGTTCGAGGGCGAACGGTCCCACGCCGGCTAGGAGGTTGCCACAATTTTGATTGTCCGAGACCTCGGCGCGGTCCGGCCAGACCTGCAAGAAGAGATAGTCCACGTCCGCGTCGGTTCGCGACGACCGGCGTACGACCGCGACCTTGGACGTGAGTGGATGTCCGCCGCCGACGCCATCGATCTCGCGCACGTCGGGTGAACCCATGGCGGCGAGCAAGACGCGGTCGCGCGTCGCAACGTCAGAGGGAAGGTCGTCGGCGAGGAAGTACAACCCCTTGGAGGTGCCTCCCCGCAGCAACGAGGCCGAGATGGCCGTCTGCGNNGCTCACTCGGGTTCGGCCTCGCCGTATCGCAGACCCCGTTCGCGCAGTCGGTCGCGCATGGCGTAGATGTCGAGGCCGAGTTCGCCCGAAGCCAGGCGAGAGCGCTTCTCTTGTTCGTTGCTCTCGCGCAAGGTGCTCGCGGCGATGACGCGTTCGACGTTCGCTTGACGCACCACGACGACACCGTCGTCGTCCGCGACGATCACGTCACCCGGGCGCACGTACGCGCCCGCGCACACGATGGGCACCTGCACGTTACCCAACGTCTCCTTGACGGTCCCTTGGGCACAGATGGTCTTGGACCAGACGGGAAAACCCATCGAGGTCAGCTCGGCGACGTCGCGCACGCCCGCGTCGATGATCAAAGCGCGCACGCCGTGCGCGCGCACGCTGGTGGCGAGCAGTTCGCCAAAGTAACCGTCATCACAGGGACTCGTGGGCGCCACGACCAAAACGTCACCACTCTGGGCTTGTTCGACGGCGACGTGGATGGACCAATTATCGCCCGGCGCCACTTCGCACGTGAGAGCGTTGCCGGCGATGCGTACGGGTCGGAAGATCGGACGAAGGTGCGAGCCGAGAAGACCCGTTCGCCCTTGTGCCTCGTGAATTGTGGCGACGCCGAACTGGCCCAATTGGTCCACCAGTTCGAGGGGGGTACGAATGGTGTTCGTCACTACCACTGCCATAACTCTTCCCCCTGCGGTCGTTTCTGTTCGGCCCCGCGCCCTTGGGACTTGGGGTGTAATTAACTGAACAGTACACTACAAGATAAAGTGTGGAAAGCGGTATTTAGCCCGACCCCGGGGACGTGAGTCGGCTGAAAGTGTGGGAAACGACATGAGAGAAGTTCGTACGCAGGTCGCCATCGTGGGGGCGGGGCCCGCGGGCTTGCTGCTCGGCCACATGCTCTCGCTCGAGGGAATCGACAACGTGGTACTCGAGCATCGCAATCGTGAGTACGTCGAGAAGCGAGTTCGCGCGGGGGTCATTGAGTTCGGGATCGCCAACCTGCTCGAAGAAGTGGGCGCGGGTGAGCGAATGCGCCGCGAAGGGCTCGTGCACCACGGCATCGAGTTGCGCTACGACAACCAAGTGCATCGAATTCCACTCAGCGAACTGGCCGACGGACGTGCGTACACCGTCTACGGACAACAAGAGGTCGTCAAGGATCTCATCGATCTTCGTCTCGCCCAGGGTGGGCCGCTGTACTTCGACGCCGAGGTCACGTCCATTGAGGACGTCAACACCAACACTCCCTACGTTGATGCCACCAATGCTGGCGAAGCGCTTCGCGTGCACGCTGACTTCATCGCGGGGTGCGATGGATCCTTCGGAGCGTCGAATCGCGCGATACCGAGTGACGTCCTTCGTCGCTATGAACGCGTCTACCCGTTCTCGTGGCTGGGCATCCTCGCCGAGGCCCCACCAGCGACCGAGGAGTTGATCTACGGACGCCACGAAGAGGGGTTCGTGTTGTACTCGATGCGTTCACCCACCCTCAGTCGCTTGTACCTGGGAGTGCGCCCCGATGACACCTTGGAGCAATGGTCCGACGACCGGATCTGGAACGAGCTCGCCGTGCGTCTTTCCACCGACGAGGGCTCCAAGGTGAATCGCGGACCGATCATCGATCGTGGTATCACCGCGATGCGCAGCATCGTGGTTGAACCCATGCGGTACGGCCGACTCTTCCTGGCGGGTGACGCCGCGCACATCGTGCCGCCGACGGGAGCCAAGGGTATGAACCTCGCACTGGCCGACGTGCGCGTCTTGACCGAAGCGCTGCGCTCGTTCTATTCCACGAGAGATGAGCGGCTGCTGGACGCGTACTCCGCGACGTGTCTTGAGCGAGTCTGGAGGGCCGAGGAGTTCTCGAATTACATGACCCAGATGTTGCACCCGAACTATGACGACGGCTTCGAAAATGGGGTACAGCACGCTCGGCTCCGACAGGCCACGCAGTCGCGCGAAGCGGCGACGGTCTTGTCACGCAACTACGTGGACCTCAATACGCTCTAGACCCGAGCGCCTGCTGGGACCTTCTCCTCGCCGCTAGTCAAGTCCGCTGAGACTCGGATAAGCAGTCCCCTCAACGTCCTCGAGTCTGCGTGCCAGACCGTTCGTGGCCCGCAGCAGCGCGGGAACGTACTGGCTCAGATCGTCGCGTGCGGAATAGTTGACGATGCCGATCGCGGCCTTGACCATGCCGCTGACCATCACCGGTGCGGCAATCGAGGTGGCGCCGAGCTGATACTCCGCGTCGCTTTGGGCGTACCCGCGCTGAACGATCTGTTTCAGATTTCGCGATAGCGCCCGGCGCTCGGTCAGCGTCGACGGGGTGTACGCCTTTAGGGGCATGGTGAGAATCGCGTCAATGAAAGAGTCGGGGCTGAATGCCAGGAGGGCTTTGCCGACGCCGGTGGCGTGCAGGGGGATGTGTGCACCAACCCGGCTCTTCACCGGCACGGACACCTCGGAGGTCAACTTCTCGATGTAGATCGCGTCGGTTCCCTCACAGACCGCCAGCTGCACGGTTTCGCCGCACTCGTAATGCAGATTGAGCAGGAAGGGCATCGCCGTCTCGCGCAATCCGCCGTGAATTGGCGTGAGTAGACCCATCTCCCACAAGCGCACGCCCAAGCCGTAGCGTCCGGTACCGTCGCGATCGAGGAAGCGGCCGTCCTCAAGCTCACCGGCGAGCCGGTACACGGTGGCGACCGGCAAACCGGCGCGACGGGCCAGCTGGCTCAGCGTGAGGAGCGGATGCTCGACGTCGAACGCGCCGACGACAGCCAGTGCACGCGCGATGACGGACTTCGCGTGATTCTTGTAAAGTTCCTCGGTCACGCCCTGGTCCCCGCTGCGAGATCGCCAGCGTTCGACGCGATGGTCGCACACGGGTGCGTGTCGTGAGGACGCACCAGATCGCCGTGGCGCGAGAAACGCGTAGAAGTCATGCTTGGGTGGGTGCGAGCGACAGCCACCAGCGCAGGGGAGATGCGCCCGGTCGCCGACGTACCGGGTGCCCTCGTGGTGGATATCGCCATCGTCGCTCGCTTCCATAATGTTGTGTCAGCTCGAAATTACTTTGCGAGGAATGGAAAACTAGTCCAGATTACCTTAGAAACCCCGGACTTCTTAGGACTTACTCAGAATTTCTTTTCATTCAATGAAAAGAATACTGGCATTGCGTGACGCGGATGCTTACAATTGGGCCACCCCACGGACCCCCGTGGACGAAAAGGAGCACTCATGACTACGACGGATAATGCACGAGACGGCGCCACGAACTCCTCGCCAAAGTCTCGCACTCCCGAACAGCGCAGCTTCCCCGATCCCTACACTCTCAAGACGCCCGCCGGCGCCGAAGGTTGGGAAGAGATGTACGCCTACCACAACCGGTTCCTCCAGAGCCGCCGGGCAGAAGACTCCGCTAAGACCTGGTTCCGCAATTCATTGCACTATCCAGAGGTGTCCTACCCCTTCGACCAGTTGACGATCGACGGCGCCTTCATGGGCACCGGCGTCACCAATACCCGTGTCTTTGCCCTGCCTCCGGCCAAGGGCCTCGACGTGCGCATCATCAATGGCTACACCTACATGAGCGCCATTCCGAGTCCCGACCCCGAGGAGCAGGCCCTGCGCGCGGTCGAGTTCGGTAAGCGCGCCGGCTACTACTTCCAGAATTGGGACGCCCTCTACGAAGAGTGGGTGACACGCATCACCGTCGCGATTCGCGCGGTGCACGACCTCGAGGTTCCGCCGCTGTCTGAATTCGAGCCGATAGAACGCGTCCTGAAGGACCGAGGCCCCTCCCAGGGCAACCAGTTGCTCGCTTCCTACCACCGACTACTGGAATACGGCGACCAGATCTGGACTCTGCACTCGGAGTTCCTGAACCTGGGCTACGCGGCGTACTTGCAATTCCTCACCTTATGCAAGGAGCACTTCCCCGAAATCGATGACCAGACGATCTCGCGCATGGTGAGTGGCATCGACGTGTTGCTCTTTCGCCCGGACGACGAGTTACGCGAGTTGGCCCGCAAGGCGGAAAAACTGGGCGTCGGCGACATCGTGGCCGCCGCGACCAGCGAGGCCGACCTGAACAGCGGACTGGGTGGAACCGACGCCGGCCGCGAATGGCTCGCCGCACTTGAAGCGAGCAAGGACCCGTGGTTCTACTTCTCGTACGGCTCGGGAATGTACCACTCGCACCGCAGCTGGATCGACGACCTGTCCCTGCCGATACAGGCGATCGGTGACTACATCGCGCGCCTGCGCACCGGCGACGAGCTCACCCGGCCGATCGAAAAACTTCAGGCGGAACGTGACGAACTCGTCGCGCACTACCGCTCGTTACTCGACGGCGACGACGTCGGCGCTTTCGACGAAGTGCTCGGCTTGAGCCGTACCGTGTTCCCTTACGTGGAGAACCACAACTTCTACGTCGAGCACTGGTTCCTCACCAACTTCTGGAACAAGGCCCGCGAGTTCAGCCAGCTGTTGCAGACGTGGGGATTCTGGGACGACGTCGAGGACATCTTCTTCCTGCGGCGCGCCGAGGTCGAGGAGGCGATCGTTGACCTTCAGATGGCGTGGGCTGCTGGCGGTACACCGCAGGGCGGCCACTACTGGCCAGGGATCATTGCTCGCCGCAAGGAGATCTACTCGGCGTTGATGGAATGGTCCCCGCCTCCGGCACTCGGGCCGGTTCCCGACGAGATCAACGAACCGCTCACCATCATGCTCTGGGGAATCACCCCCGAGACCGTCGAACGCTGGCTGGCCGCTCAGAACGGCGACAGCAGCACCAACACCCTGACCGGATTCGCTGGTTCTCCCGGAGTCGCCGAAGGTCTCGCCCGCGTGGTGTTGCGACCGGATCAACTGGACACCGTCCAGGAGGGCGAGATCCTCGTCGCACCGGTCACCAGCCCGAGTTGGACGCCCGTCTTCGGTCGTATCCGCGGAGCGGTGAGCGACATCGGCGGCATCATGTGCCACGCGGCCATTGTTTCGCGTGAATACGGCCTGCCCGCGGTCGTCGGCACTGGTTTCGGTACGTCCACGATCAAGACCGGTCAGTTGATCCGCGTCGACGGCAACGCTGGCACCGTGACCATCCTCGACGGAAACTGATCCTCAGAGAAACGCCATGGCCAACTACACCAAGAAATTCGAGGAGTTGTCCTCGAGCGACCGCTCCTTGGTGGGTGGCAAGTGTGCGAGTCTCGGCGAGATGGTCCAAGCCGGCCTGCCCGTACCAGCCGGCTTCGCCGTCACGGTGGACGCGTACGAGGACTTCCGCGACACCGGTGATCTGCGTCAGCGGCTGCTCGGCATCGTCATGGGTGCCGACGCCTCGAACAACGCCGCATTGCAACGGGCCCACGACGAAGCGGTCGCTCTGATCCTGGAACGAGAATTGGCGCCCGCGATTGAACAGCAGATCCGCGAGGCCTACCTCGAACTCTCGCGCGAGACGGCCCGGCGACGCGGAACAGGCGATCCGGATCGGACTCCGGTCGCGGTTCGCTCCTCTTCGACCGACGAGGACGGCGACGCCGCGAGTTTTGCGGGCCAGCAGGAAACGTACCTCTGGGTCGTCGGGGCCGACGAGGTCATCGCGAAGGTGCGCGAATGCTGGGCGAGCCTGTACACCCCCCAGGCCATTGCCTACCGCTCGGGCCTCAGCGTGACCGAGGCGACGGAGGCATCCAAGATCTCGGTGGCCGTGCAGTTGATGGCCCACGCTGACGTCGCGGGGGTCACCTTCACGGTCAGTCCGCGCACCGGTGACCGCTCACTCATTGCCATCAACGCCAGCTGGGGCCTCGGCCAGGCCGTGGTCTCGGGTGAGGTGACGCCCGACGAATACTGGCTGAGCAAGATCGGTCCGGCGCTCACCAGCAGCCGAGTCGCCTCGAAGGCGCACGAGTACGTGCCAGATCCGAGCGGCGTCGGCGTGCTCTTTCGCGACGTCGAGGAGTCGCGCCGTGAGATCCCTTGCCTGACCGAAGCGGAACTCGTGCAACTGGCCGAGATCGGACTCCAGGTCGAGAAGCATTACGGCTGTCCTCAGGACATCGAGTGGGCGTTGGAGCACAACGTCGACGGCACCTCCCAAGTGATGTTGCTGCAAGCCCGACCGGAAACGAACTGGAAGAAACGCAAAGAGGAGAAGGGTAAGAACACGGCGTCGGCCACCACCAACCTGCTCGGCTTCCTCTCGCAGGCCTCGAAGGGAAATGACAAGTGACCGACGACGCCACACCCAGTTGGCAGCACCTGCTCGACCTGGTCGCCCAACTGGACTCGGGTTCCTACGACTCGGCGTCCGTCACCTACGGCGATGTCTCGGTGCAACTGTCGCGTTCCGGACCCTTGACTGCTCCCGCTCCCGTTCCTTCGCGCGCGAGTACAACGCCGGCGACGACCTCGCCCGAGCCGTCGGGAACGATCATCGCGTCGCCCATGATCGGCGTCTTCTATCGCAGCCCCTCGCCGGGGGCGCCGCCGTTCGTCGAACTTGGCGCGAGCGTCGATGCCGACACGACCATCGGCATCGTCGAGGTCATGAAGATGATGAACCCGGTGAGCGCCGGCGTGAACGGCACGCTCACGAGTTTTCTGGTGAAAGACCACGAGCAGGTCGAGTACGGTCAGGCCCTCGCCGTCGTCGCTGAAGCCAGTTCGCAATGATTGAGAAGGGCAACGCGAACTCTGGTGCGCCACCCGTTGTGCTGGTGGCCAACCGAGGCGAAATCGCGGTGCGCATCATCGCGGCGGCGCGGCGTATCGGGGCCAGTCCCGTTCTCGCCGCGAGCACGGCCGACGCTGACTCGCCGGCCGCCCGACTCGCTGACCGCGTCATCGTGATCGGTCCGGCGTCGGCCGCCGAGTCATACTTTNNGCCTCGACGTGTCGACGCAGGCGCATATCCTGCTGCTGCTCAGGGAACTGCGCGCCAGGCTCGGTCTCACCATGGTGTTCATCAGCCACGATCTCTCGGTCGTGCGCTATCTCGCCGACCGCGTCATCGTGATCGGTCCGGCGTCGGCCGCCCAGTCATACTTGCGCCCTGAATTGATCGCGACCGCCGCACTGCAGGCCGGGGCGAGCGTCGTGCACCCGGGCTACGGTTTCTTGAGCGAGCAGCCCGAGCTGGCCGAGTTGCTCGAGATCGAGAACATCGCCTTCGCGGGTCCTCGACCAGAGACGCTGCGAGCCGTCGGTGACAAGAGCAGCGCACGGAAAGTTGCGGTGGCGGCCGGCGTGCCCGTTGCCCCGGCCGTCGAAGTCGACGATGTTGAAGCCGTCGCGGGCCTCGGCGACTCCATTGGTTACCCGCTGCTGATCAAAGCAGTCT
>DKEO01000060.1:0-24409 GCA_002452255.1 Ferrimicrobium sp. UBA6820
GCCAGCACTGCGGCGCCGGTTTCGCACGCCCCGGATGAACCGGCCCTCGTCGTCAGCCACCTGACCAAGCGCTTTGGCGATCGAACCGCGTTCTCGGACGTGTCCTTCGAAGTCGCGCGCGGCGAGGTCTTCGGATTCCTTGGGCCCAACGGCGCGGGTAAGACCACTACCGTGCGCACCCTCGGGACACTCATCGCACCGACCTCGGGTTCGGCGATTGTCGCGGGCATCCCGCTCAGTGACGAGAACGGCGTCGAGATCCGCCAGCGAATCGCCATCATGCCCGAAGCCCCCGGACTCTATTCCCGTCTGACGGTGACCGAGAACCTTGAGTACTTCGCCGCCCTCTTTGGACTGCGCCAGCCCGAGTCGCGCATCCACGACGCCCTGGCCGCCGTAAATCTCGCCGATCGGGCCCACGATCTATGTGGTGGCCTGTCCAAGGGCCTTCGTCAGCGCGTCGGCCTCGCGCGCACCTTGATGAGCGACCCCGAGGTCATGTTCCTTGACGAACCGACATCGGGTCTCGACCCGGTCGCGGCACTCGAAGTGCTCACACTCATCAGCGCACTGCGCGAGAGGGGTGTGACCATTTTCCTCACCACGCATCGACTCGACGAGGCAGAGAAACTCTGCGACCGGGTGGCCATCCTCAACACGACCCTTCGTACCGTGGGCAGTCCCGCCGATCTACGCGCTCAACTCTTTCACAGCACGCTCATTGTCCGTACCCTTCTACCGTTGAAGGACCCTGGCGGAGTCTTTGGCGCCATCACATCTGTCAGCGACTGGCACTCGAACGAACCAGGGCGTTACGAACTTGCTGTCGCCGACATAGCGCAGGCAGCTCCGCAAGTCGCCCGGGGCCTCGTCGGCGCGGGAGCGGACGTACTCGCGATTGGTGAGAACGAACACTCACTCGAAGACGTCTATCTCGCACTGGTCAACGAAGATCGTGGGGGTAAGCAGTTATGAAGAATTTCAACTACGCACGATTCTCGGCGGTGGTGAAAAAAGAGATGCGCGATTACCGGCGCAAGCGTTCGATCGTGGTCACGATGGTCATCTTGCCCTTCCTATTTCTCATCGAGCCCGTGGTGTCAATTTTCGTCGTACCTTCTACTTCGGTGGTGACCGGTGCCAAGACGTACGTCCTGCTCCCTATTCTCTACCTGCTCCTGATCCCGAGCGTTATGCCCAACATGCTGGCAGCCTTTACCGTCGTGGGCGAACGTGAACAGGGAACGCTCGAGCCACTGCTCACCACGCCCATCAGCCAGCGCGAGTTCATCGCGGGTAAAGGAGCGGCCGTCCTCATTCCGACGATGGCCCTCACCTACGGTATCTACGCGCTATTTCTCCTCGCGACCGAGCTGTTCGCGAAGTCGGTCGTGTCATCAGCCATCTTCACCCAGGGAGCCTTACTCGTCGCGCTGATCGTACTGGCGCCCTTGCTCGCGAGTTGGTCGATTGCGGTGGGCATGGCGGTATCGGTGAGGGCGACTGAGATCCGCGTCGCCCAACAGTTGGGTACCTTGGCCAGCATCCCGCCGGTGATTCTGATCTTGATTCTCGCGGTGGGCGTCATCCATCCCACGTTGTCAGTGGCGCTCATCTTCGCCTTGGTCCTCCTCGCCATCGACGTGCGAGCGATACGCATCGTCGCGCGCATGATGAACCGCGAACGCTTGGTGACGGGATCTAAGTCATAACCGCTCGTCACGACCCAGTCCTTGAGCCATGGCCAAGAAACACCAGCGATCCGCTNNGAAGAATGTAAAGTTTCCTTGACACCCGAACAAATGTCAAGTACACTTTACATCATGAAGAATGAAGTCCGAGAGTACCGGCGCATACGAGAGTTATCCCAGGCGGATCTGGCCGAGGGACTGGGCGTCTCGCGCCAGACGATCATCGCCATAGAAAATGGTCGATACTCCCCGTCGCTGCCCCTGGCCTTTCGGATCGCGCACTATTTCGAAGTTCCCGTGGAAACAATGTTCGACCCCTCAGAGGAGGCAGAAGCATGAATATGAAGAACAAGCACGCCCGGCTGATTGCGCCATTGTCCACCTTGGCGGTCGGCACAACGATAGCGGTCGCCGTGCGAATCGGCCATCGCTGGAGCGACGCAATCGCGACTGAAGTCGTCGTCGTGCTCTTCGCGGTCGGCTACTACCTGCTGACAGGGACCAAGAGCGACATCGGGGCGATCTACGGCCAGCGCGAAGACGAACGCCAGCGCCACGTCGTGATGAAGGCCTCACGTTTCGCGATGATTGTCATGTTCGGAGTCACCTTCGTCATCGCCCTGATCATGGTCGCCGCCAACAAGACGTATTGGCAGGAGGACGTCATCGCGAGCGTCGGTGGCGTGTCGTACTTCTTGGCTCTTTTGGCCTACGGAGCTCACGACGAGGACGCCACGGGCGACGATCGAGGCATCATGGCAACTGATAGCGTCACCGGCGTCGACCAAAAGAACAACGTCAGACCACCGATGTGACGGCGGTAGCAAACTTACCGCCATCGATCAGCTCAAAGTCTTCGCATCAAGTGCCCTTGACGACGCTGCGGCAACTCATTACGAGCACGATCACCGGCCTCGCCCGTTCCCGTTGAACGGAAAGATCTTCGTTCGCTTCCCCTCGGGGGTCCGAGGCGCGATCGACGAAGAGCGACCGGGTTGCTTTTCGAACATGAATGAGGTGACACGATGACGAAACCGCTGCAAAGTGTTTCCCGAGAACTGAGCAGTCTCCTGTGAAGCGACAACGGGCCTGGGCGAATCCTCCTCGGCTCGCAAGGCCGGTTGCGCCAGGAATGATTCAATGGGCGTCTTCGACTTTTGAGGGCCTGGCGCGTCGTCTCGGATCATGTCGACACAGTACTAGCACGACCGCCTGCGTTCGATAAACCGCGTCCGACGTCGGAGCTGCGCAGTCGAGCGAGTTTGGAGCAACGACCAACGGTCGTCTTCCGAGTACTTTTCAAACGAAGTGATCGACACTCGAAGGGACCCGAGTACGATGAGACGCGTAAGTCCTTTCCAGGGACGGGCGGGAGCCTACGTCGTGAAGCAGAATGCGTCGACGCGGTGGCCGTACTGGAATGATCCCACCTGGCGCCTCTTTCGTACCTCGCAAATGGTGATTTGCGCGATACTGCTTACCTTGCTCGTGCTCTACTTGGCCGGCGTGGCGTCGGTCCTCTATCCCCTGGCGGCGGCGGTGATCCTCAACATCGTCGCAGCCACGGTGGTCGTCGCTCGAGGTATCCAGTTACGAATCAAGAGCGGTCCCTCGCGCTGAGTGCGAGCAGCCTCACCTCGCGTGCGACCTCGAGTACCCATCCTGAGCAGGAGCGAGCACCGACCACGGTCGCGATCGAAGTGACCGACGCTTCACACCACCACGGCCGGCGCGCGCATTCTGGTCACCCCCGGTACCAGCAACGTCACGCCAACGAGGGCAGTCAGAAGAATTGCCGCTCCGACGATGGTCGCGGTGACGCCGCAGGCGGCCGCGATGGGCCCGACGATCGCCATGCCGATGGGCAAGAAGACCAACGNNAAACCAGTCGTAGGCGCTGACCCGAGAAAGGACTTCGGGTGCGATCTCGCGCTGCATCGTCGTCGTCCACAGCGTGCCAAAGATCGTCAGACCCACCCCGGCGACGAACCCGCCGGCCGCTATCACGAGCACGGGGGCCCGAAACGCCAGAGCGAGGAGCGGCCAGACCCAACCGACCGTGACGATCGTCGCGACGAGCAGGGGCCTCACCGGATTCCAACGCAGCATGACCATGCCCCCGAGCACGGCGCCGGCGCCCTCGAGCGCGAGGATGAAGCCCCAGGCCGGTGCGCCACCGAGCGACTGCTTCGCGATGACCGGGCCGAGCACGAAAATGGGGGCGAAGATCAACACGTTGACGCAAGAGAACTCGACGACGATGACCCAGAGCCACGTACGCGACCAGAACTCAGTCCAACCCCCGCGCAACTGCACGAGGAACGTCTCGACGGTCTCACTCGCCACCCATTCGATCGTGATCAAGTACAGGCTCACCACGCTGACGACGTAGGTTAAGCCGTCGACGAGAACGGCCCAACCCGGGCTCGAGACAGCGATGATGATGCCCGCCACGGCGGGCCCGATGATCCCGGCGATCGAACCGGACAAGCTGTTAAGCGCGTTCGCCTGTAGCAGTTTCGCTTCGGAGACGACCTGGGGGACGAGGCCCGTGAGAGCCGGGTTGAAGAACGCCGAACCGATCCCCACCACGGCGGCGAGGGCCATGAAACCCCAGAGCGGTGGCGACGCCAGGAGAATCCATACTCCCAGACCGAGTTCGGCCAGGGTGCGCAGGACGTCGGAGGTCAACATGACGACTCGTCGACTGAAACGATCGGCGATCACGCCCCCGACGAGGATCAAAATCACTACGGGCACCAAGCCCGCGGCCGACACGAATCCGACGTCGCTCGCGGTCCCGTGTTTTAGAACCGCGAAAGCAATGGCGACCGGCGCCATTCCGGTACCGATCTGCGAGGCCGTCTGACCCAGAAAGAACAGGCGAAAGTTGCGCTCCTTGAGGGCCCCCACCCATTCGTTCATCCTCACTGGTCAAGCGTATTGCGCGGCGTACTCGCAGGCCGCCCGGCGCTTGGGACCCTTCTGTGACGACGGTATCGCGCCGTTACTCGGGTGTCGCGACGAACACCGGGATTTCACGCTCGGTCTTCTGCTGGTAGTCGCCGTAAGGGGGATACGCCGCGACGGCCCGCTCCCACCAGATCGCTCGCTCGTCACCACTCACCTGGCGTACGACGACGTCGAAAGGTTCGGGTCCATCTTGGATGGCCACTTCATCGGGGTGTTCGACCAAGTTGTAGTACCAGACCGGGTGCGTGGGCGCACCGCCCTTGGAAGCGACCAGCGCGTACGCGCCCTCGTGCAGCACCCGCATGACGGGGGTCTTACGCACTTTGCCGCTTCGATTGCCGCGGGTCGTGACGATGATGATCGGCAGACCGGTATCGCGCAACGTGTTCGCGCGCGTGCCGTGTGATTCCTCGTAGGCAGTGACTTGATCGCGCACCCACTCCGACGGACTTGCCTCGTACTCTCCATTGACTGGCATGAAGACAATGTAGTCCCGTACTGAGTCACCGACGCCTTGGTCCGTCTGGGCATCGCCGACGCACCACGGTTGGATGCCGACGCCGTTTTGCTACGTTGCGATGATGCGGCTGGCCTTTGGCGGAACGATATTTGAATGGCGAGGCCCGGCGCCGTTCTTCTTCGTCGCGGTACCCGAAGAGGAGAGCGCGCAGATCCAGGCCGTCTCGGCACTCGCCACCTACGGCTGGGGCGTCATTCCCGTACGCGTCGAACTCGGCGACACCACGTTTGAGACCTCATTGTTCCCCAAAGACGGCGCGTACCTCGTGCCCCTCAAGGCGGCGGTGCGCCAGAGCGAAGACCTTGACGGTGGCGACTACGTCGATATCGTCCTTACGGTGCGCCTGGAAAGCTGATCCCCTCTGGCGAGGGCGATGACTGGTCTTCGCGACGTGTGATTCCCTAACTGAGCCCTATTAATAGGCCGTCGTCGTCGGCGATGTCAAGCCGCGGCCTACCACNNGCCCTATTAATAGGTTAATAGGACGTCGACGCCGGCGACGTCAAGCCGCGGCCGACCACTTCAAAAGAAGAACCGCTTCGAAGCGGCTAGTCCACTTTCTCCAACACCGCCACGTAGGGCTCGTTCAACGCGGCCTTGAAGACCTGGCGCTGATGCCAACCGGTGTCGCGCAGGATTTCATTCATCTCGCCGGGCGAGACGTAGAGCCAATCGAACCAGGGACCTCGCAAGTCCTCGTAACGGAAGCGGAATCTCCCCTGACCGGGCGCCGTCCCGTTTGCTTTGTTGCGCCGATAGTACGTGCGATCAAAGCCCGGTGCCCCACCGAAGTACGCGCTCGTGCTTTCGACAAAGATGCGGGCGCTGGGTTTCGTCTGGGCCAAGAGTGCGCTCAGGACACGTCGCGCACGACGGGGTGTGCCGAATATCCCGAAATTGTTGCCAAAGAGCACGAGCGAGTCGAAGTCGGCGAGCGTGGGCCCGAGGTCTTCGAGAGACGAACGCCAGACCTCCTTCACTCCTCGAATCGTGGCGGCTCGCACCGCCAATGGTNNCTCGCACCGCCAAGGGTGACGTGTCCAGTGCGACCACCTCTCGACCGCGACGCTGCAAGTCCAGGGCCACTCGGCCCGCGCCGCAGCCGACGTCCAGGACACGACCTCGCATCAAACGGACCGACGCGCGCTCGGCGACGGGCCAGTCTCTGAACTTCGCGAGGTACACCTCGGGTCCCGCGCCCAGCTGGGCGAAGCCGTCCTCGCGCTCGAGTACCTCACACGTGGTGCCCCCCTTAGCCCAGTCCAAGAGTGCGCGTCCAAAGACGTCATCGTCATTCTTAGAAGTGCTCGTCATGCCTCCCTTCGGTGGTACCAGTGGAGCCGCACGTACCGGAGGGTAGCAGTTGACCGCTACGGCCCCCTGCCCCACGACCAGCGTCGTCGGCGCCTCGAACGTGACCGTCGCCTCGCGATCCGGCCATCGAACCAGCGTTTGGACCTACACTCCAATGCAAGAAGCCGCGAAGAGTAGGGGGCAGCGTGACCACGTTGAAGAATCGCCCGAACACCGCACTACTGGTGATCGACGTCCAACGGGGCGTCGTGGAGAACGCCTTCGAGCGCGACAAGGTGCTCGCGAACATCAACGCCCTCGTGGACAAGGCGCGAGCCGAGCACGTGGCGCTCGTCTGGATCCAGCACTCGGACGAACAACTAGAACGGGGCAGCGACCGGTGGCGCCTCGCCGACGAGTTGCACCCAGATCCCCGCGAAGCACTCGTCGAGAAGCACTACGGCGACTCCTTCGAAGACACCGAACTCGAGAGCGTCCTCGCCGACCTCGGCGTGGGNNTTCGTCAGGGGATACGACGCACTGCTGGTCAGTGACGCGCACACGACTGAGGACGCCACGCAGTGGGGCGCTCCCACGCCCGACAAGGTGATATCGCACACGAACATGTACTGGACGTACCAGGACGCGCCAGGGCGCACGGCTGGAACGGTGGCGACCAGCGACGTCGACTTCGGTTCACTTCTAGCGGACTGACCTTCGCCTCGAAGGTGGCTGGCCCGTCGTTTCGAGTCGACCTTGCTCCAGAGACCCCACGAGTGCTGGCGGCCAACAACGAGTCAACGCTGCCGATGACGGCTCAGCGATCGAGTAAATCGGGCGCTTCACTCTCGCCTCGACGCGGGCGCACGGCAAACCCGCGCGCGAGCAGCGCGTCGAGGCTGAATCGACCCGGGCCGAGCAGTACGACGACCAGGGCCAATGCCCCCAGGGCCAGATTGAGTTCGTAACCCGGGTTGAGCGACTGCGAGTTGATGCCGTGCGCCCACGTGACGGTGATCATGGCCATCACCATGTCGCCGGTCAGGGCCAGGCCGGCGAGTCGTGTGCCGAGCCCGAGGATCATCACGATGCCGCCACCGAGTTCGATGACGCCACCCAGGACCGCGAAGAGTCCCCCCGGATGCAGGTGTGCGACGGTCGAAAAGAAGATGGACGTCTGATGGATCCCGGGCCCGTGGAACGCCCCGAAGAGTTTGCCGGCCCCGTAATAGATGAAGATCCACGCGAGTATCCCCCGAACCACCACGAGGGCGACGTCACGAAGGACCAGCGGGGCATTGGGCGCCACCAGCGCCCTGACGGCTCTCGACGTTCGAGCAGACCGCGACGACGCGCCGTTCACCACGCGACCGTCTCCTCATCCTCTCGTCGCGTCGTGCCCGCGACCGACGAGGTCACGACGTGCTCGGACCCCTCCCCTAGCGGACGGAACGGTCCCACCAGTTGGGCCACGAAGACACGCAGGTGATGGGGCCTCTCGCCCGCTTGTTCGACAGCGAGGGGCCGACCGGGTAGGCCGGTGGCCATGCAAATGGTGTGTTCAGTGGGGAACACCGCTCGATGGAAGAGTTGATCCCATAGTGTCAACGCGAAACCAAGATTCACGTCCTGGCGTCCTTCGAGACGGTGATGGATCCGGTGGTAGTTAGGACTCACGAAGATTCGCTCGAGCGGGCCGAAACCAAAATTGGTGTTGGAGTGCTCGAAGGCGACCACGGCCGCGTAGAGCACGAGCATCGCCGTGGGCACCGCGCCGTTGGCGAGTAGCACGATGCCCGGTACCAACGCCAATAGATAAGAAACGTGGATCAGTGGATGGGTGCGAAACACCGTGAGCACACTCATGTCCTCTTGGGAATGGTGAAGCTCGTGGAAACGCCAGAGCACGCGCACGCGATGGTTGGCCAGATGGGCGAACCAGTTGCAAGCGTCCATGGCGATCATGATCAGGGCGATCACGACCCATTTGGGCACGACGCTGGTGCGAGGGATGACGACCCACGGCGCCACGTGGCGCGCGACTTCGGAGAACGAGAGCGCCAAAGCGGTCCCGANNGGTTCAAGAGCGTAAACAGGACGTCTTGTCGATAGCCGCGGGCGAAGTAGGACCTGCGCTGGGCCGGACGAAGTCGCTCGATGACCAAGAACGCACCAAGGACGATGAGGGTCGCGGGTCCCACCACCACCACCCGCAAACTCGTCATGGACTGGGAGAAGCTCGAACCGCCCCACTTGCTCGACCAACCAATGCCAATGAGCGTTACCGCGACGGCGACGATGGAAAACGCCGGCAAATAGAAGGACTTTCGAGAGTGTTTCGCCGTCGGAGACGTGCGCGCCAGAACCGGTTCACGGACCCGCCCAACCTTTCGCGAGCGCGACAACGAAACGAACGACGACGTCACGAGCCTCCGATCGACCAGGTGAGTCGCATCAGAATCCGACGCCCCCACCCCCGGGACTCGTCGTGGTCGTCGTCGCGCCACCCGAACTCGTCGTGGTCGTCGTGGGGCCTGAACCTGCACCCTTGCTCGAAAGCACGATCGATTGCCACTTGCCCCAGGTGTCAGTGACGTTGCCCTTCACTTCACCGGGCTTCGTGTCACCGGAGAAGTAATAGAGGGGCTTACCTTCGTAGGTGACCTGACGAACACCTCCCGCGCGGTGCACGACACCGATCTTCGCCGCCGCGACACCCTTACCCGCGGTGGCAGCGTTGACGCCCTTGGGCAACGTGAGTTCGGGCCAGTACTTCAAGCACGTCGCCGCACAAGCCGTGCTACTCGGCGACAGTGAATAGAGCGTGTTACCGCTCACCAGGATCGTGCCGTAGGTCGAGGACTGTCGCGTCGATAGCACGACCGCCTTGGCACTGTGGCTCGACGCACCGGCGACACCCACGCCAGTGATCAGCAATGCGCCCGCGAGGGCTAGTCCGAACGTCAGTCCGCGCGAAAGCGAACGTCTCCCCACTTTTGGCTGCGCCATTCGATCCCGCCTTCTGTCGACGTTGTCTTCACTGACAACTTGACGATACAGGCGTGTCCACCCCGAGACCTACGGTGCGGCGAACTACCTGACCGGAAGGTACAACAGCTACGCGCGCGAAGCGGTGACGGTGTGCTCACGCAAAGACGGGCCCGGCATCGGATTGGCCCTCAGGTTGAGTCTCACGTCTCGGGGTTCGAGCCGCTCACCACAGTGGTCACAGACCATGACCGCGTGAGCATGTTCGCCACACGAGGCGTGCGTGAGGGTGACCGGCGCTCCGTCGGGTGCCGCGTACTGATCACCCCACTGGCGCATCGCCGTGAGAATCGGCCAGAGGTCCAGACCTTTCGCGGTCAATTTGTAGTCGTCGCGCGGTGGGTGCAGCGAATACGGCACCCGTTTGAGTATCCCGGCGTCCACCAGTGTGGTCAAGCGCGAATGCAGGATATTGCGGGAGATTCCAAGGCGACGCTGAAAATCTTCGAATCGGGTCACCCCCATGAAGCAATCACGCACGACGAGCATGGTCCACCACTCGCCAATCACTTCTAGGCACTGAGCGACCGAGCAGTCCATGCCAACGAAGCTCTTGCGTTCCATCAGTCCAGTCTAGTTAGTTGCATCATAGAACGCAAGCGAGTATGGTGCGTTTCATGACGAAACTAAGCAGCCCGTTGGCCACCTCCGAGCACCTCGACGACTCACGACGTCGAGCCATCTTCTTGGTGACCGCTCTCGGCGCCTTCATGGGTTCGCTCGACCTCTCGATCGTGAACGTGGCGTTCCCCGCCCTCGAGCGCGCGTTCTCCCACGACCCCCGAGCCAGCCTGGCCTGGATCATCACCGGCTACAGCATTGTCTTCGGCTCGCTGCTCGTGATCGCGGGCCGCACCGCCGACCGCCTCGGGGCACGCAAGGTCTTCTTCGCCGGACTTTTGGTGTTCTGTGTTGGCTCGCTGTTCTGCGGTCTGGCGCCCACGGTGGGCTTGCTGATTGGTGGACGCGTGGTCCAAGGAATCGGGGCCGCCATGATGTTGCCGGCGTCACTGGGCCTCTTGCTCGCGGCCTATCCGATCGAACGACGTTCGCAGATGGTGGCACTGTGGGGCGGGATCGGCGCACTCGCGGTTGCCACGGGTCCGTCCTTTGGCGCCGCGCTCATCACGGCGCTCGGCTGGCGAGCGGTGTTCTACGTGAACGTGCCGATCGGCGTCGTCGCCTACCTCGTGGGACGAAGGGTCCTCATCGCCACCGCGAGCGCGCAACGATCGGCTGCGCCGGACTACCCGGGCGCCGCGATACTGAGCGTGGCCCTCGCCTCGCTGGTGCTCGCCATCTCCGAGGGTCCCAGCTGGGGCTGGTCGAGTTCGTGGGTACTCGCTGGTTTCGTTTTGGCGTGCGCGCTGCTCTCGCTCTTCATCTTCCGCTCGAGTCGACACGAACAGCCCGTGCTCGATCTCACGCTCTTTCGCGCGCGTTCGTTCCGTCTCGCGAACGCCGCGGCCTTCCTCTACTCGATGGGTTTCTTCGCCATGCTGCTGGGCAACATACTGTTCCTCACGGGCGTGTGGCACTACTCAATCCTTGACGCCGGACTGGCGGTCACGCCCGGACCCCTGGTGGTCGCCGTCGTTTCGGGACCCGCGGGCAAGATCGCTTCGAAATATGGCTTTCGACCGGTACTGCTCGTCGGCTTCGCCACGTTCGCCCTGGGGGTGCTCTGGTACGTGTGGCGAGTACACCTGGCGGCCCACTACCTGACGTTGTGGTTGCCCGGTACCTTGATCGTCGGCCTAGGAATCGGACTCACCTTTCCCGTGTTGAGCGCGGCCGCGGTGTCGAGTCTCGAGCGTGAACGCTTCGCCGTGGGCAGCGCCGTGAATCAGACCGCTCGTCAAATTGGCGGCGCGCTCGGCGTGGCGCTGCTGGTCGTACTCTTGGGCACACCGTCCAGCGAGAACGCCGCACTCGCCAACTTCCACCACCTCTGGCTCTTCATCGCGGCGATGGCCCTGGCGGCGGGAGCCGTGTCCCTCGGGCTCGGTCGGACGTCGCGTCAGCCCCCCAGCGACGCCGACATCAACGTCGCGAGTAGTCACGCACTCGAAGAGGTCCTCGACGGCGAGATCGTCGTGCCCCTGCACCGACACCAAGAGTCCGAGTGAGAAGGCTCGTGCCGTCTCGAACGTCGAAACCCGCTCAGCGCAGGTAGCCACGTTGCAGACGAGCGGGTGCGCTCGCGAGCCACGCGTCGAGTATTGCCTCGTTGAGTTCGCGCTTGGTCACCACGTTCACCTGGACGAGCACGGCGGCGTACCCGTCAAAGTGCGGAATGCTGAAAAATGACCGGGGGTGCGCGGCGAGGGCCGCCTGCTTCTCGTCCAAGTCCTCGACGCACAACGCCAGAATCGGTCCGGCTGGTGGCTTCTCTTCGCCAAAGCGCTTAAGGTCGGCCTTGGTGAAGGGGCGCTCCCACATGAAAGCCTTGCCCGCAACGAACCAGGTGCGATGCTCGCGTCGCGTCCCTTCGGTGACCTCCGCTAACCGATGGGCCATCGAGGAAGCTTCGTCAATCGTGGACACGTCGACACCATAATTGCGTGGGCGAGCCGTCCCGAGCCCTCGCGTCCTACTCGCAGAACGACCCGTGGCATCGTTGTCGGGACCAGCCCGCGCACGAGCCGAGAGCCCGTCGTGGCCGACACCTTGGCCAGCGTCGAGGGGGGGCGCCGTGGGGGCGGCGCCGAGGGGTGACTCAGTGCACCAACGAGTGCAGGTCGTCAAGTGCAGCAAATCGGCTGAGGGGCCACTCCGCCTTATCGAACGTGACGGACACGCCCAATTCGTGCAGCAACGCCAGCAACCGCTTGATCTGCTCGGTTTCCTTGCCACTCTCCATCTCCGAGAGGTAGACCCGTCGAATACCGGTCCGGCGTGACAGTTGCTCCTGGGTGAGCCCGGCTTCGGCCCGGTAACGGCGGATGGCGTTGCCAATTGAGGCGGCGGTCTCGATCAAAACGGGTCCCTGAATTGTTGCTTTGCGGTGATTTGTCTCCATGTCCAGTCACCGTACGCTCGTCTGGAAATCAGTCCATCATCCACTTGAACCTTTCGAAGTAGGCAAAACGGCCCTGACTCGACTAGTACAAATGCGTCAGATGGACCCGACACGGTTCACGGCGTCACGGTCTACCCTGCTTTAAGGCGTTCGAGCGGTGTCTCTTTATCGGACTCGCGTGGCGTCAACGGACCAGAGGAACAATCGTGGACCAACGAGTGATTGTCATAACGGGAGCCAGTGACGGCATCGGCGCCGAGGCGGCCCGTACCCTGCACGCCAGGGGCAACGCCGTCGTCGTCGTTGGCCGCTCACCGGCCAAGACCGAACAGGTGGCTCGAAGTCTCGGTGTTCCCTTCTACATCGCCGACTTTGCGAAGCTGAGCGACGTCCGACGCTTGGCGTCGGACCTGCGACGCGACTTTACGCGCATCGACGTGCTCGCCAACAACGCGGGCGGCATCTTCGGAGAGCGCGAGCTCACCGTTGACGGTCACGAGAAGACGATGCAGGTCAATTACCTCGCGCCGTTCCTCTTGACGCACGAATTGATGGACGTCTTGATCGCCAGCCGCGCGTCGGTGCTCAACACCTCGAGTATCGCGGCCAAGGTCTTCAGCCGCTTTGACATCAACGACCTCGAGGTGACTGACAGGTACTCACAGCGCGTGGCCTACGGTAACGCCAAATTGGAGAACATCTTGTTCACCTTCGAGCTGCACCGACGCTTCCACGAACAGGGCATCTCCACGGCCGCGTTCCACCCGGGCAACGTCGCGAGCAACTTCGCTAACGACACGAACAGCCTCATGCGCTACGTCTACCACTCACCGCTACGAAAACTCTTTCTCATCTCGACCACCAAGGGCGCGGACAATCTGATCTGGCTNNNTCGAAGGCGTCCCAGCGGTCCAGAAGCCCTACGTCGGGCCGAGGGCGCCAGCCGTCGCCACTAGTCTGAGCATTCGAAGTTCCTTCTCGTGATCGCAAGGTGACCCTCCCCATGGCCCCTCCCACCGTCCGCCGCTCGTATCGGGCGACCTACGCCGTACTCGCCCTCGCGGTGGCCGGCTTCGCGCTGCTGCAGTCACTCGTCATTCCGGTCCTTCCCACGGTCCAGGCGGGACTGCACACCTCTCAAAACACGGTTACCTGGGTCCTGACCGCGTACCTCTTGTCGGCGGCCATCTTCACGCCGATCATGGGACGCCTCGGGGACATGTACGGCAAGGAACGACTCCTGGTACTGACGCTGATCGCACTGACGCTGGGTTCGCTGCTCGCCGCGGTGGCCGGGTCCATCTCGCTGATGATCATCGCTCGAGCCATCCAGGGAATCGGCGGTGGCGTGCTGCCCTTGTCCTTTGGGCTCATTCGCGACGAGTTCCCAAAGGAGAAGGTCTTGGGCGCCATTGGCGTGATCGCGGCCCTAGCGGCGGCGGGCAGTGGTGTGGGTATCGTGCTCGCGGGACCCATCGTCAACGCGCTCGACTACCACTGGCTGTTCTGGATTCCGATGATCGTGATGGCCTTCGGGACAGTAGCGGCGCACTACGTGATACCCGAGTCCGACGTTCGCACGCCCGGAACGCTCAGCTGGTCCGGCGTCGTGCTCTTGTCAGTCTGGCTCGTCGCGATCATCCTCGCAATCAGCGAGGCGCCCACTTGGGGTTGGGGCTCGACGCGCGTGATCGCTCTGATCGTCCTGGGACTTGTGGTGGCGGTGGTATGGGTGTTCGTCGAGGCGCGCTCCACGCATCCGCTCATCGACATGAAGATGATGCGGATTCCCGCGGTCTGGACGACGAATCTCGTGGCCCTGCTGTTGGGCGTCGGCATGTACGCGGTCTTCGCGTTCCTGCCCGAGTTCCTGCAATCGCCACGTTCGGCCGGTTACGGCTTCGCGCTCAGCATCACCAAGTCGGGACTCATCTTGCTGCCGGCGAGCGTCTTCATGTTCATCTTTGGCATGATGTCGGGCCGACTCTCACAACGCTACGGCAGCAAAGTCGTCCTTATCGCCGGCCTCTTCGTGGGTATCGCTAACTTTGCGATCTTGACCTTTGCTCACGCCGCCCTGTGGGAGATCCTGCTCGCCATGGTCATCGAGGGCGTCGGCTTCGGCCTGGCGTTCTCGTCGATGTCGGCGCTCGTCGTCGTGGCGGTGCCCCCGCACCAGACCGGTGTCGCGAGCGGCATGAACGCGAACATTCGAACGATCGGGGGTTCGGTGGGGGCCGCCGTGATGAGCAGCATCGTCACGTCAGGAGTGCGCCCGGGCGAAATCCCTCGTCAAACGGGTTACACGCACGGGTTCGCCTTGCTTACGGTGGCGGCAGTCGCGGCCACGATCGCCGCCTTCTTCGTCCCGGGCCGTCTACGACCACCCGCGACGACGACCGAGGCAACGCTGGCCCACGGCGAGCTCGGCATGGTGGCGGCGGGCACGCTCGCGGGCGACGAGTCCGAGTAATCGACCAGATTTAGAACCCCGCTACCGGCGACAAATCGCTTCAACGCGCCACCATTTCATAAGTGCGGACCACCGGATTTTCGTATTTGACCGATCGTCGGACCCAGTTTCGACCCTGAATAGTCCCCGTTTTAGCGAAATTGGGCGTGCGACGCCGCGAAGCACGCGGCGAGATTTTGTTCGCTCAATTCCCTGATGGGTATACGATTAAGCAAGAAGTTGAGTACCACGTTGGGAATCGTCGGGTTCAACTTCGTAGGTTCGTCACTCCAGTCCCCGGTGACCTCGAAACGACGAGGAGCCACGATGAGCGGATTAGAGAACACGACCCACGGCGCTGGGGAATCGGTGGTAAAACCCACCGACAGGGGCTACGACTCACTTACGGATTTTCTCTTTGACGCGGGCAGTTTTGACCGCGGTCGGCTCAACGGGCGCAAGGGTCCAGCGGGTCAGATCAAAGTGCCGCACGCGCAGATTGCGCGCGACATCCTCAACAATCTGTCGTTCACCCAAGCTTCGGATCACGACCACCAAGCGCGGGCCTAGTTTCTCGTGACGAAGCTCTCGCGCCAGCGACCGAGTCCCGTCCGTCTTGCGTCTATGGCCGCAGTTCCTTCGCGTCATGATGGCGGTTGTCACGAGCGCGCCGCTACTTCTGTAACAGACTCCTTGGTCACGTGGACCGCTTGAAGGCCGACCAATCGCGCCCGGGCACCGCTACAAAAGATGCGGACTTGCGTGTCTTCTGCGACTCGATTCCGAGCATCGTGTGGACGGCGGCGCCCCAGGGGGCGAGTCAATACCTCAACAATTTAGGAACGCTCTACACGGGTCTTAGTGTCATCGACGGTGAGTCCTGGGACTGGTTCTCCTTCGCGCATCCCGACGACGCCAAGAACGCTCGCAAGGAATGGAAGACCTCCATGCGCGACTCGTCGCCGTATTCCTGTCGATATCGCGTACGACGATTCGACGGAATCTATCGCTGGCACGAGGTGAACGCCCGAACGGTTGAGGACGCGCACGGTCAACGGCGAAGCTGGATCGGCACGGCGATCGACGTCGAGGACGCCGTATCGAACGAGGCGACAGCGCGATTAATAGCGCGCCAAGCCCGCGAGACGTCGGCATTCCTGAAGATGATTCTGGACGACGCTCCCGTTGGTGTCGCGTTCGTCGACCGAGATTTCCGTGTGCGACGAATCAATGATCAATTGGCATCGATCACCTTGTCAACGGTGAGTGAACGCACAGGCCAACTCGTCTCCGAGGCCCTACCCGATTTGTGGGCCCAAATTGAGCCAGCGTTTCAACGAATCCTCGAAGGTGGTCCCGCGATCCTCAACCACGAGGTCACGGGTCCTTCGAGGACCGATCCGCAGCGTACCCATCAGTGGAGGTCGAACTTCTACCCCGTACGGGTCGACGACGAGATCATCGGCATCGGCGCGGTCGTCGATGACGTGACCACCCAACTCGATATGGAGAACCAGCGACTCCTGCTCGCCACCATCGTCGACGGCTCGGGCGAAGCCATTTTTGGATCGGACCGAGAAGGCATCATCATGAGTTGGAATGCCGCAGCCGAGCAGCTCTTTGGCGTGAAGGCGAGCGAGGTGATCGGCAAGACGCTCGCGAACATCCTCCCGCCCCAACAATTCGACGAAGCCAGCACCATTCGACAGCGTGTGATCGCCACCGGCGTTTCCGAGCTAATTGACACCATGCACTTGACCAGGGGCGATCTCTCTCGTGACGTGCAGATGACAGTCTCACCGATATTGGATGCACAGGGCCGGATCACCGGCGTCTCAAGGGTTGCGCGCGACGTCACCGCACAACGCGCCGCCGACGCACTCCTTCGTGAGAGCCAGCGGCAACTCATTGAGACCCAACGTATCGCCCACGTCGGAGGCGTGCAGTACGACGTCGTCCACGACACCATGACGTGGTCGGGAGAGATGTACCGGATCCTCGGTGTTGATGTCAACCTCACGCCGAGTACCGAACTGTTCCTTACGTGTATTCATCCCGACGACACCGAACGGGTTCGCCAAGCCTGGATCAACGCGACTCTCCAGGGTATTCCGTTCAACATCGACTTTCGGATTGTGTGCCCCAATGGTGAAAAACGCTCCGTCACGGCGCACGCCGAGATCCAGCACGACGCCAGCGGTACACCGATCGACATGGTCGGCACCCTCAGTGACGAAACGGAACGTGTCGCCCTCGAGGGTGAACGACGTCGACTCGAACTGAATTTTGAAACCGGTTTCGAGCAGTCGGCGATCGGCACGGCTCTCGTTGACCTCAACGGCAAGGCTCTGCGCGTCAACCAGGCGGTCTGCGATCTCCTGGGTCGACCCAAGGAGCTACTTCTCGGCCGACGTTGGGCCGAGTTCACCCACCCTGATGACATTCCTCTCATGGACATCCTCACCGAAAAAGTTGCCGCCGGTGTTTCGACTTACGCCGACGAGCGACGGTACCTACGTCCAGACGGCTCCGAGGTGTGGGCCGCCACCCACGTTTCGATCGTACGTGACGCGAAGGGAACTCCCCTTTACTTCTTCTCATACTTGTTGGACATCACCGCGTACAAGAAGCTGACCAACGAGCTCGCTCACCGAGCGATGCACGACGAGCTCACGGGACTGCCCAACCGCGCTCTACTCGCCGACCGCCTGGACCAGAGCCTCGCCCGCTCCACTCGCAGCCACGTACCCATCAACGTGATGTTCCTCGACATCGACAATTTCAAGGAGATCAACGACTCGCTCGGCCACACGGCGGGGGACGAACTGCTGGTGCACGTCGCGGCCCAGATAAGGAGCGCCATACGACCCGGTGACACGGTCGCGCGCTTTGGTGGCGACGAGTTCGTGATCGTCTGCGAAGGGGCCAGCAAGGCCGAAGTCAGCGTGATCGGCACTCGAATTCTCGACGCCATCAAACTACCGGTGGCATTAGCCGCCGGCGAAGTCCGCGTCACCGCCAGCATGGGCGTGACCACTTCGGGCTCGGCGTCGACGCCCGAGACGATGCTGCAGACCGCCGACTTCGCCATGTACCGGGCAAAGGGACTGGGCCCGGGCAGCATTGCCCTCTACGACGAGGTACTTCACGAGAAGGTCGAAGGGCGCTTGGCCACCACGTCGGCGCTCGCTTTGGCGCTCACGCGAGAGGAATTCAAGGTCTACTACCAACCAGTCGTCAATATCTGGACCGGTGAGTTGATAGGGGCTGAAGCGCTCCTGCGCTGGGAACACCCCAGTGGCGTGCTCGTGAACCCGGACGATTTCATCCCGATTGCCGAACATTCTGGCCTGATAATTCCCATCGGCGCGTGGGTCCTGGAAGAAGCGTGCGAGCAATTGGTCGCGTGGCAGGCCACGCAACCCGCCCTAAGCATCGCAGTCAACCTCTCGGTTCGCCAGATCCTCAATCCTGACATCATCGCGACCGTACGCGACGCGCTCAAACGGTCGAAGCTTTCGCCCGCGGACCTCTCCTTGGAATTGACCGAGAGCATCTGGATGGAAGACATCGACTACTGCGCCCGAATTCTCACGTCGTTCAAGGAACTCGGCGTCGGGCTCGTCATCGACGACTTTGGCACCGGCTACTCGTCTCTGAGTTACCTCAAGCTATTTCCCTTCGACGCGGTGAAGATCGATCGGTCCTTCGTCGATGGTCTAGGCCACGACTCGGACGACTCGGCGCTCGTCGCCGCCATCATCGCCATGGCGGCCGCACTTAACCTCGAAGTGACCGCCGAGGGCGTGGCGACGCAGGAGCAACTGGAGCTGCTAAGGAAACTGTCATGCGTGCGCGGTCAGGGCTATCTGCTCGCCAAACCCATGACCGCGGCGAATCTCACGAAGTTAATCGAAGAGGGCCACCGCTGGCCGGTGGACGCGAGCGAAAGGTCCTCGAGCGAACCACTCGCGGATTGAACACACTGACCCGGCCCGCTCGGTACGCGACACCATGTCGTGCCTGGCTGCGTCACTCAATGACGTCTCGATCCAGTCGAGGGTCTCACCGTTTTGCCAGTTTTCAGCGCCTTAGGACGGTCCCGACTTGGTCTGGAGGCCAGACGAATGCTGCGGCGTGGTCGACCACCCAAGTCCTGTCACAGCCCCTCACTACGGTCACACCATGTTCGCCACCCGCACCGATCTCAACGAACATCAGCGCGAGGCGGCCTCGTTCGGTGATCAGCCGTTGCGCGTAATCGCCGGGCCCGGTACCGGAAAGACGACCACCCTGACGGCACGGGTCGAGTATCTACTGGATCAGGGGATCGAGCCCGAGCGGATCCTGTTGCTCACTTTCACCCGCCGTTCCGCCCGCGAGATTCTCAGTCGAGTCCGCGCGATACGTGCCACAGCGCACGTGCACCGCGTCGCGGGCGGCACGTTTCATTCGGTCGCGCACCATACGCTTCGTCGACATCACGCGGTCGTGGGTCTGAGCGACGGTTTCGGAGTACTGGACCACGGCGACGCCGCGGATCTCCTGGACCTCGTGCGCAGTGATCTTGGTGTGCTGAGCCACGAGCGGCGCCTGCCTAAGAAGAACACGTTGGTGGCCCTTTATTCCAGAACCGTGAACACCGGCGACTCGCTGCGTGACGTCATGGCCGAGCACACTCCCTGGTGCGCCGACCACCACGAACAGGTCGGGACACTCTTCAGTGCGTTCGTGACCCGAAAGCGCGAGCTCGGGTTGTTGGACTTTGATGACCTTCTTCTCTTCTGGCGCGCCGCCGTCGAGGACGACGCTCTGGGTGCCACGTTGGCGGCTTCCTTCGACCACGTGCTGGTCGACGAGTTCCAAGACGTCAATCAGTTGCAGTTGGACATACTGCGGGGCCTTCGCCGGTGCGACCCGCGCGTGACCATGGTCGGTGACGACGCCCAGGCGATCTACGGCTTTCGAGGTGCCTCACCTCGTTTTCTACTCGACGCGCCTGACTATTTCGAAGGCTTGGTCACCATCACGCTGAACGTCAACTATCGATCGTCCGGCGCGATACTCGAGGTCGCCAACGCGCTCGCCGCGGACGCCCCCGAAGGCTTTTGTGCCGTCTTGCGCGAGGACCGACCCGTCCTCGGCGCGGGGGCGCCCGGGCTCGTGCACTGCGCGGACGAACGTCACCAGTCCGAGATCGTGGCGGACCGCGTCCTCGAACTCTACGAGGAGGGTGTCGCACTGCACGACCAGGCCGTCCTCTTTCGCGCGGCGCATCACAGTGCCGACCTCGAGATTGAACTCTCACGGCGTCGGATCCCCTTCGTCAAGTACGGCGGACTGCGCTACTTGGAGGCGGCGCACGTGAAGGACCTGCTCGCAGCCTTTCGTCTGGCGGACAATCCGCGCGACGAGGTGGCGTGGTTCCGTCTCCTCCAATTGATGCCGGGTGTCGGTCCCGCCAGGGCTCGCCGTCTCATTGACGCGCTGCGCGACGAACACCGGGCGCTACCACTTTCGTTCGCAGAGGTCGAGTTTCGCTGGCCCGGGGCCCTCGACCTCGTGCCCGCCGACACGCGCGACGCGTCGACCCAGTTGATCCGGGCCATGGTGCCACGAACGCACGAAGCGCCGATGGCGCACGCCCAACGGGTCGCCGACGCGCTCGCACCCTTCATCGTCGCGTCCTACCAGGACGCCGCGGTGCGCCTCGAAGACCTGGGCGCTCTCGTGCTCGCCTGCAACGAGACGACACGCTTGAGTGACGTCGCCGCCGAACAGGTCCTGGAGGCGCCCGCCTCGACCGGAGACCTCGCGGGGCCCCCGTTCGTCGACGAGGACTGGCTCGTACTGTCGACGGTTCATTCGGCCAAGGGTCTCGAATTCGACGCGGTGCACGTCATCCACGCCGCCGACGGCAACTTTCCTTCGGATATGGCCCTCGGGTCAGCCGAGGGGCTCGAAGAGGAGCGACGACTCTTCTACGTCGCGGTCACGCGCGCGCGACGTCACCTCGCGATCTACGTTCCTCTGCGCTATCACCACCACCGAGTGCGCGACGATCATTCCTGGGCCCAACCTTCACGTTTCTTGAGCCAGGCCGTGCGCCAGACCCTCGAAGAACAACACCGCGAATCTCCCCGTCCGAGCACGCTGGACCTCGCCGGCCTCGAACCGATCGCTGGTCCGACACTGGTCGAAGGTCGCTTGTCAAAACTCTGGTGAGGGGCCACACACGCAATTGCTCACCGTATCGGGCGACGCTCACGTGGCTTAGCATTGACCCAGCAGGCTCGAACAGGGGGTAATCATGGACCATCGAAGGGCCGAGGAGTTACTGGCGAGCGAACGCCGACGACTCGAGGATTTGCTCGAGCACTCGACGCAAGTCGGACTTGTCGAGCGCGAGGGTGCGAACGAGCAAGGCGACATCGCCGACTCCGCTGAACCTTTCACCTCCGAAGAGGAGAACAACGCCATCGCGGCGAGCCTGCGAGCTCGTCTCGCGGCGGTCGAACGTGCCGAAACCAGGCTCGCCGACGGTAGCTATGGTTTGTCAGTGCGCAGTGGCACGCCCATCAGTGACGAACGACTCGAAGCCGATCCCGCGGCCGAACTGACTGTCGACGAGGTCGAGACGAGTTGAAATACTGAGCGACGAGCGTCGTAAACACGAGGATCCTGGTCGAGTAAATCACGCATCATCGCTCATCACGACCGATCCTTCACAGGAACTTCTCTGAAAGGTCTCATCCGGCGAACAGGCGCTTCACACTGTTCTCACAAAGGGCGTTCGTACCCTGAGGAGTGTTCCTTTGAAAGGAGAACAGATGAAGCACACCATGATCAAGTCACTCACCGCCCTGGCCTTAGTCGCCGGTCTCGGTGTCAGTGTTCCCGCGATTGCGTTCGCGTCACCCACCTCGCACGCCTCGTCCACGACCACGCCAACCGCCTGGACCGCGTTCAAGGCACAGTGGAAGACCTACGTGCAGGGCCTCGAAGCGATCAACACCACCTACCACCATTCCGTCCAGAGCGCGCGTGCGACCTACCAGGCGGCCCTTGCCGTTGCCACGACCAAGGCTGAGCGTCAGGCGGCCCTCGCCGCGCTGGACGCTTCACTGGTGGTGGCACTGAACCTGCGGGTCAGCGCGATCACCGGGGCCGGCGATCCCCCTTCGCCACCGGCCGGTTTCAACGGCACGGTGTGGGTGACTAGTTTCCAGAGCATCAATGAGACCTTCCGCGCCTCGGTGGTATCGGCACAATCCACCTACGCGGCAGCTCTGGCGGCGGCCACTACGGCTATCGAGCGCGAGGCGGCTCGCGGGGCTCTTGAGACCTCGGTGGGCGAAGCGACCACGGCGCACGCGAATGCGCTCACGGCGCTCGGACCCCCACCGGCGAATCCCGGTCAGCCTTCGTAGGCGCGGCCGACAACAAATGAGGGAGCGCATGCTCCCTCATTTGTTGTTTTAGTTCGAGTTCGCGAATCGCCGAAGCGCAAGGGGCACGCAGATCGCCATCACCAACACGCACCATCCGATCATCGAGACGACTGGGTGGTCGAGTTGCCACGAGCCGCCCGACGGCGCGCCTTGGGTGACGTGGCGCACCGCTGCGACGAGGGCCGAAAGTGGGTCCCAGTCGCCGATGGTTCGCGGGATCACCTTCATGGTCTTGATCGGCACGAAGGTTCCGGCGAGAAACGACAAGGGAAAGACGATCGCGAAGCCAATACCCTGCATCGCGTCCGAGCTCTTGACGAGCATGCCCATGAGCACCCCGAACCACGTGAAGGCCGAAAGCCCGAGCAGCATCAGCGCGATGAGTTCGAGCAAGCCCCACGCGCTCAAGTGCGGGCGCCAACCCAGTGACAGGCCCACGCCGGCCACGATCAGGATGCCCAGGATCTGTTCGAGAACCTGGCCAATGACCTGGGAGGAGATGACCGCGAGACGCGTCACCGGCAGTGATCGAAAACGGTCAATCACCCCGGTGTTGAAGTCCGTCGCGGTGGCGACCCCGGCGCCAATGATCCCAAAGGCCAGGCTCTGACCGAGCAGACCCGGTAAGAGGTAGTTCTGGTACGAGATTCCCTTGATGTGGATCGCCGAACCGAAGACGTAGAGGAACAACAGGGTAAAGACGATCGGCTGGATCGTCACGTCACTGAGCCGTGACGGGACCCGCGGAATCGTCTGCAGGCCCCGGCCGATCAGCAGCAGGGTCTCGCGAAAGAACCGCGTGACCTTGCCCGGACGCGGCGGTAATGCCTCGTCACCGGGTCGGGTCAGCGCATCGAGGGTCACGGTCATCGGGCCACCTCTTCTTGGTTGCTTTCGGGTTCACTCGACGTGAGCGCCTGACCCGTGAGCGCGAGGAACGCGTCGTCCAACGTGGGCCGGCGAAGCGCGATCTCGTCAATCGCGACGCCACGCTGGTCGAGCGCCGCCGTGACCGAGGCCAGGTCCTTCAATTCGTGGGGAGCCGGCACCGAGACCATGCGCCGATCCCGGTCGACGCTGATTTCGAACGCACTGCCGAGCATCTGAATCAAGGTGTCGAGGTCGCTCGCGTCGGCGGCGGTGACGTCGACGCGCTGGTCGCCTATGAGTGCTTTGAGATCATTCGAGCTTCCGGCGGCCGTGGCCCTGCCGTGGTCGATCAGGACGATGTGGTCAGCGAGCGCGTCCGCCTCTTCGAGGTACTGGGTCGTAAGGAACAAGGTCACGCCACTTCCCACGAGATCGCGGATGGTGGACCAGACCACTTGACGGCTGCGCGGATCCAGACCAGTCGTCGGCTCGTCGAGGATGAGGATTCTTGGCTGGACGACCAGGCTGGCCGCGAGGTCCACGCGTCGACGTTGACCACCCGAGACCGATTTAACGAGCTTGTCGCGGAACTCGCCGATGTCGAATCGGTCGATCAAACCTTCGACGATCTTCTTACTCGAACGCTTCGAATATCCGCGTAAGCGAGCCATGAGCAGTAGGTTCTCCTGGGCCGTCAGGTTGTCCTCCAGCGCGGCGAACTGGCCCGTGAGCGACAACACGCTTCGCACCTTGTCCGCGTCGTGCACGACGTCGAAACCACAGACGCTCGCGGTGCCAGCGGTGGGCTCGCTCAGGGTGGCGAGCATGCGGACGATCGTGGTCTTACCGGCGCCGTTGGGCCCGAGCAGNNGGGTGACGACGACGGGTTCGTCAGTGGTCTGGTGGACGGTCATGCCCAAAAGTATACAGTGACTAAAAAGATTTAGCAACTAGAAATATCTAAGTAAACGTTGTAGAATAGGCGCCATGGACTCCGACGTGCCGCGACCGGATTACACGGTATTCCGCGACCCGCTTCGCGAGCAGGTGACGTCGCCGTCGACCGATGAAGGACTTCGCGAACGAAAG
>DKEO01000026.1:0-18743 GCA_002452255.1 Ferrimicrobium sp. UBA6820
ATATTACCCGTACGCTGTTCTAGTAACAGTACGTCGCCAAGCGAACCCTCGCATCGCCACCTTGGGTCCGGGTGACTCTTCGCCCCTTTCCGAAATCATCGGAACAACTGAATGGATAAACCATGGAGCGATCTTCGTTCTTGCAACGCATCAGTCGAATTCTCCACTGGGTAGGTGACCTCACCTCGCGCTCGGGCACTTCGGTCGTGGTCCTTCTCCTCTTGTTGACATTTGGCGTGGTTCTCGCGGCGAATGGATTCCCTGGCAACTGGGAGTCCAATTTCGCGACGGTGGTCAGCGCGATCACGTTGCTGATGTTGTTCGTCATCCAGCACACGCAGGGTCGTCACCAGAAAGTCTTGCAGCTCAAACTCGACGAACTCATTCGCACCTCACCGGGCGCCGACGACCTACTCGTTCACCTCGAGGTTGCTCCCGACGATGAACTCCTGGTGCGCGAGCAAGAACAAGTCGCACACCACGAAGCGCTGCGCGATGACGCCAGTCTGGAGATCATCGAATACAACCCGGGCAAAAAGGATTGACCGACAGCACGGCGAAACATTAGTTCCGCGTCGCGAAGTACTCCCTCATCGGATCAAGGTAGTTTTCCTTCCAGCCACCCTCCTCGTAACCGCGATGTTCGTCGGGAACATTTGAATGTACGATTCGCACCAACGTCTCATCGCCACGGGGTTCTAGGAGGACTTCGATTTGCGAGTCTGCGTCGTCGTCCGTGAACTGTGTCGTACGCCACGACTGGACGATGCGACCAACGGATCGAGCTCGAGCGTCGTCCCCTTGATGTACTGGTCCCAGGCGGTGAACTCACCGCCCACCACCGGATCGACGTGGGCCTCTCCTCCGGTCATGGCGCTGTGCCCGTCGCTCGACATCCACGCTCGATAGATGGCTTCGGGGCTGGCCGCTACTAACCCCGACACCTCAAAGTCGTACGGCATCGCTCCCCCTTCCGTGCCCTGAGGCACGCACCGTAGGTTCCCACATAGCGATGCTGCTCGCAACGCATTGACTTGGTTGATCTCGCGTCGAACGATGCTTTCACAATCAAAAGGGCCGAGATTCCGCCAATTCTGACCCTTTCTATCGAAGCCCAATTAAGGTGTCCAAATCAGATCTCTCGCCCACCTCGACCCGCTTCAACGCTGCACGGCGCAGAGCCGACTACGGCCTATGAGGGCCGATGCCTAGAAACCGGAGCGTGGCGGCCTCGCGCACGGCTCCCAACGAATTCGCTCGCAGCCTTTTCGCCCCCTTGCCCACTCGCTACAACGTGCTGGCCCAGATCCTCTCCTTCGGACAAGACCGACGCTGGCGAGTTGCCATGGTCGAGCACGTCGTCGGCGCGAAACCGCAGCTCGTCCTGGACGTGGCGTGTGGGCCATGTGCCGTCACCAAACGACTCGCCAAGAGGACGACCGCACGAATCATCGGAGCCGACCTCAGTGACGACATGCTTCGCGCCGGTCAGGCGAACATTCGCCGCAGCCATCTCGAGGACCGGGTCGCGCTCGTGCTCGCTCGAGGTGAGCAGCTCCCCTTTCCCGACGGCACTTTTGACGCGCTGACCTTCACGTACCTCCTTCGTTACGTCAGCGACCCCGAGGCGACGATCAAGGAGCTCGCACGAGTCGTGAAACCCGGAGGACCGATTGCGAACCTCGAGTTCGCCGTACCAGGGAAATTTGGCTGGCGAGTCGCGTGGTGGTGCTACACGCGCTGGGTCTTACCCGTCGCGGGCTACGTGACCGGTGGCAAGGGCTGGTGGGACGTCGGACGCTTCCTCGGCCCGAGCATTTCCAAGCACTATCGGAACTATACGGTGGACTGGACGCTGCGCGCCTGGGAGCACGCGGGAATCGAACACGTAGAGTGCCAGCCCATGAGCCTTGGTGGCGGACTCGTCATGTGGGGATACCGCGAGGACTGACGTGTCGGGCCCCGCCAATACTCCTGGTTTCGAC
The DNA here is from genome assembly GCA_002452255.1 of Ferrimicrobium sp. UBA6820. Classification (GTDB taxonomy): domain Bacteria; phylum Actinomycetota; class Acidimicrobiia; order Acidimicrobiales; family RAAP-2; genus RAAP-2. Next base: position 1,986 of record DKEO01000026.1, read on the forward strand.
GGCCCGGCCTTCTACGCACAACCCCGACTGCTGCACAAACGCCGCAGTCGGGATTGGTGGACCTTGTTGCATCCTCCCTACACGCTGTGCCACCTCTCGTTCGTCGTGGTGGGAGCGTGTCTCGTGGGCCCCGTGAATTCGCTCTACATGTGGATGACGATTCTCGCCTTTTTCTTGGCAGTAGGCATCGGGGCGCACGCCCTCGATGAACTTCAGGGCAGACCCCTGCGCACCGAAATTCCGGCGTGGCAACTGAAGGCCGCCGCGCTCTTGGGCGTGGGCGGCGCCGTGGTGGTTGGGGTTATCGGTGCTGTCCTCACGAGCGGCTATCTAGGGATATTTATCGTGGTGGGTATCGTGCTCGCACTCGGCTACAACCTTGAACTCTTTCACGGAGGGTTACACACTGACTTCGTCTTTGCGCTGAGCTGGGGATCGTTTCCCGTGCTCACCGCCTACTTCGCCCAGCACTCGACCCTCAATCTCGCCGCCTTCATCGCGGCGGTCTTTGCGGCCCTCATCGCGGGAACCCAACGTCAACTCTCCACGCCGGCGAGGAACCTGCGGCGACGCGTCTCGCACGTCGAGGGAATCCAGGTGCACGTCGACGGTTCGACCGTCTCGATCACTAAGGAAGCCCAACTTCAACCACTTGAGAGCGCCTTGCGGTTGCTCTGCTGGGCGTCGGTCACTCTCGCGATCTCACTGGCGTGCGCTCGCTACCACGTTCTTTGACTACATTCAACTAATCCCACTTCCTCGAGGGCGACCGACTCGCGAATGATGGCGAAGGACGAAAGTCACTTTCTATGTCGCTTCCATGAACCTCGTGCGCGTTGGGGTGGTGATTTCTTCGTCTGCGTACTGCAAAAGTGACGCGTTCCACTCACGACGTTCGACGTGAAGCGACGGCGGCACTGGCCTGGAATCAACAATGAAACGAGTACATTCGATCCGGAGGTGTGAGATGAGTTCGGGCGACACCGCATGGCTTCTCGTAAGTGCCGCACTGGTGCTCTTCATGACCGTTGGTCTCGCCTTCTTCTACGGAGGCATGGAAACCGAGCGAAACGTGCTCGACATGCTCGCCATGAACTTCTTCACCATCACACTGGTGACGATCCTGTGGGCACTGCTCGGCTTCACCGTGGCCTTCGGCCCTGACGTCGGACACGGCTTCATCGGGAATTTCCATTACTTCGCCCTCAACAACATGGGCGGAATCTGGCCGGGTACCCACGTTCCCAAGTTGGCCTTCATGGTCTTTCAGATGATGTTCGCCATCATCACGCCCGCCCTGGTGACCGGGGCCGTTGCCGGTCGAATGAAGTTCAGCGCCTGGATCGCCTTTTGCGCCGTGTGGAGTGTGGTCGTGTATCCCATCATCGCCCACTGGGTCTTTGATCCTCAGGGCTGGATCTACCGCTTGGGCGCGCGCGACTTTGCGGGCGGCACCGTGGTGCACGCCAGCGCTGGCGCCGCGGCACTGGTACTGGTACTAGTCCTCGGGCCGCGCTCGAAGGATGCGAGGGCGAATTACCCCACCCGCTCGGTCCCCTTCGTGCTGCTCGGCGCGGGAATCCTCTGGTTCGGCTGGTTCGGCTTTAATGGCGGGTCAGCGCTGGGTGCCAACGCGCTCGCCGTGAGCGCCTTTGCGACCACGCAGCTCGCAGCCTCGTCAGCATGTCTGGGCTGGGCGGTGCTCGAGAAGCTCTTCACCGGCAAGACGACAGTCATTGGCATGGCGACGGGAGCCGTCGTGGGGCTCGCGACGGTCACGCCGGCGTCTGGTTACGTCGGAATGGTGCCCGCCTTGATCATTGGCCTCGTCGCGAGCGGGGCGTGTTTCGCTGCGATTCACTTCGCCGAACAGTTCACGAAGTTCGACGACACTTTTGGCGTGGCGGCCGTCCACGGCGTTGGCGGCTGTCTGGGGATGCTGCTCCTCGGCCTGTTCGCGCACTTCACCATCAATCGAGCCGGTCTGACGAGTTCGACGAATGAACACATCAATGGCCTCTTCTTCGGCGATCCTACGTTTCTCTGGCACCAAGTGATCGCGGTAGCCGCCGTCGTCGGTTTCACGGTCACGGTCACGTATCTTGTCGCCGCCGCCATCAAGGCGACCATCGGGCTGCGCGTGAGTGAAACTGTCCAGGAAGATATTGGCCTCGGTGCGGCGTTCGACGCGGAAACTTCGACTACGAACCAGGTCCCCGCGTGACGCCTCGAGACGATTCACTGACGCAAAACCAATTCGCTGATCGGCCCCTGCTCGTGTTCTGGGAGATGACCAAGGCCTGCCAGCTGGCCTGTTTCCACTGTCGCGCGAACGCCCAGTGTGACCCGGGTCCAGACGAACTATCCACTGACGAAGGACGCGCCCTGATCGACGAGCTCTCGAGCGCGGGGCGACCTCGGCCAATCCTGATCTTGACGGGTGGCGACTGCCTGATGCGCGACGATATCGTCGACCTCGCCCATTACGCCAAGCAGCACGCCGTTCCGGTTGCGATTGCCCCCTCGGTCACGCCGCGTCTCACGACCGAGACACTGCTTCGGCTCCGAGGCGAAGGAGTCAAGAGCGCCTCTCTCAGTCTCGACGGGGCTTCACCCGACATCCACGACGGCGTGCGCGGTATAGCGGGACATTTCACTTCGACACTTCGCGCGATTGGCCAATTGAAAGATCTCGGCTTCACCGTCCAGATCAACACGACGGTGATGCCTACGAATACCCACCAACTCGCCGATATCGCGTCGCTACTTCACGAATACCACGTCGATGTCTGGGAAGTCTTCTTTCTCATCACGACGGGTCGTGGCAGTGAGGTGAGTACGACCAGTGCTCAAGAGAACGAAGACGTCTGCCACTTTCTTGTCGACGCATCGCGCTCCGGCTTCACTGTGCGCACCGTCGAGGCGCCGTTCTTTCGACGGGTCGCCCACGAGCGCAAGGAATCCAGTTCTCACTCGCCCACTGGCGTCGGCCCCCTCTACGACCAGTTGCGCCATCGCCTCGTGGACCTGCTGGGCTCAAGTGACGCGCCGATTCGAACCCCAAGTGCGGCCACCCGCGACGGCAAAGGCATCATCTTCGTAGGTTCCACCGGGACGGTCACGCCCTCGGGCTTCCTACCCCTCGCCCTGGGCAACGTGCGTGAGCAGAGCTTGCTCTCGATCTACCGCGAGCACGAGTTGCTGCGCTCGATTCGCGCGGCCGAATTTCACGGTGCATGTGGTGACTGCACCTTCGCAAACCTCTGCGGCGGCTCTCGTTCGAGGGCCTACGCCAGTTCTAATGATCCGCTCGGCTCCGATCCCGGATGTCTGCTCGTGGCTAACGCGACGAGTCAGTAAAGTCGACGACTACCGGAGTACCTTTCGCCCGGTCGCCTTTAGGGCACGAACTCGAAACGTCACCGGGGCCTTACCTCCGCCGCGACGCTGCTCTTCACCCTCGTGATCGGGGGCGGGTGGTTCGTGCCCGAGCACCCGCAGCCCGAGTAGTGCGTCCTCGCCGGTCAGCTCTTCGAACGTACCCTGGACAATGACGCTGGTCCAACTTCCATTGTCAACGAGCTCGTCCACCTCAAAGCAAACGCTGGGGTTTCGGCGCATCATCGTCACCTTCTGACCCTCAATGGTGTGAAAGTAGAAGCAGTCGCCCTCGCGCGCGAACATGAGCGGTACGACGAAGGTCAACCCTTCGTCGTGACACCCGAGCCGACCACGTCGTTGGGTCTTCACGAATTCATCAATTTCCCGGGTTGTCATCTCATCCATAGGCGCCGACGATACTTGCGAGGAGTCGAACGCTACCCTGGATCTCCGGGACCAAAGACCTTTTCTCTCTTGCACCCAATGCGACCGGTGCGGCGTGAATCTCACCCGCAATTCGCACGAGGTGATTCGTAGGAAAGAGAAGTCGAACCAACTCGCCGTCGTCTCCTAGCGCCCGACGCGACGCGAACACCGCGGCAACGATTCGAGTGAAGTGTTCCCCGGGCCGCCCGACGCGGCCCGGGGAACCAAGGTGGTCAGACCGGTACGTCGCCCTTCAAGGTGACACGCTGGATGACACGATGCTGGGGCGCGAAGTCACCCACGACCGAGTGCTGGGTCGCGCGGTTGTCCCAGAAGCCGACGTCGCCCTGGGTCCAGTGGTAGCGCACGCTGTACTCGGGTCGCACCGAGTGCTTATAGAGGAAGCTCAACAGCGCCTTGCTCTCGTGACGCTCGAGTTCGACGATGTGTGACGTGAAACCGGGATTCACGAAGAGCGCCTTCTTTCCGGTCTCGGGGTGCGTGCGAACCACGGGATGCACCACGGGTTCGAGGTTGAACTCATCGCTCCCCTCCCACGAGCCCTTGCCGAACTTCTCGAGGGCCGCCTGGAACTGAGCCCGACCGTCATGCAACGCGGTCAGCGTTGTCAGGTACTCCTGCAAAGATGCTGAGAGGTCCTCGAAGGCGGCCTGCTGGTCCGAGAATTGGGTGTCCCCGCCCGAAGGTGGAATGACGACGGCGTTGAGAATAGACCCCAGAGGTGGACGGGTAACGAAGGTCACGTCGGTGTGCCAGTCCAGACCCTGCTTGCGCGTCACCACGTCGCCGTAGTTCGCGTAGATGTCACGGCCCTTCGAGTAGTCGATCTCGAAGATGTTCGGATAGCCCGGTATACCCGGAATGACCGGATGTCCTTCGGTGGGCTCACCGAACTTTGCCGCGAAGGCCAAGTGTGAATCCGGGTCCAGGTGCTGGTTCTGGAAGAACACCACTTTGCGCTCGAGCCAGATCTGACGAATGGCTTCAACGGTCGTTTCATCTACTTCGCGCAAGTTGACGCCGTGAATGACCGCGCCAATCGTTCCCGAGAGCGGGGTGTAGGCCAACTTCACCTGCTTGTCGATAAGTGTCATGCGTGCTGCTTCTCCTTTAGGTAGCGGAACCGTGGTAGGTTTGAAAAATCACTATATACCCGATAGATTTAGTCAGTAATAGTATTTGGAGGATTTTGCATCACCCGGATCGATGAGAACTATCGCCCGAACGTCCTTCAGGAGTTCGTTCGATATCCTAGTATTTCGCTAGAAATTATAGAATAACGTAACTCCCTAAGAAAGGCGACCCCAATGACGTCCACGTACACGCCAGCCGAAGTCGACGCCAGCGCCTCGGCGTCGCCCGATGACCGGCTGCTGCCCGGTCTGGTCGCTCCTCGCTTCAGACGCCGGCGTAAGCGCAACCCACTCGTCAGTATCGCCCTGCGCGTAATCTCGATTCTGGTCGTCCTCCTTTTGTGGTGGCTTGAGGCCAAGCACATAGGTGATCCCGAAAAGCTCCCGTCACCTCTGGTCGTGTACCACAACTTTGGTTTCCTCTTCAGCCAGAAGGACCTGTTGGGACAGATCGGTATTTCGCTCACCCGCTCGGTCAAGGGCCTCGTAATCGGCGCGTCGTGTGGGTTCGCCCTCGGTGCCGTCTCGGGACTTACCTCAACGGGTGAAGGTCTCATCGACTCACCCATGCAGCTGATCCGTTTCACACCCTTCCTCGCTTTGATCCCGCTCTTCATCACCTGGTTCGGTCTCAGCGACAAGCCCAAGATCATCTTGATCTCACTGGCCTGCGCGACGCCGGTGTATCTGAACACCGCCACCGCTGTGCGAAACGTGGACCGGCGCGTCGTCGAGGCGGCACGTTCGTTCGGACTGAAGAAATTACGTCTCTTGAGAGAGGTCACTTTCCCCCTGGCGCTACCGGGCATCCTCACGGGACTTCGCTTCTCGATGGCGGTCTCCGTGTTGGCTCTCGTGGCCGCAGAACAAATCAATGCCAATAGCGGCATCGGCGCCATGATGCTCACCGCCCAGGGGAACCTCAATACCCAAACCGTCTTTTGCTGCGTGGTGCTCTACATGGGAATCGGGATCTGCTTTGACGCAATCATCCGGATCGTCGAAGTGCTGTCACTGCGCTGGCGCGCGGGGGTGTCCGTACGATGACTCTCGAATACGACAAAGTCAAGACGGGTGCCGCGCTTGCCGTGCGCGCCACCGGTATCAGCCGGCACTTCGACGAGCACGTAGCGCTCGATGAGGTCGACCTCGAGATGCGAGAGGGAGAGTTCGTCGCCCTGGTGGGAAAGAGCGGAAGTGGCAAGACCACGCTGTTGCGCATCCTCGCCGGTCTGGACGGTCCCGATGCTGGGACCTTGCTCGTACCCGAAGCGCGCACCGTCGTCTTCCAAGAGCCTCGTCTAGTTCAGTCCAAGCGAGTGTGGCGCAACGTCAACTTGGGTCTCAACCGTTCGGTCGCGAACAAGACGACCGCCAATGAAGCCCTTCGGGTCGTGAACCTCGAGCATCGGGTGAACGCGTGGCCGGCCACCCTCTCGGGCGGTGAGGCCCAGCGTGTCGCCCTCGCGCGGGCACTCGTGCGCCAGCCCAAACTGCTACTCCTCGACGAGCCGTTCGCCGCGCTCGACGCACTCACCCGTCTGCAGATGCACCAACTGATTCGTGAGCTGATCGATCGATTCACGCCCGCTACGTTGCTCGTGACCCACGACGTCGACGAGGCACTGCTGTTGGCCGACCGCGTCATGGTCTTGCGCGACGGCAAACTCGTCACCGAAATCATTCCCACCGATCCGTTCCCTCGCCATCCCGTCGGTGAAGCCTTCACCAAGGTGCGTAAATCGCTTCTTGGTGAACTTGGCGTGGAGGTCTAGGGATCGCCGTCACCCGGAAAAGGAGGAAGACCGACCATTTTCGTCGTGACTTGACTTTTACTATTATTTCTATTATCTTTATGGAAATAGTCACCTATAACGACAGCTACTGGTTCGCCAGTCAACAAAGGAGCATCATGAAGGCAGTAAAGATCAACGCGGTCCTCGTTTCGGGGGCCCTCGTACTGGGCGCCATGGGCGCGGGACTCGTCGCGACGAGCGCGGGCGCCGCGAAGAAGCCGTCGCAGAAGACCACGACCACACTCAAGAAGCCAAAGCCCATCAACCTGTCGGGCGTCACGCTCAATATCGGTGACATCTCCGAGCAAGTCGAGCTGGGCCTGGTCGCGTCGGGTGAAATCACTCCGACCAGTACGAGTGGTGTGTTCAGCGTGACCGGCTACCCGTTCAAGTTGGACTTCACGCAATTCATCGCGGGCCCTCAAGCCATCGCCGGCATCGTGGGTGGTTCGATTGACGTTGCCGTGTCGGCAGACACCCCCGTGATCTTCGCTGAAGCACAGGGCGTGAAGTTCAAGACCATCGCGGTCGTTGATCCCAACGTACCGGGCGCGGACTTCTCGATCGTGCTCGCAAAGAACTCACAGATCACGTCATTGTCTGAACTCAAGGGCCTGACCATCTCGGCCCAGACGAGCACGATCAACGAGTATTTCGCCCTCCAGGCGCTCGCGTCGGTCGGTCTCAATGAGCATCAGGTCACCGTTGACAACCTGACCCCGCCCCTCGCCGAAGCGGCTCTTTCCAGCGGCGCCATCCAGGCCGCGGTGCTGCCAGAACCGTACGTGTCGCTTGAGAAGGCGGCCGGCTTGAAGGTCCTCACGAGTGGTGTTGGCTTCATCGACGGCTACGAGTTCCTGGACGCCGCCCAGTCGGCCCTGGCCAATCCCGCCAAGGCCGCCGCCATTGGTGACTTGCTGACGTTGATCGGTAAGGCCCAGCAATGGGACGCCGCCAACCAAGCCGCGCTCGCCCAGCAACTCGCGACGTTGGACTCATTGCCCCTGGCGCTGGCGACCGTGATTATCACCGACACCATCGGAAGTTTTGTGCCGATCAACGCCGCGGTGATTAGCAAGACCCAGACTGAGGCGACGGTGTTCTTCAACAACAGTGAACTGTCCGCACCGGTGAACGCCTCGAGCATTTTTGACGCTCGGTACAATTCGACCATCGCACCGTTCGTCAAGTCGTAACCAGTAGGTCGCAGTACCCATGGCCTCCAGCCCGGCGAGTCGGTCTCCGGGCTGGAGGCCTCCCCCTTTCTGACCCACCAATCCCGGTCGATCGTTGGCTCCCGTGCGAGCGAACCAAGCCCACGCGGGCCGACGCGTACCGGGGCCGCGTCTGTAGGCTCATGCCCAATGAGTTCGACCATCACCACGCCTTTTGGCTTCTCTTCGACGGCTGACGAAGTCCTCGCCGGCGTCGACCTCTCGGGTCGCAGCGCGCTGGTGACTGGTGGCGCATCAGGTATTGGCCTCGAGACCGCTCGCGCGCTCGCTCGAGCCGGCGCCACGGTCACGCTCGCCGTGCGCGACGTCGCCGCCGGAAACCGAGCTGGCGCCGACATCGTCGAATCGACGGGCAACGATGACGTGCGCGTCGCGCAGCTCGACCTGACGAGCGTCGCGTCGATTAGTGCCTTTTCGCGACGTTGGAACATTCCCCTGCACATGCTCATCCTCAACGCCGGGGTCATGGCCGTGCCGACGCTAGAGCGCAACGACCAGGGCCATGAATTGCAGTTCGCCACCAACTACCTCGGACACTTCGCCCTGACCATGAACCTCTACCCCTGGCTCGAGCGCGCCACGGGCGCTCGCGTCGTGTCGGTGAGTTCCAACGCTCACCACTTCTCGCCGGTGGTCTTCGAGGACATTGACTACGAGCAGCGCCCCTATGACCCGTGGTCCGCCTACGGTCAGTCCAAGACCGCCGACATCCTGCTCGCCGTGGAGATCACGCGGCGCTGGTCGAGCGCGGGTATCTGCGCGAACGCGTTGAACCCCGGGGCGATTCCCACGAACCTGCAGCGTTACACCGGTGAGGTGTTGACCCCTATCGAGAAACGCAAGACGCCCCAACAAGGTGCCGCTACCTCGGTGCTGCTCGCGGCGTCACCATTGGTCGCCCAGGCGGGCGGGCGCTACTTCGAGGACTGCAACGAGGCAGCGATCGTGAGTGAACCCGAGATGTTTGGCGGTGGCGTCAATCCTTGGGCCTTGGATCCCGAGCATGCCCAGCGACTGTGGGAACTGTCGATCCCTTTCGTCAGTTAGGCGATCGAGCCCTTAGGGCGTGGGCTGGGCGGTGATGATGGCGCGTTCGCTGGTGTCAGCGAGTTCGACCCAGGTCTGTCCCGGGGTAAGGGCGATGACCTGACCGGCGGTGTTCTTGTAGATCGTGGGCTTGGCTATGTTGTTGCGCGTCCAGGTACCGCGCTGGACCCGACCCGCGCTGAACACCTCGACGGGACCCGAACCGGTCAACTGCGCGTAGGCACCCTCTACTCCGACGCCGCCGCGGTAGAGCACGTTCATCACGATGACGTTGGCCGGCGAGACGCGCTGACCGGTCGCGGTGATGTCGGGCGCGCCGAAGATCGAACGATCCCACGAGAAGGTCTTCTGATCCCAGGTGTAGGCAGTCTCGTAGCCTGACGCGAAGTCGACGTAGAACGCGTTCACGCGTGCGCCGGTAGCGGGCGTGGACGCACTGCGGTACGTGAACAACGCGGGCGGCGGTTTGGGTACGCCGTTGAACTTCATGAGGAGTGCGGCGTTGGCGAGCAGGTTGTGCGGTGGTGGTCGACTAAGGTCGCGAAACATCGCGCCGCCTGCGTCGGACTCCTGGAGCAACTTGACCGGCGCGGTCTCGATACTGCTCACCGCGTACTGGGCACCACCGGAAAACGCGAAAAGTCCCCCGATTGGAAAGACGATCTGGCGGTCGGTGCGGCGCACCGAGCGCACGGGTCCCACTTCAGTCGGGAGATGCGAGTTAAAGATGGCGGCGAGGCGGGTGATCTGACCCTCGACGACTTCCTCGTAAACCACGTCAGCCTCTTGAAGCCCGAACTGCGGGTGCGCCGCGGGGGTGTTGTCTATCTTGATCGTGAGCGCCGAACGATGCCTCGTGAGTTCGCTGGGGTCGGGTAGGCCCGTGAGTGGCGCCTTCCAAACCGGGCTCAGGGTCGTGGTGGTGGTGGGTGGCACCGTGGTCGTAGTCGTGGTCGTCGTCGTGGTGGCACTCGACACCGTGGTGGTCGTCGAGTCCGCGAAGGCGGCGGGTCCGCCCACGACGCAGAGCATCACTGTCGTCGCCGCCACGGCGAGGCTCACGCGTCTCATACAGGCACGCTAGACGATTACCCCAATGGGCTAGACGTGACCAATGACGTGACGGGCGTAGGCGTCAATCGTCCCTTGCGGGTCGTCGTGCATGAGATAGAGCGAGAACTGGTCCACACCGAGTTCGCTCAAGCCCTCGAGTTTCTCCAGGTGATGCTCAACCGGACCGAGGATGCAAAACCGGTCGATGACCTCGTCGGGCACGAACTCGGTGTCGGGATTGCCCGCCTTGCCGTGGTGGCGATAGTCGTAGCCCTTTCTTCCTTTGATGTACTCGGTCAAGGCCTCGGGAACGATGCCGGGATCGTCGCCGTAGCGTCCCACGATGTCCGCGACGTGATTACCCACCATGCCGCCGAACCAACGGCACTGGTCACGTTGATGCGCGAGGTCACTCCCGACGTAGGCCGGCGCCGCCACGCAGACGCTGAAGGCATCGGGGTTGCGGCCCGCGCCGAGCACGGCCTGGGTGGCCACCTGGGTCGCCCAGTTCACGATGAACGGATCGGCGAGTTGCATGATAAGCCCGTCGGCCTTCTCGCCGCAGAGCGCGAGCGCCTTGGGACCATAGGCGGCCATCCAGACCTCGAGTGCACCGTCCTTCACCCAGGGAATCGAGAACGTCTGGTCGCGCAGGGTCACCTCTCGGCCCTCAGCGAGGTTCTTCACCACTTCGATGCACTCGCCCAACACAGCCAGTGACGCCGGCTTTCCTCCGGTGAAGCGCACCGCGGAGTCGCCCCGGCCGATGCCGCAGATCGTACGCGGACCGAACATCTCGTTGAGCGTCGCGAACAATGACGCGGTCACCGTCCAGTCGCGCGTCAGGGGATTGGTGACCATCGGTCCCACCTTGATTGACGTCGTGGCACTCAGGATCTGGGAGTAGATCACGAAGGGTTCTTGCCACAAGACGGCCGAGTCGAAGGTCCAGAAGTTAGTGAAGCCCGCGTCCTCGGCGCGCTTGGCGAGTTCGACGACGTCGCGCGCCGGCGGGTTGGTCTGGGCCACGAGTCCGAAGTCCATGAGCGCCTCTCCTCTCAGCCTCAGCGCAACAGACCGTTGAGACCACGTTTCAAGAACGTGCCCGAACCCGCGGTACCGACGTACTGGTCGTGGTCGATCACGACTTGTCCTCGCGAGAGCACGGTTCGGGCTTTGCCCGTCACCTTCATACCTTCGTAGGCCGAGTAGTCGACGTTCATGTGATGGGTCGAGGCAGAGAACGTGTGCGCCGCGTTCGGGTCGTAGAGCACGATGTCCGCGTCCGATCCCGGCGCGATGAGACCCTTGCGCGGGAAGAGCCCGAACATTCGTGCGGGTGTCGTCGAAACCACGTCCACCCAGCGCGCGAGGGAGATCTCTCCCATGTTGACGCCCTGAAAGATCAAGTCGAGACGGTGCTCGACCCCGGGCATGCCGTTAGGGATCTTGGAGAAGTTCCCCACGCCCAGCTCCTTCTGCTCCTTGAAGCAGAAGGGGCAGTGATCGGTCGACACGACGCTGAGGTCGTCCGTGCGCAACCCTCGCCACAGGTCGATCTGATGACTCGCGTCGCGCAGGGGCGGTGAGCAGACGAACTTCGAGCCCTCGAAACCTTCGCGCGCCAGGTCCGCTTCGGAGAGGAACAAGTACTGCGGGCACGTCTCGGCGAATACGTTCTGACCCCGGTCACGCGCACCGACCACCTCGTCGAGCGCTTCGCGCGCCGACAGGTGGACAATGTAGAGCGGCGCGCCCGCCACCCGCGCCAACTGAATGGCGCGGTGTGTCGCTTCGCCCTCGAGCAACGACGGTCGCGTCGAGGCGTGAAAGCGCGGATCACCCTCGCCACGCGCGAGGGCCTGGGCGACGAGGACGTCGATCGCGATGCCATTCTCGGCGTGCATCATGATCGTTGAGCCGTTGCTCGCGGCTCGTTGCATGGCGAGGAGGATCTCGCCGTCGGTCGAGTAGAACACGCCCGGGTAGGCCATGAAGAGCTTGAAGCTCGCCACGCCCTCGTCGACCAGTAGGTCCATCTCGTCGAGCGACTGGGTGTTCACGTCCGACACGATCATGTGAAAGCCGTAGTCGATCGCGCAGTGTCCTTCGGCCTTAGCGAACCAGGTGTCGAGACCACTGCGAAGACTTTGGCCCTTGGTCTGGATGGCGAAGTCGATCATCGACGTCGTGCCCCCGAAGGCCGCCGCGCGCGTGCCGGTTTCGAAGGTGTCGACCGAGAACGTGCCGCCGAAAGGCATCTCCATGTGGGTGTGGGCGTCGATCGCGCCGGGGATCACGTAGGTGCCCGTGGCGTCGAGCACGCTGCCCGCGCTCTGGGCCCAGGAAAGGGCCGTCGAAGAGCCGGGTGACGCGAGACCAGCGATGGTCGCGCCGTCCACGAGCACGTCCGCGGCGAAGGGGCCGCTCGCGTTGACGACCGTCCCGCCCTTGATGAGTACCGTCATCTCTCTCCTTATCGGTGGCGACCTACGGCTCGACCAGAGCGTCGTAACTCTCGGGTCGTCGATCGCGGTAGAAGGCCCAGGTGTGGCGCACCTCGGCGAGGGTCGACATGTCGAGGTCGCGCACGATGAGGTCGTCCTCCTGGTCCGAACCCGCCTCGCCGACGAGCTGGCCACGAGGGCTGACGAAGTACGACGAACCGTAGAAGTCGTTGTCCCCGAGCTCTTCGATGCCGACACGATTGATCGCCCCCACGAAGTACTCGTTGGCGACCGCGGCGGCGGGTTGCTCCAGGTTCCAGAGGTACATCGACAGACCACGGCTCGTCGCTGAAGGATTGAAGACAATGCGCGCCCCCCCGAGTCCCAGTGCGCGCCAACCTTCGGGGAAGTGCCGGTCATAACAGATGTAGACCCCGATGGGACCGACGGCGGTGTCAAAGACCGGATAGCCCAGGTTGCCTGGACGGAAGTAGAACTTCTCCCAGAATCCCTTCACCTGGGGGATGTGGTGCTTGCGGTACTTGCCGAGGTACGTGCCGTCGGCGTCCACGACGAAGGCCGTGTTGTAGAAGAGGCCCTCTTGTTCCTTCTCGTAGACCGGGACCACGAGGACCATGCCCGTCTCCTTGGCGAGTTGACACATGACCTCAGTCGTGGGACCCGGCACGGTTTCGGTGTAGGCGAAGTACTGGGGATCTTGCACCTGACAGAAATAAGGTCCGTAGAAGAGCTCCTGGAAGCACAGGACCTGGGCGCCCTCGAGGGCCGCCTGTCGCGCGAGGGCCACGTTCGCCTCGATCATCGACTGCTTATCGCCAGTCCACTTGGTCTGGACGAGCGCGGCTCGCACGATCTCGGGTGCATCACCAAGGTTGCTCATGGGCAACTCCCTTCGTCACAACGTCGCAGACCAGACGACCACCTTATAGACCAGACCACGCGCGTCCAAATGGAAACGACGTCTCGTCACCGAGCCGACACCCGCCGTTCATGAAGCGCCCTGAGTGACGCGTGCCCCTCGTTGCGACACTTTGCTGGCCCGTCTTAGAAAATCCTGAGAATTCCTGTATTTACGACCAAATTAGTCACCTATAGTCCAACCCATGGCATTTCGGTCGTTTGACTGGTTTCTCGATCCACCCAGCCCCTGCGGCGGCGCGCGCGGCGCGCGACGCCCGGCGACCGCCACGCCATGACCGTTCGCCGCGACACCCACGACGATCCCTACGGACTGGGCCTGGACGGCGCCCACGTCGACGGGCTCCCCTTCCTCGATCCCTACCGCACGATCGGGGAACTCAACGCGACCGAGCTGATGAAGTTGCGCCGACATCCCTTCGAGGTCGCCGCCGCCCTGATCAACACCTACGCCAAAGAGGGCGTCGACGCCCTGAACGCGGTGCCGGGCGAGGTCGAGCGACTCAAGTGGGTGGGCGTCTATCCCCAACGCCAGGGCGGCGACGCCTTCATGATGCGCGTGAAGGTACCCGGGGGCGTGCTGACCTCGGCCCAGGCACGCGAGATCGGACTGGCCGCCGAGGCCTACGGCCGCGGACCCGAGGACCACCCGCTCTTTGGCAACAGTTACTGCGACATCACCACGCGCCAGACCGTCCAACTGCACTGGCTGCACCTGGCGGACATTCCTCGCATCTGGGAGCGTTTCGCTCGCGTGGGCCTCACGTCGGTCCAGGCGTGCGGTGACTGCGCGCGCAACATCACGAGTTGTCCCGTGAGCGGCGTCGACCCGCACGAGCTCGTCGACTCATTGTCGGTCGCCACGGCGATCTCGGACTTCTTCACTGGCAATCGCACCTACGCGAACCTGCCCCGCAAGTTCAAGATCTCGGTGTCGGGCTGCAGCGAGAACTGCTCACGCGTGGAGATCAACGACGTCGGCTACTGGCCGGCGACCCTCGAGCACGAAGTTGGCTTCAACGTTCGCGTCGGCGGCGGACTCTCGGACGGTGAACGACTTTCCTCGGACCTGGACCTCTTCATCGGTCCCGACCAAGCCGTCGAGACCGCGCGCGCGATCGCCCAGCTCTACGCTGAACTGGGTAACCGCGAACACCGGGGCGTGTCGCGCATGCGCTACCTCGTCCAAGAACTCGGACCCGAGGGCTTTCGCGCCGAGCTGGTGCCACGACTCAACTTCGTGCCGCGTTCGGGAGCCACGCCGCTGTCGACTGGCTATCGCCGTGACCACGTCGGGGTGCACCCCCAAGTCCAGGAAGGACTCGTCTACGTGGGCTGCACCGTGCCCGCGGGTCGGCTCACCGGACTCGAACTCGTCGAGGTGGCCCGACTGGCCGACACCTACGGCGACGGCCACGTGCGCCTCGGGGTCGACCAGAACTTCATCCTTTCAGGAGTACCCGAGTCGAGGACCGCGACGTTGCTCAACGAGGCCCTGATGGTGAAGTTCAGTCCGCACGCGGGTCCCTTCACCCGGGGCGTCGTCGCGTGCACCGGCAACGAGTTCTGTCGCTACGCCATCACCGAGACCAAGCAGCGCGCGGTCCAACTCGCCCAGCGTCTCGACGCGCGCCTCGACGAATTGCGCCCCGACAGTCCGCTTCGCACCCAGCCGTTGCGCATCCACTTGTCGGGTTGCTCGGCCTCGTGTGCCCAACCCCAGATCGCCGACATTGGTCTTCGCGGCGCGGTGCACAAGAGCGAGTACAAGCTCGAAGAGGCCTACGACGTAGGACTCGGCGGGGCCCTGGGTCCCGAGGCCGGCTTCCTCAACTGGGTCGAAGGGGCGGTGCCGGCGCGCCAGCTCGAAGACGCGATCATGAACGCCGCGCGCGCCTACGACGAACAGCATCACGAGGGCGAAACCTTCACGGCCTGGTCGAGGCGCACCAGTCCCGTCGAGTTGCGCACGATCGTCAACGGGAGGCCGTCGTGAAGGGCCACCCGCTTCGCGAGGAGATGAACGAGATCGTCGAAGCGCCGCGAAAGACCTGGTTCTGGGAGTTGGCGGCGGGGGTCATCGACGCGGACCGCTGCATCGAGTGCGGCACCTGCGTGGCGGTGTGTCCGTCGAATTCCATTGGCGTCAACGAGCTGACGAACCTGCCCGAACTGGTCAAGATGTGCACGGGCTGTTCGATGTGCTGGGACTTTTGTCCTCGCGCCGGCTTGCGGTACGAGGCGACCTGGCCGCCTGCGACACCCCCCGAAGTGCCCGAAGCGATCGCGACGCCCGTCGCGATCATCACCAAGCCCGATCCCTCCGATCCGTACTTCGCACTCGAAGGCGTCGATCCGGGCTTCGGGCTCGGTCGGGTCCTCGGTGCCTACAGCGTGCGCAGCGCGAGTCGCAACGACGACGCGCAAGACGGAGGTGCAGTGACCGCGCTGTTGTCCGCGCTGTTAAAGAACGGCGCCATCGATGGGGCGCTGGTCTCCAAGCCGTCGACGGACCCCGCCACCCCGTGGAAGGGCGTCGCGACGATCGCCACTAGCGTCACCGAGTTGCGAGCGACGTCGGGTTCGTTCTACAACCAGACGATGGTGCTCGCCGAACTGAATCTCTCGAAGTACCAGCTTCCGGCCAAACCCCGCATCGCCGTCGTGGCGACACCGTGCGCGATCGAAGGACTGCGCGCCATGCAGTCGCACCGCTGGCCCACCGGCGATCATCGCGTCGACGCGGTGACGCTCTCGATCGCGTTGATGTGCACGAAGAACTTTGATTACGAGAGCCTCATCTTGGGCGACCTGGAGCTGCAGCGCGGCATCGACCTCAAGCGCGTCAGTAANNGCGCTCGACGAGCCGATCAAGAATTTCCATCATTCGGCACTCAACGGTTGTGACGAGTGCGCGGACTTCATGGGACGTGCGGCGGACATCGCGGTGGGTTCGGTTGGTTCGGACGACGGATGGACGACGGTCCTGATCCGTTCCGAGAAGGGCATGCTCGCCTTTGACCAGATGCGCGCCGCCTTTGACATCCGCGACCTGAGCGACCCCGAGGCGTTGACCCGACTCGACCAACTCGACCAGAAGATCGCGAGCCAGGCCCTCCAACGTCCCCTGGACCCTCTCGGCTCGTTCTTCATCGAGTACGAGGAGCACGTGAAGAACTACCAGTACACCGAGCGCACGCCCGTGCTCATCCGCGCCAAAGAGGCGATCACGGTCTCCCAGTTCCGCCGTCAAGTCCGGGCAGCTCAAAGCACGAGCTAA
>DKEO01000024.1:0-205 GCA_002452255.1 Ferrimicrobium sp. UBA6820
CGAAGCACCGCGACCGCATCGCATTCATCCGCGTTTGCTCGGGAAAATTTGATCGCGACATGACCGTGCATCATTCGCGCTCGGAGAAAAAAGTTCGCCTTTCCAGTTCGCACAAATTGTTCGGCAACGAACGCGAGACCGTGGACGAGGCGTTTCCCGGCGACGTCATCGGCCTGGTCGGCCACGATAGCTTTGGCATCGGCGA
>DKEO01000024.1:246-56195 GCA_002452255.1 Ferrimicrobium sp. UBA6820
GTCGGCCCGCTGCAATTCGAGGTCGTGCAGTTCCGCCTCGAAAGCGAATACGGCGCGGAATCGCGCCTCGAAGCCGCGCCGTGGAGCGTCGTGCGGTGGCTGCCGACCGATATTACCGAAGACGCGCTGGACGCGTTGTCGCTGCCGACCGGCGCGAAGCTCGCCTACGATCTCGGCAAGAATCCCGTCGTGCTTTTCCAAAACGAGTGGTCGGCGAATTATTTCGGCGAGACGAATAAAAACACGCCATTGTCGGCGTTGCCGGTGCAGACCGCGAAAGAATAATTTAATGCCCACCCTCATTTCCGCCTCTGAAATCACCGTGCGTTACAACGACCGCATGGTGCTCGACTCGACCACGCTCGGTATTCAGGAAGGCGAACGCCTCGGCCTCGTCGGCCGCAATGGCGCGGGCAAGACGACTTTTTTGCGCATCCTCGCCGGCTTGCAGCAGCCCGACAGCGGCGTGGTCGCGCGGCAAAAAGATCTGGTCGTCAGCTATCTGCCGCAGGATTTCATGCTCGATGCGAGCAAGAATGTGATCGAAAACATTCGCGATGGCGCGAAGCCGGTTTTGGATTTGATCGCCGAATTTGAATCGCTGCCGCACGACTCGAAACGGCACGCCGACTTGGAGCACCACATTCAAGTGCTGGAAGGCTGGACGCTGGATCAACGCATCGAAATCGCGATGGCGCATCTGAATTGTCCCGCCGCCGATCGCCGCATCGAAACGCTTTCCGGCGGCGAGAAGCGCCGCGTCGCGATGGCGCGCGCGATTGTCTCCAAGCCCGATATGCTGCTGCTCGATGAACCGACGAACCACCTCGACGCGGAATCGGTCGCGTGGCTTGAGCGCTTCCTCCAGGACTACGCCGGCACCGTGGTCGCGATCACCCACGATCGCTACTTCTTGGACAACGCCGCGTCGTGGATCTTGGAACTGGATCGTGGACACGGTATCCCGTGGGAGGGCAACTACTCCTCGTGGTTGGAGCAGAAGCAGGCACGTCTCGCCTCCGAAGAGAAGGCGGACAAAGCACGTCAGGGCGCGCTCGAACGAGAACTCGACTGGATTCGAATGTCCCCGCGAGCTCGTCAGAGTAAGGGCAAGGCCCGCGTGAGTGCCTTTAATGAACTCGTGGCCGAGTCCGAAGCCGCGGAGCGGCGCTCTGACCGGCTCGAGATCGTGATCCCTCCGGGACCGCGCCTCGGCGACATCGTCGTGAACGCGAGCCATCTCGCCAAGGGCTTCGATGATCGCCTGCTCATCGAGGATCTGACATTCCTCCTGCCGCCGGGTGGCATTGTCGGTGTCATCGGACCCAACGGCGCTGGAAAGACGACACTCTTCAAGATGATGCTCGATCAGGTGAAACCCGACGCGGGCACCATTGAAGTGGGCAGCACGGTGGCGTTCGCGTACGTGGACCAGAGCCGTGACAGTCTCGATCCCGAGGCCACGGTCTTTGACGAGATCAGCGAGGGTCAAGAGCACATGGTGGTCGGCCATCGGGAGATCCACGCACGCGCCTACGTCGCGAGCTTCGGGTTCAAGGGCAGTGACCAACAGAAAAGAGTGGGAGAGATCTCCGGTGGGGAGCGAAACCGAGTCCAGTTGGCCAAGGTGTTGCGCAGCGGCGGCAACGTGCTGTTGCTGGACGAACCTACCAACGACTTGGACGTGGACACGCTGCGCGCGCTTGAGGATGGCCTCTTGGGCTTTCCCGGGTGTGCGGTCGTGATCAGCCACGACCGGTGGTTCCTTGACCGCATCGCGACCCACGTCCTCGCCTTCGAAGGCGACTCCGTCGTGCGCTGGTTCGAGGGTAACTTCAGCGACTACGAGGCTGAGCGTCACAAGCGACTCGGCACTGACGCGGACCAGCCACATCGATTTCGCTACAAGCCCCTCACGCGCTCCTAGCGACTGCGAGGCTTCGAAGGGTTAAGTATTTGCTAGAAGTAGAGTGCACTTCGTGGGCAACGGTACGGATTATTCGACGTATTTACGCATAAACGACCTACTCGAGTTGCAGATTCCCTTGACCGACGACGCGCCCGATGAACTGCTGTTCATCGTCGTGCACCAGTCCTACGAACTCTGGTTCAAAGTGATCATCGACGAACTTCGTCGCGCGAATGGCGCGTTGCGGGAGAACGAGCCCTGGCGGGCCACGGCGCACCTGCGCCGCATGGTCGCGATCGAGGACCTCCTGCTCGAACACCTTCGGGTACTGGAATCGATGTCGCCCGAGGGATTTCTGCAGTTTCGCGATCCGCTCGATCCCGCCTCGGGCTTTCAATCGTTCCAGTTCCGCGCGATCGAGTTCCTCAGCGGCGCCGGCAAGAAGGCCATGCTGACCTTCGAACTGTTCGGCGAGGCTCAGCGCCTCTGGCTCAAGGAGATCAGCGAGGAACCCTCGCTTTGGTCGACGTTCGAGCATTCGCTTCGTCAGACGCTTGGCGCCTCGAGCGACGATCTCTTGGACCTGGTGCGTGCGCTCTACGTGAGTCACGTCACCTCCGAGACCTCGGCCTTGCACGCGGTCGCCGAACTGATGATGGATCACGACGAACGCTTGGCGATGTGGCGTCATCAGCACATGATGATGGCGGGTCGCCAGATCGGCCGACGCCCCGGCACCGGTGGGAGCGAGGGCATGGCCTACCTGGACACGACGATTACACAACGGCTCTACCCTTTGTTGTGGGAAGTGAGGTCGGTGCTGTGATACTGCGTGACGACTGCCAGATAATGGATGACCTCGACGAACTCGCGTCCCTGCGCGGCGAGTTTCGTCTCCGTGAAGGTGAGATCTACCTCGACGGCAACTCGCTCGGACCGGTGAGCGAGGCGTCGAGTCGACGGGTTAACGAAGTGATCGACAACGAGTGGGCCAAGGGCCTCGTGCGCAGCTGGAACAGTGCTGGTTGGATGGCCGAACCCACGAGGCTCGGGGACAAGCTGGCGCCGCTGATCGGGGCCGAGCGAGGCGAAGTGCTCGTCGCCGACACGCTCACCTTCCTGCTCGCCAAGTTGATCGGTGGAGCGCTCGAGCTTCGAAAGGACCGTCACGTGGTGATCACCGACGTGGCCAACTTCCATTCGGACCTCTACATCGTCGAGGCGATGGCCGCCCGGGCCGGTCGAACGGTGAGTGTGAAGGCGATCGATCGTGACACGCTTGACGAAGCGCTCAATGACGACGTGGCGTTGGTGATGCTCACGCACGTGGACTTTCGCACTGGTGAGATGCTCGACATGGCCGGTATCACCCAGAAGGTGCACGACGCGGGGGCGCTCATGCTCTGGGACCTAGCGCACTCGACTGGGGCGGTGCCCGTGGACGTGACCGGGTGTGACGTCGACTTCGCGGCGGGCTGCGGCTACAAGTATCTGAACGGGGGACCGGGTGCACCGGCGTACCTGTACGTGCGACGTCGTTGGCAGGGAACTCTCGAGAACCCTTTGCCCGGCTGGTTGGGACACGCCAGGCCCTTTGACTTTGATCTGCGCTACGAACCAGCCGACGGCATGCAGGCGTTCGTGACGTCATCGCCGTCGATGATTGCGCTTGCGGCACTGAACGGTGCGCTGGACGTCTTCGAGCGCGTGACCATGGACCAGGTACGAGCCAAGAGCCTCGCTCTGACCGATCTGTTCATCGCCCTGGTCGAGGACCGGCTTCCCGGCGTCTTTGAGTTGGTGACGCCGCGTGAGCACGCCAAGCGCGCCAGCCAAGTGGGGCTTCGTCACCCCGAGGGTTACGGCATCGTGCAGGCATTGATCGAACGCGGCGTCATCGGTGATTTTCGCGCGCCCGACGTCTGTCGCTTTGGCTTCACCCCTCTTTACGTACGCTTCGTGGACGTCTACGACGCAGTCGAACGTCTCGTCGAGGTCATGGGCTCGGGGATGTACCGAGAGGCGCGTTTCACCGTGCGCAATCAAGTCACCTGATCACTGCGAGAAGATGATCGTCCGCTTGCCCACTAGGGCGACGCGGTCTTCGGCAATCAATCGCACGGCACGCGCCAGCACGTTTCGTTCGATATCGCGCCCCAGCGAGACCAAGTCGCTTGGTTTCTTCGCGTGACTCACACGAACGACGTCTTGTTCGATGATGGGCCCCTCGTCGAGTTCGGGGGTGACGAAGTGCGCGGTGGCGCCGATGAGCTTCAC
Source organism: Ferrimicrobium sp. UBA6820 (assembly GCA_002452255.1). GTDB lineage: Bacteria > Actinomycetota > Acidimicrobiia > Acidimicrobiales > RAAP-2 > RAAP-2. The sequence goes on from DKEO01000024.1 coordinate 4,433, forward strand.
GCCGCGTTCGTAGGCCTGGTGGTACGGCTTGGCGCCCTTGAAACCGGGCAGGAAAGAATGGTGGATATTGATCGCGCGCCCGCTCAGTTCCGCGCAGAGCTCGCTCGAGAGCACCTGCATGTAACGAGCGAGGATCACCACGTCGACGTGGTGCGTGGCGAGGATGACCCGCAGTTCGTCCTCGGCGGCTTCCTTGGTCGACGGGGTGACTGGTATCTCGAAGAACGGTACGTGGTAACGAGTGACGAGCGGCTCACAAACGTTGTGATTGCTCACCACGGCCACAATATCCAACGGCAAGTCGCCCTGCTCTCGGCGATACATCAGGTCAGCGAGGCAGTGGTCGAACTGGGAGACCATGACCAGTGCCCGTCGTTGCACCTCTTCGTTACGGATGCCCAGTTGGGGCGAGAAGTCGCCGAGTTCGCTGAGTAGTAAGTCGCGCACGGCGTCAATATCCGCGTTCTGTGTCTCGAATCGAGTGCGCATGCAGAATTGGTTCGTAACCGGGTCAGTGAACTGGTCGTTTTCAAGAATGTTGCCGCCCACCTCCACGATGGCCGTGCTGGTGGCACGCACGATCCCGGGTCGGTCCGTGCACTGCAGGGTCATGACGTACGTGGTCACGTGCTCCTCTTTCAGTGTTCAGCGTAGGTGACGGACGATCGTCGGCGTGTCGTATCCGCACGTAAGGTGGTGTCGCGGCGTTGCCTATGAAATCGACACGGCACGCCACTGACAGCGTCGGTTACTAAACTTGCGCTGTGGATCTAGCCCGACTCAGGCCCAACACCTTTACTTCGTTCACCACCGCAATATCACCAGAGGCAATGTGGGTCGTTGCGTCAAACCCACTCCTTTTGACCGATTTTTCAAGTGAACTTCAAGCTGTTCGACTCAACTCGAGCTTGCCGCTTGCGCTTGGCTCGACATTCGAAGGGGACCAGTTGCGCGGTGATCGACGCTGGACGACAGTATCGACAATTACCGGTTTTGAACCACTACATTTCTTCGAATGGACTGTTGGCGATCTCGCAAATCCTGTTTCCGCGTGGAGTTTTTTGCTTGACTCCAACTCGAGCGGGATGACGTTGACCCAGAAGGTTACCCTTTGCGGTGGCCCGTCTCCGTTGACCGACCTCATCACCCTTCACCCCGACGATGCAGAACGCCTCGTGCAAGACAGACTTGTTTCGCTAAGGGCGCGAATGGCGCTAACGGTTGCCGGCCTTGTTGAGTTAGCGAAAGCACTCGTCTGAGAAGAGGAAGCATTGGTGGCAACGGTCTAACCCGCTAAATCTCTCTGTGAAACGATCCGGCACCGGCCGGCTCAGCGCTACTTCTTGTACGAGTAGAAACCTTGTCCGGACTTGCGCCCGAGGAGTCCGGCTTGGGTCATGCGTGACAACAGCGGGGGCGGAGCCATGTGGGGCTCTTTGAATTCCTCGTAGAGCGACTCGGCGACCGCGAGCGTGGTGTCGAGCCCTATGAGGTCGGTCAGCGCGAGCGGTCCGAGCGGATGCGCACAACCCACCACCATGCCGGTGTCAATGTCGTCGGCGCTCGCGAAACCTGATTCGAGCATTCGAACCGCCGAGAGCAGATAAGGGATGAGTAGGGCGTTCACGACGAATCCCGCGCGGTCAGGCGAGGTGATCACGCGCTTCTTCAAAGGGCCGCTCGCGAACTCATGGACGCGCTCAGTCGTCTCGGCGCTCGTCAGCAGCGACGAGATGACCTCAACAAGTTTGAGGACCGGCACTGGATTGAAGAAGTGCATGCCGATGACCTGTTCAGGACGACGAGTGGCCATGGCGAGCTTGATGATTGGAATCGAAGACGTGTTCGTCGCGAGGATGGCTTTGGAATCCTGCACGACCGCGTCAAGGGTCTTGAAAACCTCGACCTTGGTCTTCTCGTCCTCTGCGACTGCTTCGATAACCAACTGGACGTTGGCGAGCTTGGCAAAGTCCTCGCTGAAGTGCAAGTTGGATCGGGCCAGCGTGGCTTCATCCTCGGGTAGTTTTCCCGAGCTGACGGCGCGTGAGAGCGACTTCTCGATGCGATCTCGCCCGGCGTTGAGCGCTTCGGCGTTTCGTTCAATGACGGTCACGTCGCTGCCCGAGCGCGCCGCGATCTCCGCGATACCCGACCCCATGAGGCCGCAACCGACTACACCAATCCGCTCCATAGGAACTCCTTTACGGTGACGACGTCACGCCGTTCGAAAAAAGTCTAGGTCGGCTGCTCGACCCTTTCGAGAGTTAGTCCACCAGGGTGTAGGTGTTTTCGAGTTCGTCCTGCAGCACCGTTGCGACGCGCGTGGTGGTGTCCACGACCAGTTCTGCGTCGAGCACGCGCGAGCGGTAGGACCAGCCTGCGGGAAGCTCGAGCGTGGCGCCAAGACCGCACAGTGCCGCTTCGGTGAGACTCTCGTTGACGCCCGTGCAGTACGCCTGCATAACGTAGGTCTTGGCGTCGGGCGAGATAAGTTCGTGCACCGAGCTCCCGGCGTCGAAGTACCAGATCGCCCCCCGGTTCACGTGATGCTCTCGATAGAAGGTCCGCACGACGTCGCCGTCGAGTTCGAGCGTGGCGACCCGGCGCATCTCGATGCCACCGAAGTCACGGATCACCGGCTCCACGTTCTGGACCTTGCCGATGCCGTCCATCAGCCAGAATCGCGGACCGTTCAAGAGCGCGAACGTGGCGTTGGCCTCTTTGGCCAGGGTCTCGGGATCAAGCGCGCGCCAGAGTTCGTCGGGACACTGGTTCATGGGAAACGAGTTGAAGACTTCGACCCGTTGTTCGCCATCGAGGTAGGCGAGCAGGACCTCGCCGTATCGCATACCGCGCAGGTGGGAGAGCTGTCGTTCCGACGTGGTCATGGCGGTGCCCTCATCCCCGTGTCGCGTAATTCCTCCTTTCTTAGCACTGGGACGTCTTTGACGTCGCCGAACTCGCTAGGCCCGGGGCCGTCGGTGTCGCTACGATGGACCTTGCCCGCGTAGCGAGGCGACTCACCAAGAAGGCTGGGAACATGGACACCATCAATGTCATCATCGAAATCCCTCGTGGCAGTCANNATGGGCTATCCCGCGGAGTACGGATTCATCCCCGACACCTTGGGCGGGGACGGCGACCCGCTGGACGCGTTGGTGCTCACCGAATACCCGACGTTCCCCGGCTGTCTCATCGAGTCCAAGATCCTGGGTATGTGCATCATGGAAGACGAGAACGGCCAGGACGAGAAACTGCTCTGCGTTCCCGACTACGACCCCGCCTGGAAGAAGGCGACCGACATCGGCGACGTGCCCAAGAGCGTGCTGGACCGCGTCAGCCATTTCTTCACGGTCTACAAGGACCTGGACGAGGGAAAGTGGATGAAGGTCGAGAACTGGGTGGGCCGTGAAGCGGCACTGAAGGAACTCGAAGCGTCACGCCAGCGTTTCAAGGGATAGCAACAGCTCCGCACGTGACGATGGAAGCGGCCGTTGAACCGAGCGAGACCGAGGTACGCCATTTCTTGCTCGCGACGCAAGCGTTCTTCTTCCTCGCCGTCAGCGTGTGTATCTTCATCAATCACAGTGCCGAGGCCGAGACCAGCGGCATCTCCTTTTATGGCGTGTACCACCGAACGCTCGCAATCATCATCATGGGGTTCTGCGTTGGTTCGTTCGGCCTGTGGCGGGCATCGACGTACCTGGCTCGCGCCGGTCTCGCGCACCTGACGGTGCTCGGTTTCCGGTTCCTCGCCGTCGGCCTTGTCCTCCTGTTGCTCACGCCCTACAACAAAGGAACGTTCTTCAACTGGGCTCACATGGGTGTGGGCGTCGTCATGGCGCTCGTCCAGCTCGTCATCGCGACCCAGCTGATGCTCCGCTACCGGTCCTGGCAGACGGTGAGTGCGTTCGGCGTGCAGCTCTTCGGCGGCGTCTGGGCCGGTGCCTCGTTGCCCGACTGGCGCTTCTCGTATCTCTTGGTGGGTGAGCTGATTTTTGAAGTGGGCTTTAGTTGGACTCTCATCGAGTGGACCTACGCTCTCTATTCCCGGCGTTCGCGTTCTTTGCAGGTCTCTCGATAGAGTCTCGAGATGACGTACTCCGACGCCATTGACATCGAAGCGAGCCCCGAAGCGGTCTTCGCCGTGGTCGCCGACCTCCCGGCCATGGGCCGGCTTTCGCCCGAGAACACCGGTGGGGAGTGGGTGGGGGCGGCCAGCGGCCCGGCCCTCGGGGCCAAGTTCAAGGGGACCAACCGGCGCGACAGCGAGAAGTGGACCACGATGGCGCGCGTCACCCGTTTCGAGCCACCGTCGTCTTTCGTCTTCGAGGTCACCTTTGGTCCCTTTCGTGTGGCGCACTGGGGCTACGAGATCCAATCAACGCCCCACGGTTGTCGCGTCGTCGAGACCTGGAAGGACCGGCGCAATTGGCTGGTTCGTCGTCCCGATAAGAAGAAGGGATTCGATCGCGCGCTCTTCACCCGGGAGTCGATTCGCACGACCCTCGAACGTCTGAAGACGACGTGCGAGACAAGCACGAGCGCTGGCTGATCGATCGACGTCACAGCTTCGCCGTAGGGTGTGGTTATCGCAAAGACGTCAGGCTTCCAGAGTGGTGGTGAAACCCAAAGGGTGATGGACGCCGCGCGTTCGCCGGGTTGGAGCATCGGGCTCGGTCGAAGCGGCCAGATAATGGCGACCCAGGACTCGGGTGTTATCGGCATGCCCTGGGTGATCAGCGCCGCGCGCGTGGGTAAGGGCATGCGCGTCTCGCTCTATCGACCCGGCGACGATACCGAGGTCGAGGGCGAAGTGATCGGTGAACTGAGCGGGAATCCGCGTGAGATGGGACGACAACTCCGCTCGCTGCTCGAAGACACGGTGCTCGAGGAAAACGAAACGTAACAGACCGTTTACCAATGCCGGGTAAAATGTTCGTTCTGCGCTGAAGGCACACTGAGGAATCGACGATGAACCTGCATATTGAGGACTTTCCCACGTTCGTCCAGCCCGTGCTGCGTTTCTTTCACGTTGATTTTGACCCACGTCGTCCGCCCTCGGGCGCCGAAATCGTCCTGGCGTCATTGGTCGCCGTGGTGGGCTCACTCGTAGCCGACATGGCTCTCGTCGCGGTAGGGACCCGACTCTTTCCTTCGGTACGCAACTATGGCCACTTTCAATTTTCGGATTACGCAAAGCTGACGGTGGTCGGCGTGGTGATTGCCTGCGTGGCCTGGCCGATCGTCGTACGTATCTCGTCCAAGCCCCGTTGGCTTTTCCTTCGAATGGCGATCGTGGTGACCATTGTGCTCCTGGCCCCCGACGTCTACATATGGCACCAGGGACAGCCCGCGAAGGGCGTCGTGGTCCTGATGTGCATGCACCTGGCTATCGCACTGGTGACCTACAACGCGCTGGTGCGAATCGCGCCCACGCACCGCCGTCGCCATCGGGCGCCGGCGCATCAGGCCTAGGTGTGCAGTAGGGCGGGGTCCACTGCCGCGAGTACGAGGATGATGGTCGCGGTCAGTGCGATCAGGACCATGGTCCAGAACCATACGACGATGGAGCGGAATCGGTAGGTTCGAGCGACCAGCCGGTCCGTGAACGACTTCGAGCCCATTTGGTCCTTCACAATCGCGATACGACGATCACGCCACGTCAGTCCGTGGATCTGAGAAGCGCCGTGTGCTTTTTCGTGTTCGAGCAGCCACGCGGCGTCGGTCAATTCGGAGAGTCGGTGGGCCGACAGCGAATGCAACGCCGCGAGCGCCACGATCATCGCCAACGCGCTCGCCAGGATTCGCCCGGCCTGCGACGTCGATCCGGCGAGGGCGATGGTGAGCAGGAACGCCTCGCCCGTGAGCGCCATCGTCGGCATCTGCCATAGCAAAACGTCCCACTGCTGTCGACGATTCGCCACGACCGAATACTGTTCGAGACCGTCCGGTTCCGCTTCGTACTCGTTGCCCGACTGTTCACTCATGTCACACCGCCTTACCGCAGTTCTAGTCCTTGATCGGCGTTCGCTGCGAAGTGTGCCGTCAGACGACTTCGCGAACCTGCAGGACCTCAGCAACTTTTTCGAGGACCGGAAGCGAACGGCGCAGCAGCGACTTTTCACTTTCGCTGAGCGACGCGAGGGCCGTTTCGAGAGCCTCGGTACTCGCGGTGCGGATGGCGTGAATGATCTCTCGACCACCGGTGGTGAGCTGGACCACGCTCGCACGACCGTCGAGGGGATCTGCAACTCGCGCGACGTAACCGTCGTCGACGAGAGAGTCAACGATTTTACTCATCGAGGCCGCGGAAATCCCCTCGAGGTTGGCCAGCACACCCATGCGCACCGGCTCGGACTGTTCGATTCGCGCGAGCGCCGAGCCTTGCGAGGGAGTGACGTGGTATTCCGCGCGAATCCGCAGCGCCCGGTAGATCCGCAAGACCGCCACGCGCAAGGCGGTGGCCGACGACTCCGGGGGCCCGGAAAGGCTGCTCTTGTTTGTCACCGTGGTCGCCACATCTCCATTATACTTAGTTGACATCAACTAAGTAATAGCATCCTCGAACTTTTCCTACGCCGACCCGGAGAGACCATGGCTTCTGCTTCAGCGCAGCACCCCGACCGTTACAAGTGGATCGCCCTTTCGAATACGACGATGGGTATTTTGATGGCCACCATCAACGGTTCCATTCTTCTCATCGCCCTGCCCAACATCTTTCGCGGCATCAAGCTGAATCCATTGGCACCACAGAACACGACGTACTTCTTGTGGATCCTGATGGGATTCCTGCTCATCACTTCGGTGCTCGTGGTGAGTCTGGGTCGAGTGGGCGACATCTTCGGTCGCGTGCGAATGTACACGCTCGGCTTTGCGATCTTCACTGTTTTTTCGATCCTGCTGGCCGTGACCTGGTTGACCGGACCAGCCGCGGCCCTGTGGATCATCTTCATGCGCGTTGGTCAAGGCGTGGGCGGGGCATTCCTCTTCGCCAACTCGAACGCCATCATCACCGACGCCTTCCCCCCCGACGAACGTGGTCTGGCTCTAGGTATCAACGGTGTCGCCGCGATCGGCGGCGCGTTCATCGGGCTTATCCTCGGCGGTGTCCTCGCGCCGATTGAGTGGCGTCTGGTGTTCCTGGTCTCGGTGCCCGTCGGCCTCTTCGGCACGGTGTGGGCCGCGCTGAAGTTGCGCGACAGCGGTGTGCGCACCAAGGCCTCGATCGACTGGTTCGGGAACTTCACGTTCGCAATCGGACTCATCGCGTTGCTCACCGGCATCGTCTACGGACTCCAGCCCTACGGTGGTCACGCGATGGGTTGGACGAGCCCGTTCGTACTCTCGTGCATCGTCGGAGGATTGGTCGTACTCGCCGTTTTCGTCCTCATCGAGCTCAAAGTCAAAGAGCCGATGTTCCAGCTTCACCTGTTCAACTCCAGAGGCTTCGCGATGGGCAACGTGGCGGGTTTGATGCTCGCTCTCGCCCGCGGTGGTCTGCAGTTCATGCTTATCATCTGGCTTCAGGGCATCTGGTTACCCGAGCACGGTTACTCGTTCGCGCGCACGCCGTTGTGGGCGGGCATCTACATGGTGCCGCTCACCGTGGGCTTCTTCATCGCGGGACCGGTTTCGGGGCGTCTCGCGGATCGCCACGGCGCGCGTAACTTCGCGACCTTGGGTCTGGTATTGACCGGCGTCAGCCTCATTGGGCTTCAAGCGATTCCGATCAATTTCTCGTACCCAGTTTTCGCCGGGCTGCTGCTGTTGGTGGGCCTTTCGATGGGTCTCTTCGCCGCGCCCAACACGAGCGCGGTGATGAACTCACTGCCCGCCAACCAGCGCGGGGCGGGAGGCGCGATGCTCAACACCTTCCAGAACTCGGCGAGCGTGCTGTCGATCGGCTTCTTCTTCACGGTCATCACGTTGGGTCTTGCTACGTCCCTGCCGCACTCGTTGTTCGCGGGCTTGACCGCACAAGGCGTTCCGACTGCCCAGGCCACCGCGATCTCGCACATTCCCGCCATCGGCAGTCTCTTCTCGGCCTTCCTCGGCATTAACCCTATCCAGACCCTGCTCGGGGCCCATCTCCTCGCTCAACCCGGCGTTCACGCTTCGGTGCTGCTCGGACGCAGTTTCTTTCCCAGTCTGATCGCGTCACCCTTTGCCAAGGGCTTGCACATGGCCTTCCTCGCGGCCGCGGGGATGTGCTTCATCGGTGCCGTCTTCAGTTGGATGCGAGGTGGCGGCGTGCAACACCACGTGCACTCGATAAGTGCTGAGGCCGAAGAGGGACTGGCGGGNNATCGCCATGGCCGAGGTCGGCGTCGGATCGGCGGGAACCGGTATCGAATCGAGCTTGACTGAAGCATCGCCGTCCGATTGACAAAGGGACATCGACGTTCCGGGTCACTCATGGTGAGTGGACCTCATGGCGTGGCTTCGATAGTTCACTACCAATAACATCTGTCGCCGAACGAGATTGTCCGCGCCAAGGTGATCGGCACGATCCGCAGTGTGTTGCAGCCAAACAAGGTGCCGCTCAGCGATGCGCGTGGAGGGTGAACGAGAGAGGCAGCCGTGGATACCCGGTGGGAATGCGGAACTTTCCAACCTCATCCTTCTCCAACCAGGGGAACGCCTGAAACACAGTCCAGTCGTGTTCCAACAAGGTGTCGATGACGAGTCCCTCGTCGATGAGTGCCTGCACGATCTCACCGAGCGAGTGGTTCCACTCGTAGGTACGTGTGTGATCGAGGCGGCCGCCGTCCGTGTAGGTAGAGTCGTCGTCAAAGACGATAGGGCTATCAGGATCTTCGAAGTAGTCGTAGACGAGCCGAGTCCCTTCGTCGTCGAAGCACGACGAAAAGGGGTGGACCTCGAAGAGATAGAACTGTCCACCCGGCGCGAGGAGCGTGGCCACGACTTTGGCCCAGAGCTGTACGTCGGGCAACCAGCACAGAGATCCCAGGGTGACGTAGACGACGTCGAATGTCTCTGCACGCAGTACGTCCGCGGCGTCATAAACGTTCGAGCAGACGAACGTCGACTGATCAGCCAGGCCGGCGCGCGAAGCGAGTTCCCGGGCCGCCGCAATCGCGGCCGGCGAGAAGTCGACGCCGGTCACGACCGCCCCGGCCCTAGCCCACTGCAGCGTCTCTTGACCGAAGTGGCACTGGAGTTGCAGTAGCGACTTTCCCCGCACGTCGCCAATGAGCTGTCGTTCCTGCGCTGAAGGACCCGGGGCGTCGCGCAGCCAGCCCTCGACGTCGTAGAACTTGGATCCGGTGTGAACGTCCACCCGGTCATCCCAATTCTCCCGGTTCGCTTCGAGGCGCTTGTCCACCTCGAAAGACTAACGACCGCGCAACTCGTGATCGAGGTGGTCATCGTCGATGGCCATTGGGTTCCTAGACACCTCCTCGCCGGCCTGTCCTCCAGCGACGGATCGCGCGGAGGATTCACGTCAGGATTCGCACCTCGCGATCGTGGTTAGAAAAGAGCGTCGAGCGGACTCGGGGCGTTGGAGCTTCGCGACGTGGGGAATCCTAAGATTCGTACGCGGGACGAATTGAGGTCGAGTGACGGAATCTGAGAGAGCGGCTGTCGGGATCGAAGGCTTCGCGGATGGCACCCGCTATCAGACGGCCCGGCCTGGTTACCCCGTTGCCGCGGTATCGCACCTCGTACAGCACCTGCGCATCGAATCGACCACGAGGGTCGTCGACGTCGCCGCTGGAACAGGGCTCTTCACGAGGGAACTCCTGCCCTTTACCTCGCACGTCATCGCGGTGGAGCCGGGACCTGGCATGCGCGACGAGTTCGCCGTGCAGCTTCCCGCCGTCGAGGTCTTCGATGGCGCGGCCGAGAACTTGCCGCTCGCGAACGCGTCGGCTGACGTGATCACGGTCGCCCAGGCTTTCCACTGGTTCGACGCCGATGCGGCGCTGGAGGAGTTTGCGAGAGTCCTGGTTCCTGGCGGTGGGCTGGGATTGCTCTGGAACGAACGCGACGAAAGTGTGGAGTGGGTTGACGCGCTGAGCCACGCCATCCTCTGGCACCTGAAGAAGCCCTACGACATGGCCACGGATTTTAAGGCGATACTCGAACGAGGTGGATTCGTGAACGTCGAAAAGCGCGCGTTCGAGAACTCCCAGTTGGTGGACAGATTCGCGTTGCACCAGCGCGTATTGTCGACCAGCTATATCGCGGTCCTTGATGCGCCAGAGCAGCGGAAGATCCTTGATGACGTGGACAGTGTCGTCGCGTCCTTTGACGAGACCTTCGATCTACCGTACGTGACGACCACCTACTGCGCTCGTGCCGCGCGCTGAGCACAACGTGGCCTAATCAGTTCGAAGCGGTGTCCGTTCGCTGGACGGCTCTTGCGAGTATTCCCAACGTTGCGCGAAGTGTTGATTCGGGTAGTACCGGGAAGATGGCGGCGTCCTTCCATTTCTGGTCCGCGCCCGACCAGTCGTAGTACGAAGTGACGATCGTGCCGTTGTCGACGGGCTCGAGGGTGTAGCCGTAGATGTGGCCTATGGTGCCTCGAAAGACGCCCGCGACGTTCCAGGCGATCTCGCGATTCTCCTCGAACGTGGTGATGGTGACCTTCACGTCGTACTTACCCATCGGGTAGTCGTTGAGTGCCTCACGGTCCATGTGCACGATGAACGTGTCGCCCACTTGGGTGATCTCGGCCCCTTCGGCCGCGAGCAGCATCCCCGAACTGTCGATAGCGACGTGTCCCTGGGGCGAACGCAGAATGGCGAAGATCGCCTCGGGATCCGCGGCAATCCTGCGCGCTACTTCCAGCCGTTCAATGGTCATGGCCCAGCCTGACAGTTTTGAGGAGCAGCCGAGCGATTTTTAACCCACCACCTGGTAGAAATGCCTGATTATGAACCGAATCGCGATCGTGGGCTCTCCGGGTTCGGGCAAGACCACGCTGGCCGACCGACTCGGGAGTCGAATCGGTATGCCGGTGATCCACCTTGATAAGCACTTCTGGCATCCCGGTTGGGTCGAGACCCCGGCCGAGGAGTGGGTGCCGCGCCAGATAGAACTGCTCGCGAGACCATCGTGGATCGTCGATGGCACGTACTTCCAAACCCTGGACGTCCGATTCGAGCGGGCGGACACGATCATCTACTTCGATATCTCGAGGTGGCGTTGCCTCTTTCGTGCGATCTTTCGAAGTGTGACCCATTTCGGTAAGGACGTACAGGCCGACGGATGCCCGGAACATTTCGACCCGACGTTCATCAAATTCATCTACCACTTCCCACGCGACGTGAAACCGAGGATCGATGAGGCCATTGCCCGTCACGCGACGACCGTCGCGGTGATCAAGATTGAGTCGACCGAGGACGCCGCTCGTTTCCTGGAATCGGTTCGCGCCTCGTAGAAGAACGAAGCTACGTGAGGACTGGCCCCTACGTGAACCAGTAGCGTCGAAGTCTTCGCGATCCCTCATCGATGTCGATCACGTCCTCCAGTACGCCGCCGCACCTTTCGATGACGCAGGCCGAGCCGACATTGTCGTCCAAGCACGTCACGAGTACGCGGGACACTCCCTGGCTTCGAGCGATGATGAGGGCCTGGCGCAAGATCTCGGTCGCGTAGCCGCGACGACGATGCGCGGGCAGGACTCCGTAGCCAATGTGGCCTCCCGTCCTTTCGAGCTCCTTGTTGAGACTGAATCGTATTCGTGCACTACCGACGATCACGTCGTCGACGTCGGCGACAAGTTGGGTCGCGGGCACGATGCCGACCGAAAGACTCAGACGACGTCGGTGTTCGTCGATTTTCTTCAACCACTGGTCCCACGTCACGCCATCGTCCAAGTAGAAAAGGAGTCGAGACCCGTCTGCTTTCATGACCTCGTTCGCCTCGCGGGCCGGCGTTTCGTCATCGTGCGCGTAGGGGCGCAGTCGCAATCGTGCCGCTTCTCCTTGGTTCTGCGGGCTCGGTCTCAAGGGCTCGGTTAGAAGTTCGGTTCGAAGTTCGGGCGCAGCGCGAGGCCGCTCTTACCGTCCAGGGGCTTCGCGCACAGGATCTGGTGGATCTCTAGATGGTGGCGTTCGAAACCGACGGCTGAACCGGCCATGTAGAGCCGCCACACCCTAGCCCGCTGCTCACCCACCTCTTCGACGGCCTCGTCGAAGCGTTTTACGAGGTTCTCAACCCAGTGGCGAAGGGTGAGCGCGTAGTGCTCACGCAGGCTCTCGAGGTGGCGGACCTCGAAGCCGTGCGCCTGGAACATCGAGACCATCGTGCCGACTTCGTGGAGCTCGCCGTCGGGAAAGACGTAACGCTCGATGAAGTCACTGCCGGTCTTGGAAGGTCCTCGCATGCCGAGGGCGATCTGGATCTGGCGACTGAGTTCGGAGGACCTGGAAGGCTGGGGATCGGCTTCAAAGGACACCGGGCGACCAATGGCGTGGTTGAGGAACCGACCGCCGGGCTTGAGCAGATCGAAGAGGCTCTGCGCGTAGGGGGCGAGTGAACGACGTCCCACGTGCTCGGACATGCCAATGGAACTGATGGCGTCGAACGGCCCGTCCTTCACGTCACGGAAGTCCTGGAGGCGAAATTCGACCAGGTCCGAGACGCCAGCGCGCTTGGCTTGTTCGGTGGCGTAGCGCCGCTGAGGTTCCGAAAGGGTCACGCCGACCGCGCTCGCGCCGTACTCTTTGGCCGCGTGGATCGCCATGGCGCCCCATCCGCAACCAACGTCGAGCAGTCGCATGCCCGGCTGCAGATCGAGCTTTCGTGCCACGAGGTCTACCTTGCGACGTTGAGCGGTTTCGAGCGTGTCGTCGGGCGATTGAAAGACCGCGCAGGAATACGTCATCGATGGACCAAGGACCATCTCGTAAAAACGGTTCGAGACGTCGTAGTGGTGCGAGATGGCGTCCTTGTCGCGCGCGCGACTGTGCAGCGCGCCGCGTTGCCTGGCTTCGATCGAAGGGGGCGGCAGTCGTTTGAAGGCTGCGGTACCCACTTCGGAGGCGAGACTGCGCACGTTGGCCAACGTGAGAATTTGTCGCAGTGGCGGAACTTGGAGACTGAAGAGGGCGTCGAGGTCACCGTCGACGTCGATGTCGCCCGCGACGAAGGCGCGGGCGAGCCCGAGCTCGCCCGGTCGGCTGATGAAGCGCACCAGGGCGTCTCGGTTAAGAATCTTCAGGGTGATGTTGTTCGCCGGCGAGACGACGCTGGGCGTCGCGCTACTGCCGTCGAACGCCTCGACGCGAAACGGCAATTGGCCATTGAAGACTGATGAGACAAACGACGCTACGTCCACGAACCCTCCTGATTCTCGACGACTTCGTACAGACGTTCTACTAGAAAGTGGGCTTCATCAGCCACGTCAGGGCGACGTGGCTCGCGAGGATTGCGCACTTAGGGAGAATTCCTCGTCGATGTGCCAAGTATTTGGCTCGTCGCGGCCCACCAGCAGCGAGACGGAGCGAGCAGAGGCGTCAAGCGGTAGGCCCGGGCGGATGGCGGTTTCGATGAGGTCGAGATGCTCGGGTGTCGCCTCGTCGGCCACCGTGAGGTGGGCGAGCACTTGCTCGAAACGCCCTTCGTAGGGGGGATACTCGGGGAAAAGGCCAAACACCGCCCGCGTGAGTCGTTCGAAGGGTTCCGCCGGTGACGGGACCAGGTAGAGGATGCGGTCATCGAAGCGACGAGTCTCTCTCAGTGAAAAATCGAAGGCGCCAAAGGACTCAAACAGGATGCGCAGTTGGGCCTTGAGCGCGTCATCGATCAATCGTGGTGGCACGAAGGGGTACAGGACCGTGACGTGGGCCGGTACGCCGTACGTCGCGGCCTGATCGTACTGGCGGCGCCACCCTTCTACGAGGTGCTCGGATTCGGGCACGAGAACGACCAGTGCGCTTTCCTCGGTTGGCATTGGCAATCACGTTAGGGCACCGGCGACCATTGGGTCCGCTTGATTCTGACGGAGGTTTGGCTACACTCCGAACAATGGGCTTGTTGGGCCTGTTCGTGAATCTCGAGGTGGCCATTGAAGGGATCTGACGTGGGAATCATCATCGCATCGATTGCGGGTGTCATTGTCTTGCTGGTGATCTTCGCCATTGTCAAGGCTGTTCGCATCATTCAACAGGGATTCGTGGGCGTCATCACTCGTTTCGGCGAGTTCAAGGACATCAAGAACCCCGGTCTGTGCTTCATCATCCCCTTCATCGAAGTCATGAAGATCGTCGACGTGCGCGAGACGCCACGCACCGGTGACCGCCAACAGGTAATCACTCGCGACAACGTGGCGGTGATCGTGAACGCGACGATCTTTAGCCAGGTGGTCGACGTGCGCCTGGCGCTGTTCACCAACTCGGACTACCTCGTCAGCGTCGACAATCTGGCTCGCACGTCGGTGCGCGCCGTTTTCGGCAGTATCACCCTGGACGACGCCTTCTCCCAGCGTGAACGCATCGGCACGATGCTCCAGACTCAGATGGAAGAGGCGACTGACAAGTGGGGTGTGCGGATCAACCGAGTCGAAGTCCTCGAGATCACGCCACCTGACCAGATACTTCAGGCGATGGCCCTCCAGAAGCAAGCCGACCAGGAGAAGCGGGCACGAATCCTCGAATCGGAAGGTCAACAACAGTCCGCCGTGAACGTCGCCGACGGTCAGCGCCAAGCGGCCATCAAAGAGGCGGAAGGTGGACAGCAGGCCGCCATTCTTCGCGCGGAGGGGAATCGCCAAGCCCAGATGCTCGAGGCCGAAGGCCGGGCCCAGGCGATTGCCTTGGTCTACGCCGCCATCAAGACCGCGGCACCCGACCCGACGCTGGTCGCCATCTTGCAACTCGACACCCTGGCCAAGTTCGCCGAAAGTGACAATACCAAGTTGATCATCCCGGCCGAGAGTGCGGCGTTGCTGGGTGCAGTCCAGGCGATCAAGAGCGTGATGGCCGACGTGCCCACCGCGACGCCGACGGCCTAGGCGACTGATTGATCCAATCGTGCCCTTGAGCCCTATATATACGTGTAAGGGCTGACGGAATCGAACGGATCAGGAAGGATCCACCCACAGAGTGGTTCCGTAAGTCTTTCGCACGACAATGGGCGCTCCAGCGGGAATGGGCTCGATCCAATCGGTGACGGCTTTCCAGGACTCGCCTTGGATCTTGACTCGTCCCGGGTGGTTCTCGTCACCGACGGTCTCTTCAACGAGTCCCTTCAGATTCGTCAACGCGCTCTTGGTTGGTCGTGAGAGGTCGGTGAGTAGCGTCCGATGGAAATTCTTCACGGCGAAAGGTCGAAGGGCCGCCAGAGTCACGCCCGAGATGATGAGCCAGAAGACCGCCTGCAGGGCGAAGGCCACGCCAGCGAAGGAGAGGATCAGCGCCACCGCAGCCCCAAAACCTATGAAGAGGGCGATAAAAGCGTTGGTGTGGATCTCTGCCACGATGCAGACCAGAAGAATCACTAACCAGAAAACTATGGCCATAGTTGGGAGTATACGGTTTAGGCCTTGGGTTGGGTCTTCGGGTTTGAGCGAGATCGAGGAGCTCTTCGGGGGGGCCCGACACTGGGTTCGGGCTCGTCTAGCGCCACTTTCGTCGGGCTGGCGGACGAACTCCAGAACTCCTTCACGATGACCTGGATGGTCGCGGCGGTGGGCACGGCGAGCAAGACGCCGACGAGGCCGCCGAAGATTCCCGATACCCATGATCCAAGTTCTGCTCCCACCAGGATGGCGACGAAGACGACGAGGGGATTGAGTTTCACCGTCTTGCTCATGATGACCGGGTACAGGACGTGGTTCTGCAGGAGCATCACGACAAGAAAGACGACCAACATCACGATGCCGGCAGACAAGGAGTGGATGGCGGCGAAGAGAACCGTGGGAAATCCCGCCAAGGCCCCGCCAATCGTCGGCAGGAAGTCGACCAAGNNCGCGAAGAGCAACGCAAAAGGAACGCCGAGGATCTCGAGGGTGACGAAGACCGCGACCGCCGCGACCGCCGAGATGACCAGATTCGCGAGCATGTAACCCAGGGCGGCCTTGCTGATGGCCGAACTGATCCGCCGCACTCGTTCGGCGTGCTGAGGCGCGATCATGGCAATGATGGCTTCGCGGATCTTGGTCGCCTCGAGCAACAGGATCATGACGAACGCGAACATGGTCACGAGGGCGAAGAGCACGGTGACGGCGCCCTTGCCCAGGGCCAAGGCCGGCTTGCTTAATCCCCTGGCGAGCGAGACCAGCTTCGACGAGTTCTTATGGATCCAGTTGTCCACGTGGTAGTGACGAAGCAATTTACCGAGCCAGCCTTTGCCCTGTTCGGCTCGATCAACATAGGAGGGCAAAGTGTGCGAGAGGTGGGTCAGGCTATTGACGAGGGGATCGCCGAAGGCGAACGCGAGGGCCGCGAAGATGATGACGGTGCCGAGTGCGACGATGGCGACGGCGTAGCCACGTCGCTTGATCTTCCAGCGCTCGAGGCCGTCCACCAATGGATTGAGTAGCAGCGCGATGAAACTGCCCACGACCATCAGCAGCAAGATGTCGCGCAGGCGGTAGAGCACTTTTCCCGTCAGGTACACGAGGACGACCACCATGACCGCCGTGATGATGGTCAACAACGGCACGTCGTTCAGCTTCGCGCGCAAGATTATCCGGGCCCGGCGAGTCTCGGTGCGTTCCTCTTCGGGGGTCTTTTCCACCACGCCATTCTCCTCGGCCGCTCTCGCCTTACGTTACTCCGAGGCTTCTAAAGAACTGGTAACGAATCGGCGCTGGCGAATTCACCTGTCGTCAACTCGCCGAGTCGGCGTGGCGCATTGAGCCGTAGCGGCGTCGGAAGAGCACGTAACAGACTCCGCCGGCGATTGTCGGCAACCAGTACGAGCCAAGGCGAAACACGAGCGTCGCGAGCACGGCACTCGAGCTGGGAACATTCGCGAGTACGAGTAGGCCACTGAGACTTGCTTCGACGATGCCGATGCCACCGGGGGTGATCGGCACGAGTGCGATGACCGCGGTCGCGGCGTAGGCGAGGAGGACCAGTGAGGGATTCGGGTGCGCACCGGTGGCGCGCAGCGCGGCGAGCAGGCTCATGTAATCGAGTCCGATGCGACCAGCGACCAAGAGGACAGCCTTCCACCAATTCTTGCCAAGGTCGGAGCGCACGAGGTCGCGTTCTTTCACGAGCCGCGTCGGCAGGTCGTCGCTCGATCGTTTGAGGCGAGGCATCTTCTTGAGGAGCCACTGCAGAGCGCCTCCTAGGAGAAGGAGCAACTTGTCGGTCGAGAGCAGTACGGCACCCAGCGCAGCGATCAAGATGAAGCCCACGACACCGAGTTCGGCCGCGTGTACGAGACCCGAACTGACGGTGCCCCCGGCGATGACTGGCAGCGCGAAGATGGGCAACGAGAACAATCCCGCGATGCCGATGATCGATGAGACGGCGAGACCTCCGGCGGCCTGTACGGAATCAATACCCGACGCCTCCAACATTCGAAACTGCACACTCGCACCCACTGCGTCGCCGCCGGGCAAGGTGTTAGTCACCGCGTTACCGGCGAGGCCGGCGGTCACGATCGCGAACCAAGCGTGTGTTCGCAGTACGAGACGAAGTAGCGCCATGGCGCAGACGAAACTGAACACCTCCGCCAGAATCGCTAGTGCGAACCACCACAGCGAAAGCGACGACAAGCGAGGCCAGGAGGAGATGACGCGAACGAGGGCCGGGAGTACGATATAGAGACTGAGGCCAGCGATGATGACGGCGATGACGCGACCGACCGACGACTTTGACTGACGTGGTGGCGAATCCATGTCTAACGGTTTAATACATTCGCCAGGGCGTGCGTCACAAAAGTAAGAATGGCGCGCGAGCCAGAAATCGTGTTCATGAACCCTGCGATGAGACTGCCAGCATGGCCAGTGAACCGTCGCGTGGAATTGCTATCCATCCCTCTCGTGATGCCGCGTCGCGTAATGCAAGGGGAATTGATTCAGTGAGTCCAGTCAGCGCGGCGCGACTGACCAATGCAGCGATCAACGCGTCAAGGACATTGTCATTCTCGACGCACGTGGTTCGTTGCTCAGCGGTGAACTGGAGCCACCCATTCGTCGCGTTCGCGACGGCTTCGACGAGCGCGGCACGTCGCTCGAGGTTCGCCTTACCCTTGTAGCCCTTGGACGTGAAGCCCCAGCGCGCGAGTGCGGCCGCGGGGTAGACCTCGACGACACGACCCGAACCGTCCAAGGGAGGACGCGGAGTGATTCGCGCGAACAACGCAGCCGCTCTCATCGTAGGGATCGCGATTCGGTCAGTCGCGACCGAAAGTGGCAATGGTAACTTCAGCGTCTCGTGCACCCAGTTGTCCGTGCTGCGAAGTCGATAGTCCTTCAGATTCGTGACGTGCTCGTAATTGGCGGGCCACGAACCGTCGCGGGCGTGCATGCGCAAAGCCTCAACGAATGGCGAAGGCCAACCGAGTGGGACGTCAATGCCAAACTTGGTGACGCGTGAAACAAGTTCCAGAATGAAATTGTCGTCGCACGATGACGTAAGTTCAGTGACGACGGCTCCCGCCGAAGTCCAAGTGATCGTACAAGCGGCGGTGTTGGAGGCCTGGGACGCGAAGTCCACACCCGCGGTGACGACGGTGTCGTGAGGATTGGTCATGTCTATTCGCCGAGTTGGCGCAGCCCTTCGTTCGCAATCTCTTCGAACGTCGCCAGAGAAAAGTCGAATGGCGAATCAGGTTCGGGCCAGTGAATCACTAATTCGGTGATGCCGAGCGTGCGGTAGCGGCCAGCCCAATCAACGAAGGCGTCAAGTGAGACGAGTGGCCTTTCGTTGTTTAATCCGTCGAGTAACAACGTGGCGACGTCGCCTTGGTGACGGCCATGTCGTTCGAGCGCTCCACGAAGGAGTTGAAGTTGGCGAGTCACACACTGTTCGCAGGTTGCTTCGTCGTCACGACTTTGGCCGGTCGTCACCCAGCCTTGGGCGAATCGTGCGGTGAGGTCCATGCCGCGAGGACGCGTGGCGGCGATGATGAAGGGAGGTCGAGGTTGCTGGAACGTGCCGGGCAGCATCCTTGCTTCGGATGCGGCGTAGAAGTCACCTCGTCTGGTCGTGATCGGGTCGCGCAAGAGCGTGTCGAGGAGAGCGACGAACTCTTCAAAGCGATCGGCACGCTCGCTGGCCGTCCAGCCGTCGTGACCGAGAACGGTGGCGTCGTTGCCGGTGCCGCCCGCGCCGAGACCGACGATAAGGCGTCCTTCCGAGATGTCGTCGAGCGAGAGCAGGTCTTTTGCGAGAGGTACTGGTTGACGGAAATTTGGCGACGTGACCAACGTTCCAACCTTCAACCTTAAAGTTTCAAGTGAGGCTCCGACGAGGGTGGGCACTGCTCCGTACCAGGGACGATTCTCCAGACGTTGCCAGGAAAGATGGTCATACGTGTACGCGGCGTGAAAGCCAAGGGCCTCCGCCCGACGCCACTTTTCTTTCGACGTCGCCCAACCTTCAAGTGGCAGGATCACGGTGCTCAGCTTCATGAAATGACTCTAGAGAACGCCGAGGTGAGCGACGAAACGTTGCTGATCTCGCAACGTTTCGTCAAGGTTTCAACCGCCCGAAACAGAGCAATTTTGAGCAGTACGAGGGTTAGGCTTTTGGTAGTTGAAAGGGTTTAAAAGGGGTTCGCCGCGATCAGTGCTTTGAAATTGCAGTCTTTTGGGGGAGGTGTGGTTCTACGAATGGTGATTCGCGGTTCCGCCCAAATTAAGATGGCGATTCAGTGGAATTTAAACGTGGGGTTTCGAGTCCGGAAAATATGCACGGCATTGATCTCTTCAATTTTTCAATCAATTTCAGTCGTTAATGAATCTGTGAGGCAAGAGTGGCGTTAAAGAAGAGAGGCGACAAAGTCGTTCGGCCCGAAACCGAATCGGACAACGCCAACGCGACGCCGCAAACAGACGTGAAGGATAAGCCTTCGTTGAACGACGCGGCCAAAGTTGGTAACAAGTTGCGCCCGGGCAAAGGTTCACCGAAGGGTCAACCTATATTCAACGACAACACCGTTACCGATTCGATCTCGACCAAGCCCCCGTACCAAGGTCGCCTTGGTCAACTTCTGCTCGAGAAGAAGCTCGTAACCCAGGATCAACTCGATCGTGCGTTGCTCGAGCAATCGCAATCCGGTGGCAAGTTGGGTGAGGTACTCGTCGCAATGGGCGTGCTCGACAACCAAGCGCTCGCCAGTGAGCTGGCGACGTTCTTTGGACTTACTGTCGTCAACCTGCGCCGTGACAACGTAGACCCCGCCGTTATCGCGTTGGTACCCGAAGAATTAGCTCGCGAACAGATGTTGATCCCCGTTCGACTCGAGGACAACTCGCTGTACGTCGCGGTGGCGAAACCGACGGACCAGATGCGTGACTATCTACAAGAACTGACAGGTCACAAAGTCATCTTGATGATCGCGCCTCCGAGTGACATCACGTGGGCGATCGACAGCAACTATCGCGCCATCAGTAACGTCGGCACATTGGTGCAAGCGTTCGAGGCCGTCGAAGAGTCTCGTCGTCGAAGCACGAACGAGCCCGAGAATGAAATTCCGATCGACGACGCGCCCGTGGTTCAAGTGGTCGACCGCATCTTGACCCAGGCCATGCGTGACCGTGCGTCCGACGTGCACATCGAACCCGCCGAGGAATGCGTTCGCATACGATTTCGCATCGACGGTGCGTTGAAGGAAGTTCTGCAGCTACCAGTATCAATGGGACCGGGCCTGGTGAGTCGCGTCAAGATCATGGCCAACATGAACATCGTCGAGCGGCGTCGACCCCAAGACGGTCAGTTGACCATCACCGTCGACGGCAAAGAAGTCGACGTGCGCGTGGCGACCGTGTCGACGATCATGGGCGAGAACTGCGTCATGAGAATCCTTGACAAGACGCGATCCGTATTTCGACTCGGGGACCTCGGTATGCCGACCGATACTCACGCGCAATACTCGAAGCTCGCCCGTTCACCATTCGGCATGGTCCTGTGCGCGGGGCCCACGGGCAGCGGCAAGACGACGACGCTCTACGCGACGCTCTCTGAAGTGAACAACTCGACTCTCAACATCATGACCATCGAAGACCCTGTCGAGTACATCTTTCCGACGATCAATCAGATCCAAACAAACGATCAAGCTGGCTTGACGTTCGCCACCGGACTAAAGGCGATCCTCCGTCAAGACCCTGACGTGATTCTCGTAGGTGAGATCCGTGACGTTGAGACGACGCGAGTCGCGGTGCAGTCCGCGCTTACTGGTCACTTCGTCATCTCTTCGATGCACGCAACTGACTCAGTCTCCGCGTTGCATCGATTCCTTGACATGGGTATCGAATCGTTTCTCGTCGCGTCGTCAGTGCTCGCCATCGTCGCACAGCGACTACTTCGTCGTATCTGTCCCTCGTGCCGTGCGCCGTACATCATGACGGATGAAGAGCGCGAGTTCTACGACGAGAGCGGCGGGCCGCAACAAGAAATCTTCTATCACGGCACTGGTTGCAACTTCTGTAACGACACTGGTTACAAGGAGCGCATCGGTGTCTACGAGTTGCTCGTCATGACGCCCGAGATCAAGCGCCTCATCGTGGGTTGGGCGACGCAAGAGGAGCTGCACAATTTAGCAATGAAACAAGGCATGAGGACGCTTCGACAAGAAGCCGTTAGCCTTGTAGCACAAGGCATCACCACGGTGGCTGAAGTGATTCGGAGTGTCTACACCCTATGAACCTTCCATTCCTTTCCAGTGGCAAGACCGACCGCAGTCTCACTGCGTTCAAGTACACCGCGCTCGACGAGAGCGGCAAGAAAGTCGCGGGCACCGAGATGGCGGCATCGTTGGGCGCGGTGCATCTAGCACTGATCCAGCGCGGCTTGCAGCCGCTGGACATCAAAGAGAAGACGAGCATCCTCAACTTTGAGATCACCAAGAAGATGGTTCCGCGCGCTGAGGTCATGAACTTCACCCGCCAACTGGCCGTCTTCATGAAGGCGGGCGTTTCGATCATGGAGGCGCTCGAAGTGATCGTCGAAGAGACGCAGAACAAGTTGTTGCGAAAGATCATTTTCGACCTCATTGATAGTTTGCGCTCGGGGGACACTTTCGCCACCGCGTGCGCTTCGCACCCCGAGGCTTTCCCGAATTTCTACGTGGGCATCCTCGAGTCGGCGGAATTGACCGGCAACCTTGACCAGGTGCTGAACCAACTCGCTGAATACATCGAGCGTGACCAGGCCGCCAGGACGAAGGTTACGTCGGCGTTGATTTATCCTGCGGTGGTGGCGGCCATGTCGGTGGTAACGGTGCTCATCCTGACCGTCTTCGTGCTCCCGAGGTTCAGGGTCTTCTTCACGTCACTACACGCCAAACTGCCGTTGGTCACCCGGATGATGATGTCGATGGCAGGCTTCGTTGGGAAGTGGTGGTACGCCGAGATTGCGGTGGTCGTCATCATCGTGGCTGGTTTCATCACAATGAGACGATCAGAGAAAGGGCACGCGATCCTCGACGCGGCGATTTTGAAGCTCCCAGTGATCGGTGACATCACCCAGACCGCGGTCCTCGAGCGCGTGTGTCGGATTCTCTCCTCGATGCTGCGCGCAGGTGTTGACCTACCGCGTTCCATGGCGGTCACGGCAGACTCGGCGAACAACGTGGTGTTCCACAATGCGCTGGACGATGTTCGCGACGCCATGATGCAGGGTCAGGGTCTCGCTGGTCCGATTGCCCGCACGGGCCTCTTTCCGGGTGCGGCGCGCCAGATGTTCAGAGTTGGCGAGGAAACGGGAACCCTGGACCAGCAGCTCACGGTCGCGGCGGATTACTACAACCGCGAGTTGGAAACCAAGTTGGAACGCGCCACCGCCCTCTTTGAACCCGCGATCATCGTGTTCATGGGCGTGGTCGTGGGTTTCGTTGCGGTAGCCCTTATTTCAGCTATGTACGGCATTTACAATCAGGTCAAGGTTGGATGAGAAGTAGTCGACTTGCAGGGCGCGGCCCAGGAGGGACCAAGCGGCGGATTGCTTGGTACGACCGACGACGCACGAATCCAAAATTTGAGGCCAACCAGAAGGGTTTCACCCTGATCGAACTGATAATCGTGGTCACGATCCTTCCTCTGATAATCGGTGGTCTCTCCTACGGGCTACTGACGGTGCTGCAATTGCAGTCGAGTGTTTCGAACAAATTGACCGACACGAGCGATGCGCAGATTGTTTCGTCGGTTTTCTCGAGCGACGTTCAAGCGGCGCAGTATCTCACCGAACAGCCAGGTACGACGCTCCAGTGTGGCCCCGGCACCTTGTTGCTCGGACTCGAGTGGAACCCGTCCCCCATCAGTCCTGGCAACTACCAGGACATGGTCTCGTACGTGGAGGTCCCTACCGGGACGGGTTCGAACCCCACTTATTCACTGGTTCGCCAGGAGTGCGTAATCAGTCCGCAAAGCCCAAACGCGGGCGGTCTCATTACCACCTCGACGCCGGTTCAGAGCACGATGTACCTCTCTACCGACATACCCAATCCCAGCCTTCAACAACAACCGCTGATCAATATGGCCCTCACCTCGGGAGCGCCGGATCCCACAATGGGCTGGATCCTCGCAAAATACGTCACTTCGGTCACGTTCCAAGTAATAGAGACACTCTCGACCTATTCCTACGACCTGGTCGGTGTCCCTCTGGCGTACACGACCGGGCCTCAAGGTCAGAATATAACGACGGGTGGAAACACATCGTGTGGCTTCGCGCAGACTGGCACCGGCCTCTACGCCAACAATCTCTGTTTCGTAGATTTCTCTTCTCTTACGGGTGCCGCCCTTACGGCAGCCCAGTCGTACGTCGCACCCGGCAATGGCAGTCAGGGTTCTTGCGGGATTGAGATGTCGGCGGCAGTTCCGGGTGGCTTCACCATGTACTTCTGCCTCGGTCTCACCGGTGGCACCGTGGCTCCTTACGCCATGCCAACATACGTCGAAGCGGCCATGGGCAACAGCCTGACTAGTACTGATGGCACAATTACGGGCGTACCTTTTTATATCGGGGTACCCGGCGACCCAGCGCTCTACCAGACGACCGAAGGGCAGAATCCTTTTAACGCGACCACGGATGCTGGGAGTTTTCCGGGTCTGACTGATCTGGCGACAAACCCGGTGGACCCGAAGCCCACAGACTATTCAGCGGTCTACTTCAGCAATATTCAGGTCGTCAATGCCAACAGCGCTCCGGCCACGGGTTGGGAAATGGTGAGTGCTGACGCCGAAAATACCGCCGCGTACGAAAACCTGGAATGGACGTCAAACGTCGCCCTCAGCATTTTGCCCAATGGGCTTCCGTGGGATACGACGAACGATCCGGTGGGTAACACCTGCGGCGACCTCGATACGAGTTATAACCTTTTTTCACCGGTGTGGTCCCAGGGACTTTTTTATGTGAATTCTCCCACCGACACTGAGGTTGTCTGTCAGGGCGACGGCACGAATCCAAATACCGGGGTTTCCTTTCACACGACTTCGGGCGTCAAGAACGGTACCGCCATGGTCGCCGCGGTCATGCCCTCCTCGCTCACGGCGTACATGATTGGCTCGGGTCTCGAGGGCGTTACCTTCGGGCTGCTGATTGCCGGCGGGCCCGGTTGATCATGGTGCGCGCCCTACTCTCGACGGTGACAGTCCGATCTACCAGTGCTAGGGCGCAGCATTCGTCGCGTCGACCAAGTGGTCCAGGGTACTGGCCCGTGTTGGATCGGCGGGCCAGGTGAACTTCCGGCGTCGCGACGAGAAGCGCAAGGCACCGCGACTGGTGCCGGTCATTCAGCGTCGTTCGGAAGATGGTGACACGCTCATTGAAGTATTGGTGGCCCTCGTCGTATTGGGTCTCGCCTCGGTGTCGTTGATCGTGGCTTTCGGCACCGTTATTTCGGCTTCGGCCGAACACCGCACGCTCGCTAACCAGAATCTCGCACTCGAGGCTGCGGCCCAGACGGTCATCGCGGCGATCCAGAACGATTCAGCGGTCTTTCTGTGCCAGGTACCGGCGGGCATGTACCCGGATCAGGTTTCTGGTTTGATGGAGTCCGAAGGGAACAAACCCTACAGCGTCAACTACGCACCAACTTCGGCGATTCAGTACTGGAGCAGTTCCACGAACAATTTCGGTACCGGGGGTAGTTATCAGTGCTCGGACGGTGCGCCTCAGTTGATCACGCTTTCTTTGATCGGCGCTGGCAACTACACCCAGTCTTTAAGCTTCGTCGTGGCCCAAGCATTCACGGGCACGAGTTCGACCGGGACCGCGACACAACTTCGGATCATCAACACGCCTTCCGGCAGCGAGTCGGGGACGCCGACGGCGTACCAACTGACCTCGAGCCCCGGCACGTCGTTGAGTTTTCAGCCGGTCGTCGAAGTCGAAGACTCCAACGGTAATCCGGTGACGACCGACCTGTCGCCGGTACTACTCCAGATCTCCGCACTGTCTGGGTCGGGAACCATCTCGGGCTGTACTGGTCTGGAGAATGCGGGTTACGTCACGTTCTCGAACTGCACCATTAGTGCGAGCGGCACCTACGACATCTACGCCACGGACAACAGCCTTCCCGCGGTCACTGGCGCGACTCTCTGCCCGACCAATTGGGCGAATAACTGTCAAAATTCAAACTACCTACCGATTGCCCTCACTGGACAGGGCTACTCGCTCATCTTCTATACGGAGCCGCTGGCTGGTGTTTCGGGAGCGATAATGACCCAACAACCAGTGGTGCACGTCGTCTCTTCGTCGAATCTAACTCAACTCTGCTCGACTTGCACTGGAACAGTGAATCTCACCTCGTCGGGTGGCACACTCACCACCTCAGGGGGCAACTGCGCCTCCATTCCGATTGTGGGTGGCGTCGCCGCTGCTAGCGGTTGCTACTTTGCGGGGGGCTACAAACTCGTGGCCAACGGGAATTACCAGGCGACCCAGTACGTGCTCATCGCGACAGCGACCGGTGACGTGACGGGCGAGAGCACTGCTTTTGGCGTCTCGAAGTACGGGTCGGCCACCCAGCTTTCCTTCTACGTTCAACCGATTGGCACCGCGTCGTCGTCAGCCTCGTCTCCCTTCTTGACGCAGCCGGTCACGATTGCCAACACGTCGTCGCCGAATTCTCAGGCAGTTGTCGCCCTGGAGGATTCGTTCGGCAACGTCGTCGTCAACCAACAGAACTCCGGCCCGGCCACGGTCAACATAACCTTGGGCATCAGTAGCGGCGAGTCGATTCATGGGTGCACCATTGCGTTCAGTAACGGCTATTACTTCGTCACTAACTGTTACGGCAGCGCCTGGCTCAACGGTGTGACGCTGACAGCGACGGCCAGCGCGACCTCTGGTTTCATCCCGCCACCAGTCACGAGCAATCCATTCAACATCACGCATCCCGCGACCCAGTCGGTCTTCACCATCCAACCGGTGGCGGGAGCGTCGGGGAGTGCCTTTCTCACGATGCCGGTGATCACCGTTGAGGACTCTCTGGGTAATACCGTCACCGCCGCCGGATCGTCATCGATGACCTTGACCTTTCAGGGCGGACCGGGACAGCTGACGCTCTGCACCAATCTGACGCCGGTCGCGGGCGTCGTGTCGGTCGAGAACTGTACCTTCGCCGGCTCCGAGACGTCGTCGTATCAACTCCTTGCCTCAATAAGTGTGAATGGTTCCTCCGCACCTGGGACGAGCGCTAACTTCTCGCCGAGTCTGCCCGGCCCGGCTACGCAGCTCGCCTTCACGACCGCACCAGTCGGGGGCGTCGCGGGTGCTCCGCTCAGCACGCAGCCAGTTGTCCAGGTACAGGACGCCTACGGGAACCTGGTCACGACCTCGAACGCCATCATCACGCTGGCGGCTACGGGCACCGGAGCCGCGCTGTCGGGTTGCACCAACCTGTACGCCACCGGCGGCGTGATCAACGTCACCGGATGCGTCTTCGGGGGTCTCGTGGGTACGCAGTACCAACTCGTGGCGACGTCGGGGACCTTGAACCCGGCGACCGCTAACTTCAATGTCTCGGGACCAGGTCTTCCAAGCCAACTCGTGCTCAACATCAGTCAGAGCGGTAATTCCTGCACGTCGACCATCCAGTATCAGAGCACTTGTGGGGCGTCGGCGACGATTGAGGATGCCTACGGCAATATAGAAACGACGGATACCTCGCCCATCACCTTCACGCTTTCGGGTACTGGCGCGGTCACCACCAGTGGCTTTAGCCAGGCCGGTGGTGTGGCGAGCGAAACCCTCACCGGCAGCGTGCTCGGTCCGGTGAGCATTTACGCCACTGACACCATCGACGCACTCACCTCGGCCACGGGCTCGTTCTCGGTGGTGGGCAAGACTCAGGTGATCACGTGGACTGCCCCCGGCTCCCAGACGTGGGGCACGAACGCCGTGACGTTAGGCACCTCGGGTCCCACTTCGCTGGGCGGCACGGGGGCGACGTTCCCGGGTACGGGTGGCTCGTCGATCTACACCTCAAACACCTTCAACAATCCGAGTTCGTTCTCAGCCTCGCTCTGGTTCAAGACCTCTACGCCAGGGGCGCTGGCGGGTGCGACCGGTAACCAGTCGAGCGTGACGACGAGCAGTTGGGACCGAAATATCTTCGTCGATCAGAACGGGCACCTGGTCTGGGCCATAAACGACGGCAACTTGGCCGCGGACGAAGTGACGTCGTCGGCCGTGGTGGACAACGGCGCCTGGCACCAGGTGGTGGCGACGTACGGGCCGGCCGGTGAGTTCCTCTACCTCGACGGTGTGCTCGTCGGATCGGTCAGCGCGAACACGGCCGCCCAGAACTACGTCTTCTATTGGCACCTTGGTTTCGCCAATATGCAGTATTGGCCCGACAACCAGTCCATGTCCGACTATTTCCAGGGTTCGATGGCTCAGGCGGCGATCTTCACGTCCCAACTGACCCTGGCCCAGGTGCAGACTCTGTACAACGCGAATAGTCCCGCGAGCGAATCGAGCGCCATTCTCGCTCTTGCGCCTTCGGGATACTGGCCGCTGAACGACGTCGCTGGTTCGACGGTGATCGCCGACCAATCGACACATCTCAATACGGGCTACCTGGAAGGCACCTTCTCCCTGGGCACCGCCACCGACACCGCGGGCACCACCGTCACCTTCGCGAGCTCGACCCCCAGCATTTGCACGGTTTCAGGCACTCTGGTCACGACGGTGGCCGCGGGCACCTGTACGATCACGCCCACGGCACCCGCCGGGGGAAACTACGCCACAACCCCCGGAACTGCCTCGAATATCACGATTGGCGCCACGAACCAGACCTTCAACCTCACCTCACCTTCCACTGAGACCTGGGTCGCCGGCGGGGCGGGCACCTTCACGGTCGCCGACAGCGATTCCGCGGGCACGACGGTCACCTTTACGAGTTCCACGACCGGTGTGTGCACCGTTTCGGGCACCACCGTGACCATGCTCACGATCGGGACCTGCACCCTCGCGCCCACGGCACCCGCGGGCGGTACTTACCTGTTGACCGCGGGTAATCCGATCAATATCGCCATCACCGGTGCCAACCAGACCATCAACTGGACCCCACCGGGCTCCCAGACCCTCAGTGCCGGCACCTTCTTATTGGGCACCGCCACTGACTCGGCGGGCACGACGGTCACCTTCGCGAGCTCCACTCTCAGTGTTTGCACGGTTTCGGGCACCACGGTCACCATGCTCACGACGGGAACCTGCACCATCACACCTACCGCTCCCGCAGGAGGCAATTATGTCCAGACCATCGGTACGGCGACGAACATCGCCATAAAGTCGAACCAGACCATAACCGTGACAGCACCCTATCCGACCAGGGTTTACTACGGTTCGATTGGTTACACGCCGGCGGCCACCTCGAGCTCGAACCTCGGTGTGGCGATCACGCTGGATGGCTCGAGCACCGGGTGCACCTTGTCGAGCGGCACGATCACGTGGACTTCTACCACGGGAACCTGCAAAGTTGACTTCAACCAGGCCGGAAATGGCACTTACAACGCCGCTACCCAGGTCCAGTTGGTCATCCCAATCGTAAATATGGGTATTAACCAAGTGGCGACTGGAACCGGTACCACGTCGGTCACCTCGGGCAGCTTCAGTGAGCCTTCGGGGACCCCGATTTTGGTCCTGGTCTCTTTTAAGGCAGCCGCAACTCGAACGTGCGCCAATCCCACCGGGGCGGCCCTTAATACTGGCTACGTCAAGGTCACGGGTGCCACGTACACCTTCGCCACAGGTGACCAAATGTGTGCTTTTTCGACGACCGCGACCGGCACCGCGAGCACAATCGCCCAGACTTTCAGCGGGGCTACGACCGCTGCAACTATACAAATAATTGATATAACGGGTGATAACACCGCCGCCTTCACGACGAACGCGGCCTACACGTCGGGTACCTCTAACGCGCCGACGTTCAACGAGGCCACGGTGGCGGGTACGTGGAGCACCGAGGTGCTCTTTGGCGCAGCCGCGTACACCACCACTCAACCGGTCTGGGACAACGGCTCGAACGGCCCGCCATACCTTTACACCGAGACGACGCCGGTATCGATCGCCAACAACCTCGCCACGGCGATCTACACCCTCTTGAATATCCCGGCGGGCGGCCAGTACAGCCAGAACGGTGGCTTCACCTCGGGAGCCGCCTACCCGTGGGGCACGCTCATGATTGAGGTCACGCCTTGACCGGTGGCGGCGCTGGCCCTTTTAAGGGACGGAAGGACCGTCAGAAGTACCGGGTCCAGGACCCGCAGTTCGCCGAGCGGGGCCAGGTCTTGATATTGGCACTCGTCTACATCGTGGCGGTCAGTATCTTCGTGGGGGCCCTCGCTTACTGGGCTACCAACGACCTGAACAACACGACCGTCTTCAAGGTGGCGAGCGCCCAGACCTACGCCGCGAACGCCGCGACCCAGGGAGCCGTCCAGGACATTGGCGAGTACCCGGTACCGAGTAATCCGACATCCGGGTACAACACCCCTACGCCCTTGACGGGCACCACCCAGGTCCCGGGTTCACATCCCGTCACCTATGTTTCCTACCCTTCGTCGCCTGGCATCTGCTGGGGTTCCACGAGTCCGTCGTCGGTGACGATCAACGGGATTTCGGTGAGCGTCTGGTGCAGCACCGTCGAGTATCTCAAACACACTTCTGGTCTCAACGGCACCCGCGTGGTGACCTTCTACACCTGTCTCAGTACGGTGGCGACCGCTGTCCAGTGTGAACAGGCACCCCTGGTCAAGGCGGTCGTGTCGTTCGACGACTTACCCGGCACACCATTGACCAAGCAATGCAACCTGGTTCCCCAAGACTGCGGACAAAGCGACTTTATTGTGAGCTGGGTGTCGGTGAACGCTTCAAGTGCTTGATTCTGGTAACTCTTGCACCTCTGGTTGGAGTGACGTTACAGAGGGGTACCAACCGAGGCGAACCAGCACTGGTTGACTGCCAGTCACGGGTTCCTGGTCCCAAGCCGAAGATCCGGTCACGGTCGACGATGGCTGACGTTGGCGAGTAATCCAGGAGCTTCGCGGTGTTGCGCGCGTTCACGAATGACGTGCAGCGGCCACGAAGAGCGTGGATGGGAATCCCCGGCGAAGGTAATTCGCGTCCCTGATTGACCTTCTTGGACCTGAGCCGGGGCCCCAAGATCTTGCGGATCGCCCCGCAGGATCGGTTTCAATCGCGGCGGGGAGGGACCCAGAACTACCGAACGCGGCTGTTCACTGTCTCGATCAACGGCACATCAGGTCTGACAGTGCTCCGCTTTGGTGAGCCAGACGAGCAACGTCCCGTGGGCGCCGGTCGTCGTCGGTGCCCCGAGCGTGGAAGTGAAGAGACGATGGATCTTCGAAGGATCGACGCCGCGAAACAGGCCACCCTTCCAAAAGACGACCGCGCCCACGTGATAGCGCACGAGGAACGTGCACAGGGCTCGCCGGACGTCGGCCTTGGGGTTGGGTTGTTGATAGTACGGGGCGAAGCCCGAACGAACGTTGGCGCCGAGCTGCGCCTGGATGAGGGTCTCTTCGACGACCTTGGGCTTTAGGAGCAACGGGTTCGAGCTGCCGTAGGCAGTACTCGCCTGATTGGTGATGTAGCCGCCAATCAGGCGAAAACGCATCTCGTCTTGCGCCTGCCAGACCATTGATTCGGTCCAGGGGGCGAGGGGAAACGGATAGTTCAGTACGACCGAACCCGACGGGATCGTGGCGAGTGCGGACGCGGCGTCCCCGGACCACGGCAACATCGAGGTTGACAAAGGGGCGAGAGGGAACATCAGCGCCGCCGTGGCGAGGAGCAGGGCGACCACGCCCATGTCGGCCAGGCGCGTGCGCAGGCCCGCGAACCGGTGGCTCGCCGTCTCGGTGAAGAACTTGTCCAGACCAATGCAGATCGCAATGATCGCGAAGAGCGCGACGAAGAGTGAGAAGCGAGCGGGTACGAAGTTCTTAAAGAGGGATATGCGCTCGAGCGCCGCCTCGGGCATCGGTATCGAGGTCGCGTGACCGTCGATCGCCAACGACGGTCCGAGTGAAAGTACGAAGGCGACGAGAGCGAGGCACGCCGAGAGAAGGACGACCGGGTTGCGACGATGCCGGAGCGTGAAGTAACCGAAGAGAAAGACGAAGGTCACGCTCAGGTAGCCGGCGTTTTCGCTGATGTTGCCCGCCACGAACCGGAAGGCGGTGGTGGCGAGCGCCAAGGGGGCGATGAGCTGAAAGGTCGTGGGAACAATTGCCTCGAGGAGGTCAGATTGGTAGCTCTGCAGCAACGTCGCGGGATAGACCGGTCCGATGAGGTGACCACGAGCGAAAAGGAGCGACCACGCGTAGTACCCGACCAGAGCAATGAAGATCACCCCAGCGAGGGGCAGGGACTTGGCGAGATTCTCGAGAAGGGCGCGTGCCTGACCCGGTCGCGAAACGAGGATCCCGATGAGCCCGAGCGCGAGCAGGATTGCGAGCATCGCCAGCAGTTCGGGGTCGATCAAGGCTTGGGCCCCACAGAGCACGCCCAGGAGCAGTCCCATCTTCACGGGACTGCGCGAACGTACCAAGAACAACCGGTAACAACACCACACGATGAGGGGTAGCAGGGGTACGAAGATCAGATCGAGGTGGTTGTCGCTCTGTACGACCATGTAGGGCCCGAAGCCGTAGAGCAGACCGCCAATGAACGCGGCCGGCGTGCGACACCACGTTCGGAGCACGAAGAACATCGACGTCGCCGAACTCGCGAACGCCAGCCGTAACAGGATGTTGAACGCGGCGACCGGACCGAGACTGAGCGTGAAGGGTGCCGCCAAGAGTCCGAGCAGGGGGACCGAGGTGGTGTTGGCGAGGTCGACGCCGTGGGGGTAGTCCAAGAAATTCGAGTGGAAGATGTTGAGCCCGTGGCCCAATGCGTAGGGGATCCAGGCGAGGAACCACGTCATCTGTTGGGGATCGCCGAAACCGTGGCCTTCGACTCCGGAGGGCAGGGACGTGGCGCTCCACGGCGCCCGGGGCCAGAACAGGCTTATGGCGAGAAGTACGTAGAGCCCAAGCGCCAGGGCGAGCCAACGCGGACTGTGCGTACTTCGCCGCCAACTCGAGGGTACCGGTGCCTCGACGACCGGCCTCTTGAGCATGCGTTCATTCTACGAAGAGCGTGATGACCTGCTGGACAGCAAGAGGACTTGCTCGCCGACTTTGAGTGGAAGTGACCGGGGCTCTGGTGAAATCGGGAAGATACCTGTGTGGAACCGGTGACCTGGTCGCGGCGCCCTGTTTGGAGGCGAGTAACCCCCGATATGACTGTTCACGCCTTCGAGCTTTCGCGAACCGTCGCGGATTCGTGATTCGTCACCAGAAGGTAACGAAAAAGTCCAGAGAACATGGGATATTCGGGGGTGGAGGACCCCTCGGTGCCCTCGGCGTCAGGTATCATATGGTCGGAGGGGCGATTGGCAGAAAGGGTCGCCGGTTCCCCTCCAGGACAATTACCCCGGTCTTTTTCCGGCATTCACCGGCGCTAGCCAATTTGCACTGGGTAGAAATTGTCAATTTAGAGTCAGAAGAATGAGAAGGCATTCACTAGTGTGATGGTCGGTGAAGAAATAAGTTGGAGCTTTAGGGCTCCAAGATCGAAAGGGCAACACATGATTCGTACTTACCAAATGCTCAAGAAGCGTCGCGACGCTGGCGAGATCGATGGCTTCACCTTGATCGAACTGTTGATCGTTATCGTGGTCTTGGGCATCCTGGCCGCCGTGGTCATCTTCGCCTTGGGCGGTATCACGGGAAAGAGCGCGGTTGCTGCCTGCCAGGCTGACGGTGCCACGGTCCAAGTGGCCATCTCTGCCTACCAGAACCTCAATAGCCAGGCAGGTCCGACTATTGCCAATCTCACAACGCCCACCGGCGGAACCCAGTATCTCCAGTCGTGGCCCAACAACTCGTCCCACTACTCGTTCTCCATCACTGCGGGCACGTTGTACATCCTGGGCGGAACTTCGGGCGCTCCATCGGTCTATGCCGGGCCGCAAAGTTGCAACGGAGTCCAATAGTCCCTCGCAGTTTCCTCAATGTTTACTTAGGGCGTGCCCGGCATTCGTGCCGGGCACGTTGCTAGTCTTAGCCAATCGACAGAATGGTTCGCTATGAGTGACGCACAGATTGCGGGCATCAGTCCCTGGCTGCAGAGGCTGTGGGACCTGGGTGGCACCGACCTGCTCCTTTCGGCCGGCTCGGCGCCGCGGATCCGGGTGGACGGCAAACTCAGACCGGTCGATGGTGCTCCGAATTTGACCGGGGACCAGATCAACGAGATAGCGCTACCTCTCTTGACCGATGGCCAGCGAGCGATCTTCAAGGAAGAACTGGACGTTGACTTTGCGTTCTCCTGGCTGGACCGTGCGCGAATTCGCGGCAACATCTTTACCGAGCGTGGCGAGTCCGCACTGGCGCTGCGAGTCATTCCCGCGCGAATCCCTACGTACGACGACCTTGGACTGCCGCCGGCCTGCACCTGGGTCGCCGACCAGCCACGCGGCTTCGTCTTGGTCACGGGACCGACCGGTTCGGGTAAGTCGACCACGCTCGCGTCAATAATCGACAAAATAAATGAAACGCGTTCGGCGCACATTTTGACCATCGAGGATCCGGTCGAGTACGTGCACCACCACCGGATGTCGGCGGTCTCCCAGCGCGAGATCGGTCTGGACAGCCCTAGCTTCAACCGAGCTCTCCGGTCAGCGCTTCGCGAGGACCCGGACGTGTTGCTCATTGGCGAGATGCGCGACATTGATTCGATTCAAATAGCGCTGACCATGGCCGAGACGGGTCACTTGGTGTTTGGAACCTTGCACACGAATGACGCACCTCAGGCCATCGACCGAATCATTGACGTGTTTCCCGCGTGGCGCCAAGAGCAGACTCGAGTGCAATTAGCGGCGTCACTCAGCATGATCTTGGCCCAGCGTCTCGTGCCGCGCATCGGTGGCGGAATGGTCGCCGCGTTCGAAGTGCTGATCGCGACGAACCCCGTACGCAACCTCATCCGTGAGGGTCGCTCGAATCAGTTGGCCAACGTGATGCTCACCGGCTCGCAAGAAGGCATGATCACCCTCGAGTACAGCCTCGCGAGTCTCATCTACGACGGTGTCATCTCCTACGAAGACGGCATGTCCGTGTCAGCGCATCCAAAAGACTTGGTGCGCTCCATCGAACAAACGGAAATTCTTCGATCCAGGGCATAGGCAGTACGTGAGCCCCCAGCGCGGTCCGGTCCTTCCCTACAAGTTGATCGCCGGTGTCGTGCCGGTGCGTAGGAAGTGGCTGGTCGCAAGCGCCAAGATGGCGGGCTCGACCTTCGCGCCTGAAGCGGTGAACATCTACGACACGTTTCGTGAGGTGGCCGATTTGCGCCCGGGATTCGCCACCATCGTCGTGAGTGCCCCCATTGGCTACCGCGATCACGTAAGCGATCCGCCGCGGGCGGCCGAAGTCGCGGCGAAGAAACTGCTCGGGCGCCGCGCCATCACGATTCGTCGTGCACCGACCCGCGAATCGCTTGCTCGCGCTGCCTTCGAGGCCGGCGACCACTTGGACGCGGTCACCGCGGCGATGTTGCCGGTCATTCGCGACGTGGCGAGCGAGATGTCTTCCTACCGGCAACGAGTGGTCTACGAAGGTTCTCCCGAACTGAGTTTCTACTTTCTCAACGGCGAGATACCGCTTCGGTGGTCCAAAATGCGAGAAGAAGGACGTCGCGAGCGGCGCACACTACTCATTGCCAAGGTCCCCGGCGTCGAACGCATCTTGGACACCACGATGCGCGGGGTCGGTGAGCAACATTTGTTGGACGCGGCAGCACTCCTGATGTCCGCGCGCCGGGTCCAATCGCACGCCGCGAAACGAATTCCCTTGAATCCCGAATGGGACAGCGAAGGCATCCGCATGGAGTTCGTCTACTAACGCGTGGTAGCGAAGCTCGTGTGGCTATCGTGACGAACTACAACGCGAGTGTCGACTGCTCATGCCGCCACGTCGTGGCGAGGCGGAGCGTCAGGGCACCTTGCGGCGATTTCGCGCACGGACGAGGACGAAGGAAAAGCAAAACCAATGGCGAGCAGCAACGTGGCGCTCACCAACAGAAAGTACGTCCATTCTCCGGTATGCCAATAACTCAGGAACGTGCACGCCGTGGCGAAGGACACGGTGGGCAGGATCTTGCGCCACGTGGTCGCGAAGGATGCGACGAGGATGAGCGCGAGTCCGGGAAAGAAGTAGAACGGGTCAAGGACCGACTCGAACAAGCAGCGAAGCGAAAGGGCGACGCCCAACCACCAGAGAAGTCGGGGCCACGAAGGTGCTCGTTTCAATAAGTAAAAGCCAATGAGCAACGCCAGTACGAGCGCCACGTCACGTTCTGGTCCCGCGGCGACCACGGGGCCGGTGAGGACCTTTCCGGCGACTGCGGAGTACGCCCTGGTACCGCTCGCGAGCACGTGCACTTTGAAGACGTAACTCTCGATGTAACGGGTGGGACTCAGTTTTGGTGCGAGAGCGAGCCACGGGGTGGGGTGATTGAGGTCAGGAAAGTTCGGCTGCTTGAGCAGCGCCGTGGTCGTCGGACCCCACTCGTGCAAAAGTGGCCCAAGGAGCAGGACCGCTGAAGGCAACGTGACCTCGCCCAGTAATACTGGCCAGCGCCGAATTGGAATGAGCGCGAAGACTGCGGGAATCATGAGCAGCACGAGTGGCTGAAACGCGACCGCGAGTCCGAGGAAGAAACCCGCGTGAAGCCACTTGCGGTCGTGGACGGCCACGAGTGCGTACAGCGCGAGAGCCATGGCGATCGAATCCTCGGGGTGGCCCCACACGGCGACGACGGGCCATACCAGCGCCGCTTCGAGCCAGATCAGTCCAATACGTCGTCGAGCGCCGATACCCAAACGCTTGGCAACGTCGTTGAGGGGGAAGAGTATGACGCCACCGAGCAGAAGTTGAACCGGACCAAGGAGATACCACTCGGTCGGCTTGGGCAGAAAGATCGGGAAACTCGAAGTGAGATGCAAGGGTCCCTGCAGCATCGCCAGGGGCGTCAAGAGGACTGCGAGACCGGGGAACGTCACCAGACTCGTCTTCGCGCCGTAGATCGCTCCTTCCGAACCCCATCCCACCCAGTGCGCGTCACGGAACGTCAACCAGAGGTCCGCCGGGGTCGCCCACAGGTTGACGTGGTACACGAGTCGGGCCCACCAAAACGAATAGGCGAGGCCCGTAACGACGATGGTCACCATCGCGATGAATGGCCAGAACTGACCTCGCATCCAGTGCGAACTTCGACTTTCCACCCGTTCCACCGTGGTCGGCATCGGTGCTGTTTCGTTTTGGGTTGGTGGCGCCGCAGCGTCGAACGCGCTCATGCGGACTGTTGGCGATGCCGATTGGTCAAGTTGGCAGATCTTCGCCAACGGTGTGGTTTGGCACATCGCGGGCTCACGACTCAACCTTACCGGGGGCATTCATTTGACTACGCCAACCCCTAGTGCAGCGACTGAAAGGGTGTCAGAAGTTCAGGGCCGGCGAAGAGTGCCACACCGGCGCCCATCGCCAGGAAGACACCATAGGGAATCTGCTGGTCGCGACGAATCCGCTTGGACGCGATCAGTGCGAGACCGATAATCGCCCCGAGGAGATTGGCCGCGAAGAATCCCAGTACTTCGAAGCGCCAGCCCAGCCACCCGAGGCCGAGTCCGAGCACGAGCGCGAGTCGCACGTCGCCGAAGCCGAGTACGCGTGGGCTGGCCAGATTCAACGCAAAGAAGAGCACGTACCACGCCGCGGCGCCTATCACGGCGACGAGGAGACGGTGCCAGGTGTGGTCGAGTCCCGCGGCGAGCACGAAGAGGGCGGCCATGAGTACAAACGTCGGGTAGACGATCCGCAGCGGGAGCAGTAGTCTCTCGACGTCGATGTACGAGAGGGCCAGCAGACCCGCGAGCATCACGAGATACGCCGGCAACTCCCACTGAAAACCCATGCGCGCCGCCGCGCCCGCGAAGAGCAGGGCGGTGGCGAGTTCGACCAGTGGGTAACGAGCAGAAATCGGCGCGTGACAGGTTCGACACTTGGCCCGTAACAGAAGCCACGAGACAACCGGTATGTTGTCGCGTTCCAGGATTGGCGTACCGCAGACGGGGCACTTTGAGCGCGGCGAGATGATCGATTCGTGTCGCGGTACCCGATAGATGACGACGTTGAGGAACGAGCCGACCACGAGCCCGAGCACGGCGCACCCGCCGATGAGCAGACCTAGCAATGTTTCGACTTCCTTCGTCCGCATTCTTCGATAGGACGACTGTAAGTCACTCCGCTTTGGGTCGTGTCGATGGCTGTTTTTCAGGTCCCTTCCCACAGAAGGGCGCAGAGTGCCGTGTATTCGTCGTGGCGTGCTACGACCTGGCGACATCGATTCTCTATTTGAAATCAAATTCTGCGCCTGTGAACTTCGTCGTGCTGAATGTGCGCTCATGGACGAACCGGACAATCCCCCAATTTTGTTAGGAGCCAAGTTAAAGTTCGAAAGAAGTAAGCATCTTTACAACAGATACCCGAGCAAAAGGAAATCGAGGGGATCGTCGGTGGGAAACGTCGTTAGTCGCCGGTACCGGTACGGCTCGAGTTTCGTGGACCAGGCTTCGGGTATTCGCTTCGAAGGCCACCACCCCTACGAAAGGCCGGATCTCTGGCAGATCTACCTCGACGGGGCCGAGGGCGTCTACCGCAACTGGGGCTTCGAGGACACGCTTCAGCGCCGAGTTCTCGCTTCGGGTAAGGGTGTACCCCTCTTCTTCCTGGCGTTCAACCAGGACGACGAAGCGGTCGCCGGCGTGAGGATCCACGGGCNNGGGCCGATCGAGGGCTCGCACGAGGCATTCTTAATGCACGAGATGGCTCAATCGACTGAGATCGACCTCATCCGTGAGACGATTGACGCCGAGGTTCGCTACGGCGCCATCGAGATCAAAGGGGCCTGGTCCAAGGGCGGGGCGGTCCTGGGTGTCCAGCTGGTCTTGCCGATCACGCGTTGCTTCGTGCACGCCATGAACTGGTTGGGTGCAGAATACGCGGTCGCGGCGGTGTCGGACCGTCTCTTACCGGTCGGACCGCTCACGGGCGGCACGGTCATCGGCACGACGTCCGTGCCCTTTCCCGACGAGCGGTACCGCACGATCGCGGTCCAGTATCGGCGACTACAGAGTTACGAAACCAGTCCACCGGAGAATCAGCAAGCACTGCGTCTCGAGGGTGAGCAACTTGCTCGCGGGCCCGCCATGGTCGGCGTCGGAACCGTCGACCAACGTTCGGCGGCGATGCAATCACGACGTCCCCTCGTACTCGACGTGAGTCGTCGAAGCGACCGCGAGGTCCTGCGGGTGCTGCGCGAGGACGGTTCACTACAACTCTTCGATCAACTCGATGAGCAGCGTCACCAGCTCACCGAGATAAAGCCGTCGCCGGTGCGCAACCTGACCGAGGAGGGGTGGCGATGGATCTACTACCCGTGGCGCCGCGCAGCGGTTCGTCTGCTCGGTCCGCGTTCGTTCGCCGCTTTGCGCTTTGACCGTAACCACAACAAGATCACGCGCGAGGAACAAGCGAAGATGCGCACCCTTCGCGTGGGCGTCGTTGGTTCGAGCGCGGGGCACTCCATTGCGCATCTGCTGGCGATGGAAGGTCTCGTGGGCGAACTGCGCCTCGCCGATTTCGATACCGTCGAGTTGACCAACCTCAACCGGATCCCGGGCGGGGTGCTCGACCTCGGGGTCAACAAGGCCATCGTCTGCGCGAGGCGCATCGCCGAGATCGACCCGTACTTGCGAGTCTGGGCGAACACCGAGGGTGTCACCCGCGAGAACCTCGAAATTTTCATGGACGGGCTCGACTTGGTCGTCGAGGAGTGCGATTCACTCGACGTCAAGTTCCTCGTGCGCGAAGCGGCACGAGACCACGGCATACCCGTCCTCATGGAGACGAGCGACCGGGGCGTCTTAGACGTTGAACGCTTCGACCTCGAGCCTGAGCGCCCGATCTTTCACGGTCTGCTCGGCGACATGAATTCGGAGAAGCTCGCGGGGCTCACACTCGCCGAGAAGAATCCCTACGTATTGCGCCTGCTCGGGGCGAGCGAGGTCTCCTCGCGCGGTGCGGCGTCCTTATTCGAATTGGGTTTCACGATCACTGGCTGGCCCCAGCTCGCCAGTGAGGTGACCCTGGGAGCGGTCACCGTCGCAACCGCCGTGCGCCGATTCGCTCTCGGTGGGCACCTGCCCTCCGGACGCGTCCGTTTCGACGTCGAGGAGATATTGTCTGGTCTCAAGCCCGTCGAGATTCCCCCCGTGATCGACGAAGAACTCAGCGTCCCTGCTCCACTTGACCCACCCACGCCGAGCACTGATCCAATCGACATCATCGTGGACGCGGCGCGGCGCGCGCCTTCGGGGGGCAACGTGCAGCCGTGGCGATTCGAGGCCGACGAGGAGGAGATCCGTTTCTACCTCTTGCCCGAACGCAGCGGCGTGGCGATGGACGTCGCGAACCGTGGCAGTTACGTAGGGGTGGGAGCGGCCATCTTCAACGCGCGGGTCGCGGCCGCGTCGCTGCGCAAGCTGGGCGGCGTGAAGCTTTTCCCGAAGGGCTACCACTCGGATCACGTCGCCACGTTGCACTTGGGAGCCGGGAGCGACCCGGACATCGCGGTATTGCGCGAGTCACTGCTCACCAGGGTCGCCAACCGCAAGATGGGACGCCCTTCGCCCATCGACGATGGGGACATCGCCGAATTCGTGCGGGGCGTCGAGCGAGAGGGTGGGCGCTTGCGTTTCCTGACCAATCGCGACGTGATAGAAGAACTCGGGGTGCTGCTCGCCGAGTGCGATCGATTGCGATTCATCATCCCCACGATCCACGGCGAGATGATGAGTGAGATGCGCTGGCCCGGGCGGGACTCGCTCGAAGAAGGCATGGACGTGCGCACCTTGGAGATGGAGTACTCGAGTCTGGGCATCATGGAACTCTTGAAACGCACTGACGTGATGCAGCACTTGGTCGAATGGCGTGCGGGACAGG
Organism: Ferrimicrobium sp. UBA6820; assembly: GCA_002452255.1. Classification (GTDB taxonomy): domain Bacteria; phylum Actinomycetota; class Acidimicrobiia; order Acidimicrobiales; family RAAP-2; genus RAAP-2. Next base: position 45,168 of record DKEO01000024.1, read on the forward strand.
CCCTTGGACTTCGTACTCGTATCTCGGTGGGTTCGAGTTCGGCGATGGCCGTGGTGACCGTGCCAAGGTCTGATCCAATGTGGTACGTACGCGGCGGGGCAGCGATGGAGCAGTTCTGGTTGGCGACCGAGAGGGCGGGCCTCGCGGTCCAACCGGTGGCCCCCTTGTTCATCTACGCCAACGCCGAGCAAGAACTGATCGAGTTGGGCGGCGAGCGACACCTGGACGAGATGTATCGACTCCAAATGCGCTTTCGCGAAGTGCTCGAACTTGAGGACGGCGAGACCATGGTCATGGTCATGCGGGTCCTTCACGCCACTCCACCGAGTGTTCGCAGTATCCGTCGTCCGCTTTCGAACGTGCTCACGCGCGACTTCGTCGCAGACACCCACGTCCAACATCCGACCAACGGCGGGAGCGTCCACAGTTCCAATGGTTCGAACGGTCACGGTTCGAATGGTTCGGCGGCGTCGGTAATCGCACACGACTGACGGGAGACACGATGCCTGTTTTTTCAGACTTTGCCCTGATCGGAATTCATTTTCAATCAAAAGTCGACAATGCTATCCTCAATAGTCGGACGCAACGTAGTTTCACCAATCGGTATTTGCACTAACGAGCTCAAAGGCGACGGCTGTGGGAAATTTTCGGCACGCGGATACCATGATGGTGGGTACCGAGACGCGCCTCATTGTCGAAACGCTGCGTCAGGTGACGCCCGGTGCCGAGATCGTGGCCGTGATCATGGACAGTGGCCGCGCCGTCCCCGGTTTCAATCTAAAACCCCTGGTGGGTGAGGGATCGAAAGACGCGTTCGAGGTCATTCGCGAGCGCGTCGAGGGCCAACTGGCGTTCAAGGAACCTCTCGGGTCGTTCACCTGCGTGATCGACGACGTTGAATGGGGCGTACTCGTTGACGCGATCGAACTCCTCGAAGGCCAGATCATCGGAGCACTCCTCGTCGCGCGCCACGGCCGCGCCTGGTCCCAGCGTGAAGTGGCGCTGACGCGCGCCTTCGGCGGCGTCTTCAGTCAGGTCGCGACGATTGCCGTACGCGAAGACGCGCTCTTGCAACAACGCAGTCTGGACGAGTTGGTCAGTCAAGTGGCCGAACGTCTGATGTCCGCGACCGCGGTCAATCACCAGGAGGTCCTCACCTGGACCATGAAGACCGTCGCGGAGTACCTGGACGCGGACGCGGTGTTCTTGCGGCGAAACGACCACGCACGCGATCTCAGCATCTTGGTCGCGGAATGGCCCGAGCGCGAGGACATTCCCGACCCCGATCCATTGGGCGAAGTGCGCTTTGACGCCGATCCGATCTTTATGGCGACCAAGGATCTGAAGGAACCGTTCCTGCCTGGTCTCGAGGACACCTCCAAGGACTACATGGAGCGCGTCCAAGAGGGATCGGGAGAACAGAAGATCGCCGGCGCGGGCGTGCCGCTTCTCTTGGGTGAGACCACCTGGGGCGTGCTCGCCTTCATCCACTTCGAACTTCGTGCGTGGGTGCCCGCGGAGATCAACGCGCTCCAGGCCGTCGCCTCGATGATCATGCAACTCCAGGCCCGTATCGACGCCGAGGAGCGCACGACCTACAACGCCTACCACGACGACTTGACGGACCTGCCCAACCGGCGCGCGCTGCTGCGCGAGTTGAAGTTGCGTCTCGCGACCCGTCGCGACACCGCGGTGATGATCGTGGACCTGGACCGGTTCAAGGTCATGAACGACTTCCTCGGCCACGCATCGGGCGACCGACTCTTGATCACGATCGCCGACCGAATTCGCACGAGCGTGCGTTTGGACGACTTCGTCGCGCGTTTGGGCGGTGACGAGTTCGTGGTGCTGATCGACGACGCGAATAGCGAGCTCGAGGTGGTCGCGAGCGCGTACCGGATCCTGGACCTCGTGTCGGGCTCGGTGAACATCGGAGGCCACCACGTCATCCACACCGCGAGCATCGGCATCGCCATCGCCGAATCGGGGACCATCCAGTCGCCGCTCGATCTGCTGAGTTGGGCGGACGCGGCGATGTACGTCGCCAAGGCCCGAGGGCGAAATCAGGCGGTGATCTTCGACGAGGAACTCCGTCAGGCCGCCAACGAGCGCACCAGCCTCGAACTCCTGCTTCGCGAGGCCATCGAGGGCGACGGGCTTCGCCTGCACTACCAGCCCGAAGTCGATCTGCGAAGCGGTCGTTTGCTGTCCGTGGAGGCGCTGGTTCGCTGGCAGCATCCCCTGCGGGGCATCGTCGCGGCGGCCGACTTCATCAAGATCGCCGAAGAGACCGGCCTCGTGCTCGACATCGGACGCTGGGTCTTCGCCGAGGCCTGTCGCCAGCTCGCACTGTGGCGCGACGAATATCCCGACCTGCCGATGGTGGTGCGCGTCAACATGTCGCCCATTGAGTTCTCCGCCTCGGACCTCGTGGGTTTCGTGGAGAACTGCCTGGTCGCGAACGACGTGCCGGCCGATCGGCTCTGCATCGAGATCACCGAGTACGCGGTCGTGGACGAGCCCGAAAAGGTCGCGGCGATCCTGAGCGGCTTCCAGAAGCTCGGCGTCGAAGTGGCCCTGGACGACTTTGGGACCGGTTTCGCGTCGATGACCGAGTTGAAGCACCTGCCCGTGGACACCCTCAAGCTCGACATGAGTTTCGTCTCGGGCATCACGAGTGACGCCTACGACCGGGCCATCGTCGACACGATCATCCGACTCGGCGCCGCGCTCGACCTCGGCGTCACCGCCGAAGGTATAGAGAATACTGAAATAATCGACAAGTTGCTAGAACTAGGGTGTCACCGTGGACAGGGCTACCTCATCTCGCGACCAGTGTCCGCCGAGGACTTGGCGCCCATGTTGAAGGCGGGCGGCGTGTCACCGAGTTTGTTGGGGGCCCCTGAACCGCTCTCACAGCCAGCGGGATCGTGATGAGTCTCGCCAACGAGGAAGTGGACCGCGGCGGGGATGTCACGAACGGGTCCGGTTACGAGCCGTGGCTGTTCCAGTCGATGCTCGACGAACTCTCGATCAACGAACTGGGTATCGGCTTCGTGTACTCGGTGATGGAGACCCTGGCCAAGCGCTACAGCTTGCGCGACGTCATCGTGAACCTGAATCACGAGTCCTTCGGAGAACAGATGTTTCGACTGGGCGGTCAGGCGGTGAGTGCTGAAATGGCGGCGAACATCGGCACCTCACCGGGCGTCTACTGCGACCCCGACGTCGTGCCTCTCGAAGAGTTGGGCGCGGTGCGCACCGCGTGTCAGCTCGCCCTCTCATTGCACCTCGCACGCTTCAGCGCCGCTCACGACCCGCTCACCAATATCGCTAATCGTCGCACGTTCGACAGTGCTCTCGAGGCCGCGGCCGCGCGTAGCGCGCGTTACGGCTGGGCCTTCACCCTGCTCGTCATCGACCTCAATGGTTTCAAGAACATCAACGACACGCTGGGTCACGCGATCGGCGACGACCTGTTGCGACAGTTCGGCGTGGCGATGCGACGCTCGGTGCGTAGCGGCGACGTCGCGGCTCGCATCGGCGGCGACGAGTTCGCCGTGATTTTGAGTAACGCCGATGGCTTCGAGGCCACGGGATTCGTCGACCGGTTGCGCTGCAACTTAAAGGCCGCCAGTGAACTGCTGGAGTTCTCGGTCGGTACCTCGACCTCGCCTCGGGATTCCACCGATCCGACCGAGCTCTTTCGGGTCGCCGACGCTCGCCTCTACGAGAAGAAGGGTTTGACGCACTGATGATGTCAGCAACCGACGAAGATCTGGAACTCGAATTACGTTCGCTTCCGGGCGTACTGAACGTGGAGATACGTCACCTCGAAAACGGCGAGGTCGACGTCGTGACGTTGATCGTGAACGGACAGGATCCGTCCGCGATCCGCGTGATGGCCAAGCAGATCGTGAGTCTCTATTCGGCTGAAGGTTCAGTCGTCGTCGAGGACGCCACCACGGCGTTTCGACCGCGGTCCGCTGAGGCCATTCGGGTCAACCTGGCGAGCACGAGTTTCGACCACGAGACGGGTCAATGCGAAGTGGAGCTCAATTTCGCCGGGCGTATCGGCGTGGGCCATTCCGCGAGCGGCAAATTGATCGGTGGCGTTGAGGCGACCCTGGCCGCGCTGCGCGACCTCACTCTCAACGTGCCGTTCTACTTGATCTCGGTCGTGAACGTCGCGACGCCCCGGGGCTGGCCGGTCGTGGTGACGCTGCGTCCCTTCGCGCGCGACAATGACTTGCTCGGCATCGCCCAGGGCGACAACGACGTGACGTCCTCGGCCATGGCTACGTTGAACGCGCTCAATCGGGTCTTGCCGATCAGCAACGCCGACTAGTTCATTTCGCCGTCTTCGCGGCTCGCGCCACACGGTGAAGTCGTCGCGGCTTCTCGGGACCTCGCGACCGTTGGGTGCCCGAGTGGCGTCGTGTCACCGCACGAGCACGTGACCAACGCACGTCGTTCGCGCTTTCCTTTTTCGTACTGATTATGTGACTCGGTCCGCCGAGAGATAGGGTGGGCCCCGTGACTACACCGGATTCATTCGAGCGCGACAAGATAATCACCACCACCAAAGCCATGGTTCGCGAGGCGTCGCGCGAGGGGGTCACCTTCGAGGNNACCAGCAACCGCACGCTCGGCATCACTTTCCCCTCCATCGGGGTGTGGACGCTCCGCGCCGGGGTCAGCGTCGATACCGTCGCGTACTTTTTCGACTCGATCAAGCAGTTGATTGCCGAGGCGCAGCTCGCGAACTACGCCGATCTGGTGAGTGCCCACCACTTTGCGATGACCAAGGTCGAGACCGCGCTGGCCGAGGAGGACCTCGACGCCTTCCTCGCCGCCGTCGAACAGAACCTCGACTTGGCGTGGACGTCGGGACAGATCGGCAATCGCTGGGGAATCATTGAACTACTCCACGACATCTGGGGCGACCCTTTCGTCCAGAGCCACTTCTGTGAGTTGCTCGACGTGCAGTTCCAAGCGTGGATCAATATCGTCCGGTCCGCCCAAGGTCTGGGTTGGATCGACCTCGACGTCGACGCGAAGTCCCTCGTCTCGGTCTTCTGGTCCTCGTCGGTGGGTCAGTTCATCACGTCGGGCTCGGAACTGCTCAACCTCACGCCCCAGGAGAATCGCGACTTCATCATGCGCATCGTCCGTCCCCCCAGCCGCCAGGCCACGGTCTGAGTCCATGCGGCTGGCTCGTCGTCGTTACGCGCCGGTGTAGTACTTGTCGAGGACACCCAGCGCACGGTCGAGGCGCGCCAGGCCGTCGCGCGCCTCGTCATCGGTAATCGTGCACGGTGGCACCACGTGGAGACGGTGGAAATTGGCGAAGATGAGCAGTCCTTGGTCGCGGCACGCGGCGATCACCTCGTTCATCGCGGGTGAGCTCGATCCGTAAGGGGCGAGGGGCTCTTTGGTGGCGCGGTCGCTCACCATCTCGAGCGCGAAGAAGACGCCCTCCCCGCGCACGTCGCCGATCACGCGGTGCTGGGTGGCGAGGGCCTCGAGGCCCGGCCTCAACACCTGCTCACCAATGCGCTTGGCGTTCTCGACGATGTGCTCGTCCTGCATGGCCTCGATCGCGGCGACCGCCGCGGCGCAGGCGAGCGGGTGTCCCGAGTACGTCAGTCCGCCGGGGTAGACCCGCTCGTTGAAGCTCGCACAGATCGCCTCGTTGATCACGACCCCGCCGAGGGGCACGTAACCCGAGTTCACGCCCTTGGCGAAGGTCACCAGGTCGGGCTTCACGCCCTGGCTCTGGTAGGCGAACCACTCGCCGGTGCGCCCGAAGCCGCACATGACCTCGTCGAGGATCAGGACCATCCCGTAGCGATCGCAGATCTCGCGTACGCCGGCCAGGTAGCCCGGCGGGGGCATCATGATGCCCGCGGTGCCGGGGATCGTCTCGAGGATGATCGCCGCGAAGGCGCTCGGTCCCTCGAACTGGATCGTGTGCTCGAGGCTCTCGAGTACGCGCTCGCACTCCTCTTGCTCGTTGGTGGCGTGGTACATCGAGCGATAGAGGAATGGCCCAAAGAAGTGCACTACGCCCGAGGTGCCGTGGTCGTTGGGCCAGCGTCGAGGGTCCCCGGTCAAGTTGATCGACGTGGAGGTCGCCCCGTGGTAACTGCGGTAGGCCGCGAGGACCTTCTGGCGACCGGTGTGTAGACGCGCGAGTCGAACGGCGTGTTCGTTCGCCTCGGTGCCGCCGTTGGTGAAGAAGACCTTGGCCGCGCCGTCAAAGGAGTGGTCGAGGATGAGCTCGGCCGCCCGGTAGCGCTGGGGATTGCCATGTTGGGGCGCGATCGTCGCCAGCAGTTGGGCTTGTTCGCTGATCGCGGCGACAACTTTAGGGTGCTGGTGGCCGATGTTCACGTTCACCAACTGCGAGGAGAAGTCGAGGTAGGTGTTGCCATCCTCGTCGGTAACGTAGACGCCCTTCGCGTCGCGAACCATGAGTGGGTTGATCGATCCTTGTGCGGACCAGGAGTGAAAGACTGAGGCCTTTTCGCGTTCCTTCGACGTCAGTTGCGAACGATCGGTTGACATGACTGTCCTTTCCCTGCATTTGATTGAACTGTACTTCGCGAGTTAGGACGCAGTTCTTTCGACCGGGGATCCGGTGACGTCGTGTTCATGTGCGAAGCACCACGTTGGCGGGTTCTTCGTCGCGCACGAGTCGGTCGATCTGCGCGTTGAGCAGTCGTGCCATGCGCGGCAACATCGCCGACGTGGCGCCACCGACGTGCGGTGAGATGAGCACGTTGGGCAACGCGAACAACGGGTGTCCGTCGGGCAGAGGCTCGGGGTCGGTGACGTCCAAGGCGAGGCGCAGGCGCCCGGTGCTCGCGTGCTCGAGAAGGGCCTGCGTGTCAGCGACCGCGCCGCGTGCGATGTTGACGAGCAGCGCGCCGTCAGCCATGGCGGACAGAAAACCGTCGTTGATCAGTCCCCGCGTCGACTCGTCGAGTGGTACGCCCACCACGACGATGTCCGCGAGCGCCAGTTGGTCCTCCAGGGCGTCAAAGCCGTAGATGGTCCCGCGTTCGTCGCTTCGCGCGTGACGCGCCAGACGCACCACGGTCGTCTCGAAGGGGCGCAGGCGATCCTCGATCGCCCTTCCGACCCCGCCGTAACCCACGAGGAGTACCCGACGGTCCGCCAGGCTTTCGTGGAACGAGCGCTCCCAGCGGCCGCGTTGCGCGGCGCGCACGAAGTCCGGTAGCCCCCGCTGGGCGGCCAGGATGAGCGCCAGGGTGAGTTCGGCGGTCGAGGTCTCGTGCACGCCCGCGGCGTTCGCGTAGACAACGCCCGCGGGCAGCATCTCGGCCACGCCGTCGTAGCCGTTGAGTTGGCTTTGAACGAGGCGCGTCGTGACATTCGCCAGCTGGGTGAGCACGTCGTTGCTCACCATGTAGGGCGGCACCACGATGTCGAGCGACGAGACTGGCGCCGGCCCCGTCATGTCCCACACGACGAGGTCCACGTCCTGGCGGCTCGCCAGGATCGCCTGGTAGAGCGCCTCGGTGGGCACGCTCACGAGCAGTCGGCTCATCGCGCGGCGCCCTGGTCGCACGCCACCGGGCTAGGGGACAACCGCGTGGTCACCCGACCACCGTACTGGGGACGGTGGCACTGGCCCCGTGTACTTCGCCTCGTCATAGTCGTCGGCCGACTCGCAATTCGAAGATGCCCGGCACGTGCCACTCGGTCGAAAAGACGATCGGTTCGCCGCTTCGCGCGAAGTCAACTTCGATGATCTGCTGGAGGGCGCTGCCTACCTTCACCCTCAGCAACTTCGCGAGACGTCGGTCGGCGATCACGGGCACCAGCACGGCGTTGGCGCTCTGGACCGGGTGGTCGATCTTCTCGAGGATGTCGTAGAGCGAGCGGTTGAATCCACGGTCGGGCACCTGCGAGACGAACCGCTCGGGAACGACGTCGATCGAATAGATCATCGCCTTGGCGTTGGCGGTGCGGATCCGCTCCAGGCTGCGCACCGGCGCGCCGGGTTCGAGGTCGAGCTCGACGGCCTCGTCGTCCCTCGCGGCCCTCGATTCGATGCTGAGCATCTTGAGGCCAGGTTTCATGCCCGCCTCGGCGATCATGTGGGTGTAGCTCAAGGTCGCGTCCAGCGCGTGACGCGGACCGGGCAGGCCCACCACGTACGTACCACTGCCGTGGCGGCGTTCGAGGTAGCCGGCCGAGACCAGTGCGGCGACGGCCTCGCGCACCGTTGACCGGCTCACCTCGAAGCGCGAGGCGAGACCGTCCTCGTTGACGAGCTTGGTCCCGACGCGGAGCTTGCCCGCCGAGAGATCCTTCAACAGACCTCGGCGTACGAGGTCCACGAGGTTGCCCTTGACCGCGCGGGCCCGACTCACGTCGTCACCGCCACTTCGAGGACGTGGCGCACCTGGGCTTTCACGTCGGGAGCGCCGGGAAAGAGGCCCTCGACGATGGCCGAGCCAATGGTAAAACCCCAGGCACCCGCTTCGGACAACGTTCTGATCTGGTCGTCGCGAACGACCGACCCCGCGGCGATGACCGGTCCCGACGAGGCGTCGACCACCGCTCGCGTGAGTTGCTCGATGTCGGCACTGGCGTGACGATAGGCGAGCAGGTCGAGTCCGTAGACGCCTTCTCGCGAGGTGAGCTCGCGCGCGCTGGCGGCGATCTCCTCGATCGTCCCTTCGAGGACGCTGGGATGGCCCAATACCCGCCCAGGAAACGGGCAATATTTGACCGGCGCACCCGCGAGCAGGGGTAGCACCGCGTCGGGTTGGGTGCCGCCGAGTATCCAGTCGACGCCGGCGGCGAGAGCGGCGCGTACGGACTTGACCTCGTCTTCTCGCGTCGTCGACACGACTTCGAGCATCGTCTCGAAACCGGCGTCGCGCGCCGCGCGGGCGAGGGCGCGCTGGCGCTCGGGTGTCGCACCCACGTCTTTGAAGCCAATGTAGTGAAGCCCACTGTCGCCGAGATCGTCGACGTAGTCGAGCGCGTTTTCAAGCGTTCGGTCGGCGTGGGTGAGCATGAAGATGAAGTTGATCATCGTTCCTCCAGAGTGCCATACGAACGGGTGGTCATGGGTTCACCGTTCACGGGTGCGCCAGCTGTCTCAGATCGGCGAGCAGGTGGTCGACGTCGTCGTCGTGCCACGCACCGATCAGGTCGGCGAGGTCGACGACCGTGAACCGGTCACGCATGAGGTGACAATTCTTCAGGGCCCACGTGACGACGTCGGGCTCGGGCGCTGGCGCAAGGTCGTCAAAACTCGTGGGAGCACCGGCGAGGGTCAGGTTGCCCGCGACGAAGGAGGGCGACATGAGCAGCTCGTCGACGTCGGGGTCGTGGACCGGCCAGTGCTCGATCACGTGATTGATGTCCTCGAGGTGGCTGTGGATCCAGTTGGCCTTCTTCTGGTAGGCGGTCCAGCACTCCTGGGCCGCCGCCCCGTTGTCGTCGAGGCGCTCGAAGGCGGCCAGAACCCGATCGCGCGTCGCGACATTCGACGAGTCCGCCCGGCAACCGCCTTGGTTCAAGGCGTCACGAATCCGCTGCCAGAGCAGCACCGCGACGACGCTCGTTACCCCGACGGTGGCGCCGTGCGAGGAGCTAGTCCTTTGGCTGGCGCCCGCGCGCATCTCGAGAAGGTGACTGATTACGTGTTCGGTACCCGACGAAGGCGCGGTGCGACCCGCCACGCCCATGGCGATGCCACCGACCGCGAGACTCGAGGCGAGCAGGTCGACTGCCTGGTGGTCGCCGTGGCCGAGGTCGTGGACGTGTGGCCATAGCGCGTTGGCCTCGCGGCGCATCATGGCGAGCGGCGTCGAGGAAAAACTCGCGTCAAAGCCGACCGCATTCGCGAGGTACCAGTCCGCCGCGGCACTGAACATCGAGAGCTGGTCGCCCAGACCCGAGAGGTTCATGGCGAGCGGCGCATCGGCCACGACGTAAGGATCGATCACCAACGCGCGCGGCCACTGGCTCGGTGTCGTACGCTTCACGCCGTCGATCAAGAGCACCGACTGGTCGTCGGCGAAGCCGTTCACGCTGGCGGCCGTCTGGACTACGACGTGGGCCAGATCGAACTCACGTGCGACGTACTTGGCGATGTCAACGACGGTGCCCGAGCCGACGCTCACGAGGGCGCTGGGCGCCAGACGCGCGACGTCGTTCCTGCAGCGCGCGACGGTTGTCTCGTCGGCGTGCACGAGTTCATCGGGCTGGCGTCCGACCTTGACGACGCTGACGTCGTAGAACACGTCAAGCAGACCCCGGACCACGTCGAGCACGTCGCCCCCGAGGTAGGACTTGGGTGTCGAGTCCGAGAGCACGCAGATCCTGGCGGCCGCCTCGACGCCGTTTCGTTCCAGCACGCGCGACAGCGATTGAAGAGCACCACGACCGCGGACAATTTCCTTCAGTCCGATCGGTCGTAACGTCGAGGCGTCGCTCGAGCGTCGGACCTGCTCGCGCAGTTCGTGCAGGTCGTCAACGAACACGTCGTCCAGGCTCCTCACGTCAACGCCCCCTCGACGCCCCGGTAGAGCGATCGGTAGCGGGCGTAGGACTCGGCGTAGAGTGACTGGCGCTGTTCGTCGGGCACGAAAGGTTCGGGCGCGAGTTCGACCGCGCGGCTCACCGCGTCGTCGAGGTCGCGAAAGACCCCCGCCGCGACCNNGCGAGCAACGCGGCGCCCAGCGCGGTCGCTTCGGGCGCGAGCACTCGACGAACCGGTCGTCCGGTCACGTCGGCCTTGATCTGCATCCAGGTCGAGCTCGCCGCTCCCCCTCCCACGACGCGTATCTCATGATGCCCGAGACCGAGTGATTCGAAGCGGTCGGTGACGTCACGCAGCGCGTAGGCGCACCCTTCGAGGACCGCGCGCGCCATCGTCGACGACGTGTGGGGCATCGCGAGGCCCGCGAACACGCCGCGCATGCCGCCATTCCAGGTGGGCGTCATCGCGCCGGACAGGGCGGGAAGAAAGAGCACACC
>DKEO01000065.1:0-40829 GCA_002452255.1 Ferrimicrobium sp. UBA6820
TCGAGATGGTTGGTCGGTTCGTCAAGTACCACCACGTCGTGAGGTCCTGAGAAGAGCCGAGCGAGTGCGACGCGCTTGGTCTGCCCGCCCGACAGGTGTTCCGTTCGCGTGCCCACGTGCTCGAGCATGCCGAGGCGATCAAGCGACGCGTCGATCTGCCAGCCCTCGCCCAGCGCGTTTCGGACCGTACCCGTCGCCAGCATCGGATCCTGTTCCAAGAAGCCGACGCGAACGGTCTTGGCGCGTCGAATCACCCCCGACGACGGCTCGTCCTCGCCAGCGATCACCCGCAGCAGACTTGACTTACCCGTACCGTTGATGCCAACGACACCAATCCGGTCCCCCGACTGAATCGTCAGGTCGAGGTTCTCCAACAACGGCCGATCGAGACCTTGGAGGGTGACTTTCTGGAGGTCTAGAAGAATAGCCACGACCACTACAGGTTAGTGATGAATCAACACGGCGGGAAAAGACGGTCAGAACGAACGATTCATGTACCGGAAGGTTGGATTAACACCATCGATGAATGGGGACCCCTCGCGGTTTTTACGCGGTGTAGGACCGTAATGGGTCAGTGCTTCTGGCCATCGAACTGCTGGACCAATTAGGGTGCCCCCGCGCGGATCGACGACCAAGAGCTCGCCCGTTTCGCAACATCACCCAGTCGCGATGATGACCGCATAACTTCGAGAGTCCTATCCGCCGGAATAAACCTTGAAGGTGAACCCTGCTTCAAATACTCCTCGGCACGCACGTACAACATCCTCGTCGAACAAGGTTCCCGCGTGCTGGCCCAAGAACGAAAGAGCCTCGCCAATGCTGTGAGCCGCACGATATGGGCGGTGGTGGGTCATGGCGTCCACGACGTCCGCCACTGCGATGATTCGACTGGGCAGAGATATCTGACCATTGGCGAGGCCCGCCGGATAACCTGAACCGTCCAAGCGCTCGTGGTGCTGGACAGCCACCTCGGCGATGGGCCACGGCAACAAGGCGTCCGACAAGATCTTCTCGCCCAGGGTCGTGTGCTCCTTGACGATGTCGAATTCGATTGCGCTGAGCGAACCCGGGCGCACGAGCAGCTCGAGTGGGACCGCGATCTTGCCGACGTCGAGCAACTGGCCACTCTTTCTCACCAGCTCGGCAAGCTCAGGCTCCAACTCGAGCGCCTCGGCAATGGCGAAGCCAAGTTCGCCCACGTTCAGCTGGTGGCCGGCCGTATAGGGATCGCGGACCTCAGCCACGCTCGAAAGTGCCGCGATTGTTGCCTTGAGTGCCCTGTGCAAGTCGTCGACGGACTTCACGTGGACGAGCACAAACTCCAATTCCTCGACGATGGCTTCGAAGCCTTCGACGATCACGTCGTTGAAGGTATACGCATGCTGCGTGTAGACGACGACGATGGCATCGCGATCACGGGCTTTGAACGGAATCACCACGCACGAATTCATCCCCGTCTCGTTCGCCAAATTCCACCACGGTTCAAGTCGGGGGTCACTCAACACGTCGTGACACGTTTGGGTGACTCGGGTCCGCATGGCCGTGCCCACGGGGCCTCGCCCGAGGGCGGTGGCACCCGACCAGGTGATTGACGCTTTCCTGAGGGCGTCGCCAGGACCCGCCACGTAGGGAAAGTCAATGAGTGCGCCGCTGTCCATCGCACCCTTGAAGCCGATCGCCACGAGACCCACGCGTGCATTGTCAAGCATCGACTCACAGAATGTCTGAAAGGCCTTGGCCTCGTCTGTCGCATTCACCACTGCCTTCATGACACCGATCATTGTCTCACGCACCAACGTTGCTTCGATGAGATCGGTGATGTCATCAAAAGCGGAAACAACGCCGATCAGATTCCCCAAATTGGTCAGCCGATACGNNAGAATCCCTTCATTGGTCAGCCGATACGTGTCCATCGACAACCAGAGCCGAGATCGACCCGGCACGTGGAATCCGAGCACGACGTCACGACATTCAACACCGGTCCGAAGCGTCGACGAAACTGGAAACTCGTCAGCCTCCATTGGCGATCCGTCAAGATGAATTGGCGCCCATCGCGCCTTGATCGATCCCGCACCCGCTAGCCCGGTCACGCCGACACCGAGCATCGAAGCCGCGGCCGGGTTCAAATCGACGCCGGCGCCATCTAGATCATGCAACACGAGTCCCGTCTTGACGAAGTCCACAAAGTCAGCACCTCGAAGATGGCGGGCCAACGGGCCAAGTGTCTTACCAACGAACGGTGAGTCGGTCATCGGGCCCCCTAGGTATTTCGGCGCATGAATCTCAGGCAGGCTTTTCCATACGGTAACAGGGTCGTCCAGAAGCTGTCGGTTCTCAAGTGATCAAAAGTGACGTTGGTCGACGATTAAAGGAGATCATCCTTGTCACCAATTGTCGATGCCTTTCACTCCCTCGTGAACGGTCAAACGAATCGCACGCGGAGCTGAAGTGGAAAGAAAACGGCGCAACGGTCCTTTAACGATGAATCTCGAACTACTCCCGTGGGACGATCATCGCCAAAATGTGTCGCTCGCCAATGCGACCGTAGACTGAGACTGTCGCCGACAGCTCCGTACCGCAACGGCGGTACGCCCCACAGCGGTGTCGAGAGGTCGTGCCATGGAGAAGTCGCGGAGATACCTGGTCGGTTTCGAGCCTTTCTTTGAGGGTGGCTGGCTCCACAAAGGCGCTCGCGCTACGCGCTGGCAGGTCGAAGAGCATCTCGTGGCGCTTGCGGTGTTTGGTGACGTGACGATCGATCTGAGGGCCGTCCAGAAGCTACCCGCGCAAGTGAGAATCAGCGCGTACGCCTTTGGCCGCGACGTCGACATCCTCGTGCCCGAAGGCACTGGTGTCCAACTCGTCGGTCGAAAGAATAATGGACATTTGAAGAACCACGCGACTTCAGTGACCGGCTCGGCCGCTCATTCGGTGAAGGTAGAGGGCCATACGTTCTTGGGCGACGTGACGATCCGTACCGATGAGAGCATCCCACAGGTCTAGACGGACACCGGCGCAGGCGAGGTCGCACTCGCAGGCGCTGAGTATGAAATCGAACGTTTCAGCAACTCTCAGTCGCTCGAGGGCGGAATCGCGCGACGTGTTGGGTCCCCAGGGCCGAAGTCCCTACCAGCCGACCACCTCGGTGCGAGTAGTGGAAGGCGATGAATCCACGGGCGTTCGCCTCTTCCCAAACTGGAAGTCGAGGACAAGAAGTCCTCCACGCCTCCATCACCTCAACGTAGGGCCGAGGACGAACTTCCAGCCACTCGAGCAAATCGAGTATCAGGTCGTCCACTGCGCTCCCGGTGCCCGCCACATGAGCCATTCTATTTTCGATTGTTAGGTCGCGTCAGTGGGGCGACGAAGAATTTCGACACCAACCTTCCACTTACGCATCTGACGCCGGGTCAAGACTGGACCAGTGAACTCTTCTCGACGGCAGACCAGCGCCCACCAGCAGGAGCCCCACGACGCCGACGCCAAGTAACCCGAGGAAGAGGCCAAAAAGAGAGACGAGAACGACAACAGCGCCCGCCACCATCGTTGCCGCTCCCGGCGCCGTACTTCGACGCACGCACCGCCCTCCGAGGTCCGCCAAGGAGACCAGAAGACCAACACCCAAAGTCACCGTTATCGTGACGAACGACACGGGGTCACGTTCGAAGAGCGTGAGGGCTGGCGGATTTCCGACGTAGGTATGCCCGTTCGTCGTAATCGAAGTCACCCCGAGTGGTTCGGGTAGGTGGTAACCGAGCAGCACGCCCACGGCGACACCAGACCATAAAAAACCCAGACTGAGGAACAACCACGATCGGCGAAACGATCGGCGCGCGAGCACACGTGGTGCTTGGCTTGGTGACGCAGTGCCCACTCCTCGACCCTAACGGCGCGAGTCCTCCGCGTCATCCGACACGCCCGGTTGACGGACGGCCGTCAACTCGGGGTTTACCCTTAAGGGCGTCGCAGACGCTCAGGTGTGCGTCGGTAACCTTCCACTAATCACATGCTGCGATGACGAAAGTTTGACCATGACCGACATCTCCGCAACACCGAGGACCGCCACGAAGGTCGAACGGCGGCGCTGGTACGTCCACCTCGGGCTACTGATATCCTTCGCCGGATCCTTCCTGTCGCTCATCATCCTGAGCCGCAGCATCACCGTTCACGTGGTACTTGGCGTGCTCTTCATGGTGATGCTGCTCGGTCATCTCTATCAGCGCCGCCGCACCTTGAGTTCTCTGCACAAGCGACTGGTGGGCATCACGGTCCGGGCCAAGGTCACACGACGACTGGCGGTGTCGGACACCATCCTGGAACTCCTCGTCACCAACGTCCTGGTCTCTGGGATTGTCGACGCGATCAATCACCAGGAGACGCAGTTGCCCTTCNNNNAAGGCACCTTCACATCAAAACTTCGGAATTTCTCGGAATGAAGGTGTAACGTCCCTCAAATCCACCATCGAACAGGGAGACCCAATGTCCGTACTTGTCAGAACTACCGCCACCGGGTTGGATCATTCGACCTACGACCAAATGGCCCCGGGACTTCACCCACTTCTCAAGCAGCAACCGGGCTTCATCATGCACGTGGCGTATCCGATCTCCGGCGGATTTGCCATTGGCGAAATTTGGGAGAACCGAGCCCAGCACGAGGCATGGTACAACGGGTTCGTAGCGCCTAATCTTCCGGATCCGGATGCCATGTCCACCGAATACCACGAACTGCATGCTTTGGTGCAGCCCTAGATCGGTTACGAAAGAACAGCAATAGGCCATCGCTTCTTGCACCTCGCGAGAGGCAAATTGGACTGAATAGCGCTACAGGACTGGTTCGATGGTTCGGCGCCCTCCCGTGGGCCGCGCACAATTGTGGAAGCAAGTTCGTGTCGAAGGCCCGATTGGCACACTCTCGAACTGGAGAGTCCTGCCCTGGAAGTGGCGACGTAGACCGGTGATTGAGGGCGCCCGACGTTCGAACCGTGGTATCAGTTTTACTTGACACCTCAACGTTGTCAATCTATACTGACAGCCATGGACAATGAAGAACTCAGCGCGAAGCTCGCCTCGGGTGACCCCGCCATTGGGCTACGCGCCTCGTTAGCGCTGCATCGCCTGGCTGAAAGGGTCGAAGCGAAGCACGTCGCGTCAGCCCGGAAAATGGGCTGGTCGTGGCAGCAGATCGGCGACGCCTTGGGCGTCACCCGCCAATCCGTACACACCAAATACAACAAGGAGTCATCATGACCACCGATACCGTTGCGCCAGGGACGCTTCACGCCTGGGCCCTTTGTCTGCAGGCCGGTGAGGAAGCTCGTCGCCGAGGTGATCGCCGAATCGGGACCGATTACCTCTTGCTCGCCTTGTGCGAGGATCCCTTGATCGAAGAGGTGTTGGGTGTGAGCCTGGAGCAAGCGCGCCAGGCCCTCGCCTCGCTCGATCACGATGCCCTGGGTACCCTGGGCCTGGAGTCCGCTGCCGACGCTCCCCCACTGCCGGTGCGCGCCGTACCCAAGAGGCCGAGGATACGAGACGTCGCGCAAAAAGATCGCCTTCGCTTGACGCCCGCGGCAAAGAAAGTTCTGGAGAAGGCGTCAAAGCCCAACCGACGCAGGCTGAAGGTCACGGCCCAGCAGGTGCTCGCCCAGATCCTTACGCTCCAATCACCAGATCCTGCGGCCGCTCTTCTGGGCGCTCTCGGCGTGAATGCATCAGCGGTGCTGCGCCGATTGGATGCGCTCGCGCCCGAGAGTTAAGGCCCGATCGGGTGGCCGAAGCGCCTTCGTCGAACGTGGCGCTCTACGAGGTAGGGCGAACGCAAGCTNNGAAGCGCCTCCGTCGAACATTGCGTAAGAGGTAGGGCGAACGCAAGCTTTCGATCGCTCTGGCGACTTCTCAACTCACTCGAGTGGAGCAAAGATTTACTTGAAAGTTCTTGGAGCTTGTGGATGGATGGTCTCACCTCGGGCCAACATCTCGACGAACTGGCCGATCCGTCGTGCACGCGTTTCGAGCTTCTTGGCGTTTCCAATCCTGTAGAGGATGGCGTACCGATTCGCTCTTGTGAGCGTCGCAAACATCGCCTTGGCGCGCGGATTGGCACTCAGCGCAGCGAGAAGATCTTCCGGCACGGCGATGCTGGCTTGCCCGGCGTAGGCGGCCTCCCACCGACCGTCCTCTTTCGCCTTTCGCACCTCGTCTTCGCCGGTTCGCTGCATTCGGCCGGTGACGATCAACCGTTCAGCGATGACAGTATTCCGTTGTGACCACGGGCTACGAGAATTTCGAGGGGTGAAACGTCGCCGAAACGTCGAGGTATCACGGCGCCCTATTTGGCCATCGATCCAGCCGAAGCAGATAGCCTCCTCCAGCGCTTCGTCGTACGAGACAGTTGTCGGATCGGTCGTTCCCTTTCTAGCCAATACCAGCCATACACCCTGTGAATTGGTGTGATGAGTGCGCAACCACCTTCGCCATTCGCCAACGTCCGCGACCAGAAGCTCAGGGAGTTCCACGGCATTCAGGGTATCGCTCAAGGGCTGAAATGTGGCAGTTCCTGACGGCGGGTGCGCTGCCGACATCGAGGCACGCGAAGCCAGAGATCCTCCGAAGCATGCTGCTTGAAGGAATCAAGTCCCCTTACCGCGGCGAGTCAGGCATCGTTGGTGTCGGAGGTCTTGCGCAACGCGTTTGCCACCGTGCACGGACGCTTGGAATTGATGTTGACCGAACGTCGCAGACCATACTTTTGGGTTCTCGTCCGTAGCGCAGTATCACGAGTGCGGCGCGAAGAACTCCAACGCAATGTTGTCGGGATCCCGGAAGGGCAGCACATATCCATAACCCGCATCGATAATTCCCCCGTTCTCAATTCCTAGATTGTCAATCCACTCCCGCCAGTGTTCAATCGAGGTGCGATCGGTGCACGCGAATGCGACGTGATCCAGACCAACTTGGCGCTCATCGAATTTTGAGTCATTGACGCGATTAGGAAACTGATTAAGAGCAAAGAGGATCTGACCACCCAAGTGCCACACCACGTGGCGAAAGGGACCAGTGTCTTCATCAAGGACGGGCCTCGCGTCAAAGAGGCGCTCGTACCACGGAGCGCTCTTCTCAAGATCCTGCACTGTCACAGCCAAATGAGCGATCGTTGGAAACTCGGGCATCAAGGTCACCTCTTCAAGGTCTTCGAAGGACATAGCAACAACTTATAAACGAGCTCATGAAACTAGAACGTGAATTCGGCCCCGGCAAAGTATCGCAGATCCGACGCGACCGACAGGCAACTTCTCATTGGCGACGGACATCGCCAACATAACGCGTCAAGCAGACAAGGTGCGACTCCTCCTCTTTGCCTCGTCGAGTCAAGTCGTATACGGTCATTCGGATGGAGATCATTGAGGCCCCGAGAGTTGAGGAGCGGGCCGCGATTCCGTACGTGGGCATACGTGTCGTCACGCCCTTTCGGGGGATGTTGGCGACTCGAGACCGCCTTCTGACAGAAGCGCGGGCCGGGATCAAAGAGACTGGCATCGAGACTGTCGGCTTCGGCTTTCTCCGGCTGCACGTCGTCGACATGGACGGGCCCATGGACCTAGAAGCGGGCTATTTCACGAAAGGTCTCGCACGCATCGTGCACCCGAGACTCCGATCTGGATCGATGGTGGCGGGCAGCTACGCGACGCTGACGTACCAAGACCACGCCCTTCGAGCGAACCGGGCCTTGCAGGAGTGGGTGCGCGATAACGATTTGGTGCTCGACCGTCAGACCGTGCCCGAAGGTGATGAATTTACGTGTCGCTACGAGGCCTTCTGGACCGACCCGTCGGTCGAACCGCGCAAAACGAGGTGGACGGTCGAGTTGGCAATCCTTCTAGCCAAGTAAGTCGGCGCCTCTCAGAAAATTGCGTCAGCTTTTCGGGCAAGGGGAGAACACTCTGGTGGCAGGGTTCCGGCTTCAAAGCTCGACAACCTCTCGTTGACGAATTGACGGACTCCAGGTCTGAACTCATCTTTGTCATCATCGCCGCCGTCGGAATCGGCCAGATGGACTCCTTTGCGTAACTCATAGCATCAGGGTGTGAAAAGTTCGTCCGTCTTCAATGCTGTCTTGAAGGTCCTTGGTCCGGCTCTGCTCGGCTTCGGAACGATCTTTCAGCCCAAGACGAGTCTTACCGATCATTGGTCTGACGATCCCAAAATCTCAATCCAAATCGAGGTGTCAGCAAACGAGTCCGGCAACCCTCCGAGGCTGGATGGGGATCGGTGGCTGGATCCCCATACGACGGCCGCTCGATAGCGATCTCGCTCGGACGAGCCCTTAGAACTACTTCTACTTTAGAAAAGCCGACGTTCACACTTCCCGACTAAAGAATTGGAGTGTGATGTGTGATGGCCACGAGATGCATTCGAATTCAGGGCCGTCAGCAGCAATCGTGGCCCCGAGTAATGCCACTCGATTATTGAATTTTCGTGGCAGGCTTCATTGACATCTTGACGAAGCGAGGCCACCGGTGATCAAGTGTGTAGCGCCGTGACGAGGGCTGCCGAGCGCGCGCCTGCGGAGACGGCGACACCGAAGCGTCCCTTCGAGTACGTCGTCTGGTTCGCGGGTTTCGTCGTCCTCTTCGCGTGGACCTACTTTTTCGGGCTCCATCTGGGTTGGAGTAGCGCTGATTATCTTCGAGGGCTTCTTCAAGGCTCTGACATGGCCCACGGCAACATTTTGTTGAACCACTGGTACTCGGGTGACGATAGTTATTGGGCGATTGATTCGGTCCTCTTCGCCTTCGGGGTTCTCGCCGTAGGCACGAAGGTGATTCTCGCGCACGTGGTTGCCGCTTTCGTGTGGACCAGTTTGATCGTCATCGCTTGCGCCGTGGCAACAACGGGACTACGCCGTTGGTCGTCCGTGGCGTCGATCGTCACCATTGTGGTGATCCTCGGACTCCCCTGCGTTCTGCTCGCCCGATTCCTCTCCGCGTCGGACGTTCACGTAGCGACCACGCTCGTTGCTCTCCTTGCTTTCCTTGGCCTTCGTGAAGGTCGGTTGGGCTGGGGTTGGTTCGCCGCGGTGGTCCTTCTCGCGGCGGGTCTCCTCAGTGATCCCCTCATCATTGCCTACGCACTCGCTCCTGCTTTCGTCGTCGGCGTACTCGACAGTGTCCGATCTCGCAAGTGGCAGAACGGCCTGTCGACGGCCTCGGCTCCGGTCGCGTCACTCGCGCTCGCGGTTCTCACCAGGAAAGTAGCCGAACAATTCGGTACGTACCGGATTAGTTTCGGGACGCAACTCGTGTCGCCTTCGGGGCGACTACACAACGTCCATATCCTGTTCCCCAGCGTGCTTTCGCTTCTCGGCTTCGGCAGTACTTTTTCCGCCAACCGGATTCCTTGGGAACTCGGTGTCTTCCGGTCCTTCGGCGTCCTCGCGCTTGGGGCGGGATTCATCGTGGGACTCGCGTGTCTGTTACTCGGAGTTCTAAGTGGGCAACCTCGAACCAACGTACAAGGTATGACCACCAGGAGCCGGTCTAGCTATCGGCTGAATGATCTGCTCGTGCTCGGCGTACTGGGAAGCGCGGTGCCCTTCGTCGCCCTAAGTTACGACGCGACCGACCTTCGCTACCTCACGACGGGTATTGTCTTCTCTTCGATCCTTGGTGCGATGTTGATCGGCCACCTCGTAAAACTCGTCAAAGACCTCCGATTCCGGTACGTCGGCAGGGCCGTCGCGATCATCGTCCTGAGCGCCAACGCCGCGTGCGCGGGAATCTATTTGAGCCGGCCAGCGCCAGTCTCGCCCTTTCCGCGCCTGAGTGCATTCCTCGTCAGCCATAATCTGGTGCGCGGGCTTGGCGACTACTGGACCAGCGCTCCGGTCACGCTGTACTCGAACGAGAAAGTCACCGTGCGACAGGTTCTTCCTACGTTCGGGGGCGGCATTGCTCCCTACCTCAACGGAGCCAAGGACACCTGGTACGTCGGAAGATTTCAATTCCTGGTCTATGACGTCCGCCAATTTGAGGGTCAACTAATTCGCTACGCGCCGCGCTTTCCCTTCGCCGCCGTCGCTCACTCCTACCGCGAGGGAACATTTCGCATTATCGTCTGGCGCCAACCGCAGAACATGGCGGCGCTTTCGAAAAACTAATCGAGCGAGGTGTTTCGCAGGGCATCCACCAACCAGATTGGCATTACCAACGTCGCTGACGAAGCCACCTATCGCGGCAGCTCCGTACGATCAGCTGGACGCAGAAAGCCACCCGGCTGGGAACCTTCCAGTTGTGCCAAGATTACGGAAACGACCATGGAATATTCATTGCATCTCGCGAAACCGGTGCTGCGTACTACACCGCTGGTTCTCAAAGCGATGCTTACAGATCTCCCAAAGGAATGGACCCACGAAAGTGAGGTGCCCGACGCGTGGACGCCCTACCAAGTTGTCGGACATCTCGCTTCCGTTGAGGAGAATGACTGGCTCGATCGGACTCGAATAATTCTGGAGCACGGTCCGAGCAAAGTTTTCGAATCGATTGATCGAGAAGCTGGATTCGAACGCTTTAAGGGCGTCTCGCTCACCGCGCTCTTGGAACACTTTACGGAAACACGAACTTCGAATCTACTTTTGCTTGAGTCGCTGGTCGATTCGAAAGACCTGGACACACGAGGCATCCACCCTGACTTCGGAGAGGTCCGACTCGACCAGTTATTGGCCGCATGGGTAGTCCACGACCAGAATCATGTTGGTCAAATTGTCAAAACGATGGCCAAGCAGTACACGTCGGCCGTCGGTCCTTGGCGTGCGTATCTCCCGATTATTGACGCCCCCTGAGATGCGTACGACACCATAGAGGTTGGTAACCCGTCGCGGTCGAAAAGGCGTTTGACTGAATGAACTGGTATCAGAGTTCTGACGCAGCACTTCGGTGAATATGCATTAGGGGCTTGAATCTTCCAAACCATAATTGGCGCGGGAGGTCCGACGCAGCAGCTTTGCAATCGTTCGACGGCGAATAGATCAACTCAAGTCCTGATTAACTAGGGCGGCCCGCCAGGGCGTGTCGCTGAACTGAGGTCAGAAGTTAAAGCGAGTTAGCCCNNTTCGGCGGGCCAACCCTGGTCCGCCCAGGCCTTGGCCAGGCGCGTCAGCGTGGCCGGGTTGGTTTCTTGCGCCGCCTCACCTTCGGCGACGACGTCGGCATCGCGGATTGACACAGCGATCGAACAGCGCGGATCGCGGGCGACATTGCGGCTCTTCTTTGTACTTGATCCCGTCTGGAACCAGAAAGTCCCGTCCAACCACAGCGCACCAACCGCGGTCACGTGCGGGCTCCCGTCCTGGTTCACCGTCGAGAGCCAGGTCGTACGAGCGTTGTGGGCATCTGGATCCGGTGGCGATCCAGCATCGAGCTTCGCCACGATGTCCGCCCAATTCACTGGAGGCAGCCCGTCCGACTCACCCAGGTTGATGATGTCCATGACGACTCCTTGTTTGTCGACCACCGAAACTGTTCAAAGCCACCACGGTAGTGCCACTTTCGAGATGCACGCCACGGAACACCTCACCAGTTATTGGTGTCCGAGGACCGACTAGCCAGTAATGCAGCCTTTCAGTGGTGACTTGTAGAGGCTTTGACGTGATATCTGTCAAGGCGTAGACGTCGTTGACTCAGGTGGGAAATTAAGAACGTTCTCGTGTCACATTCCGTAAGATGAGACCCGTGACCTTGTCAATTTCACTGATGCTCGCCGTGGAAGACGCGCCGACCGCAGCCGAGTGGTACATCACAGCCCTCGGAGCCAAGTCGCTATGGAGCCTTGGTTCTGTCCAAGGATTGGACGTCGGGGGCGCACCATTCTTTCTTCACGAACCCACTGAAAAGGGATTTGCTAGTCCCTCTGCCATTGGTCAAACCACCGTCCGCGTTGAAGTTTTTACCGAAGACCCCGACGCGTTCATCGAGAGGGCCATCGTCGCGGGAGCAATTCGCTCCGACGATGGCATTCGAGATCGCGACACTCCTTGGGGAGTTCATCGTCAGGGTGCGTTCACCGATCCCTTCGGTCACGTCTGGCTCGTTGGCGATAGGTCGCCGCTGCAGCAGCTTTCACAATAGATGTGAAGTCTCGCGGGAGTACTCGTCGCCACGCTTTCAAGGGCGCTTTGACTAGTTTCTCGCAACCTGCCAAAACTTCTTCGAAACGAAACGGGAAGTTCCTCAGGTTGTGGTGTCGAGGGCCCGAGGCGAGAGTTCAGCCACCTGGTACCGGCGCAGCGAAACGCCGCCTGATTCGCGGCTCGTGTTTTCGTGAGCACCTCCACATCACTTGACCGAGTCTCGACCGATTCGACTACCGTGAAACCAGTTGGGGGCAGGATTCGTTGGTCTAACAAATATTAATACTGCACTTCGTTGCGAATTGTTGAAAAGCGAGCAGGTCAGCAGGGTTGGTGATAATGACCGGTGACTTATGGTGAAACGCGTCGCCTTCGTTTGCGCGATGCCGATGGAGATCAAGCCGCTTAAACGGAGACTTTCCCTCGAAACAACCGTTATTGGAGGGCTCGAGGTTTACGCCGGCTCGCTCGGCGATTGCCCAGTCGTCGCAATCGTCACGGGCATCGGAAGCGAGCTCGCCACTAAAGGAGTCGAACGCCTCTTAGAAGCGGTCGACATCAAGCACGTCGTCGTGGTCGGCATTACTGGTGCCGTCGACAGCGAAACTCCAATCGGCGCACTTGTGGTGCCGACGGTGGTCGTCAACGGCACGACCGGCGACAAGTTCCGGCCCACGCAACTCGGCGAGGGTACTCCGAGGGGCACGATGTGGACGTCCGACGAACTCATCACGGACCTCGAGGTCATCGCGCGTTTGAGGGCCGACGGTGTGACCTCATTAGACATGGAGACTGCCGTCATCGCTGCGATCTGTCAAGAGCGCAATATCCCCTGGTCAGTCTTTCGAGCTATCAGCGACCGTGCGACCGAAGTCAGCCTTGATGAGGAGATTTTCGGTCTCATCAACCGGGACGGTACCTTCAAGGTCAAAAAGGCTGGCGCCTTCATCGTGAAACACCCCGGACGCTTGCCAGCATTAGCTCGCATGGCGCGTGACGCCAAGCTGGCGGCCGAGCACGCTGCCGCGGCAGCCATCAAAGCGGTCTCGCAACGATCGCACAATGCCCCGTTCTCGCAGGACACCTAAGCGCGTCCTTTCACAAAGAAGAAAATTGTTAGTGTCGGAGGGCCAGATTAACGGTTCTGCAGCTCTGCACCGGCGTCTAGGGGATCCATACGGAAGCTTCAATTCACTCAGGAATTGACGTTACTTAATTCCATTCAGGTCCAATAGGAGTCCCCGTGCCTTGCATATCCAGATAGTCCATGCTGCGCACTGTCTAGTTATCTCCAAGAGGGACGTCAACGGCGATCTTCAGCGACCCATCGGCCTGACGTCGATGCACGATGACGTACTTGCCGAAACCGACTCCGCCCACCAAAAGTGTCCCAATGTCTACGACAAGATCACCGTCCTCAAGAATCTCGCGAGAATCGAAAGTAATGGGTTCGGAGCTAGAAGGCATGCGAAGGAACAATTCTCGAATCTCATCGCGACCGCGAATGGGCGGCGCTCCTTGACTCAGAAATACCGCGTCTTCTGTATAGAGGCTAGACACGCGGTCCGCATCGCTTCTAGCCAGGCCGTCAGCGAACTCCTCGTTGAACGAGGCCACATCGTCTTGAACAGTCATACTCAGTTCCCCCCACCGATCAACTTTCCGACTAATTGCAATCATAGATTTCTGCTCTTCGTTTATTGCCGAAGTTCAAACCTCAGAAAAGCAGCAGCAGTAGCAGAACTTCAACTGTCGGGGAGCGGGCCAACGACTCTGAACCGTCGCACTGGCGGCTCGAGGTTCGTGTTCTGTGATTGGTGTCGGAGGCCCGATCCACGAGTTCTGCAGCCTTGCACTGGCGAGCGACGAACACTCGACACTCGAACTGAACTCGCGGTAAATTAACGATTCAAGCCTCACCGACAAGGTCTAGGCGGAGCAGGAGAACTGGGGCAAACGCGTGCGCACACTGATCTCAATGAGCTATGTGTACTCGGTGAACGCCGCGTGCATCGAGGGCGACGCCGAGGAGTTTCGCTTTCTCAATAGTCTCCCGGACGACCCCGCGCAAGAAGAAGACATACTCAATTTCTTGGCCGGAGCCGAGTTGTACATCATGGGTCGAACCCTTTACGAGAGTTTCGCCAAGAATTTCCAGGGCAAGACTTCGACAGATCATCCCTTCGCTCCCATCTATGCGGCAACGGACAAAGTCGTATTCTCACGCACCCTTCCCTCGGCGGACTGGGAGCGCACGACGATCAATCGAGGTGACCTTGTCGCTGAGGT
Organism: Ferrimicrobium sp. UBA6820; assembly: GCA_002452255.1. GTDB lineage: Bacteria > Actinomycetota > Acidimicrobiia > Acidimicrobiales > RAAP-2 > RAAP-2. Next base: position 14,414 of record DKEO01000065.1, read on the forward strand.
TGAAAGATTGAAAAGTGAAGGCAATGGTTACATCATTGTGACTGGTCGTAGTGGCATCACTCGAACACTCCTCGAACACGACCTCATCGACGAGTTCCGCATCTCCGTGTTCCCAATGCTGTTGGGTCAAGGATCTCGGATGTTCGATTTCGACGATGTCGGTAAGACCAAAGAGCTTGACCTCATCTCATGCCAACCAGGAACTAACGGCGTCGTTGTTCTGCGTTACCGTAGGCGCCGCTAGCAGTCACGTGAATCACGGACCGTACACCTGACGGATCCCGCCACCGGTTCCATGGTCCCGAAATGGTGTCGGAGGCCCGACGCAACCGTTCTGCAACCACGCATTGGCGACTCANNTTGATCCGTCACGGAGCTCGAAACGAACAAACTGCTCAAGTGTCAGAGCGCGAGGTGAAGACGAAGTGCCTCATCAAGTTCAGACATCAACTCCTGAGGGACTTCTCCAATTATTCGCCCAAGTCGTTCCACCGAGATGGACCGGACTTGCTCCGCTTGGGCCTTGGAGTCATGGTCGAGTCCGGTAATTTTTGACAGAAGAAGCACCTGAAAAGGGTATACCCGCGAGATGTTCGAGGTCACCGGCACGACGGTTATGACTCCCAGGCCAGTTCGTTCGGCTGCAACATTTGCACCGTCATTACTAACGATCACAGCAGGTCGTTGTTTATTTGCCTCCTCGCCCTTCGCGGGCTCTAGATTGACCACGCATATCTCACCTCGACGCACTAGCGCAAACCATCCGAGGCGGTGGAATCCCAAAGCTGTTGATTCTCGTCCGACCACTCGGTCCACGCGCTTTCGTAATCGGCACCGAGGCCTGTCGCCCTGAGCAGTCGCACAGCCTTATGAAGAGCGGCCGAGCGAGAAGGGAGTCCCTTCTCAGAGGCATACGCATCGAGGAAAGTGACGTCTTCTTCTGGCAAGCTCATGCTAATTTTCATACTTTGATACTACCTGAAGTATGCGATATGGATGTCTTAATTGGGTGAGCCTTTAAAAAGCCCGGATTTCGACTACGTAGCACGAGCGACTTGGTGGGACCGTCTGGGATCACGACTGTTCCCCGGCTTCACGGTTCTGGGACTTCATAGTGGCAAATCGAGGTAAGCGATCCCTAGCTGGTGTCGGAGGCGGGACTTGAACCCGCACGCCCCTAAGGGCACCAGCCCCTCAAGCTGGCGCGTCTGCCTATTCCGCCACTCCGACGCGAATTTCTACTTTAGCCGCTTCATCGAAGACGAAACGTTGGTCTAACTCTGTGATGGAGGTTGCACAATACCCCAGCCAGTGACCTGATCAACGAGACCTTGAACCGAAATGCTCCCGTAGACCTGACCAATCGTGTTGGACCACTCGACTAACGACGGCGCCGTGAACAAGGGTCGGACCCAGAATTCACTCATCACTTCCTGATCGAGGTCCAACCACGTAGCCTGCGCGGTGACGGGATTGAAGATCGAGACGCCTGAGGTGTAAAGACTGTTGAGTTGGCTGGTTCGCACCCCGCTCGGATAACTGTCCGGGTACGCCGGACCGGCGTAGGAGCGGGCCGAAAACGACGCCGTCGTGGTGGTGGGCCTGGTGAAGATCGCCACGTCAGTCTGATCCGAGGCGACCGCGTACGCAGCCAATTGATCCGAACCCTCGCTCACGGAGCTCACCGCGACGCCATCCGATCGCCACTGCCCTAGGACTAACGCGGCGACACTCTTGTCGAGCAACGTCGGCCCGACCGCCGCGCGAAGCGTCAACTGCACACCAGTGGCGCTGAACCAGCCCGAGGCGGTCTTGTAGTAACCCGCCTTCTTCAAGAGGTCGACGGCACACACCGTGCAGTCGACCAGCGAGCTGCTTTGGGTCGTTGACGTCACGGTCGTCGTCGTGGACTGGGCTGACGGACCACTGCCACCGCCGCCGGGGTAGGCGGACTGACCCTGGCTGTAGAGAGCGGACTGGGCAACCGAGGGCGAGAACGTCACCGATCCGTAGAGGTCGTTGATGATGTTCTGGCGGATCAGGATGAGACTGAGCGCTTCGCGAATGGCCAGCGATCGGGTCAGCGGTCGCGAGGGGGCAAAGGTGATTTCCGCGTTCAGGCTCGAGGTGCCGATGTGACTCGAGATCGAGGGGTGCGCACTCGCCGCCTCGACGGTGGCGCTGTTGACGTTCAGCGAATAACCAACGAAGTAGGCGCCCGGACTGTCGGGGATCGCCGACGAGTCCGTGATGACCACTCGTGCGAACCGGTTGGGATCGAGGGGCCAGTCCTTGTTCGCTACGAGCACGAAACGGTTGGCCGAGGCGCTTGCGACCTCGTAGGGACCGAGCGAAGGCCGATCGAGAAAATCGGACCACGAACAGCCCGACGGCGTGTCCAGCGCCTCGACGTCGCGAAACAATCCGTTCCACTCGGCGTAAGGCTTGGTGAACGTCGCGGTGACCGTGAGGCCCCCGTTGGTCTCGGCGAGCGAACTGATGTCGCGGTAACCGTCGGACTGGACGCTCGCCAACTGTTTGGCCCGCAGCCACCAGCCCACCAGGTCGATGCCGCTGAAACTCGCGCCATTGCTCCAGTGCAGGTCGGGCGCAATCGTGTAGGTGACCGTCTCGGGACTCAGCGAGACCAGTTCGGCCGAGGTGATCGCGCCACCTTCGCCCACCAGATTGCCGCCCGAGGTGGTGAGGAACGCCGAAGGGCGCAACAGGTCCAAGATCGCGCTCGTGGTGGGCGTGGCGCCGGGATCGAGCACCGTACAACCATTGAATGGCCCCGGTATCGAGAGGTTGAGCGTATTGACCGCGCCCGACGGCGTCGAAGCGGCGTTGACCGAGGTGGTGAACAACGACGCGGACGCGAGGATCACTCCCGCGCCCAATGAGCGGAGGATCGATCCACGAAGGATCATGCCGGTTACTGCAGACGCAGGTCGAGCGTGAGCGTCGCGAAGGTGAAGATCAAGGCGACGGCGATCGTAATGCGGTCCAGGTTGCGCTCGACGACGGTCGAACCCGAGGCGACGGCGCCCATGCTGCCGCCGAGCAGGTCCGAGATACCCCCGCCGCGACCCGAGTGCAGCAGGACCAGGAAAATGAGGCCCACGGCCGACAACGCTTCAATAATGACGAATGCCCAGGTGAACATCACAACCTCCGATTAGCGCTTGCCATCGTAGCAGTCGTTACAGGACTGGACGATTGACAGGAACGATTCGGCCTTGAGGCTCGCACCGCCGACGAGGAAACCGTCGACCCGGCCCTCGGCCAGAAGCGTCCCGGCGTTCTCCGCGTTGACCGATCCCCCGTAGAGCACGTGGATTCCCGGCATCGCGAGGCCCGCGAGCACCGAGCGGACGTGGGTGGTCATGTCGGCGACTTGCTCGCTCGACGCGTTTCGCCCCGTGCCGATGGCCCAGATGGGTTCGTAGGCGACACTCACGAGCTCGTGGTACTTCGGGTCGAGGCCCTTCAGCGCGCTGACCAACTGGGCCTTGACGAAGTCGTTCTGCGCGCCCGCGTCGCGTACCTCGAGGGCTTCACCCACGCAGAGCACCGCGCGCACGCCGTTGCGCACGACCTGACGCAACGTCGCGACGACCACGTCGTCGGACATGGCGTAGGCCGCGCGACGTTCGGAGTGCCCCACGATCACCCAGCCCACGTTGAGGCGCTTGAGCATCGCGACACTGACCTCACCAGTGTGGGCACCCGCGTCGTTCGCGTTCACGTGCTGGGCGCCGACGCCCACGGGGATGCGTTCGGATTCGACGATCGACGTCACACTGCGCAAGTCGACGAAGGGCGGCACGAGCACGACGTCGACGTGCTCGACGGGCTTGTTCTTCAGCATCACGCCGACCTGTTGGACCAGGTGCAGGGCCTCGACGTAGTCGAGGTTCATCTTCCAATTGCCGATAACCAATGGCTTCTTCATGCGTTGAACGGACTTTCGCGCAGGGCCCGCAGGCCGGGCAGGTCACCGAGTTCGACCAGTTCGAGCGACGCGCCCCCACCGGTCGACACGAAGCTGACCTGGTCCTCGAGACCGTAGGACTGCAGGGCAGCGACCGAGTCACCCCCACCGATCACCGACACCGCACTTGAGGCCGCGACTGCGCGCGCGACTGCTTCAGTGCCCGCGCTCAACCTCGGGTCCTCGAAGACACCCATCGGGCCGTTCCAAAGAATCGTCTTGGCTTCGCCGATCGCCGCGCAGAACGTCGCGACGGCTTGGGGCCCGATGTCCAGTCCCACGAAGCCGTCGGGCACGTTGGCCCCGAAATCGATCACCTCGTCGTCGCCACCACCGTCGCCGAAGGGCTGGCCGTCCTTTAGACCGCGCGAGTCCTCGGGGATCAGCACGTTGCCCTCTTTCAACAGCGCCGCGCATTCGTCGAGGTGCGAACCGTCGAACAGGGAGGAACCAATGGTTCTACCCTGGGTCACCTCGAAGGTGTAGGCCATGCCTCCGCCGACGAGCACGGTCTGCGCCTTGTCGGCGAGCACGCGCACGATGCCGAGTTTGTCGGCGACCTTCGCGCCCCCGACGATCGCCACGAAGGGACGCTCGGGGGACGTGAGTAGCGACTGGATGGTCGTTACCTCTCGTTGCAGGTTCGGTCCCGCGGCACTGGGCAGCAGCGTCGGGGGGATCATGATCGACGCGTGCGCCCGGTGCGAGGCACTGAAGGCCTCGTTGATGTAGTAGTCGAAGCCCTCGACGAGCGACGCACCAAAGGCCGGATCGTCACTCTCCTCACCCGGGTTGAAACGAAGATTTTCCATCAACTCGACGTCCGCACACAGTTCGGCCAAACGGGCGCGCACCGGCGCGACGCTGTACTTGGCGACGACGTGACCCTTGGGCCGGCCGAAGTGCGTGCACGCGACGACCGTCGCGCCTCGCGCGAGCAGGTCCTCGAACAGCGGAATCGTCGAGCGTATGCGAAAGTCGTCCGTGACGCGAAGTTCACCGTCCACTTCGGCGACGGGCGTGTTGAAGTCGACGCGCACCAGGACGCGTTTGCCCGTGAGGTCCCCCCAACGCTCGTAGGACGGCAGGTCGGTCACGGCTACTTGCCGACGTAACTGGTCAGGTCCACCAGGCGGTTCGAGTAGCCCCACTCGTTGTCGTACCAACCAAAGACCTTCACCATGCTGCGCGCGTCGTCGATCCGGATGACCATGGTCATCAACGAGTCAAAGATGCACGAGAAGGGAAGTCCCACGATGTCCGAAGAGACGATCGGGGCATCGGTGTAGGAGAGGATCCCCTTTAAGGGACCCGAGTCCGCCGCCTTTTTGTAGGCCGCGTTGATCTCCTCGACGGTCGTCGAGCGCACGATCGCGGTGAAGTCCGTGATGCTGCCCACCGGGATCGGTACGCGCAATGACGTCCCGTCCAGTTTCCCCTTCATCGACGCCAGCACCAGGCTCGTGGCGCGTGCGGCGCCGGTCGACGTCGGCACGATATTGATGGCCGCCGCCCTTGAGCGACGCATGTCCTTGTGTTGGAGGTCGAGCAGGTTCTGGTCGTTGGTGTAGGCGTGCACCGTCGTCATGAGTCCCACGTCGATGCCGAAGGCGTCGTCGAGGACCTTGACCATCGGCACGAAGCAGTTGGTCGTGCACGAGGCATTGGAGATGACGTGCTGGGTCGCGGCGTCGTAGGTGTCCTCGTTGACGCCCATAACGAGTGTCGCGTCCGCGTCACCCGAGGGGGCCGAGATGAGGACCTTCTTCGCGCCCGCCGCCAGGTGCTGGGCCGCCGCCTCGCGCGACGTGAACAGTCCCGTCGACTCGATGACGACGTCGATCTTGAGCTCGGCCCAGGGCAGCGCGGCCGGACTGCGTTCGGCGAGGACCTTGATGGTGTCCTTGCCGACCTTGATGTCGCCGTCGACGACGGTGACGGGTACGCCCAGGACTCCCTGGGTCGAGTCGTACTGCAAGAGGTGCGCGAGGGTCGCGGGCGAGGTCAGGTCGTTCACGGCGACGACCTCTACGTCCGGGTTGTTGAGCGACGCCCTCACAAAGCTCCGGCCTATTCGTCCAAATCCATTAATCGCAACTCGTATAGCCACGGCGTCTCCTCGGTAGTTGATCGTCACGCAACGCGCCAGGCGCTGAGTGCTCGTACCAATTTTTGCACATCGTGGACGAGGCCATTGACGCCCGCCAGGTCCGCGTAACTGGTCGGTAACGAACACGCCTGGGTGGCGAATTGCGAGTGCACGTCGACGAGCACGTCGTCGGGCACGACTGCGTGACGCAACAGGGCGTCGACGTGATCTTGCAGGGTGAAACCCTCGGTTTCGGGTACTTCGGGGCGCAGGTTGGCGACGTAGACCTTGTGCGCGCGAGTGCCCGCGATCGCCTGGGTGATCCCGGGCACCACGCACGCGGCGAGCACGCTCGTGAAGAGTGAACCCGGCCCGATAAGTACCAGGTCGGCGTTCTCAATCGCCTCGACCGCCGCCATGGGTGCGGGCGCGTTCCTCGGTTCCACGCTGATGTTCTTGATCTGCGTCGCTTGAGCGACCTCGGTCTGTCCGCGCGTCGCCCCGTTCTCGGTCGTGGCGACGAGTTCCACGCCCTCGCACGACGCCGGCACGATGGTGCCGGTCACGCCCATCACTTGGGCGACGGCGCGCACCGATTCCTCGAGGTTGCCCGTCGCGTCGATGAGTCCGACGAGCAGGAGGTTGCCCACGGCGTGCCCGTCGAGCTCGCCGACGCGAAAGCGATGCTCGAAGGACTCGGTCAACGGATTGGCAGGATCGGCGAGGGCGCCCAGACAGATCCGCAGGTCCCCCACCGCGGCCACGTTCAACATGGCCCGTAGTCGTCCCGTCGAGCCGCCGTCGTCGGCGACCGAGACGACGCCGGTGACCTCGTGGGTCATCTGACGAAGGGCTCGCAAGGACACGGCGGTACCGTGTCCGCCACCGATGGCGACGACCCTCATCGAGCGATATCGCGGTGCAGGACGGCGTTGGGAATCTTGAGACGACGGCGGATCTCCTCGGCGATGGCAACCGACCGATGCCGGCCCCCCGTGCAACCAATGGCGATGGACAGGTACGCCTTGCCTTCCTTGGCGAAGGCGGGGATCTGCCACTCGAGCAACGAGCACACGTCGGCGAGAAAATGCTGGGCGGGCTCTTGGTTGAGCACGTAGGTGGCGACCGGCTCGTCGAGTCCCGACAAAGGGCGCAACGCCTCGATCCAGTGCGGGTTGGGCAAGAACCGGCAGTCAAAGACGATGTCGACGTCGCGCGGGATGCCGTTCGAGTAGCCAAAGGATACGAGTGACACCCGCAAGGTCCCGGGCGTACTCGAATCAGCGAAAATCTCGACGATGCGCGAGCGCAACTCGTTGGTGTTGATCGTCCCGGTATCGATCACGAGGTCGGCGGCGTCTCGAATCGATTGCAGCAACGCCCGTTCACCCGCGATTGAATCGGCGAGTGAAGGCGCCGGGAACGGGTGGCGTCGCCGGTTGCCCTCGAAACGATGGATTAATACGTCGTCGGGTGCGTCGAGGAAGAGGATCTTCGCGTTCTCGTGCATCTGCTGGAGTTCCATCTCCACCGCGAGCAACGCGTCTGGTTGGACGCGACCCGACCGGCCGACGATGAAGGCCACGCCGGCGTAGTCGAGCGAGCCCGCCGCCGCCAGTTCACCCACGCGAACGATCAACTCGAGCGGAAGATTGTCGATGACGAACCACCCGAGGTCTTCGAGCGCGGCCGAGACCGTCGAGCGACCCGCGCCCGACATTCCCGTAACGAGCACCACCTCACTCATCGCCTGTACTTCCCTTCGCGGGCCGGGGTTCGCTCGGCGCCTGCAAGTGATCGTAGATGTTCCTCGCGACCGATTCGGGCAACCAGGCCAGTCCTTCGAAGTCCGTCAGCGTCGCCTGACGTAGCGCGTCGAGGGAGCCGAACTCGCTCATGAGTCGCTCACGGCGCGCGGGTCCGAGACCCGCGACTCCCTCGAGCGAGGAGGCGACCATGGACTTCGCGCGCTTGGAACGATGAAAGGTGATGGCGAAGCGGTGAGCCTCGTCGCGGATCCGCTGGACCAGGTAGAGACTCTCAGAACCGCGCTCGAGCGCGATGGGCGTCGACGAGCCGGGTCGAAACAAGAGCTCTTCGCGTTTGGCGAGCGCCGCGAACTCGAGGCCACTGGCCCCCGCTTGCGCGGCGGCCTTCTCGGCGGCGTGCAACTGGGGCAGTCCCCCGTCGATGATGATGAGGTCGGGACGACGAAACTTGGTTGTGGCCTGGTTCTCATCGAGGTGCGAAAGCCGTCGACGCACGACTTCTTGCATGGCACCGACGTCGTCGTTGCCGATGATCTCTTTCACGTTGAAGTGCCGATAGTCCGCCTTCTTCGAAATGGCGTCCTCGAAGACGACCATCGAGCCCACGTAGTTCGTGCCCTGAAGGTGACTCATGTCGAAGCACTCGATGCGAAAGGGTGGCTGGGCGAGGTGAAGCGCCTCGCCGAGTTCCTGCAGCGCTCGACTGCGCACGTTGTGGTCGCTCTGCCTTCGTAGCGAGTCGCGACCGATCACCGCCCTCGCGTCGTTGGTGGCGAGTTCGAGCACACGACGTCGTCTTCCGCGCTGGGGTGCCACGACCTCCACGGCACGCCCGCGCAGTCCGCTCAAGTACGCACCGGTCAGTGAACTCGCCGACTTCGCACTCGCCACGACCACGACCGCTGGCACGTCGGTGGGGTCGTCGTAGAGATCAGGGAGTACGCCCTCGATGATCTGGGTGTCGTCCTCGTCCATCGAGCGGTCGATCAAGTGCACCGTGCGTCCGATGATGCGACCGTGGCGGACCCGAAAGCGCACGACCGCGGCTCGCCCGCCCTCGGTGTCGACGGCGATGACGTCGAGGTCGGAGTGGTCGTCGAGCACCACGCTCTGGTCGCTCGCGGCTCGTTCGAGTGCCTCGAGGGCGTCGCGAGCCTTCGCGGCGGCCTCGTAATGCTTCAGGTGAGCGGCCTGGCTCATCCGTTCGCGCAGCAGCGAGCGAAGTTGGCGCACGTCGCCTTCGAAGAACCTCGCCCACGACGCCACCAGCTCGCGGTAGCCCACCGGATCGATGGCCTTGACGCACGGTCCCGAGCACTTGCCGATGTCGTAGAGCAAACACGGTCGGTTGATTCGCTCCTGGTAGTTGAACTTATGGCGGGTACACGAACGCAAGGGGAACGCCTGCAAAAGTTCATCAATCGTGGTTCGAAGTGCGCGCACGTCGACGAACGGGCCGAAGTACCGCACGCCCTTCACGTGCTGGGAACGGGTGATGAAGGGCGCCGGGAAGTCGACGCGCGTGTCAATCGCGACGAAGGGGAAACTCTTGTCATCCTTCAGGCGCATGTTGTAGCGCGGCTGGTTCTGCTTGATCAGTTCGTTCTCGAGGATCAGCGCGTCGAGCTCGTTGGGCGTCACGATCCATTCGACCGAACTCGCTTCGTCCATCAGCGCCTGGGTCTTCAGCGTCATGGCGTCGCTCTTTTGGAAGTAGCTCCCCAGACGCTGGTTGAGCGACAGGGCCTTGCCCACGTAGATGATGGTGTCGTGCTCGTTGCGAAAGAGGTAACAACCGCTTTGGCGAGGGATGCCCGAGGGTCGGTCGAACACTACGAGACCCTGCTGACCGCCAACACTTCACGCAGGACCGTCCCCGTCGCGCTCGGTAACTGGGCGATGTCCTCGGGTGTCCCCTCGCCCACGATCAGTCCCCCGCGCCGACCGCCCTCGGGACCGAGGTCAATGACCCAGTCCGAGGTCTTGACGACGTCGAGGTTGTGTTCGATCACGAGCACCGTGTTGCCCTGGTCGACCAGGCGGTGCAGGACCTGCAAGAGTCGATTGACGTCATCGAAGTGCAGGCCCGTCGTCGGCTCGTCGAGCACGTAGAACGTGTGACCGGTCGGACGCCTGGCCAGTTCGGTCGCCAACTTCACCCGCTGGGCCTCACCACCCGAGAGGGTCGGTGCGGGTTGGCCCAGACGCACGTATCCCAGTCCGACGTCCATGAGGCTCTGGATGTGGCGAAGGATCCCCGGCTGGCGATCGAAGAACTCGAGGGCTTCGGCGATGGGCATGTTCAGCACGTCGCTGATCGACTTGCCGCGGTACTTGATCTCGAGGGTCTCGCGGTTGTAGCGCGCCCCGTCGCAGGTCTCGCAGTTGACGTAGACGTCGGGCAGGAAGTGCATCTCGATCTTGATGGTGCCGTCGCCCGCGCAGGTCTCGCAACGTCCGCCCTTCACGTTGAACGAGAATCGACCTTGCTGATAGCCGCGGACCTTGGACTCTTGGACCTCGGCGAAGAGTTTGCGGATCTTGTCAAACACTCCCGTGTAGGTCGCAGGGTTCGAACGCGGCGTGCGTCCAATCGGTTGCTGGTCGACCGCGACGACCTTGTCCAGGTTGGCGACGCCCAGAATCGTGTCGTGTTCGGCGACGTGGGTCTTGGCCCGATTCACCTGACGCTCGAGCGAACTCAGGAGAATCGAATTGATGAGCGTCGACTTGCCCGAACCCGACACGCCCGTGACCGCGATGAACGTACCGAGCGGGATGTCGACACTGATGTTCTGGAGGTTGTTGGCGCGCGCACCCTTGATGGTCAGTTTCTTGCCGTCACCCGCCCGACGGGTCAAGGGCGTCGGGATCGACTTCTCGCCTGACAAGTACTGGCCCGTGATCGACCTCGGATTCTCCAGGAGTTCCTTGTAGGTGCCCGCGTGCACCACTTCGCCCCCGAACTCGCCGGCCCCCGGTCCGATGTCGACGATGAAGTCCGCGAGACGGATGGTCTCCTCGTCGTGTTCGACCACGATGACCGAATTGCCCAGGTCGCGCAGGCGCTCGAGGGTCGAGATGAGCCGCCGGTTGTCGCGCTGGTGCAGCCCGATGGACGGTTCGTCGAGTACGTAGAGCACGCCCACTAGATAACTGCCGATCTGACTGGCGAGACGGATGCGCTGGGCCTCACCGCCCGACAGGGTCGCCGAGGCGCGGCTCAGGGTCAAGTAGTCGAGTCCGACGTCCATCAAGAAGGTGAGCCGAGCCAGAATCTCCTTGATGACCTGACGCGCGATCGTCTCTTCGCGCTTGGTCAGCTTCAACTTCTTGAACAAAGCGACCGCCTCGTCAATGGTCATGGCGTTCACGTCAGCGATGTTGTGTCCGTGCACGCGAACCGCCAGCACCTCGGGTTTGAGTCGCTGACCCGCGCACGTGGTGCACTCGACCTCGCGCATGTACTGTTCGGCTTGTTCGCGTGACCAGTCCCCGTCCGCCTCGGAACGTTTGCGTTCCAGCCACTCGATGATCCCGCGGTACGTGGTGTCGTAGGTGCGCACCTTGCCGTAGCGATTGCGGTACTTGACCGGCACCGTCTTCTTCTCAACGCCGTAGAGGATCAGTTTGCGGTCCTTGGCCCGCAGCTTGTTCCAGGGAGTCTGGACGCTGAATCCACCCATGTCCGCGATGCCACCGATCAGTCGCTCGAAGTACTTGAAGCGAGCGCCCGACCACGGCGCCAGGGCACCGTCGGCGAGCGAGAGCGTCGGGTCGGGCACCACCAGTTCGGGGTCGACCTCGAAGCGAGTGCCCAGACCCGTGCAGACCGGGCAGGCTCCGTAGGGCGAGTTAAAGGAGAAGTCGCGTGGTGCGAGTTCGGTGAAGCTGATGCCGTCGTGACTGCAGGCCATCTTCTCGGAGAACTGCTCGATCTCGTCAGCGTCAAGGAAGAGGAACGAGACGACACCCTTGGTGAGCTTGAGCGCGGTCTCGACCGATTCGGTGAGTCGCTGGCGACTCGTCGCCTTGACCGCGAGGCGGTCGAGGACCACGTCGATGGTGTGCTGTTCGTAACGAGCGAGATCGACGGAATCGCGCTCGCTGAGTTCGACCACCGTGCCATCGACTCGTACGCGACTGAATCCCTGGGCGGCCAGTTCGTTGAGCAGGGTGCTGTACTCGCCCTTGCGACCCTCGACCACGGTGGCGAGCACGAGAAACCTGGTGCCCTCGGGTCGCGCGAGGACGAGGTCCACGATCTGCTGGGGGGTCTGGCGAGTGACGACGCGACCGCACAAGTGACAGTGTTGAACGCCCACGCGAGCAAAAAGCAGGCGTAGGTAGTCGTGGATCTCGGTGATGGTGCCGACGGTCGAGCGCGGGTTGCGCGACGCCGTCTTTTGGTCGATCGAGATCGCCGGCGACAAGCCCTCGATGAACTCGACGTCGGGTTTGTCCATCTGACCGAGGAACTGACGGGCGTAGGCCGAAAGACTCTCGACGTAACGACGCTGGCCTTCGGCGTAGATGGTGTCAAAGGCCAGCGAGGACTTGCCCGAACCGGACAATCCGGTAAAGACCACCAGTTGGTCACGGGGTATCTCCACCGAGAGGTTCCTCAGATTGTGCACGCGTGCGCCCTGCACGCGAATGGTCGAAGTCATAGCGGCAATCTACCGGTTAGGACTCGTCACTCAGGCTGTCGAGCGCCGAATCGAGTCCTTGACGTTGTAGTGAGTGAAGATAGTCGCGCAGGGCCGCGGCTTCTTCGAAGCGTAAGTCGCCCGCCGCGGTCAACATCGCTTCTTCGACCCGCGCAATCTCGAGGTTGAGGTCGTCGGGCAAGGAACTCTCGAGTGACGTGATGCCGTGGGAACGGTTCGTGGGTTCGGGCGCCGATTCGGAGCGGAGTCGCCCAAGGATGTCCGCCACGTTCTTCATGATCGTTTGGGGCTTGATGCCGTGTTCCTCGTTGTAGGCGGTCTGGAGCAGACGACGCCGTTCGGTGACCGAGATAGCTTCGCGCATGGAATCAGTCACCCGGTCGGCGTAGAGCACGGCCTCACCATTCGAGTTCCGCGCCGCGCGTCCAATGGTCTGGATGAGAGCGCTGCGCGAACGAAGGAACCCTTCCTTGTCCGCGTCCAAGATCGCCACCAATGACACTTCGGGCAGGTCGAGTCCCTCGCGTAAGAGGTTGATACCGACCAGGATGTCGAACTCGCCCAGACGCAACGAGCGCAGGATCTCGATGCGCTGGATCGTGTCGATGTCGCTGTGCAGGTACTGCACTCGGTAACCAGCCTTGGCGAGGAAATTAGTCAAGTCTTCGGCCATCCGTTTGGTGAGCGTCGTGATGAGCACCCGCTCTTCGCGCGCGATGACCGCGTCGAGTCGAACCCGCAGGTCGTCGATCTGGTTGCGGGTCGGCACCACGCTCACCACGGGATCGAGCAATCCCGTTGGCCGGATGACCTGTTCGGCAATCTGATCACTGTGCTCGATCTCGTAGGGGCCCGGGGTCGCGGACACGAAGATCATTTGAGGAACGAGTTCCATGAACTCGTCGAAGTTCAGCGGTCGATTGTCCATCGCGCTGGGCAAGCGGAATCCGTGCTCGACCAACGTCTCCTTGCGCGAGCGGTCGCCGGCGTACTGGCCACGCACCTGAGGCACCGCGACGTGGGACTCGTCAATGACGACGAGGAAGTCGTCGGGGAAATAGTCCAGCAGCGTGAAGGGACGCTCGCCGCGACTGCGACCGTCCAAATGCGCCGAGTAGTTCTCGATACCCGCGCAGACGCCGGTCTGTTCGAGCATCTCGAGGTCGTGCTCGGTGCGTGAACGAAGACGCTGGGCCTCGAGAAGCTTGCCCTCGGTCTGGAACTTCGCGAGTTGTGATTGCAGTTCAACCTCAATGGAACGGCACGCCCGGTTGATGGTCGCGGTGCTCGCGGCGTAGTGCGAAGCCGCGAAGAGGGTGAACTCGTTCACCTTCCCCCGGCTCTCCTGGGTCACCGGGTTGAAGAACGAGATCTCCTCGATCTCCTCGCCGAAGAACGACACGCGAACTGCCTCGTTCGAATACGCGGGCTGGATCTCGAGCGTGTCGCCCTTCATGCGAAAAGATCCCCGATCGAGGACCAGTTCATTGCGGCTGTACTGCATCTCCACGAGTCGACGAAGCAGCGCGCGTTGGTCGAAGGATGCACCGATCTCGAGTGCCAACATCCGTTCGCGGTACTCAATCGGTGATCCGAGCCCGTAGATGCAGCTCACCGATGCGACCACGATGGTGTCGCGGTGGGTCAACAAGGACGACGTGGCGGCGTGACGCAGCCGGTCGATCTCTTCATTGATCGAACTGTCCTTTTCGATGAACGTGTCCGTGCGTGGGATGTACGCCTCGGGTTGGTAGTAGTCGTAGTACGAGACGAAGAATTCGACTCGGTTATTCGGCAGCATCTCCTTGAGCTCAGAAGCCAACTGGGCCGCGAGCGATTTGTTCGGCTCGAGGATCAACGTCGGACGCTGCACACTTTCAACCAGCCACGCGATCGTGGCGGTCTTGCCGCTGCCCGTGATGCCCTCGAGCGTTTGGAACCGCAACCCGTCGCGCACACCCTGGGCGAGGGTGGCGATGGCCGTGGGTTGGTCGCCCGAGGGCTGGAATGGTGATTCGACGAGGAAACTATCCATGGTCCAGTCCACAACGTGCCAGTTCGGCGTCGATTCGTGCGCGTAGTTCCTCCACGGTTCCGTCGTTCCAGAGCACTCGATCGACGAGTGGCACTCGGTCCTCGTTGGTGACCTGGTTGGCCAGTCGCGCCCGTGCGTCGTCCTCGGTGAACTCGCGGTGTTCGACCAGACGAGCCAGCGCCACGTCGGGTGAGGCGAGCACGGCCCAGACCTCATCGACCTCGAACGCCGAGCGATGCTCGGGGCGAAAGAGCGGCAGAGCAATGAAGACGGCGCTCGACGTCGCCTCGCCAATCCGCCGCAGGATTTCGATGCCGATTGCGCCGTGCGTGATGCTGTTGAGCCGTTTCAACGCGCTGGCGTCGTGAAACACGAGATTGGCGACGAATGCCCGATCGATCGTCCGGTCGTCGCGAAGTACGGCATCACCGAACGCGTCGCGCATCGCTTGCCAGGCGGGCTCGCCCGGCAGGGTAACGGCGCGCGCGACGTCGTCGGCGTCGATGATCGAGAAGCCTCGACTGGCGAGGTAGTCCGTCGCCGCCGACTTACCCGCCCCGATGCCGCCGGCGATGACGATTCTCTTCACGTTTGCACGCTAGCCACCACGTGTGACACGTCAGTTCCGGCGGCGACCCTTTACTAGGGGGTAGCCGGCTTTGGCTATTGTCCTTAGAAGTCCTAGAGGGAGAAGAAGTGCTTAGGTACGTACTGCGGCGATTGGCGATGCTGATCGGCATCGTCTTCATCATCTCGGTCGGCAGCTTCTACCTGATCCATCTCCTGCCCGGCAACATCACCACGGTTATCGAGGGCCCCGGCGCCAGCCCCGCGAACCAGGTGAAGCTCTTCAAACTCCTTGGTCTGAATCGACCAATCTACGAGCAGTACTTCACGTGGATCGGCAACGTAGTGCACGGTAACCTCGGGGTCTCTTTCATCTCGCAAACCTCAGTCGCCGGCACAATCCGCGCGGCCTTGCCGATCGACCTCGAAATGATCCTTCTCTCACAGATCGTCTCGTTCGCGCTGGCGATCCCTCTCGCCATGCGCGCGGCGCGCAAACCCGACAGCTGGCTCGATCGGATCTTGAGCGCGGGCAGTTTCACGATGCTGTCGGTGCCCAATTTCATCGTCATCGTGATCCTGGTGCTGTTCGTCTCGGTGAAGTTGGGCATTGCCCACACCGGACCTTCGTCGTACGTGCCCTTTAACCAGGACTGGATTGCGAACCTGGAAAGTATGGCGCTACCCACGATCGCCCTCGCGATGGGGAGTTTTGTCGTGTACTTTCGGGTGCTACGCAGCGATCTCATCGCCACTCTCCAAGAAGAGTTCATCACCATGGCCCGTTCCAAGGGCATCAGTCAACGGCGCATTATGTGGCGACACGCGTTTCGTCCTTCGTCGGTCGCCCTGCTCGGCGCGGCGGGGGTGAACATCGGCAGTCTGCTGGCGGGAGGTTTCATCGTCCAGTATCTGCTTAACATCCCTGGGCTCGGCTACACCTTGATCGCCGCCATCAACACCAGCGACTACTTGTTGGTCCAGGGCATTGTCCTGGTGGTCTCGGTGGGCGTCGTGCTCATCAACTTCATCTTTGACTTCGTCATCAACATCGTCGACCCGAGGATCAGCCGTGAGTAACTTCAGCCAAATGTTCGTCGAAGAGGAGCTGGCCCGGGTCGAGAAGCCCGAGAAGCGCGAGCCCCTCGGGCTGCTCTTTTGGCTCTGCGTGGGCTGGATCGGACTGAACATCATTGGTGCGATCTTCGCCAACTTCCTTCCATTGATCGATCCGCTGTACCAGAACTACAACGCGCTCAACGCTGGTCCTTCCCTTCATCACCTCTTCGGCACCGACGACCTTGGTCGCGATATCTTCTCGCGAGTGGTCTACGGGTCGCGCATCTCGCTGTCGGCGGGCGCGGGCGCGATGCTCATCGGCTTTGGTTTCGGCGCACCACTGGGCATGCTCGCCGCGTACCGTCGAGGACGCTTCGACTCGATCCTCACCAACGTCATGTACGTCTTCTTGGCCTTTCCCGCGATCATCGCTACCATCGCCATCCTCTCGTTCTGGACACCGCGATCGCTCTTGAAGATCATCATCGTGATCGGCGTGGCGTCGATCCCCCTCGTCTACCGCGTCATTCGCACCGCCACCTTGAACGTCGCCACGAAGGACTACATCATCGCGGCCAAAGTCCAAGGTGCGACGGACCGACGCATCCTGCTTCGCGAGTTACTGCCAAACATCGCGCCTATCGGCATATCGTTCCTGCTCATCGGCGTGGCGACGGTGATCGCCCTCGAAGGGTCGCTCGCCTTCCTCGGTCTGTCGGTCCTGCCCCCGACACCCTCGTGGGGCAACATGATCAACGAGTCGCGCACCATCCTCCAGCAGAACCCGTGGCTCGCCATATTTCCTTCCCTCGCCATGTGTCTGTTCCTGCTCTGCTTGAACTTCATTGGCGACCGCTTACGCCACCACTTCGACGTGACCGAGGTGAAGCTGTGAGCGACTTCGACCCGATCCTGCTCACCGTCAACGATCTGGCGACCACCTTCCAGACTGCGGGCGGGCCACTACCCGCCGTGGGCGGCGTCTCGTTCGACCTCAAGCGTAACGAGACCATCGGCGTCGTCGGCGAGTCCGGATCTGGCAAGACCGTGCTCACGCGCACGATCATGGGCCTGCAGCAACGTACCAACGTCACGGTCACCGGTTCGGTCCTGCTCGACGGCCACGAGATGGTCGGCGCCAGCGAAGGGGACAAGCGCGCCCTTTGGGGCTCGGAAGTCGCCATGATCTTCCAGGACCCCATGACGTCGCTCAACCCGGTGATGCGCGTGGGTAAGCAGATCGACGAGTCACTGCGCGTGCGCCTGGGCATGTCCAAGGCCGACGCCAAGGCCCGCGCCATTGAGTTGCTCGAACTGGTAGGGATCCCCTCGCCCGCGCATCGCTACGACGCCTACCCCGGACAACTCTCGGGTGGCATGCGCCAACGCGTCGTGATCGCCATCGCGCTCGCCTGTTCGCCCAAGTTGTTGCTCGCCGACGAACCCACGACGGGTTTGGACGTGACCATTCAAGCCCAGATCCTGAACCTCCTCGACGACTTGAAGGAACGTCTGCACATGTCGGTGATCCTGGTCACGCACGACCTCGGCGTGGTGGCGACGCGCACCTCACGGATCATCGTCATGTACGCCGGGCGAATCGTCGAGATCGGTAGCACTCGTGAGGTCTTCAGCGCGCACCGCATGCCCTACACGCGCGCGCTGCTCGAGAGCTCGCCCAAGGTGTCCAATGACCCACACACCCGCCTGGTGACGATTCCGGGGCGCCCACCCAACTTGTTAAAGCTCACCCAGGGTTGCAGCTTCGCGCCGCGCTGCTCGTACGCGACCGATCGCTGCCACCAGGAGCGACCCGAGCTCCAGCCCGCCGACGAACCGGGCCACGCCTACGCGTGCTGGAACCCGCTGCCCAAGACCCGCAAGAGAACGGTAAAGACCACATGAATAGCGCAGAACCGCTCCTCAAGATCCGCGACTTGAAGGTGTCTTTCGGCATGGGCCACCACGAAGTGCAAGCGGTCGCCGGTGTGAGTTTTGACATCTTCGAAGGTGAGACCCTCGGTCTGGTCGGCGAATCAGGTTGCGGCAAGTCCACGACGGGCAAGGCCCTCATGCGCATCGTCGAACCCACGAGCGGCACCGTCGAGCTCGACGGCGTGGACTTGTGCGCCCAGAAGGGTAAGGCGCTGCGCAACATACGCACGCGTATGCAGATGATCTTCCAGGACCCCATCAGTTCGCTCAACCCGCGTCGACGCATCAAGGACATCGTCGCCGAACCCCTCGACTGTTGGAAGAGTGTGACCGGTTCCGCACGCGACACCGTAGTGAGCGACCTGCTCGTCAAGGTCGGCATCGACCCCCAGGTCTACGGCAACCGTTACGCGCGCCAGTTCTCGGGCGGCCAGTGCCAGCGCATCTCGATCGCCCGCTCGCTCGCCATGCGGCCCAAGTTGCTGATCTGCGACGAGATGGTGTCGGCCTTGGACGTCTCGGTCCAGGCGCAGATCCTCAACCTTCTCGAGGACCTCAAAAAGGAATACGGTCTCACGCTGTTATTCATCGCGCACGACCTCGCGGTGGTGAAGAACGTCAGTGACCGCGTGGCCGTGATGTACCTGGGCAAGATATGCGAGATCGGACCGTCGAACACCCTCTACGAGGTCCCGGGGCATCCGTACACGAAGTTCCTGCTGGGTGCGGCCCTCGAGGCGGACCCCGACTCGCCCGTGCACGGCGACGTGCTCACGGGAGAACCACCGAGCCCGATGAACCCGCCCAGCGGCTGCCGCTTTCGCACGCGCTGTCCCTTCGCGACCCAAAAGTGCGCCGACGAGGAACCGCTGCTGTCCGAGGTCGCCCCCGGCCACAGCGTGGCCTGTCACTATCCACTCAACGTGAAGACACCCCGCAAGCGCGCACCGCGCGCGACGGCGTAGCGCAACGCGTTACTCGCTCGCGGGTGGCTCTTCGGTCGCGTCGCTCGCGGGTGGGGCTTTCGTCACGTCGCTCGCGACGGCTTCGTCGGGGGCGCTCGTGGGGACGCTCGCCTCGTCCTCGGGTGACTTGCCCGCGGTGCCGGTGGCGTATTCAGCCCACGCGGCCTGCGCCTCGGTTTCGGGGGTGAACTCGCCGTATTCGATGCCGCCGATGTAATTACCCTCGGTGTCGTAGGCGTGGCTGCCGAAGGCCTCACGGTATTCTTCGCTGACTTCGCCACCTTCGGCGGCCTGCTTGATCGACAGACTGATGCGACGACGGGCGGTGTCGAGTTCGATGATCTTGACCCAGAGCTCCTCGCCGGCGCTCACGACCTGGTCGGGCGATTCGACGTGGTGCGCGGCCATCTCCGAGATGTGCACGAGACCCTCGATGCCCTCGCCCACCTGGACGAACGCGCCGAAGGGCACCAGCTTGGTGACCCGGCCGTAGACGAGTTGGTCGACGGCGTGGCTGTCGGCGAAGACCTGCCAGGGGTCGGACTGCGTAGCCTTCAAGGACAACGAGATGCGCTCCTTAGAGAAGTCGACGTCAAGCACTTCGACGTCGACTTCATCGCCCACCGCGACGACTTGGCTCGGGTGGTCGATGTGCTTCCAACTGAGTTCCGAGACGTGGATCAGGCCGTCCATGCCACCCAGGTCCACGAAGGCACCGAAGTTGACGACCGAGGAGATGACGCCGTGACGGCGCTCGCCCGGCTTCAGGTTGTTGAGGAAGTCGCCTCGCTGCTCCTTTTGGGTCTCTTCGAGCCAGGCGCGACGCGAGAGCACCACGTTGTTGCGGTTCCGGTCGAGTTCGATGATCTTGGCCTCGACGGTCTTGCCGATGTAGGGCTGGAGTTCGCGCACGCGACGCAACTCGACCAGCGAGGCGGGCAGGAAGCCGCGAAGTCCGATGTCGACGATGAGACCGCCCTTGACGACCTCGATGACGACGCCCTTGACGACCTCGTCGCGATTCTTCAATTCTTCGATGTTGCTCCAAGCCTTCTCGTACTGAGCTCGCTTCTTCGAAAGGACGAGTCGGCCTTCCTTGTCCTCTTTTTGCAGGACCAGGCACTCGACGCGCTCGCCCAGCGAGACGATCTCCGACGGGTCCACGTCGTTGCGGATCGAGAGCTCGCGCGAGGGGATCACGCCCTCAGACTTGAAACCGATGTCGAGCAGGACTTCGTCGTGGTCGATCTTCACGACCGTGCCGGTGACCAGGTCACCGTCCTCGAACTCGAGCACGCTGTCGCCCACCAGGGTGGCGAGGTCGGTGCCGACCATGTCGTCTTCGGTGATGACGCGCGGCACGTAATTCCCGTCGGCGTCGAAGGTTCCCATTTGCTGGGAGGAAAGGAGGCTCGTGCCGTCCGACATACGTACTTCTTTCATACGACCACACCGGGGTCCTCTAGGCAATAAGGGGTCTGGGTCGCCGGTGTAAACCCAGGTTTCAACCCTATCACTCGGCTTTTGGCCCTCAGCCCTTGGCCGCCGCCCAGTTCTCGCCCCAGGAGAGTGAGACCTCGAGCGGCACCGTCAATCGGGCCGCGTTGGTCAACGAGTCACGAATGATCGCCTCGACGCGTTCCTTTTCCGCGGGTGGCGCCTCGACGAGGACCTCGTCGTGCACCTGGAGGATCAAGCGGGCGTCGAGCGTGGCGGCGCTCAACTCACGGTCCAGGCGAACCAGCGCGGACTTAAAGACGTCCGCGGCCAGACCCTGGATGCCCGCGTTCATGGCCTGACGCTCGGCCGCCTGACGCTGAGGCCCCACGGCGGTGGCGAGGTCGGGGAACGGACGGATACGACCGAACTCGGTGCGCGAGTAACCCTTGTTGCGGATGTCCTTGATGGTGGCGTCCATGTAGGCACGCAACGACGGGAAGCCCGAGAAGTACTTGTCCATGATTTCCTTGGCCGAAGAGACCGGCACGCCCAGTCGCTGGCTGAGCCCGTAGGCCTCCATGCCGTAGGCGAGGCCGTAGGAGACGGCCTTGGCCTGTTCGCGTTGCTCGTGGTTCACGTCCTTAGCAGCGACTCCAAAGACCGACGCCGCGATCGTGCGGTGCACGTCCTCATTCGAAGCAAAGGCCGCGAGCAGTCCGCTGTCTTGGCTGAGGTGCGCGAGGATGCGCAGTTCGATCTGGTTGTAGTCCGNNGAGCGCACCGGGATGTTGTGCAGGTTCGGGTTCTCCGAGGAGAGCCGCCCGGTTCGCGCGACGGTCTGACGGAACTCGGCGTGGATCTTGCCGTCGGGGCCCACCGCGTCGATCAAGGGCGCCCCGTAGGTGCTGCGCAGTTTCTCCACCTCGCGGTAGCGAAGAATCAGGGGCACGATCTTGTGCTCGTCTTGGATGGCCTCGAGACTGGCCGCGTCGGTGGAGAAACCGGACTTGATCTTCTTGACCGCAGTAAGCCCCAGCTCGTCGAAAAGCACCGTCTGGAGTTGCTGGGGCGAGTTGACCTTGAACTCGTGACCGGCGACCTTTTGGATCTTCGCGTCGAGCGCGGTCGCCTCTTTGGCGAACTCGTCGTTGATCGTGCGCAGCATCGCCACGTCCACGCAGATTCCCCGTGCTTCCATGCGACCCAGCACCGCCACCAGCGGTAACTCCACCTGCTCGTAGACGAACCCGAGTTCCCAGCGCGTGATCTCGGCGCGCAAGACGTCGACCAGTCGCGCGGTGACCTGCGCGTCGCGCACCAGCGACTCGTCGTCGGTGCTCTCGTCAAAGAGCGAGCGAGCAGTCTCGGCGATGCGTTCACCGAGGAAACGCTGGGCGACGTCGGCCAGTTCGTACTGGCCACTGGTCGCGTCCACCAAGAACGCCATGATCGAGGTGTCGTCGGTGGGTTCTTGCAGCGTGACGCCCGCCTCGCTCGCGTGGCGATAGAGCTCTTTGAGGTCGTGCCCACTCAACGAGCAGTTCTGGGCGGCGTGAAAGAACTCCGGTTCGTTCGCGATCGCTACGCGACCACTCTTGGCGTCAAGCACCGCGACGCGGCCGCGCGCGTAGGCGACGACGTAGGCACCCCCGGGACGCACCACGTCGGCGAAGGGTGCCGCGGCCACGGGCTTCGACGCGGCCTTGGCGGAAGGCGCCGGCGCGGGGCTCGCTGCGCTGGCGGCGTCGGGTTCGCCCAGGAGACCCTCGCGCATCAGCTTTTCGAAGCGCGTGCGCATGGCGTTCATCTCGAAGCGGTCGAAGAAGGCCGCCACTTCCTCGCGTTTCCAACCCCCGATGGTGAGGTCGGCCAGCGTGAAGTCGAGCGGCACGTCGCGAATCAGCGTCATGACGTCGGCGTTGTTGCGAGCGCGGACCTCGTAGGTGGCGAGGTTCTCGCGCAACTTGGGCGTCAGATCGTCGAGGTGTTGGTACAGGTCGTCGAAGTCCCGGTACTGGGCGAACAGCTTCGCGGCGGTCTTCTCGCCCACGCCCGGTACACCGGGCAGATTGTCCGAGGTGTCACCGCGCAAGGCCGCCAGTAATTGGTAGCGCTGGGGTTCGATGCCACAGCGTTCGAAGATCCCCGCTTCGTCGTAGAGCGAGTAGTCCGAGACGCCGCGCCGGTTGTAGAGGACCTTGATGTAGGGGTCCTCGACGAGTTGGAAGGTGTCACGGTCCCCCGAGACGACCACGACAGGGATCTTCGCCTCTCGTCCCCAGGTGGCGAGGGTCGCGAGCACGTCGTCGGCTTCGAACTGGGGCACGCCGTGCACCGGTATGTGCAAGACATCGCAGAGCGAACGGATGAGATCGAACTGATGCTCGATCTCGAGGGGCGTCTCGGCGCGACCGCCCTTGTAATCCTCAGTCATCGCGTCGCGAAACGTGCCCCCGGTGAGGTCGAAGGCCACGCACAGCGCGCGCGGCTGCTGGGTGCGCACGAGCGAATGCAGCATCGAGGCGAAGCCGTGTAGCGCGTTGGTCACCACACCCTCGGAGGTCTTGATGTCCGTCGAGAGCGCAAAGAACGCGCGAAAGGCCAGGGACATCCCATCCAACAGCACGAGAGGCCGTTGGTCGGGCGCGGTCTCAGCCAACGAACTCGCCCTTCAAGATCTGCTGGGCGATGTCACGCATGCGCGTGCGCGCGCGCATCGCGGACTGTTGGATCACCTCGAAGGCGGCCGGTTCGTCGAGGCCGCGATGCTCCATGAGGTACTCCTTGGCGCGTTGGACGATCTCTCGGGTCTCAATCTTGTCGTCCACGTGCGAGACCTCGGGCGCCTCGATCGGTTCGATCAAGAGTGGATTGACGATCGCGGCGAGTTTGGGCAGGATCTCGCTGCTTCGAAACGGCTTGACCAGGTAGGCGACCACGCCGGCGTCGCGAGCACTCTCGATGAGTGCTCGTTGGCTGAAGGCGGTGAGCAGCACGACCACGGTGGGACCACCCTTGATCTGACGCGCGACTTCGATACCGTCGAGTCCCGGCATCTTGATGTCCAGCAGCGCGAGGTCGGGCTCGAGCTCACGGATCATCGCGAGCGCGTCATCACCGCGCGCCGCCTCGCCCACCACCAAGTAGCCGTCGCCCTCGAGGATCTCCTTGAGGTCGAGACGAATGATCGACTCGTCGTCGGCTATCACTACCCGCTTATCCATCTTCATCCTTCGGTTTCCACTCACGCAAGAGTTCGTCACGCTCGGTCATCAATGCTCGCACTTCCTGGGAACGCCGTGTCATCTCGGCGTTCGCCGCGGAGACGTGGCGTGACAACTCGCTATATTCTTGCTGCTGCAGCGGGGTCTCGGAGACGAGCGAGCGGATTCGGGCGTCTTCGAGGGCGTCGTTCCAGACCTGGACCTGCTCTTCGAGCACACTCAGACTCTCGCGGGCCGCCATCAGGCGCCGTTGGAGGTCTTCTAATCGCCGCTGCACCTTTGGGGACATGCCCTTGAGTGTAAATCGAGACCTAGCCCAGCGAGACTACCCGCACGCTGTTCTCCAGTAATCCCTTGTCCGGCACGAGGCCAAAACCCGTCGGCGACGGCGAATAGCCAGCTTCGGGCCTCGCGAGGGCCGTGGCGACCGCGCCGATGTCACTGGGTTCGCCCGTCGTGTGCCGCGCCAGGGTGCGGTTGACCGACCGGGCGAGCTCGGACTCGAAGAAGCCACCGACGTAGGCCCGCAGACCAAGTTCCTTGGCGCGTTCGATCATGGTGCGTGCGTTCGCGTAGCCGCCCACGCGTGCTGGCTTCACGCACACCAGGCTCGCGGCCTGGTAGCGAACGATTTGTTCGAGATCGCGAAGGTTGCGGACCCCCTCGTCAAGACTGATCGGCACCTCGGTCTGTGCGGCGAGGCGCGCGTGGTCCACGACGTTGCCGGGCGCAAAGGGTTGCTCCAGGGCGACGACGTCGACGCTGTTCGGAATGCTCGCCAGTTGATCCAAGACGTCGGCGTCCGACTCAGCCGAGCAGTTAAAGTCCAAGAGCACCGGTCGGCCAAGGGACTCCAAGAACGCGATCTCACGGCTGCTGAGCGTTCCGGGTGCGGTCTTTACCCGCACCCGCGCCGCGTCGACGGGATCGAACTTCGACAGCGTCTCGTCGAGCAGCGACGTCGTCACCTGGTGTGGCGTAGCGAAACGGACGGGCCACTGATCGACGAGTGTTCTTCCCGCGCGACGCAACTCGCGGTCCAACAGCGCCATCTCGACCAACGTGACGGCGGGCGCGCTCGCGTCACGCGACCCCGCGAAGCGGGCCAGTCGCGTCCACGACGGCACGTCGAGCTCGCGCTCGAAGGCCCCGTGCACCTGTAACAGCACCACGCCGTCGAGCTCTTGGATGACGTCGGTCACACTCGGATCGCCGTGCAAGGAGAACGGCTGAGGGTCGACCTCGCCGTACCCCGACACGCCCTCGTGTTCGACTTCGAGCAACAAGCGCGTGCGCGCGACGTGGCGTTGGCGCGAGGCCGCGACCGACTGGCGCAATTGATCGTCAACACGCCAGAGCGTCAGCTTCATCGCACCAACCCTACGGTCCCTGCTACCGTTGTCGCCGCAGCCCGGATGGCGGAATCGGCAGACGCGGAGGCCTCAAAAGCCTTTACTCGAAAGGGTGTGTGGGTTCAAGTCCCACTCCGGGCACGCTGTACCTTTAGAACATGTCGAATCAGCCCCCCGGTTCCTACCGCGACGACTGCGTGGCGCTCTTTCCCGGTCAAGGTTCGTTGACTGGTGGCGCCGGCGAGCAATGGCGCGACAGCCCTCACTGGTCGATCGTCCAACGCGTCAGTGACGCGAGCTCGATCGACGTGGCGAGCCTGCTACTTGACGCGAGTGACGACGACGTGGTGCGTACCGACCGCGCCCAGATCGCGACCTTCGCCCTCTCGCTCGTCGGCTTCCATGAACTGCTCGATCGCGGGGTGCGACCCAAGTACCTGCTGGGTCACAGTCTCGGTGAGTTCAGTGCCCTCGTGGCGTCGGGTCTGCTCGCCCTCGACGACGGTGCTCGTCTCATCGCGGTGCGAGGAGCGGCGATGGCGCGCGCCGCGACCAAGAACCCCGGTTCAATGGTCGCGTTGATGGGTGGCGACGATGGTGCGCGCGAAGCCCTAGCGTCCCTGGACGAGGTCTGGATCGCCAACGTGAACGGCACGGGTCAACTCGTCGTGAGCGGGTCGACGAAGGGACTCGATCACCTCCTCGCCACGCACCGGTCGCTCGGATGGCGCCGCGCGACGCCGCTCGCGGTCGGCGGCGCGTTCCACTCACCGCTGATGGCCCACGCCCAAGAGGAGCTCGACGAGGCGCTCGCGAACGTGACCTGGGGCACGACCGATTCAGTGCTGATCGCCAACGTCGACGCCAAGGTCCACCAGAACGCCAGCGAATGGCGCGAACTGCTGTCGCGACAACTCACTTCGCCCGTCGAATTCCTCGACGCCACGCTGGCCCTTCCCCCGAGTGTCACCACGACCATCGAGATGCCACCCGGCGGGGTGCTCACGGGTCTGACCAAGCGCATCCGACCCTTCGACTTCCAGTACGCCCCGTCCTCTCGAACCGAACTGCAGGAGATCCCCTTGTGAGCCGCCACGTCATCGTCACCGGAGCCAGTCGAGGTATCGGCGCCGCCATCGCCGAGTTCTTCATCGCCGCGGGTGACCGGGTGGTGGCACTGTCACGTTCGGGCACCGGTCCCGAGGGTTGTGCGCTCGTTCTCGCGGTCGACGTGACTGATTCGAGTGCCGTCAACGAAGCGGTGAAGCGAGCGGTGGGCGAACTGGGTCCCGTCGACGTCGCGGTCATCAACGCCGG
>DKEO01000042.1:0-51376 GCA_002452255.1 Ferrimicrobium sp. UBA6820
AATGAAGCGGGCGTCGAGGCGTCGTCCACGTTGAGCAGGTGCTGGTAGAGCACGAACGGCGACGTCATCGAGGCGTCGAGCCACACGTTCTCGTTGCCGCCCTCGGACTTGCCGAATTTCCTGCCGTCGGCGCGCAAGAGCAAGGGCGTCGTGAGACCGTAGGCTTGACCGCCGTTCATCCTTCGCACCAATTCNNGTGATGTTGCCCCACTGGTCCGATCCCCCGAGCTGCAGCGTGCACTGGTGGTCACGATTGAGCCGCACGAAGTCGTAGCCCTGGAGCAGCATGTACGAGAATTCCGTGAAGGACATCCCGACGTCGTCGCGATCCAGACGACCCTTGACCGAGTCCTTCGCGAACATTTGATTGACGGTGACGTGCTTACCGACGTCGCGAAGGAATTCGGTCAGCGAAATCGTCGTAAGCCAGTCGGCGTTGTTCAAGAGCAGCGCCCGTGACGCACCCGCGCTCGCCGAGAAGTCGAGCAGGCCCTCGAGTTGTCCGCGGATGCCCTCGAGGTTCTCGTTGAGCTGTTCAACGGTTAAGAGCGGTCGTTCGACGTCTTTGAAACTTGGGTCGCCGATGAGTCCCGTGCCACCTCCGGCGAGCGCGATGGGGCGGTTGCCCGCCAATTGGAGACGGCGCAGGCTGCAGATCTGCAGCAGGTTGCCCAAGTGCAGCGAGCGAGCCGTGGGGTCAAAGCCAATGTAAGCGGTCACCGAACCGGCGTCGAGTTGATCGAAGATCACCTCGTCGGTGTACTGGTGCACGAGCCCGCGAAAGGCCCAATCATCGCGAAAGCTCATGCAGTCAGTCTACGAGGGCTAAGGGCTACAAGATGGTGGTGGTCGAAGGTACGTGCACCTGTAACCACACCACGAATGAACTCCACAGACCGGTCACTTCAGCGACGCCGATCGCGATGAGCAGCACGCCACCGACGACCCCTACGACCTTGGCGTGACGGCGAAGCCACGTGGTCGTGGTCGCCATCCACTCAGTCGCGAAGGCCGCGATCAAGAACGGCACACCCAGGCCCAGGCAGTACACGAAGGCGAGCACCGAACCACGTAGCGCGGTGGTGTCATTGTTGGCCGCCGCGAGTCCCAATATCGAACCCAACGTCGGCCCAATGCACGGCGCCCAACCTAGTGCGAAGGTGAAGCCGAGCAGCCCCGCGCCCATGATCGACGCACGAGGCAAGTGGTGGATCCGTCGATCGCGCTGGAGCCACGACGAGGGCCACCAGCCCGCGAAGAACTTGCCGAGCAGGATCGTCACCACGCCGAAGATCTCTTGGAGCAGCCGCTCATGGGTTCGAATCGTCGAGCCGAGTCCGCCGAAGAGCGCGCCGAAACTGACGAACACCAGGGCGAAACCCACGATGAAGGCGAGAGCGCCGAAGACGGCGCGTCCCCTACCGCTTCGCCCTTCGACGCGCGCCGTCGAGCCGCTCAAGAAAGCGAGGTAACCCGGCAGCAGGGGAAGCACGCACGGCGAGGCGAACGAGACCAGACCCGCCGCAAAGGCCAGGGGGAACGCCGCGAACAGCGAAGCGGGAAGCGTGGCCGTCAACGAGACGCACCTCGGCGATTACTCAGCGACCGGACCATGGCATCGTGGATCTCGACGTTGCGCTCACGCGAGGGCACCGCGGCGACGACGACGCTCACGCCCGGTTCGGTGAGGGCTTTTTCAACCGCGGTGCGAAGTTCGCTGCGCGTCGCCACGGCACACGACGTGTGCCCGAAGGCGCGAACTATCGCCTCGAGGTCGTGGGGGCGCGGTGTGCCAAAGAGCTGCTCGAACTTCTCTGGTCCGAGCACGTCCGCCTGGGGCAAGAATGAGAAGATCCCGCCTCCGCCATTGTCGACCACGACCAGCACGCAGGTACCCTGGGCTGGTCCCAGACCGTCGACCAATCCCGACACGTCGTGCAAGAACGTGAGGTCGCCCACCAGACCGATCCCCTTGGCCCCCGCACTTACTCCCAAGACGGTCGAGACCACGCCGTCGATGCCGTTCACGCCCCGATTCGCGTAGGTGGGACTACGGCGTGGTCCCGCCCACCATTCGACGTCGCGCACCGGCATTGACGAGCCCACGATCAACGCCGCGTTGTTCTCGCCGCTCAGTTCGACGACGACGCGAGCGACCATCGGTTCGTTCAGTTCGTCGTCATCGGATTCGAGGGACCGCAGGAACTCGCCGACCGATTGCGACGCGCCGTACCACGAGGCCGCGTACGCGGGGTCCGCTCGCATCGACGACGCGCCCGCGCTTGGTAATCCCGCCAGTGACCTGCTCACGATACCGTCGGGGTCGGCGACGGCACCGGCACCTTCGAGGGCGACGACCGGAACACCCCATTCTCGTAAACGCGTCGAAAGCACCTTGGAAGCCGGCGCGCCGCCCATGCGCACCACCAGGTCCGGGCGTTGGACCGCGGCGAAGTCGTCGTCGCGCAGCAGGGGGTCGTAATACGGCAGTGCTCCCTGTGCGGTGGCATCACCTAACACGACCCAATCAAGGTCGCGACAGGTCGCGATCACTTTCTGGTCCACGCCGGCACCCACGACACAGATGACGCGCGCGCCGTTGACGTCGAGTGAAGCCGTGGCCGATTCCGACGCTGGCGCCGTGCGCCACGCGGCGCCGTTGGTCCGACCAGGGGGCAGAGCCGTCGCCGCGCCAAGCAACGGTTCGATGAACGCCGCGTTCAGATGCACCGGACCGGGATTGTTCGCCACGCCGATCGCGGTCAGCCAAAGCCGGCTCGCGAGCGCGCGCCACGACCACGCGGCGTCGAGCCGGGCGACGCCAGGCTCTTCGTAAAGTCGGACCGCTGAACCGTAGAGGTGGCGCTGGTTCGTCGTCTGGGGAGCACCCACGCCGTGCAACTCGGGCGGGCGGTCCGCCGTGACGACGAGCAGGGGCACGCAAGCCCCGTCGGCCTCGCACAGCGCGGCGTGCAGTTCGGCTGCGGCGGTACCGCTGGTCACCACGACGGCGACGGGTCGCGACGTCGCCAAGGCACGCCCGAGCGCGAAAAACGCACCGCTGCGTTCGTCGATGCGCACGTGCAAGGTCAACTCACTTCGTGCGGCGGCGGCGATCGCGAGCGGCGTCGAGCGCGAACCAGGACCTAGGACCACGTCTCGCATCCCGCTGCGGATCCACTCGTCAAAGAGAGTGGCTGCGAACGTCGCCTGCACGTCGCTCGGGCTCGGTACGCTTCCTTGCAATGCCTCTCCTCAAGTACGAACGTCAAGGATCCGGAACGACCCTCGTCTGGTTGCACGGGTTCACCCAAACACGTCAGTCCGCACACCAGTTCCGTACCATTCTTGCAGGAAGCCATGAACTGCTCGTCGCCGACCTGCCGGGCCACGGCGAGGCCAGCGCCGTACGCGCCACGCTCAACGAAACCGCCGACCTCCTGGCGTCATCGCTGCCCGACGAACCGGTCGCCCTCGGGGGCTATTCGATGGGTGCGCGCGTGGCCTTGCACGTGGCCCTGCGCCATCGTCGTCGGGTGAGCGCACTGGTCCTGCTCGGGGCGTCGCGCGGTATCGAAGACGAGGACGAGCGTCGCGAGCGAGTGTCGCGCGACGAGGCGCTCGCCGAGCGAGTAGAGACCGTGGGCACTGAGCAGTTCCTCGACGAGTGGCTCGCTCAACCCATGTTCTCTACGCTCCCGCCCGATCCACTCGAACGTCGGGCTCGCAGTCACGACGCCGCCGGGCTCGCCAGTTCGCTGCGTCTCTGCGGCACCGGCACCCAGGAGTTCCTCGGCCCCCGGCTTTCGTCGCTCACCCTGCCGACGCTCTGTCTCGCCGGCGAACTCGACGCCAAGTTCCTGTTCGAAGCCCGAGCCATCGCGGCGGGTGCCCCCGACGCAGCCGTCGAGGTCGTCCCCGCTTCCCAGCACGCTGCCCACCTCGAAGTTCCTGAGAGTTGCGCGCAACTGGTGTCCGCGTTTCTCGCGCGCTAGCGGGTCGCGAAGAACGTCACGACCAGTGCCCCACCCACGAGGAGCTGAGTCATCGAGGTCGCCTTCAGCAACGCCAACAGCTCTCGCCCGCTCTTGGGCGAAAAGGCCAGGCGCAATTCGGGGATAAACAACGCGACGGCGAGAGCGCCCATGACAATCTCGCCGCCGACGACCAAGCCCAGCGCGACGCCCGCGACGCAGACTGCGTAAAGCCACGACGCGCGCACTCGACCCAGACGGGCCGCCAGCGTCTTCTTGCCGGCAAGTTGATCCCCTTCGACGTCACGAAGGTTGTTCGCTTCGAGCAGGGCGCAGGCCATGGCACCCGTGGCGAGACCAAACCACCACGACGAATTCGGGATAGCTCGATGCTGCACGTACGACGTCCCGACCGTGGCGACGAACCCGAAGTAGATCAACACGAAGAGTTCGCCGAAGCCGTAGTACCCGTAGGGCCGCGGTCCGCCGGTGTAGAACCAACCAGCAAGAATCGCCGTCACGCCGATCACCACGAGCCACCACGAGGTACGAGAGGCCAGCACCAGCCCGGCGACGGCAGCGACCACGAAGAAGGACCAGGCGACGAGACGCACGCTCGACGCCTTCACGAGTGAGGACGCGGTCAGTCGAAACGGGCCCACGCGCTCGTGATCGGTACCGCGCACGCCGTCGGAATAGTCATTGGCGAAGTTCGTGCCGATCTGCAGGGCGAGACCCACCACGACGCAGAGCACGGTATTGATCCATTCAATGGACGCGGGTCGCACGAGGGAGGCCCCGACTGCCACGGGCACGAGCACCGTCGGCAATGTTCGTGGTCGCGCCGCGAGGACCCACCGGCGAAACGGCCCGGGCGCGTTGGTCATGGACGCTTGGGGAACTTCGAGAAATCTGGCTTTCGGTGCTCGACGAAGGCGTTGCGGCCTTCCTGGCCTTCCTCGGACATGTAGAACAACATGGTCGCGTCGCCCGCCAACTGCTGCACGCCGGCGAGACCATCCTCGGCGGCGTTGAAGCCGGCCTTCAGCATACGAAGCGCCATCGGCGACAGCGTGAGAATCTGGCGACACCACGCGATGGTCTCGGCCTCGAGTTGGGCGAGGGGCACGACTGTATTCACGAGGCCCCATTCGAGCGCCTGGTTCGCGTCGTACTGGCGACAGAGGAACCAGACCTCCTTGGCTCGCTTGAGACCAATGGTGTTGGCGAGCAGCGACGAGCCGTAGCCGCCGTCAAAGGACCCCACGCGCGGACCGGTTTGGCCGAAACGCGCGTTGTCGGCCGCGATCGACAGGTCGCACACCAAATGCAAGATGTGCCCTCCCCCGATGGCGTAGCCAGCCACTTGGGCGAGCACGGGCTTGGGCAGGCGTCGGATCTGGATCTGAAGGTCGAGCACGTTGAGTCGGCCGATTCCCTGGCGAGCGACCTCGTCGTCGCCGAGGTAACCGTCGTCCCCTCGTATCTTCTGGTCACCCCCCGAACAGAACGCGTCCGGGCCGGCCCCCGTCAAGACGATCGCACCCACACTTATATCGTCGCGAGCCGCCTCGAAGGCGCGCGACAGTTCAAAGAGCGTCTGTGGTCGAAAGGCGTTGCGACGTTCGGGCCGGTTGATGGTGATGCGCGCGATTCCTTCGGCGACCTCATAGACAACGTCCTGGTAGTCACCGCGACGTTCGAACGTCGGCAGTGGCCAGGACCGGAACTCCTCGACCGGGTCGAGCGGTGAGCCATGGATAACGGTGTCAGGCATGACGACCACGCTACAACTGCTCAGACCGGCGCCATCACAATCCCTGGTGTGGCGCGTTCTCCAGGACGATCCTCGTGCGCGCGCAACCTCTCGTGCAACGTGGCCCGAAGATTCGCGAGCGACGGGTCACTGAAGAGGTTCACTCGTTGCAGAGGGTCATCACGTAGGTCGTAGAGCTCACCTTCGGTGCCCTCGTGCAGGGTCCCTTTGGCGTATTCGGTGTAGAGGTGGTCCTTGGTCAACACCGTTCGCACGTGCACGTCGACACCAAAGAGTGACGAGTCCCACTCGGTCACGGTGGCGTCGTGACCCCGCGTCCTGGCCTCGTCGTCGCTCTGGGGCAGTGCGTCGCCCTCGACCCAGGCGGGCGCAGGTTGTCCCGCCACGCTAAGGAACGTCGCGGCCAGTGAGACCAGGCTCACCGGAGCCGTCACGACCCCCGGTGCAGTCCTGGTCACGCGTGCGGGTCGCCAGATCAGCGGCAGGCGCATCAGCGCGTCCACGTGGTACGGGCCCTTGAACAGAAAACCGAAGTCGCCCTGGAACTCACCGTGGTCGGTGGTGAAGACCACGTCCACGTCATCGCCCCAGCCCTTGTCCTCGATGCATCGAAGGACCCGACCGACCGCCTCGTCAATGAGTTCCACCTCGACGGCGTTGAGCGCGTTGACCTCGCGGACCTGATCGGCGGTCAAGGTCGCCGGTACCCATTTGGCGGGGGCCTCGTAGTTCGACACCAGCGTGCCGTCGTACCACGCACGCCAGTGGCGCGCCTTCTGGTCGATTAGGGCCTCACGTTCGCTGGCTCGTTCGGGATAGTTGACCGGAAGATCGACCTCTCGCCAGGGGACGCGCCCAATCTCNNTGGTTCAGCCAACCGATCGTGCGCTCGGCGACCCAATCGGTGTGGTACCACTCGCGCGGCACGTCGTTGTATTTCACCTGGGGGGCGCCCGAGTCGCCCCCGCCCGCGGCGTTCACGTTCAGGTCGCCGTCGACGACCTGATAGAAGCCGCCCAGACTTTCGGGATGGTTTGCCATCATCCACTTGGCGTAGTGCAGTGGCCCCATGACGCCGTGGGTGGCGAACTCGAGGTAATCGAAACCGCGGTGCACGCCGCGTCGACCATCGAACCAGGGTTGTTCAATGGTGGGAATGCCCAGATTCGCGAGAGCGTTCTCGGCAAAACGGCCGAACGGATCCATGAAGGGTTCGAAGTGCGCCTTGCCAATGAGCGCGGTGGCGTAACCCGCGTCGTGCAGGTTCTCGGCCACCGACGGTGCGTCGATGGCGAGCGGCACGCCATTCATCCACGCGCCGTGCGTCGACGGGAACTGACCCGTCAGCATCGAGGCCCTCGAAGGCATGCAGACCACTGACGTGGGTTGACATCGCTCGTAACGGACGCCTTCGTTGGCGAGCCGATCGAGCACCGGCGTTCGTGCCAGCGTGCCGCCGTTGACCCCCAGCGTGTCGTAACGCTGCTGGTCGGTCGTAATGAACAAGATCTTGCGTCCCACGTCGCCTCCTAGTCGCCTTCGGCCAACCGCTTGATCTCGGCGAGCGCCCCTGCGGTGCCACCCGCCACGATGAGCGCCAACGTATCCGGTTCGGCGGTGGTGGAATACACGCACAGCGAATCGTTGGTCCCGAGTTCGATCACGTCGATGACCCCCAGATGAAATCTGTACATCGGTGCGGTGATCCGGTACGCGAAGCGACGAAGGACGGGATCGTTCGTGAGTATCTCCTCGGGCATCTCGAGTCCAATGGCGGTCCTTATGACCCGGACGTTGCCGTCCACCGTGCATGACGTGATTCCCGGGAACCATTCGGGAATCGACTCAGGTCGACTCACCACCGCCCAGACGTCGTCGGGCGCCGCGGCGATGCGAATTTCGTGTCGGAGTGAAGCCACCGTGCCGTCCTTTTCGCTACACAACCTAGTCGTGAGGACCTAGTGTCACTTTGTGAAACCATTGCTCGCGCTCGACGTGGCCCTCGGCCCCGAGTTCGAACTCGCCCTTCGACGCTGCGTCGAAGCACGCGAACCGTTTTGCGTGCTCGATCAACGTACGTCGTCGCGCCGTCGTGAGGAGGAACTCGACGCCCTGGGGGCCACGGCCGTTCTCACGTCCAGCGGTCGTGAAACGAGAACGAGCGGGAAGATGGTCGATGACGACATCGGATTGGTGATGTTGACCTCGGGTTCAAGTGGCGCGCCCAAAGCGGCCGAACTCACCTGGGACGCCTTGGCGGCAAGTGCCGTGATGACCCAAAAGGCCTTGCGAACCGAGCACGCACCAGTGTGGTACCCCGTCCTGCCGACCAATCACATCGGTGGCCTCGCGGTGGTGTTGCGCGCGGTATTCGCCGACGCCGGGTTGTTGTGGGGTGATGTCGCCGACATCGAACATGCACCGCAGCGTGGGGCAACCCACGTGGCGCTCGTACGCGCGCAGCTCCTTCGTCACGATGTCTCGGGATTCGAGAAAGTACTCCTGGGCGGTGCTCGTCCACCCGCGGCCCTCGGCGAGAACATCGTCGCGACCTGGGGCTTGACCGAGACCGGCTCGGGCATTGTCTACGACGGCCGAGCGCTCGAGGGTGTCGACGTCGTCAGCATTTCGGGCGAGCTCGCGGTACGGACCCCGACCCTGTTCCGCTCCTATCGAACCATGGAACGCCCGAGGATTCTCGGCCCCGACGGACGCGACGACTGGTTCCCCACCGGCGACGCGGGCGACGTCGTCGATGGGCGGGTCTCGGTCAAGGGCCGCGTTGGCTACGTTATTAATACGGGTGGGGAGAAGCTCTGGCCCGACGACCTCGAAGCGGTGATCGCCACGGTACCGGGCGTGCTCGACGTGGCGGTCACCGCGGTTGACGACACGGAATGGGGCCAACGCGTCATTGCCCTGGTCGTGAGCACCTCGTCGGACGTGGCCGGAGCCATCGCCGACGTCGCCAACGAACGAATCGGGCCCTGGGCCAAACCCAAGGAGGTCCGGTTGGTCAACGCCATCCCCCGCACGGCGAACGGCAAGATTCGACGTAGCGAGTTGACTTCGCTGCTCTAGCCCACGCCCCCGGTCGGCTGGTTCGTCGTCCCGCCGTCGACGACGAGGACCTGACCGGTGATCCACGATGACGCGTCACTCGCCAATACCAGGGCCATCGCCGCCACGTCGTCGGGTTCGCCCAGCCGCTGCAGGGGGATGCGTGCCGCGATTGCCGCCTCGTGCTCCTGCCAGAGCCCGCGCGCCAGTTCCGTACGCACCAGACCGGGCGCGATGGCGTTCACCCGCACCGAGGGCGCGAGTTCCCACGCGAGCTGCTTGGTCAAATGGATGACCGCGGCCTTGGTCACGCTGTACCAACCAACGCCTGGCTCGGGCCCGAGTCCACCAATGGACGCGATGTTGATGATCACGCCACCGTGATCGCGCATCCAGTGGTGCCACGCCGCCGCGCTGTGGGTCAGGATGGAGGCCTGATTGACCTCGTAGGTCTTTTGCATCTGCGAGTCGCTGATGTCGACGAGTGGACCAAAATAGGGATTGGTGGCCGCATTGTTCACCAAGACGTCCAACGTTCCGAAATGGTCAACGGTCGCCGCCACGAGGCGATCCGCCTCCGAGCGGCGACCCACGTGCGCGACGACCGCGTGGACCTTTGGCGAGCCGGCGAAGGTCGCGACGGCCTCGTCGAGGTTGTCCTGGTGGCGGGACGAAATCACGACGCTCGCACCAGCTTCGACGAATCTCTGAGCGATCGCCAGACCGATGCCTCGCGACGCCCCGGTCACGAGCGCGGTCCGTCCTTCGAGCTCGCCGGTCATCCTTGGGATACTAGAACGGGCTGCACCACTGGTCCCGACTCTCAGGGCTGATCGATGGCGTTGGCACTGATCACCGACTTGTACCAGTGCGCACTGTCCTTCAAGATTCGCTCCTGGGTGTGATAGTCAATGAACACCAGCCCGAAGCGTTGCGAGTACCCGTCGGCCCATTCGAAATTGTCGAAGAGTGACCATACGAAGTAGCCGCGCAAGTTCACGCCCTCCTCGAGAGCCCGGTGCGCGGCCGCGAAATGCCCTTGAAGATAGTCAACGCGCTCACTGTCGTGCACCGATCCACTCTGGTCCACGTAATCAATGAAAGCCGCTCCGTTCTCGGTGACGTAGAGCGGTATCGCACCGTAGTTCTTGGAAACCCAAACGAGGAGATCGTGCAACCCGTCCGGATCGATCGGCCAGTCCTTCGTGGTCCGTGGCGCCGCGTGGGGCGTGACGTCATCGACGTCATTGAAGTCGCCGAGCGAGGTCTGGCGCGTCCAGGGTTCGTGAGGTTGCTTTCGCGCCGCCACGATGTTGCGCGTGTAGTAATTGATGCCCAGGAAGTCAATGTCCGCGTTGATCGTCGACATGTCGCCCTCGTGGATGAAGTCGTCATCCACGAGACTGACGTATTCCTGGAGCAGTCCGGCAGGATACTGGCCCTTCAATACCGGATCGAGGAACCATCGATCCAGTTGGTCGTCATGGCGACTCGCGGCCTTCACGTCAAGCTCGCTCGACGTAGCCGGGATCGCCACGCTGAGGTTGACGGTGATACCGACTTCACACGATTTCGCGACACCACGCAGACGTTCGACCGCGAGACCGTGTCCAAGCAGGAGGTGGTGGGCCGCGATCACGCCGTCACCCAAGTCCTGCTTGCCGGGAGCGTGGTGACCAGTCGTATAGCCAATGAACGAGGACACCCAGGGTTCGTTCAAAGTGATGATGTTCTCCAGGCGGTCACCCAGTGCTTCGCCCACGACCCGCGCGTATTCGGCGAAGTACGAAGACGTCGCGCGATTGAGCCAGCCGCCTTGGTCCTCCAGGGCTTGGGGAAGATCCCAGTGATAGAGCGTTGCTGCGGGCCTGATCCCGTGTTCGAGCACTTCGTCAACGAGGCGGCGATAGAAGTCGAGCCCCGCTTCGTTTACCTCGCCCGTGCCGTCAGGGAAGATACGCGGCCAGGAGATGGAGAACCGATACGCCTGGAGTCCCAGGTCAGCCATTATCTTCACGTCGCTCGCGAATCGGTGGTAGTGATCGCACGCGACGTCACCGGTGTCACCGTGCAGTGTCTTACCGGGAGTGTGGCTGAACGTGTCCCAAATCGAAAGACCCTTGCCGCCCTCGTGAGCCGCACCTTCTATTTGATACGACGCCGTCGCTGCGCCCCATTTGAAGTCCTGGGGAAAGACGAGGCGATTCTCCATGTGCGGTTCCCTTCACGAGGTGCTGGACAACACTCCAAAGTGCTACAGCATCGACAAACCTTAGCGAACACTGCGCTCACCACATTGATCGGCACGTACGATCCGACCAAGGCGAGTTACTCGAGCGTAAGGGAATTGACTCTGGAACGAGGGACTCACTCGGGCGCTTGAATCGACCGCGCCGCCAGACGCTGGTGCTCGTCGAGCCGACTCTCGAAAGAATCAGCCACGAATCACTCCAGCGACGTCGTCGCGAAGGAGTTGATCGCCAGACCCTTCACACCCACGTCGACGCTGAAAATTCTCCCGGCATCAGGTTCTTTCGCCAGCCGCTCGTCGCTCAATCCTTCCCACGCCGTCGTGATGTACAACACCGTGCCCGAGTCACCTCCTAACGCGCAACACGTCGGCCGAGAGACGGGCAGCGCGACCCGGGCCAATTGTTCGCCACTGGGTGCGAATCGACGCACCTCTCCTCCGTCCCAAAACGCCACCCACAGACAGCCCTCCTCGTCGACGCACAAACCATCGGGGGTGCGCACACCAATCGGATCGAAGTGAAGGAGCAACTTCTTCTCGCCAAGATTGCCCGCGTCATCTACGTCAAAGGTGTGAATGGTCCCCGGTCCACTGTCGACGTAGTACATGGTGTGCCTATCGGGGCTCCAACCCAGTCCGTTCGACACCGTCACGCTCGAAAAGAGCGTTTCCACCGCACGTCCAGACTCGAAGCGGTAGAGACTTCCTCGCCCGGGCGCGACGTCAAGGGCCATGGAGCCGACGAGAAACCTACCCCAAGGATCGCACGCGCCATCATTCATGCGCACGTCGGGCGCGTTACGCGCCTCAGGCCGCGCCAACTCCACCACGTCGCCCGATTCGTGCAAGTGAGCGATCGACTGGTTCGTTCCGACGATCCATCCCTCGGACCGCTGCGCGAACGGGGCGACCGCACTCAAGAAACCTTCCACTTGGTACGTACGCATCACCGAGAGGCCCTTCGAGGTACTCGCGCAATAGAAACGTCCCGCGGGAACGTCCACCCAGGAGAGCTCCGCGCGCACGTCATCCCAACGACAGCACTCGCCTAACTCGTAGCGTTCGGTCGACATCGCGCTGGCCTCGTATTCCTGCACCCCTCATCTTCTCCTGTTGTTCGATTCCAAAGTCAAGACTACGAAGAACTGCGTTGACGACGAGAAAAGGCCACGAGTAGCCCGCACCGGAATTCCCTTTCGGAATCCGGCACCGGGGCTACCCGTGGCCAACTACGAACTACTAAGTACTGCTTAGCCGACTGGCGTCAGGTGCAACACCACGACTTCATCGGTCGGCGAGGTTGGTTGACCACCCTCGTACGGATTCGCTGGAGTCGGGAAGCCAGTGAACTGGCCCGTGTTGTACTCGTCAAATCCAACACCGTAAAGGATCGGAATGACGGGAAGGTCCTGAATGATGAAGGCCTCCAACGGAGCTAGTGCCGCAGCCTGCTGGGCAGGTGTCGCGGCCGCTGCCAACTTGGCGAGCTCGGCGTCCACCGTCTTGTTGTTCAGACGCTCAAGGTCACCCGCCGCGTTCTTCGCGTTGGCTCCCGTTGCGAGCGTGCTGTCAAGCCAGTTGTCGTACGTCACGTACGGCACCGTACCGCCGGAACTCCAGTGAACTGCGGCTTGGAAGTTGCCATCAGCGAGGTCCGCGTACCACGCGTTGTCCGACGTGCCGTCGAACGTGGCGTCAATACCAGCGGACTTCAATGACTTGGCGATCAACGTGCCGTCCAAGGCGTAGTCCGAGTAGTTCGCGGGGTCAATGATGGTGAACGAGACCTGCTTGCCCTTCAAAGCGAAGTAGCCGGCCTTGTCCTTCTTGTACCCAGCCTTGGTCAAGACAGCTTCCGCGGCCTTGATGTTGCTCGCGCCCGACAACGTCGCCTTCTTCGAAGCCGCCGAGAGGTCCGCGGCAAAAGCGGGAAGTGTCAAACCACTCGCGTTGGTCGCGGCGGGCTCTTGACCGCCTTCACCCTGGAGGCTCAACGCGTTACGGTTCATCGCGAGGCTGATCGCCTGGCGTACCGCAAGCTGGTTGGTGGGCCACTTGGTCAGGTTGGGCTCAAAAGACACCGTGTTCTCAGCAGCGTCCCACACGTGGTGGGTCGGATCTGTGTTGACGTAGATCTTCTGAACACCAATGATCGAGTTACCAGCCCATTGCAACTGGTTCGCGTTCAGGTCATTGGTAGCCGTCGTGTTGTCAGTCAGGTCCGGAACTTGGATGGTCTGAACCGCAGGCGGCTGACCAATGTTCCACGGGCCACCCCAGTACGTCGGGTTGGCGCTCAGGGTCAGGCCCTCAGCGGTGTAGCCGTTCGTAGCCAGGACGTACGGGCCGGTCGCCACCGGGTTGGTGACAATCACCTTCGCCGGGTCACCGGTGTACGTGCTCCAGATTGCGCTAGGCACAATCGGGACGCTCGCGATGTTCTGCAGGTTCGTGTACTGCGGTGACGTAAAGCTGATCGTCACTGCGTTGCCCGATACCGTAGCGCCGCTAATCGGCAGTCCACCCGTGTTGATGTCCGGGTACTGCTTCAACAGGTTGTACGTGAAGGCCACGTCAGCGGGTCCAAAGGACGAGCCATCGCTGAACTTCACGCCTGAACGGATGGTGAACGTGATGGACGTTCCACCCGCACCCCACGTGTAACCAGTCGCCAAGAAGTCATACGGCGCCGTGGTTGGCTTCGCAAGGTCAAACTGCAGAAGAGGCTCGTAGATCAGACTCCACACGTCAAGCAGTTGAGGAGCAGACGTACTGACAAATGGGTTGAAGTTATCCGTAAGCGACGGGCCCACGTTTCCTTCCATGGTGAGCGGCGGCTGAGTCGACGCTGAAGCGGTCGATCCAGAAAGTCCCGCAAGTCCCCCCACGAACATTGTCATTGAAACCAAACTTCCAGCAGCAATTAACTTGAGGCGGTTGCCTCTTAAGATACGTAACAAAACTCAATGCCTCCCTCGGTCCCCTGATGGAATCATCAGGTTTACATGTACAAATAGGTTTATTTGTACCAATCGCAACCATAGTGTCAGCATTTCTTTCTTGCAAGCAGCGTTGCGACAATGGCCAACACCTACGTGAATACGTCACATGAATTGAGATTCAAATTCTCACTTTGAGAATTTTGCACAAGATCAATGGCAGCAAATTTTCAAAGAATGACTTCCGCCCCGTGCGCTTCGCACCGGGCAATACAAAAATGACTTTTGTCATTACTTTTCTAATGGACAAATTCGTACAATTGAAGTACGTCGAGGTGGTACCGCTTTTTCAATCAGGCTTTTCGAGTACTTTCTTCGCCCTCGTCGTGCGTGGCTTGGTCGTCAACGCGACTGAACTTGGTGCCGCTTGCTCAAGGTGCCAGCACGCCACGAGGCGTCCATCATTAGTTGGAACGATTGGCGGCCTCGTCGTGCGGCATTGCTCGTCCGCGAAGGGACAACGCGGACTGAAACGACAGCCCACGATTGACGAAAGTGCGCTCCCCGCTTGACCCGGCACAATCTTGGTACCAGTCTTGAGCGAACTGCCCAGGGCGTCGGGGTTGGGCGCCGAAGAGACGAGCAGTTGCGTATAGGGGTGCGCAGGACTTTGCGTCACCTCTTCGGCGGGTCCGCGCTCGACGATCTCGCCGGCGTACATCACGAGGATCTCGTCGGCAACGTAGCGCGCCGAAGCGATGTCGTGGGTTATGTACAACATCGCGAGTTCGAGTGTCTCACGTAGATCGCTCAGGAGACGAAGGATATCTAGTCGAATTGATACGTCGAGCATCGAGATCGGTTCGTCGGCGAGCAGCACTCGAGGACTCGCCGCGATCGCGCGAGCAATGGCGACTCGTTGGCGCTGACCACCAGAAAGTTCGTGTGGGTACTTCGGCAAGAACAGTTCGGGCGGCGTCATCGACACGAGCGTCAGGAGCCGATACATCTCCTCTTCGATTGCCTGCTTGCCCTGTATGCCTCGGTGAATCTTGATTGGCCTTTCCAAGTGGTGGCGAACCGTATGAACAGAGTTAAGCGACGCGAAGGGATCTTGAAATACCATCTGGACCTCGCGCTTGTAGGCGCGAAACGCACGTCGGTGCTTGAGATGGACGACCTCGCCGTCAAGGCGCACCTCACCGCTCGTCAGAGTTTCTTGACCCGCCAACATCCGAGCCACCGTTGACTTACCTGAACCGCTCTCGCCCACGATGGCGACAACGCCGCGACGGTAAAGGCTGAGCGAGACGTCACGAACCGCAGAGAGCACGGGTCCACTTCGACCGCGACCAAGGTAGTAGTCGCGACTGATGGAGACTGCCTCGAGCACAACGTCACCCACGGCGGACTCGCTCGTCGTGATCTGCTCGGTCATTTCGCGGCCCTCGTTCGTACGTTCACCTGGGCGACGTGGTCCTCGGGCTTGACGAAGGGACACGCCGTGGTGTGTACCGTGTCTTTGCTCGCGTCAACCGGCGAGAGCTTCATGTCCACCTCGCGACATTTTTCCGTCGCGAAGGTGCATCGAGGCATAAAGGGGCAACCTGGCGGCAGTTGGCTCAAGTCGGGCGGTGTGCCCGGAATGCCCGCCAGTTCGCGACGAGGTCCGTGCAACGAC
Organism: Ferrimicrobium sp. UBA6820; assembly: GCA_002452255.1. Taxonomy (GTDB): domain Bacteria; phylum Actinomycetota; class Acidimicrobiia; order Acidimicrobiales; family RAAP-2; genus RAAP-2. Next base: position 15,683 of record DKEO01000042.1, read on the forward strand.
GGAAACGAATTGAGGAGTCCACGAGTATAGGGGTGCGCCGGTTCACGATGAATCTGCTCGGCGGTGCCAACTTCGACGATGTGACCGGCGTACATCACGACGATTCGATTGGCAACTTCCAACAACAAGGAGAGGTCGTGAGTGATGAAGAGCACCGAAAAGCCCATCCGGTCCTTCAATTCCACGATCTGGGAGAGTATTTCGCGCTGCACGACAACGTCCAGCGCAGTGGTCGGCTCGTCCATGATCACGACCTCGGGGTCGACCGCCAGAGCCATGGCGATCATGATCCGCTGACGCATGCCCCCGGACAACTCGAATGGGTAACTCTTCAAACGGTCCCTCGCTATACCCACCAAGTCCAGCAGCGATTCAGCTCGCTCTCGTTTCTCTGTTCGAGAAAGTGAAAGATGCGCGTCCATGACGTCAAAGAGTTGGTCTTCGACCTTCAACACCGGATTCAGCGCATTCATGGCGCTCTGGAACACGATGGCGATCTCTCGCCAGCGGATCTCACGCAATTCGTTTCGACTCTGATCGAGGACCGACATGCCTTCTTCGCGCACTCGACGGCCGCGGTACATGACGTTGCCCTTGGTGATGATGGCGGGTGGGCGTAAAAGTCGACACGCACCGTAGGCGAGGGTCGACTTGCCCGAACCACTTTCACCCACGAGGCCGACGATCTCACCAGGCATCAGTGCGAGGTCCACGTTCGTGACTGCTTTCGTGTCCTTCGAACCTGAGCGGTACACAATCGATAGCCCTTGGATGTCAAAGACCGGCAACGTTCCGCTGACCTCACGTGCCACCTGCGGCGTCTTCGATCGGCTCGCCTTGGACGCTTCATTGATCTCGGCGTCAGCCATCGGCGTTCCCCTTGGTCGTTGGTTCGACGTCATCGCCTTTGGCGACACTGGAGCGCACGCCCCGACGAAGTGCCGCGAAACCTCGGATGAAAAGGCCTCGCTTCACGGAGTCAGAATCACGTACCACCGGCGTCGGGTCTGCGGGACGCCAGACGTGTCCAGCAATCTTGTGCTGCCCGGTGGCGTCACGCAGTCGAGGGTTGCCGAGTTCGTCGAGGCCGAAGTTCAATAGCACGAGACCCATACCTAGGAACGCCACCGCAAGGCCCGGCGGCAAGTACCACCACCAGGCGCCAAGCGTGATCGCGTTACCGTTTTGCGACCAGTAGAGCATTGAGCCAAGGCTCCAGTTGGACAGGTCGCCGAGACCGAGGAACGTGAGGGCCACGGACGTGAGAATGGCGTAAAGAACCGTCCCCACGAAACTCGCGGCGATCAAGCTCACTTCGTTGGGAATTATCTCAGACACGATGATTCGCCACGTGCTCTCGCCGGTTTCTCGCGCGGCGGCGACGAAATCTCGCCGTCGAAGTGAAAGTGTCTGGGCGCGAATGACCCGCGCACCCCACGGCCACCCGAGCACACTCAAAACGAACGCCGTCACCAGATTGCTGGCTTGGGGCAGGTAGCCCAAGATCACGACGAGGAGCGGTAGCGCCGGCAAAACGAGTACCGCGTTCGTCAAGAGCGACAAGCCTTCATCTGAAGCACCACCGAGAAAACCAGAACTGACGCCCACGAGCACGGAGAGAAATGTCGCGATGACGCCCGCAGTAAGTCCCACAAAGACCGTCGCGCGGATGCCGACGAGCATTTGTGAGAGTACGTCGCCACCGATTGCCGTCGTGCCCAACAGGTGAGTCCAGTTCGGACCGACCGGATACGCCTGGGTGTTCTTGGTGGCTGAGGGGTCAAAGGGCGCCAAGTACGGACCAAAGATTGCCAACAGGACGAAGAGACCGACGATGATCGCGCCGATGCGCGCTTTCAGCGGGTACGAACTGAACTTGCGACGGCTCTTGCCAACCGGTGGCACGGCCGTGATGGGGACGACGGAGGTGCTCATGATTCACTCCCGCGGCGAGTTCTCGGGTCGGCGATGAGATATACCACGTCCGCCAACAAGTTCGCCACGAGCACCGTCATCGAAATGACGAGGAATATTCCTTGCATGAGCGGATAGTCGTCCGACGTGACGGCGTTGTAGAGCGTGTAGCCAACGCCCGGATACGAGAAGACGAACTCCATGACCAACGCTCCCGCCACGACGAAGCCCAGTGAAATTGCAAAACCGGCGATATTGGGCAAGATGGCGTTCCTCGCGGCGTACGTCCACACCACGCGCCGACTTGAGAGCCCTTTGGCTTGCGCCGCCAACACGTAATCCTCACCAATGGTCGTGATCATGACATTTCTCATCTGCAACATCCACCCCGCCATCGAGGTGACGATGAGCGTGATAGCAGGCAATATCGAGTGGTAAATAGCACTTTGGATGAATGGCCAGTTCCAACCGGGAGAGAAGCCCAGGCTAAAACCTTGACCAATGGGAAAGATGTGCCAATGGACTGCAAAAATCTCCACCGCAATAAGGGCCAGGAAGAAGTACGGGACCGCCTGCAGAAAGGTCAGGGCCGGAAGAAGTTGGTCGAGTTTGCCGCCGCGGCGCCACGCGGCGAGAATACCGAGCACCGTGCCGAGCACGAAGCTGATCACTGTCGCCGTGCCTACCAAGATGAGCGTCCACGGCAACGTCTGTTTCAACACTGACGTCACGGTCGCGGGATAAAAATTCGTGGAGATGCCCAGGTTGCCGTGGAAGATGTTCACCAGGTAACTCGTGTACTGGTGAAACAAGGAACCTTGTTTACCGATACCGAATTCGATCTCAATCGCTTTCAGAGCGGCGGGCTGCAGTGACGGAAATTTTGCCAACATCGCCTCGGCGGCGTTTCCGGGGATGAAACGAGGAATGAAGAAGTTCACGGTGATTGCTATCCACGCCGCGAAGGCGTACGTCGCAAGTCGACGTGTTATGAACTTCATCCATACCTCCTTGGGTGAGTTCTCGTTGAGCCTTTACGTTCAGGCCTCTGTGAAAGTTAGCACGACGAAACAGTGCCTCTGATCCGTGAACTCTGCCATGAGACGAAATGCACGGTTCACGTACCGTCGTTCGCAGTGGTCGATACGCCACGTGTCCTTCTCGAATTCCCGGAGGACTTTCTGCAACTCTCGTCTGCGCGAGTGTTTAGTTACCGAACATAATGTGACTAAATACCGTGAAATCATCCACTGACGAACTTCGTCCGGTGAATTAGCATCCTTCACTGTTGACACGACTGGTCCGCTGCTTCCAGCAGAGGTCCGCCGCCATTGGTCCTTGCGCGACCTTCACGGTCACCTTCCCCCGTCGATCGACGTCAAGGCGTGTGCTGAGTTGTGGCCCTCACTGAGTCCATGGTCTCCATGATCGAGATTGTTTCATCGAGTGGCATGATCGGACTCTCGAGGAGACCCGCCTCAACACAACGGGCCACCTCTTGAGCTTCGTACAGTAATCCCCTCCCCTCACGCGGAAAGTCGAAACGCTGGATCGTCCCGTCGCGGTCGATCAAGCTGAAAGCCGTCGCCGAATAGAAGCTGCCGTCGATCTCGATGCGCGCTTGTTCGCCCGTGACGCAGGCCCGCGTCGCGCTGCGTGCCCGCAAAGTGCACGTGAGAATCGCCTGGGCGCCGCTTTCGTAGCCGAAGAGCATCGAGGTCTGAGCGTCGACTCCCGTGAAGGCCGGGTCCCTGAGGGCAACGATTCGGTTCGGACTGCCCAGGATCATCGAGGCGAAGGACACGGGGTAGACCCCGAGGTCCAGCAGTGCACCACCTCCCAGTTCAGGAGCGAAGAGGCGAAACGAGGGGTCCGGATAAAACCACTGTCCGTGATCGGCCTCAACGCTGACAATCTCGCCCAATGCACCTCGCGCGATGAGCTCGCGTATCGCCACCACGTGGGGCAAGAACCGAGTCCACATCGCCTCCATGGCGAAGAGACCCTTGCGCCTCGCCACGTCAACCACTTCGCGGGCTTCGGCGGCGGTCACGGTGAATGCTTTCTCGACCAGCACGTGTTTGCCGTGCTCAAGCGCCAGGATTGCGTTGTCGTGGTGCATCGGATGGGGCGTACCGACGTAGATCGCGTCGACGTCCGGATCGCCCACGAGTTCTTCGTAGGAACCATATCGATGGGGAATGTCGAACTCATCGGCGAAGGCGTTCGCCGAATCGAGCGACCGTGAACCGACCGCGACTGCCACGCCCTCGTCGACGCGAGCAAGGTCGTTCGTAAATGTTCGTGCGATACCGCCCGTACTCAAGATTCCCCAACGAAGAGCCTTTGCCATTCCTCTCCTTCGTGCGGTCGTCACTCGCAACGAGCGTAGCCAACGCGTCCACCACTCGGTCTTGGGTCCGTCGGGCTTCTAACATCGACCCATGCCGAGGAACCATGGCCACTACGACGCTGTCGCCGGTGACTTCGAGCGAGTGTTGCGCGGTGTGACCATTGACCAGTGGGTGCTGCCAACGCCATGTGACGAGTGGACGACACGCCAGTTGTCCTGTCACGTGATCGAGACCCACCGAAGGGCGCTCTCGATTCTGCACCAGTCCCCCTTTCACGAAGTCTCAGAAAGTGACGACGTCGTCGAGGCGTGGCGCGTAGTGAGTGGTCGCGTGCTTGAGGCGAGAGACGACCCCGCTCTCGCGTCGCGTTTGGTCTCGGGTTTGGGCCGTGACCAGAACTTCGCCTCCTTGGTCGATGGGCTCCTCACTTTTGACACCCTGTGTCATACCTGGGACCTCGCGCGCGCCACTGGACAAGATGAGACGCTCAATGCCCTCGCCGTCGCCTACGCCCACGAAGCGCTCGAGCCAGTAAGTGACGCACTGCGCGGGCCTGGCAGTTACGGCGCCGCACTCGAACCAGCGCCGGGCGCCAGCGCCCAGACCCGGTTCCTCAATTTCACGGGACGACACGTCTGAGCCGGCAACGCTGGTGAACGCATCACCGAGCGAACTAAACAGGGAACCGTGGCTCAGCTGAACACTCCTCGCCAGACCAGCCGATTGACGCTGCGCCAGTACGAGGCATCCGACCTCGACGGGCTCACCTCGCTGTACTCGCGCGAAGACGTCAATCGCTATCTGTACTCAGAACCAAAGAACAAGGATCAGATGCGCTCTGTGCTCGAAGCGAAACTCAATCGACCGCGCGAGATCATTGACAAGAACGTTATGCCCGTCGCAGTGGTGCTGCGTGACACCAACCGGCTCGTCGGTGACTTCATGCTTCGTTGGACCGCCGATCAACACCGTCAGGGCGAAATCGGCGGATCACTGCACCCCGATTTCCAGGGTCAAGGTCTCGCGGTCGAGACCTACGCCGAACTACTCGAGATCGGCTTCAGCGATTTCAATCTGCATCGCATCTTTGGCCGCTGTGACGGACGAAATTCCGCCTCCATCCGCGCCTTGGAGAAGGTCGGACTCCAACGCGAGGCGCACTTGATCGAGAATGAATTCGTCAAGGGAGAGTGGACCGACGAAGTGGTACTGGCGATCCGTCGCAATCAGTGGTTGGCGCGCCAAATCGTGCCCAAGAACTGACAACAGAGCCAGCGGTTCCAACCAAGCCGGCGCACGGTACTTTCGTGGTGACGAACTGACGAACCGCGTCGAGTCGTCGCGATGATCGGACGGCCCAGTGCCACTACTGCGAGAGAGTAAGGACGAGATCGGCTCGCCGTATCTTCGCCAGCACGCCGACAACCCCGTTGACTGGTGGTCGTGGGGACCGGACGCCCTCGCGCGCGCCGTCGAACTCGATCGTCCGATCTTTCTTTCCATCGGCTACGCCTCGTGTCACTGGTGTCACGTCATGGCCCACGAGTCCTTCGAGAACCCCGAGGTGGCTCATTTGCTCAACGACTGGTTCGTCGCGATCAAGGTGGACCGCGAGGAACGTCCGGACGTCGACGCCTTGTACATGGCAGCGACCCAAGCGGTCACCGGACAAGGTGGTTGGCCGATGTCGGTCTTTCTCACTCCCGAGGCACGACCATTCATGGCCGGCACGTACTACCCACCCGAGGACCGCCACGGCCAGGTCGGCTTCAAACGGCTCCTGGCGGCGATGCACGACGCTTGGAGCACCCAACGCGCGGTCGTCGACGAACAGGCCGCAGAGCTGAGCCGGGCCTCGGCTCGCGAGGTCTCCTTCATCGACCACCTCGCGATAGAGAGCCCGCACTTCGACCTGTCGGCGGCGAGGGCGCTCCTAGGTGAGGAGTTACGTGCCCAATTCGATGAACAAGGCGGCTTCGGCGGCGCACCGAAGTTCCCGCGTCCCAGCTTCATCGAAGCCCTGGTCGACGCCAACGATGCACGGAGTCGGCACTGCGTCGAACGAACACTCGAGGCGATGTCGCGAGGGGGCATCTACGACCACGTGCGCGGAGGCTTCGCGCGCTACAGCGTGGACGCGCAGTGGCACGTGCCTCACTTTGAGAAGATGCTGAGCGACCAGGCCTTGCTCGCTCGGGCCTACTTGCGCGCGTATCAGGCCCGACCTGAATTCCCGCAATGGCGTGAGGTCGCGCTCGATACTCTTCGTTTCGTCGTGCGCGACCTCGGAGTCAACGGGGGCTTCGCGTCATCACTCGACGCGGACGCGGACGGCGTCGAAGGCTCACACGTCACGTGGACCGTCGACGAAGTCCGCCAGGCACTCGAGGTCGCAGGGCTCAGTGGTCACAGTGGCGACGTACTCGCGCGCTACCGCATCAACACACCGGGTCTCTTCGAAGGTCGATCGATTCCACGACTCGAAGACGGTCAGCCGTTCGACACACCTCCAGCTTTACGCTCGTCGCTCGAGGCATTGCGTGAGGCTCGCGCCCTTCGTGTCCAGCCCGCGCGCGACGAGAAGATCATTCTCGAATGGAATGCGATGTTCGCGTCGGCCTTGCTGCGCAGCGGTGACCGAGAACTCGAGGGATTCGGCCGTGACCTCTTGACGACGCTTGCGCGGACCCACTGGCGAGACGGCGTCTGGTGGCGCACCGAGCGCCGTAACTCCTACGCCACGGCGAGTGACGTGGGCTGGTTACTCGACGCGAACGTCGACGCCTTCGAACTCACGGGTGAACACACGTTTCTCCAATCCGCGACCGCACTGGCGAGGTACCTGGTCGAGCACTTCTGGGACGGTGAAGTGCCCAGCGCCCAGTCGCCCGAACAGGGACGGGGGCTCTTCTCCCAGAGCGACCTCGCCGCGGACCTGCCGGTGCGACCCAAGGAGATCTTCGACGGGGCCACGCCCTCGGCGCACGCCGTGGGGACGCGCGCTTTGGCTCGACTGGCCCTCTGCAGCGGCGAGGACGCGTTTCTCGTGGTCGCCCAACGTCTCGTCGCCGTGGCGGCGCCCCTGCTCGTGGCGCACCCGAAGGCGGTCGTCGATCTCGTGCTCGCGGCCGGCTTCGCGATCGACGGCGTCCAAGTGGTCGTGCCCGGCGCCACGAACGAACTCAGTGAGCACGTACGATCGTTGTCTATGTCCCACGCCGTCCTCGTCACCGGTGACGGTCCCTCAGCGCTGTTCGAGGGTCGACACGCCGGACTCGCCTACGTCTGTCAACGAGGCGTCTGTCGACTGCCCGCGAGCACCGTGCGCGAACTCGACGAGCGGCTCGCCGAGGTCCTGGACTGATGGCCCTGTTCAACCGGGACCCGTCCGCGAGGGCTCTCAAGTCACTCGTGCGACACATGCCCCAACGCACGGTCGTCGACCTCACCGAAGGGGCAACCGTTTACGGCCTCGTGCTGGGCTCAACCAACGAGACCACGACGGTGCTCGACCTCGCGTCACAGACGATCGTGCGCTGGCGCATCCCGTGGCCCGAGGAGGTCGAGACCGACCTCGCCGCCTTTGACGTCGTCGAAGGTGAACTCGCTTACGACATCGAACGAACCGACCTCGCCCAGCCCGAAGCCGTGACGCTCCAGGACCTGCCGCGACGCCTGGGCACGTATCACGGGCGACGCGTACGGCGCTGGCTCCAGACTCTCGCCAGCCCCGCCGACGGACCCCTCTTCGGATTTCGCGGACCGAGCGCACCGTACTGGGAGTTTCGCGGCGAGCGTCCGAGCGTGGCTTTGATCGCGGCCGATCGCGGACCTCAACTACTTCGCCGACACGACGATGGCTCGACGTGGGTCCGTTTTGGCTGGTTCGGCGACGACGTGTGGCTCTTGTGTGAGGACACGCACGCCATTCGCACCATGGAGGCCACGCGACGATCGTCGCTGTCGGGAAAGGACTTGGCCGCGACGCTAGGTTTTCGCCCGACCTACGTGCTCACGACGCTCTCGCAACCCATCGACGGGCACTGCTACAAGAGTTGCACGGGCTTGCTGCCGCGCGGTTAAGGCGGCGCTGCTACTTGGGGAGTTTGTTCGACGCGAGCGATTCGGCCATCGCCCAACCAAAGACGATGAGTCGCTGACCCTTCTCGGGCTTAAGACCCTTGAAGAACGTCTCGACGCCCTCGGGCACAGCCCCCTTGGCGGCGCAGTAATCAACGCCCCCGACGGGTCCGGGTGCGACGGTCATGACGAACGTCTGGTCGTCGATCGACTTCTCGGAACCGAAACGCTTCGCGAGTCGGCGCCCCCACGCTCGGTCCTCGCCCGTGGGCTTGTAACCGAGTCGCGGCACCACGTCCTCGAGTCCGGCGAAGGCGCGGTAGCCGTCAGGTGACGTCAGTCGCGATCCGAGCAGGACGTCCTCGTCGGGAAACGCCAACAGCGCGCGGCGGAACTGGTCGTGCAGGATGGTCTTGAGCGTCTGGTCGGACTTGGCGTTTCGGTCCACGAGCAGCAGTCCCACGAGCAGCGACGGCGTGCCACCAATGCGCTCGAGCGTGCTGAACGAGTAACCGCGAAGCTTCGCACCCTCGCGCGCCTGGGTGACCAGGACCCAGTCCTCGCGCTGCTTGGACAAGAAACCGATGTCGAAGTTAGGTTCGCGGTCCACGCACAGATCGGCCATTTCAGCCAATTCGGCGTCGCTGAGAGCGGTGGTGTCCTTCGTGGTTACGTTCATGGCCATAGGAAGCCATTCTACGGGAGTTCAAGACCCCCTCGGACCGATTAGGCCTTAATCACGTTTCGACCAAATTCCGAACGGAGATCTCCCACCACGTTGGGGATGTTCACATTGAACTCCGGTCCCAGTTTGAAGGCTTTGCCCCCTACGCCCGTCTCGACAATCACAGGCGACGCGCCGGGATAACGACTGAGGATGTCGCGTAGGACACCGATCGAAGACGACGTCAGGTCTTCGGGGCGAAGCGTGAGACGCAGTTCGTCAACGCCTTTGGGCACCCGCAGCAATTCGACCTCGAAGGCGCTGAAGCGAAGTTCTTCGTCACGATTGTCCACCCGGATCTTCATGAGAACGATGTTGTCCTTGGTCAAGAATCCGCTGCAGCGCTCGAAATTTCTCGCGGAGAAGTTGACCTCGAGCGACCCACCGAGATCTTCGAGGACGGTGCGCGCGTATTGCTGGCCTGCCTTCGTGGTACGGATCTGGACCTCGGCGAGGATCCCGCCGACCGTGACCATCTTGCCCGTTCGCGCCAGTTCCTCACCTCGCTCGATGATCGAGAGGACCGATCCATCGGACTTGGCCGCCAGCGCCGACTCGAACTCACGCAGCGGATGATCCGAGATATAGGTACCGAGCATCTCGCGTTCGAAATCGAGCTTGACGGGCTTTTCGAACTCGATGTCCGAGACTTCGACCTCGGTACCCTCCCAGTCGTCACCGCCCTCGCTCGCCAGCGCGGCGAACAACGTCGAGATCCCCAGCGCCAGGTCCTTGCGACGACTGAGGGTCACGTCAATGATCTCGTCGACCTTTAACAAGAAGCCGAGGCGGCACACGCCCAGCGAATCAAAGGCCCCCGCCTTGATGAGTGACTCCATTGACCGCCGATTCAGTACCGCGGGGTCCACCCGGCGCACGAAGTCGTAGATCGTGGCGTAGTGACCATTCGCCTCGCGTTCACTGACGATCTTCTCCACGAGGGACTCACCCACGTTGCGCACCGCCGCCATGCCGAACAGGATTGTCCTGTCCTTACTCGTGCTCGGGGTGTATTCGGCGAAGGATTCGTTAACGTCGGGCACCCCGACCTGAATACCCATCTGGCGTGCCTCATTGAGGTACACCGAGGCCTTGTCCTTATCGTCGCGAAACGAAGTGAGCAACGCCGCCATGTACTCGACCGGGTAGTTCACCTTCAGCCACGCGTCCTGGTAGCCGAGCAGGGCGTAGCCGTAGGCGTGGCTCTTGTTAAAGGCGTAGTCGGCGAAAGGTTCGATCTTATTGAAGATCGTCTCGCCGAGTTCGCGCCCGTAGCCCTCGTGCTCCGAACCTTCCACGAACTTCGCCCGCTGGGCCTGGATCATCTCTCGAATCTTCTTGGAACAGGCCTTGCGCAAGTCGTCCGCCTGGGTCATCGAGAAGCCGGCGATCTTGGTCGCCACGCGCATGATGTCCTCCTGATAGATCATCAGCCCGTAGGTCTCACCCAGAATCTCCTCGAGGTCGTCGTGGTCGTAGCTCACGCTCTGGCGGTGATTCTTTCGATCGGCGTAGTCGTTGTGCACGTTCTCACTCAAGGGACCAGGTCGGTAGAGCGCATTGACGGCGGCGATGTCGTCAAAGCTCGTGGGCGCCAGTCGACGCAGGAGCTGACGCATCTTGTCGCCCTCGAGTTGGAAGACGCCGATCGAATCGCCACGACGAAGCATCTCGTAGACCTTCTCGTCGTCGAGCGCCACGTGGTCGATGTCGACGTCAATGCCGTGACGTCGTTTGATGTGTGCGAGCGTTCGTTCGATGATCGCCAAGTTGCGCAGTCCGAGAAAGTCCATCTTCAAGAGACCGAGCTTCTCGATCGCCGTCGCCTCGTACTGGGTGACGATGGGCGCGTCCTCGGATGAGCCGTTGGGTCCGCTCTTGCGCTGCACGGGCACGTAGTCGAGGACCGGACCTTTGGTGATCACGACGGCGGCGGCGTGGATGCCGTCCTGGCGGCGCTTGTCGACGAAGCCCTTGGCGACGTCGATGACGTGCTTGACGTCGTCGTCGGTGTCGTAGAGCGTGCGAAGCTCCGACGCTTCCGCGTAACGAGCCTCGTAACCCGCCATTCGCGTGAAGCAGGCTTCGAGGGGCAAGTCCTGGCCCATCACCAACGGCGGCATGGCCTTGGCGATCTTGTCACCTAACTGGGGCGGGTAGCCCAGCACTCGGGCTGAGTCGCGCACCGCCGCGCGCGCCTTGATCGTCGAGAACGTGACGATCTGAGCGACGTGGTCGTGTCCGTAACGATCCGCGGCGTAACGGATCATGTCGCCGCGAAAGCGCTCGTCGAAGTCCATGTCGATGTCGGGCATCTGCTTGCGCCCCGGATTGAGGAAGCGCTCGAAGATCAACCCGTAGCGAATCGGGTCGAGGTCGACAATGCGCAGACAGTACGCAATACAGCACCCCGCCGCCGAGCCGCGACCGGGACCTACTCGAATACCCTGGTCACGAGCATGTCGGATGAGGTCCCAGACCACGAGGAAGTAGTCCGAGAATCCCATGTCCGCGACGACGCGCAACTCGTACTCGATCCGCTCGCGAACTTCAGTGGAAAGGTGCTCGCCGTAACGTTCGTACGCGCCACGGTAACTGAGTTCGCGTAGCAAGCGGTCGGCACCATCTTTGTGCGTATCACCCCGGAACTCCTCGGGGATCGGAAACTGCGGCAGCGCGTCGTTATCGAACTCGATGGTCACGTGGGCGCGTTCGGCGACGAGCAAGGTATTGTCGCACGCCTCGGGGATGTCACGGAAGAGGTAGCGCATTTCAGCAGCGGACTTCAAATAGTGCTGATCGCTCTGGAAGCGGAATCGGTTCGGGTCCGCGACCAGCGAGCCCGTGCCGATGCACAACAACGCGTCGTGCATCTCGTGATCGGCGTGGTGCACGTAGTGCAGGTCGTTCGTGGCGAGCAACGGGGCACCAAGATCCTTGGCGATCTGCAGCAACTGAGGATTCGTGCGCCGTTGTTCGGGGATGCCGTGATCTTGCATCTCGATGAAGAAGTTCTCGACGCCGAAGATGCTCTGGAGTCGACCGGCGAGTTCGAGCGCCTTTTGGTAGTTGTCCTGGAGCAGCGCTTGCAGCACGACCCCGCCGAGACAACCCGACGTCGCGATGAGTCCCTTCGCGTAGCGCTCGAGCAACTCCCAGTCCAGGCGAGGCTTGTAGTAATAACCCTCGAGGAACGCCAGAGAGGCCAGTGCGCGAAGATTCGCGTAGCCCTCATTGGACGCCGCGAGCAGGGTCAAGTGGTGGTAGAGCTTTTGGCCACCCTCGGTCTCTCCCCCGGTGTCGTCGATCTTGCCGCGCCGAGGGGGACGATCGAAACGAGAGTTGGCCGCCATGTACGCCTCAAGACCGATGATCGGCGTGATGTCGTACTTGCGACAGGTCTCGTAGAAGTCGATGACGCCGTAGAGATTGCCGTGATCGGTGATGCCGATCGCTCTCTGCCCGTCGGCCTTGGCCGTAAGCACCATCTCGTCAACGCGCGCCGCACCATCGAGCATCGAGTACTCGGTGTGGTTGTGCAGGTGCACGAAGCTCTCAGCCATCAGCTGATCTCATCCTTTCGACGGCGCGACCAAATTACATTGGTGGCATTTGGAGGATACCGCCAAACGGCGGGCCCCCACCAGGACCGCCTAGAGGTAGGTGCCCGCGCGCGGCTCGGGACTGGCCGGGTTGAGCGAGCGGTCACGCATCTTTTCCAACTGCGCCGCGGCGGCGGCCTGCTGGGCGAAGAGTGACGCCTGGATACCGTGAAAGAGTCCCTCGAGCCAACCCACCAATTGGGCCTGGGCGATGCGCAACTCGGACTCGCTCGGCAGGTCGGAACCAAAGGGTGGGGCCATCCGGGCGAGTTCGCCTCCCAGGTCCGGCGACAGCGCCCCCGAGAGTTCGGTGATCGAGATCTGGTAAATCTCGCGCAACCGAGCCCGGCCCGCCTCGTCGAGCGGCGCGCTACGGGCCTCATCGAGCAAGGATTTGACCATCGAGCCAATGCGCATGACCTTGGCGGGCTGGCTGATGAAGTCCGTGGACTCCTCCTGCTTGGACGCGTTGGCGTCTTGTTCACCCGGACCGATCACCTGGTCGGGGTTGACGGGCACCTGCTCATTCGGCTCTTGTTCCACCCCTGCAGTGTGCCAGACAATTGGAGCGGCGTGACCATTGACCTGACCTACCCCCTCGGTAGACTCGTCTCATGAGAGTTTCCACGCGCGGGGATTACGCGAGCCGGGCTTTGCTCAGCCTGGCGCTGCGCGACGACCTCTTGACACCCACGTCGGTTCGCGACCTCGCCGAGCGCACCGGACTGCCCCAGCCCTACCTGGAGCAGATCCTCCTGAGTTTGAAGGGCGTAGGGCTGGTGCGCTCAAAACGGGGCGTGGGCGGGGGTTACGTGCTGGCTCGCAATGCCGAGGCCATCACCCTGGCCGAAATCGTCGCGGCGGTGGACGGACCGATCGTCGCGGGTGATTTCGGCGAACCCCACCGTGACGGGGCGTGTGACCACGAGGGACAGTGCGTCTTGCTGGCGGTCTGGTCGGACGTGGGTAACCACATGCGCGAGCACCTGGCGAGTTACACCCTGGCCGACATGGTCACGCAAGCGCGTGGTGGCCGACCGGTCCAGCGCACGCACAGCGCTTAGAACATTTATCCCTGTTTTAGGTTGATTTTAAAGGCTTGAAGTAGCCTTTACCTCGTGGTAAATTAGTTAGGCGTCGATAGGAGAAATACACGGCCCCCAGCGCTACGAATAACAAGTTTCACACTAAGGAGATTGTATGAACACCACCCCCCGCCGTTCATCTGTCAACACCAACGACATGCTGGGCCTGTTGATGCGCGACCTCGATCGCTACCCGATGCCCAATTACGACGAACAGGTCGAACTCGCCAAGCGCGTCACCGCCGGCGACGAAGAAGCCAAGAAGCAGATGGTCGCCGCGAACCTGCGCCTGGTGCTGCACTGGGCGCGCCGCTACCAGGACCGTGGCGTCGAGATGGTCGACCTGGTCCAAGAAGGCACCTTCGGCCTGTTGCGCGCCGTCGAGAAATTCGACTGGGAGCGCGGTTTCAAGTTCTCNNGCCGTCCAGCAGCACGGACGCACGATCCGCATCCCCCTCGAAGTGGGTGAGCAATTGCAGCGCCTCGAGGCGACGACCGCCGAATTGACGTCGATCTTCGCGCGCAAGCCCACCGACGACGAACTGACCGAAGCGACGGGCATGTCCAAGGCCGAGCGACAGAACCTGCACGGCCTGGCCGGCGTCACCGCCAGCCTCGACCAGCCCGCGTCCTCGGACTCGGCTACGACCTTGGGCGACCTCGTAGCGCCCAGTCAGCACGACTGGGTTGGCGACATCGAGCAGACCATGATGGACGAGCAGTTGCACGGTGCCCTCGAGAAGCTCACCGAACTACAGCGCGAAGTGCTAACGCTTCGTTTTGGTCTCAACGGGGCCACGCCCCTGTCGCTGCAGGCCACGGCGACCAAGATGGACATCGGCGTACGCCGAGTGCGTCGCGCCGAAGAAGAGGCGCTCGAAGCACTGCGCATCGACAGTGCCGTGCTCGCCACTCGCGCAATCGCTTAGAGTTCGGTCCCCTCGGGCACCAGCACCATTAGGTCCTCGGGCAGGGGCACGTCCACGACGATCCACTCATCGCTGCGTGGATGTGCGAAGGCGAGCGTGGTCGAGTGCAAGAAGAAGCGGTCCTCGGCTAGTCGGCGTTCGCGACGGTGGCCGTAGCGGGCGTCGTTCACCACCGGGTGACCAATGGTCGCCATGTGCACGCGAATCTGGTGCGTTCGCCCGGTGTCAAGGCTGAGGCGCAGCAGCGTCATCGCGTTGGGCTTGGCGACGCGCGTGATCACGTCGTAGCCGGTTCGCGCGGGACGACCGTCGGCACGCACCGCCATCATCGTCGGCGTGCGCGTCGAACGTCCGATGGGCGCGTCCACGACCCCGTGCTCCTCGGCGACGTGACCCTCGACCATGCCGAAGTAGGTGCGCTCGATCAGTCGCTCCGCCAGTTGGGCGCTCAGGTTGACGAACCCCTCGGGGGTCTTGGCGACCACGAGCACGCCCGACGTACCCTTGTCCAAACGGTGCACGATACCTGGTCGCAGGGGGTCGCAGAGCCCGCTGGTCGCGAGGTCACGCATCTGGGGGTAGCGCGCCAGCAGTCCCGCGACGAGCGTGCCGGTGCGCTGGCCGGCCCCGGGGTGCACGACCTGACCCGGGGCCTTATTGACCACACAGAAATCCTCGTCATCGAGCACGACGTCCACGAACACGCTGGCGTCGGGTTCGACTTCGCCGCTGTCGGGCGCTGGCAAGACCGCGACCAGATGCTGACCAGCCTCGACGTTCAGCGAAGCCTTCACGACCACTTTGTCATTGAGCGTCACCGCCCCGCTCGCCAGCATGGCGCTCGTCTCCGAGCGCGACAAGCCGGTCAGCATCGACAACACGCGATCGACGCGAATCGCGTCGAGTGTGGCTGGCACCACCAGGTCGAGTGCCTCGCCGTCGAAGGCGTCCACGTCCGAAAGGTCACTCACGGGTTCAACAACCGATCACCACGAAGGGCGGCGATGACCAGCACGACGAAGCCCGCCGTGATGGCGGCGTCGGCCAGGTTGAAGACCGGCAACGAGCCGACCGCGACGAAGTCGGTGACCTGATGGGGTTGCGCGGCGAGCCGGTCAACGACGTTGGCGACACCCCCGCCGATCAGCAGCCCGAAACCCGCCGCGGGCCAACCCCGCGCCGCCTGGAGGCCGATGGCGAACACCACCAGCGCCACGACGACGGTCACGATGCTCGTAAGCAAGGGACCCGAATGGTTGATGGAAAAAGAGATGCCCGAGTTGTACTGGAGGCGCAGCCACAGTGCACCCATCACGTGCACCGCGTGGGTCGCCAGCGCGTGACGCGCCCACGCCTTGGTGAGCGCGTCAATCGCGGTCACGACGAGGGCGATCACCGCCACGGTGAGATTGAGGTCGAACCTTAGACGCTTGCGCGGCACGACACACACGTAAAGACGGGCAGCTGCGCGAGGAGTCGAGCCTTGGAGATCGGTTCGTAGCACTCGTCGCAGCGCCCGTAACTTCCGTCGTCGATTCGCGAGAGCGCCACGTCGATCTCGTCGATCTTGAGCCGAAGCGCCGAGGCGAAGTCCTTCAACTGGTCGCGCTGGATGTCCGACGCGACGCTGCTACCGTCCTCGTCGTCGTATTCGAGCCGCTCGCGGTCGACCAACATCTCGTTCGCCTCGAACTCACTGACGGCGATCTGGGCGTTCGTGGACTCACGGGTCTCGAGCAGCAGGTCACGCAGTTCGGCGAGGAACGCGGGTTCGTTGCCGTAGGGCTTGGAGTGCATCTTGCGTTCGAGCGCTTCGAGGCGCTTTCGCTCTTCGGCGTCACGCCGCTCCTGACGTCGAAGCTCTTCGAGGTTGCGACGTTCGATCTCGCGCAGCTTGCGCGCCTTCTCGGCCTCGATGGCCTTGCGCTTCGCTTCGATCTCGCGCTGCTTTTTCGCCTCGGCGGCCGCCTTTTCGCGCGCCTTGCGTTGGATCTCCTTCTCCTTGGCGGCGGCTTTGGCCTTAGCTTCGCGTTCCTTCGTGGCTTTGGCGGTCGCGATGGCCTTGGCCTTGGCGGCGGCGGCCTTGGCCTTAGCGGCGGCCTTGGCCTTGGCCTCGCGTTCCTTGGCGACCCTGGCGGCGGCGACGGCCTTGGCCTTGGCGGCGGCGGCCTTCTTCTGGGCGAGGGCCCTCTGGGCCGGGGTGAGGGTCGGCGCTTTCTTGGCCGCAGCCTTCTTTGCGGGTGACTTCTTCACGGGTGACTTCTTCGCGGGTGACGTCTTCGGTGCTGACTTCTTCACCGGCCTGGCTGAGGTGGCCTTTTTGGCCTTCTTCTTCGTCGCAGTCGGCTTCGCGGCGACCTTCTTCGCCGAGTTCTTCGGGGCCGCCGACTTCTTGGCCACCGCCTTCTTCGAGGCGGCCTTGTGGGCTTTGGGGGCGGTTAGCGGCATTTTGAACTCCTCGTAGTGCGTTGAATCAGTGCGCGCTGACCATACCAGCCAGCGACCCGCTTAGAGACGCTCGTCGCGCGGGGACTGTTCGAAGTTGAGCACCTGTCCAATGGTTTGCTGGTGCGATGCCGGCGCGGGGGCCGGCGGAGGGCTCGCGGGCCTGACGGTTTCAACGCTCGACGAGGGCGCGGGCGCGGGACGCGACGCCGATGCGGCACTCGAAGGGGGCGACGACGCGGGGCGGGTCCCCCCCACGTGCAGGGAACTTTCGAGCCAGCGCGAGAACTCCGCGAGCACGGCCGCCAGACGAGTCCGCTCGGACTCGAGCTGGCGCGACAGGGTGTCCACGTCCTCGCTGAGGCGCTGTTTGAGCCCGTTGAGGCGGTTCACCTCGTCCTCGGCGCGGCTACGAGCTTCGGCGACGATCTCGCGAGCGCGTTCTTGGGCGGCCGAGGTCATTTCACGTGCCTTCACCTCGGCCTCTTGCTGGGCCTGTTCGATGAACTGTTGGGCCATCGCGATCATCGAGGTGACCTGCTCGGCGCCGCCCGTGGCGGCGAATCGAGGTGCTGGTGCCGACGCGGGAGCGGGCGACGAGGTGACCGGCACCGGTCCGGTCACCGAGGCCGCGCCTCCGCCTTGGAGTTGAGCGATCCGCTCACTCGCCTGACGCAGTTGCAAGCGCATCTGGTGAAGTTGGTCCTTCAGTTGACGGGCCTCGGACGAGACGCGTTCGAGGAACTCGTCGACCTCGTCGACGTTGTAGCCCTTGAGGCCGACCTTGAAGGCCACCGTGTCGATGGCGTCGAGTGCAGAAAAAGGATTATCCGTGCTATCCATGCAGCCACCCTACCGCCCGCGTCACACGGGGGCCATTGGCTAGATGATCCGCTCGATGATGAGCAAGATGATCACCGCGATCATCACCGAGAAGTCGACGCCGACTCCCCCGACGTGCAGTCGCGGCATGATCGAACGCAGCGGACGCAGGACGGGCTCGGTGAGGCGAGCCAAGAGCCGCTTGGTGCCCGCGAGCGCACCGTTGGGCGTCGTCGTGGGGAACCAGCTCAGCAGCGCCGAAATGATCAGCACCCAGATGTAGAGGCTGATCAGCTCCCTGACATAGCCCACTACGAGCCAGTCGACTGGTAGTTCGTCGCGCGCAGTCGTTCGCGGGCTTCGGCACTGACGTGGGTGCCCTGGGGACTGATCAGGTACACCGAACCCTTCTCAAGGATTTCCATCTTCGCGTTGAGCGCGTAGGCGGTGCCCGAGGCGAAGTCCACGAGACGCCGCGCGACGGCCGGATCAAGGTCGCTGACGAGCAGCACGACGGCCCGATTCGATCGGAGCAGGTCGGTGATTCGTCGCGATTCGTTGTAGTTCGTCGGCGCGAAGATCGCCACGTCGCGGTCCTGGGAGAACGGGCTCACCGAGCGCACGCCACTGGGCATGGGGCGAAGCCGCGGCGCCTGGGCGCTTGGTTCCAGCACGGAGATAGGCGTCGGTCGCGCGAGCGACGCGCCAGGGTTCGAACTCACGCGCGCGACCGACGCGGCGTTGGTCGTGGGGAACGTGCGCGCACCCGAGGGCGCGGGTCGAGTCCATTCGAGTTCGTCGTCGACGGGGTCCTGGTCGGCGAAAGGGCGTGGCGCGTTGGTCGGCGTGTACTCGCCGTACTCGTCCTCGATGAGCCCAAGAAAGCCCAATGCCCGGCGCATCTTGTCTTTCATCTACATCTCCTCGCGGCAATCCCGCCCAGGACCATGTTAGGCGAGCGTGCCCGGTGACACCCGTGGTCCGAAAAGCGCGCGACCCACGCGCACTTCGGTGCTACCAAGTTCACAAGCGATCTCGAGGTCCTCGGTCATGCCCATCGAGCGCTCGACCAGCCCGAGCTCGTCCGCGAGACGAGCGGCGCTCGAGAAGGCGGCGCGAGCAGCGAAGTCGCCCGGCGCGGCGACGCACATCAATCCGCGCACGTCCAACCCCAGGGAACGGGCCCGAGCGGCGAGTCCTTCGATCTCGCTCGCCGGCGCGCCATTACGTCCCTCGGCGCCGGTGAAATCGACCTGGAGGTAGAGCGTCGCCGGTGCCTCACACGCCGCGATGCGCTCTAGTTCGCGCAGCCGCGACACTCCACAGATGACGTCGGCGCACTCGCAGACCCGAGCGATCTTGTTGGTCTGCAGTGCCCCGAGGTAGTGCCAGCGAAGGGGCGCCGCACCGGCTTGCGCCCGCTTGGACTCGAGTTCGTCGACGTAGTTCTCGCCCACGTCGCTTAGGCCCACGGCGGCGGCAGCCAGCACCGCCTCGAGTCCGAAGGTCTTGGTCACCGCGACGACGCGCACGCGCTCGGGATCGGGAGCACTCGCGGCGATCCGCGCTCGCACCAGGGCCAGATTGGCCGCGACGCGCGCGACGAGCGGGTCCTTAGCGAAGGAAGCTGGGTAGATCGTCATCGCCACCGACGTCAAAGAAGTCATCGTTGGTGGTGTTGGTGAAGATGTCGCTTCGCGGTCCTTCGGTAAAGACCGGCTCGCTGGTGGTCACCGGCGCGGTCCTGGGCACACCGGTGTTGTCGAATCCCGCCGCAATCACGGTGACCCGCACTGCTTCACCGATCGACTGGTCAATGACACTGCCAAAGATGATATTCGCGTCGGGGTGCGCAACCGAATGGATGATGTTGGCGGCGTCAGTGATCTCACTGAGCGTGACCCCTGGTCCACCAACGATGTTCATCAGGATGCCGCGGGCACCGTCGATCGACGCCTCGAGCAGTGGCGACGTGATCGCCGCGCGCGCGGCGTTGACCGCTCGCCCCTCGCCCGTCGACGTTCCCACGCCCATGATCGCCGTCCCGGCGTTGCGAAGAATCGTGTTGACGTCGGCGAAGTCGGTGTTGATAAGTCCGGGCACGGTGATGAGGTCAGTGACGCCGCGAACGGCCGAGAGCAGCACGTCGTCAGCGATCTTGAAGGCGTCAAGCATCGAGGTGTCCGCCGCGGTCACCGAGAGCAGTCGGTCGTTAGGAATGACGATGAGCGTGTCGACCTTGTCGCGCAGCATCGAGATGCCCTTGTCCGCTTGCGTGGCGCGGCGCTTGCCCTCGAAGGAGAACGGACGGGTCACGACACCGATCGTGAGCACCCCGAGTGACCGGGCGATCTCTGCCACCACTGGTGCGGCGCCCGTTCCGGTGCCACCGCCTTCGCCCGCGGTGATGAAGACCATGTCGGTGTCAGTGAGTGCGTCCTCGATCTCGGCTCGATGGTCTTCGGCGGCTTGTCGGCCGATCTCGGGATCACTGCCCGCACCTAGGCCACGCGTGAGTTGACGCCCGATGTCCAACTTGAGGTCGGCCTCACTGAGCAACAGGGCTTGGGCATCGGTGTTCGCGGCGATGAACTCGATGTTGCGCAGCCCTTCGGCAATCATTCTGTTCACGGCGTTGACACCGCCCCCACCCACGCCGATTACCTTGATCACAGCGTGGTAGTTGCTCTGGTTCAGACTCATGAACTCCCCTTGGGTTGATCTTGCACTGCACACCCTCTGCCAGGGTCACTTTTTTCGCGAACAAATGTCCCCGAAGGCTAGTCAGCCCTTCTTTACTGGTCAAATGCCCCTACTACGACGGGGACGGACCACTCACCGCCAATTCGTCGGGCACGCTGACGTCGACGACGTCGCCCGCGCGCAGGGTGCTGTGGGCGATCACCGAGGCGATGGCGACGAACTTCTGGCGCAGTTCGGTTGGTTCCCCGAGCACGAAGGTCACGGGTGAGGTCATCTTGAGCGTGACCGCTCCGGCCGCGTCGACCTCGATCTCGTCCACCTGGGACGCAAAGGCTGCCGGTAACGTCGCGGCCACCTGCGCGGCGCTCACTCCGGCACGCTCGAAGGGCCACGTCGCCTTAAGCGGGTCTTGATAGACGAGCGTCGGGTAGTTCGCGTCCAGTGGCGCTGGTCCGAGGTCACGGCCCCGAGCGCTCACGAAGCGTAAGTGACCCTGGGCGTCGTAGGCGACCGCGACGGGGCGTACTTCGGTCACGCTCACCGTCAGGCTGTCGGGCCAGTGCTTGATCACTCGAACGCTCTGCACCCACGGGAACACCGAGAGATCGCTCGTCAATGACCCCGACGACACACTCAGCATCATGGGATGCTGCTCCAGTCCCGTCGCGATAAGCACCTGGCTCGCGCTCTCGTGCACCTCGCCCACGAGCGTCACGTGTTGGACGCGAAGCAGGGATGAATGCAGCGCCCATTGGGTGGCGAGAGCGAGCACGGTGACCACCAGACCGACGCTGAGCCACACGGCGGTCGATCGACGCGGCTTGCGCCCCGACGTGGCGCGGCGCGTCGGGGCACTGGATGGCGGGCGATGAACGGGGCGCTCCTTGAGCGAACCCGCCGCGGGCGCGCGCCGGGTCATCGGTCGTCCTCGAAGCCTACGAATCGGTGTTCGCTCACCAATTCGACGCCACTCGAAGCGAGCACGCGCTCTCGCACCGTCGCCATGAGCGCGTAGACGTCATTCGCGCTGCCACCCGGGTCGACCAGGATGAAATTCGCGTGCTTGTCACTCACCACGGCACTCGCCTGGCGCAGACCTTTGCAGTGCGCCGCCTCGATGAGCCGACCGGCGAAGTCGCCCTCGGGGTTTCGAAACACACTGCCCCCGTTTTGACCTCCGGGTTGGTTCTCGCGTCGCCAGTGAACGATCTCCTTGATGGTCGCCAGTGCGCTCGTCGCGTCACCGTGAGCGAGACGAAGCGTGACGTCGGTGACGATCTCGCCGCTGGCCAGCGCACTGCGGCGGTAGCCGAAACCAAGTTCTTCGTGGTGCCACTGACGCGCGCCGCCCGGTCCGTAGGTGTGCACGAGGGTGACCGAAGCCGCCATGTCCGAACCGTGGCCACCCGCGTTCATTGACACGGCCCCGCCGAAGGATCCCGGTACGCCGACGGCCCATTCGAATCCCACGACGCCCGCGCTCGCGAGGCGTCGCGCCGCTNNCGCCGCTACCGGCAAATCGAATCCCGCGCCCGCCTCGACGGTGACCGCGCCGTGCTCGTCGTGCCAGGCCAGGGTGGCGAACTCCCCACGTAGCTGTACCGCGATGATGTCGTGCTCGCCGTCGGCGACCAGCAGGTTCGAACCGTTCCCGATCACCACCGTGGGCAACGAACTCGAAAAGATGAGCGGACCGAGATCGTCGAGGTCCGCGTGCGTACTGAGCGTGACCAGTGCTCGCACGGAACCACCGACTCGATAGGTCGTGCGCGCGCCCAGTGCCGCGTGCTCGTGCACCCGAGAACCACCGCGTTCGACGAGTTCGTGCAGACTCATCGACCTACGCCTCCGGGTAAGCGCGACGCGACCTCGGCGACGTCACCCGCACCGAGCAACAGCAACACGTCGAGGCGTTCGCCGGCGACGTTGAGCAGTTCGATGACGTCATCGAATGTGGCGGCGTACTCGACCGCGAACCTCGGGGCGCTCGTGCGTACCGCCGCCGCCACCAACTCACCCGTGACGCCGGAGGGATTCGCCTCGCCGGCGCCGTAGACGTCAGTGACGATCAGCAGCGAAGAGCCCTCGAAGGCGTCGCTGAATCCACTCGCCAATTTCTCAGTTCGCGTGTAGCGATGAGGCTGGAAGACGACGCCGATGCGTTCGTAGCCCGACGCGATGCACGCGTCGATCGTCGCGCGAACCTCGCCCGGCAGGTGCGCGTAGTCCTCGATCACGTCGACCCCACGCCACCTCCCGAGGAACTCGAAACGACGCGGCGCCCCCCGAAACTGGGCGAGACCCTCGACGACTGCCTCGCTGGCGATGCCGAGCGAACGAGCCAGCACCGCCACGACGGCCGCGTTGGCCACGTTGTGACGGCCCGTGACCGCGAGCACGACGTCAAACGCCTCGTCGGGACCACTCAACGTGAAAGAACTGGCCCGACGCTCGAGTGCCACGTCACTCACGCGCCAGGGCGTGTCGTCGAAGCCCACGACCCACGCGCCGCGCTCGACGGCGCGGGCGACTCGACGCGTCCCGGGCTCGTCGAAGAGGACGACCGGACCAGGCGTCCGCTCGATCAACGCCGCGAAAGCGCGCTCAAGGTTCTCGAGTGTGCCGTAGTGATCGAGGTGGTCGGCCTCCACGTTGAGCACCCCCAGGGCGAAGGGCGAGAGTTCGGCGAACGACCCGAAGCTCTCGTCGACCTCGAGAATCAGATCGCCCCCAGCCCAATGACCGTTCGCACCGATCCCGAGCACGGGGGCGCCCAACAGGCGAGCGTCGTCGCGCCCGGCGGCCCGGCTGACGTGCACCATCATCGACGTCGCGGTGGTCTTGCCGTGCGTGCCGGTCAGACCGATGACCCGCGTGACCGTGGCTAGTTCGGCGAGGAACTCGCCGCGACTCAACAAGCGTGCGCTGCTGCGGCGCGCGCCGGCGAGTTCGACATTGGCCTGCGAGACCGCGGGCGACCAGAGGACGACCTGCGCGCCGCGTACGTGTGACTCGTCGTGCCCGCGAAAGACCCGCACGCCGGCCTCTTCGAGTCCTCGAAGCGTCGGTGAATCCGCCGCGTCACTACCGCTGACGGCACAACCCATTTCGACCAGGAGTAGCGCCACCCCGCTCATGCCTGCCCCGCCGACGCCCACGACGTGCACCATGGTGCCCGGGCTGAACATCACGAGCCACCGCGCTCGTCAAGTACCACTTGGGCGATCCTCGACGCAGCGTCGGGGCGCCCGAGGGACTTCGCCGCCGCGCTCATTCGTTGACGAGTCGCGAATGGAGCAACCTCGTCGACGAGCGCCGCGAGCGTCGAGGCATCACAGTTCGCGTCGGCCACCACCAGCGCCGCACCGTGATCGACGAGCACCTGGGCGTTCTTGGTCTGATGGTCACCGGGCGCTCCGGGCAGTGGCACGAGTACCGAGGGTATGCCGAGCGCGCACAGCTCGGCGACGGTCAGCGCACCGCTGCGACATACCGCGACGTCGCACAATTGCCACAACTGGACCATGTCGCCGAACTCCACGACCCGGTAGTCCAGACCGCGGAGCTCTGGCACGTTGGACGTGACCGTGACGAAGTCACGACGTCCACTCACGTGCATGATGGCCACGTCGCGGCGGTCGCTCCACCGGGCCGCGAGTTCACTCGTCGCCCGGTTGACGCGGGTGGCACCAAGGGAGCCGGTCATCACCACGACGATCACCCGCGAGGGGTCAAGCGGTGGCGTCATCGCGGCACAGGCGGCGTGACGGGCGTCGCTCGAGCGGTCAAGACCCACGAGCGCCTCGCGCAGGGGTGCGCCGGTGAATACCGTTCGCGGCTCGGCGGTGGCAAAGGCCGTGCACCGCTTCGCGGCGTAACCCGTAAAGACTCGGTGTGCGGCGCCGGGCGCCGCGTCGAGTTCGACGAGCACGAGGGGACGCCGCCACACGTACGCGGCGAACGACGCCGCGAAGGATGCGTAACCCCCCACCGAGACGACCACCGAAGGTCGCCAGCGGCAAACTTTGGCGAGCGCGAGCAGGACCGCGCTCACGAGGCCCAGCACCGCGCCGAAGTTCGCCACCAGCGCACCGGGCGCCAATGACCGGCGCAGACCCCGACCGGGCAACAAGGTCAAAGCCACCGGGCCGGACCCTAAGAGCGCCGCCTCTTGGCCGCGATGACTTCCCACGAAGCGCAAGTCCGTGGGCGCGACGCCGCGCGCCTGCAGCGCGTCGCTGATCGCCTGCATGGGAAAGATATGACCTCCCGTGCCCCCGCCGGTGATGACGATAGGGCCAGGCATCAACGAACCTGTCGGGGTCCGCTGGGTGCTCGGCGTGCGTGCTCGCGCGCGGGTCGCGCTTCGTAGGATTCGCGCAGCGTGACCACGCGCGGCGCTCGAATCTCCAGGTCACCCGAATGACTGGTGTCGTGGGCAATGTTGTACAAGAGGCCCACTGCCGCGAGCTCCGTGATGAGTGCCGTACCCCCGTAAGAGAAGAACGGCAAGGGTATTCCCGTGACGGCCCATCCGCCCACCACCGAAGCGATGTTGATGATCGCTTCGAGCACGATCCAGGTCGTCACGCCCACCACGAGCAGGCGGTACACCTCGTTCGTGCACTGTTTGGCGATGCGCGTGGCGACGAGGAGGAACCAGATGAACAGACCGATCACCACGAGGCTCCCGATGAGTCCCAGTTCCTCGCCCACGATGGTGAAGATGAAATCGGTGTGCGGATTGGGTAGAAGTCCGAACTTTTCCCGGCTGTTGCCTAAGCCGAGGCCGGTCAGGCCACCAGCGCCCAAACCGATCTTGGATTGGAGCAACTGGTAGCCGCTGCCGAGCAGGTCCTTGTTCGGATGCAGGAACGAGAAGAAACGCTCGGCCGAGTACGGCTTCATCTTCATGTAGCCAAAGAACGTCGCGACGCCCAGCACCGCGATCTGCACGAGACGCCGCTTGGACAGTCCCGCGACCGCGAGCATCGTGAACGCCACCGCGACGATCACCGAGGTGGTACCGATATCGGGTTCCACGAGCACCAGCGCCGAGCCAATGGAGATCGGCGACGTCCACACCAGCAGTGACTTCCAGTTGCTCAGTTCCTCGTGGTGGTTCTGTACGAGCCAGGCGAGAAACAGGACGGTGAAGAGTTTGAACATCTCGGACGGTTGGAGCAGGATCAGGTGCAGATTCAGCCAACGCTTGCCACCATCGGAGGTGACCCCCACGAGTTTGACCGCGGCCAGCATCGCCAAGCCGACGAGGATGAGCAAGGGTGCCGCTCGAACGATGCGACTCAGTCGAAGACGCGCCACCACGTACAGCGCGAACAAGCCGAAGCCGAGGTACACCAAGTCGCGCAGGATGATGCTGAAGGACGAACCGCCGTTCGCGACCGCTTGACCCTCGCTCGCCGAGGCGACCGCGATCGTGCCAAAGACCACGAGCAACGCCGTCACCACGAGCAACAAACGCCCGTTGAAGTTGCCGCGCGCCAGCGGCTGCAGCACTCCCTTGGACGAACGAGGAGTCGCCACTTAGACCACCTTCGCGATCTTCAAGAAATCGCCGTAGAAGATCCCAAGTCCCAGCATGGCGAGGAGGCCCGCGAGGATCCAGAACCGGATGATCACGGTCACCTCGGGCCATCCACGTAGTTCGAAGTGGTGGTGGAAGGGCGCCATGCGAAACACCCGACGACCGAAGAGTCGAAAACTGAGGACTTGCAGGATCACCGACGCGGTCTCGGCCACGTAGAGGCCGCCGATGATCACGAGCAGCAGGTCGAGGTTCATCAAGAGGCACAAGGCGCCCAGCCCCGTGCCTATCGCCAACGAACCCGTGTCGCCCATCATGATCCTCGCGGGTGCCGCATTCCACCAGAGAAAGCCGAGACACGCTCCGACCAGTCCCACCGCGACGAGTCCCAGGTCGAGGGCCGAATGGATCCGGTAGATCGAAAAGTGACGGAACTGCCAGTAGCCGATGATCGAGAGCACCCCGAAACAGAACGTGCCCGAGCCGGCGGCGAGGCCGTCGAGTCCGTCGGTGAGATTGACCGCGTTCGAGGTGGCCACGATGACGAAGATCGCGAGGAGGAACCAACCCGCCGCCGTGAGGTTCCAACCCGGGTACGAGTACCGTGTGAATGAAAGGTCGGTGGAGGTGTGGACCCACCAAATCGCCAAAGCCGCAAACACCGCGGCGATAGCGAGCAGACCAATGAACTTGCCACGCTTGTTCAGACCTAGGTTGCGTGCGTTTCGAATGCCGAGATAATCATCGATGAAACCAAGCAGCCCCGACGACACCGTCACCGCGAGCGCGAGGATCCCCGCGCGAGTGAAGTCGATCGAAGTTCCCACGTGTCCCATGAGGTAACCCACCGAAGCGGCGAAGACGATGATGACACCGCCCAGTGTGGGCGTACCCGCTTTGGCGTGGTGGGTCGCCGGTCCATCCTCACGAATCTGTTGGCCGAGCGATCGTTCACGAACGAATCGAATCCACAGGGGCGTGAAGAAAAGGGCGACCAAGAACCCACAACCACCTGATTCCATCAAACTCAACATTTCGTCCTCACTTCAGCAATTCCCTCGCCACGACTCGATCATCGAAAGGCGCCACCAGGTCGCCAATGACCTGTGTGGACTCGTGACCCTTGCCCGCGATCACCACCGCGTCACCGGACTTCGCCAACGTAAGCGCTTGGGCGATGGCGAGGCGCCGATCGCTCTGGCGAAGCACCGTGGCCCCTTGCACCGTTCCCGCGATGATGGCATCAATAATGGCATCAGGCGACTCGGAGCGCGGGTTATCCGAGGTCACGATGGTTATTTCTGAGTTGGTCGACGCGACTTCACCCATTTCGGGACGCTTGGCCCGATCCCGATCGCCCCCACAGCCAAAGACCGTAATGACCCGGCCCCCCTCGACGAGCGCGCGAACGCCCTCGAGCAGCCGGCGAAGGCCTTCGGGGGTGTGGGCGTAGTCCACGATCACGACCACGTCATCGTCGCCCACGACCTCGAATCGTCCGGGCACCGCCGCGACTCCCGCCATCGCCGACGCGATGGACGCCTCGTTCGCTCCGAGCGCACGCAAGATCTCCATCGCCATCAACGCGTTGTCCACGTTGTAGTCGCCGATCAGTGAGGTGTTGACCAGATGACTTCGCCAAAAGAACATCGTGCCACGTAGCGAGGCGACCACATCCTTGGCGTCACTGCGTCGAACGCGCGTGAGCGGCAACTTGGTCATCTCAGCGAGGCGCTCGCCGTAGGGGTCGTCGCACCAGACGACCGCGCGAGCCGCATGCTCGACGCTGAACAACGACGCCTTGACCGCGAAGTAATTCTCCATCGAACCGTGGTAGTCCAGGTGGTCATGACTGAGATTCGTAAAGGCCACGACGGCGAAGGCCAGCCCCTCAACTCGGTGCTGGTCGAGGGCGTGACTCGAGACTTCGAGTGCCACGACCGAACGCCCTCGAGTGGCGTCGAAAGTACCTACGAGGTCGGCCATGGATCGAAACAGCTCCGGGGGTGCGGGAGTCGTCCTCTCGTTGGTCAGGGTTCCGATGTTGGCGGCGTTCCAGCCGAGAGATCGCGCCAACGCGGCCACGAGGGTGGTGACGCTCGTCTTGCCGTTCGTACCGGTGACGGCCGCGATGGGCACGCGGACACCCNNCCCCCACGAGCTCGAGGTGCTCGTCGGGCCTGCCGACAATCGCGGCGCTCGCGCGCGCCAGCAGTGCTCGCAACTGAGTCTCGGGCACCAAGACCACGGCCACGTCGGTCCTGACCTTCGCACTCGCCACCACCGCCACCGCACCGCGGCTCACGGCGTCGTCCACGAAGCTCGCACCGTGCACGGACTCGCCCGCCAGAGCGAAGAAGAGCGTGCCCGGTTCGCACTGTCGCGAGTCGATCTCCACCCGAGTGATCTCGATGCTGGCCGTTTGCACGTCAAGGTCGACTACGTCCAATACGTCGCCGAGTTGCATCAGGTCACGTCCGATCCGATGCTGGCGTTCGCACCCTTCAGGGGCTTCACGACCGTACCGTTCGACGGGATGCCGTAGTGGTGCAACGCGTAGGACATCACCTGCTGAAAGACCGGTGCCGCAACAGCGCCCCCGAAAATCGTGCTGGTGGGCCGCTCGATCACCACGATCATCGACAACACCGGCGCGTTCGCGGGAGCGAAGCCGACGAAACTCGCGTTGTAGGCGCCGCTCAGCAAAGCGTCCTTGCCGGGATAAGGAATCGAGGCCGTCCCGGTCTTGCCGGCCACGCTGTAGCCGGGGATGATCGCGTTGGTACCAGTACCGTCCAACACCACTTGTTGGAGCATGGAGTTCATGGTGCTGGCGACCGCGGGCGTGAGCGCCTGACGCGTCGCGCTCCGGGGCGCGGCCCTGGTGGTGCCGTTGGCGTAGACGTAGCCGCGAACGAGCTGCGGTTCGACGAGCACACCGTTGTTCGCGATCGTGTTGTACGCGTCGAGGACCTGGATTGGTGGCACGGCGTCAACCTGGCCAATCGGCAGCGCGACCTGGTCGGCGGGGTACCAGTTGTCGGCGTTGACGAGCAGTCCCGACGTTTCGCCGGGGAAGTTCACCGACGTCGTCGCACCGAATCCCAAACGCTCCACCTGAGCGAGGATGCCGTTCTCACCGACCAAGGAGCCGACTTCGTAGGTACCGATGTTCGAGGATTGTGCCAAGACCTGCGTGGCCGTGAGGTGTTCGAGCGAGTGCACTTCGGCGTCGTGGAAATGCCGACCCCCCACCTGGACCGAATTTGGCACGGCGAAGACCGTGGTCGGCGTCATGAGTCCCGCCTGTAGTGCGGCGGAGAACGTTACGACCTTAAAGACCGAGCCTGGCTCGTACGCCTGCGTGAAAGCCAGATTGTTGATCGTTTGATCAACGCCGGGTACGCCGACGGGACTGCCCCACGAGGGCGTCGCGCCAAGGACCCCCGGGTCGGCGGCGGTGTTCACCAGGGACGCGTCGGCCAGGATCTGGCCCGTCTTGACGTCCATCACGACCGCCACCCCGGTGACGCCGTCCGTCGCCTTCAACTGCTTGGCGAGTGCCCGTTCGGTGACGAACTGCAACGACGAGTCAATGGTCAACTCGAGTCCGACACCCGGCGTGGCCTTCTTTATCACCGTGCTGTGCGAGCCGGGTAGGTTGACCCCCGAGGCCGACACGAATTCGCGCGTCTCGCCGGTCTGGCCCGCCAATTGTTTCTGGTACTCGTACTCGAGACCGGCCGTGCCACTCCCCTTGGTGTTGATGCCGCCGAGCAATGACTCGGCCAACGTGCCGTTGGGGTAACTTCGGATCGAGGACGACTGGACGACGATGCCCGGAAACGCGTCATTGGTCATGCGCCTTCCGTCGCTCAGATCCAACTGCTTGTTCACCACCACGTAGCCGTTCTTCTCGGACAGCAGCGATACGAGGTGGGCGACCGGGACCTTCACGATCGGCGACATTGCCTCTGCCTCGCGTAGCGGATTCTTGATCTGGAAGTCGTCGGCGATCACCAGCGAGGTTGGTCGCGAAACCGCCAAGATCTGCCCGTTGCGATCGTAGATCCCCCCGCGCAGTGCACTCGTCGGCAGATCCACCCGGACCTGGGCCACCGACATCTTGGCGTAGCGCACGTGGTTGACGATCTGGATCTGGAACAGCCGAAGGGCGAGCAGAAGGAACGTCAGGACGAGCACGGCGCGCAGCAGATTGATCCTTCGGGGCATCCGCGACAAGGTGCGAGGCGGCTTGCGAGCGACGCGGGTGCGGGCGTGGGTCGAGGTGTAGTGCGCGCTCACCGAATCGTCCTTGACGTGACCGGTGCGTAACCCGAGAACTTCGGCAGCGGCAAGATCACATCAAGTGACGTGGAAGGGACTTGCGTCACCGTAACCGGCTCGACCAAGTGAAGCGATCCCGCCTGGGAGGCGATCAAGCTAGGTGCCGACTTCTCGGTGAGTGAACCGATCTGGACCGCGTAGGCCGATTGATCTTGCAGTAACTGGTTCTGCAACTGATGGATCTGCATCTGGCGGTTCGCGACGAACATACTGCCCGAGATCGAGATCACGAGGGCCGCGGTCAGGACGAAGGCTGACTTCCTCGGCGTCGATGACCTGGTCCAGACCGCCGAGAGATGCCGACGCCGCACTCGCTCGCGCGCGACAGGTGGGGATTGGGGGCGCGAAGGTCGGGTCTCGATCCGACGCGGAAAGCTGATGACGCTCATGGCGCCACCTTGCGCGCGATGCGCAAGCGCGCGGAGCGTGCTCTCGGATTCGTCGCGACCTCGGCGGCGCTGGCCAACTGCGCACTCGCCTTGAACACGGTGACCCGACCCACGGCTCCGCACACGCAACCCAGTTCGGGCGGACACGTACAGCCGCCCGTGGCCGCCTCGTGCAGCACCGCCTTGACCATCCGGTCCTCGCCCGAGTGATACGAGATCACGGCCACGACTCCCGCGGGCGCGAGCACGTCCAGCGCCGACTCGAGGCCCGCGTCCAGCTGCTCGGCTTCTTGATTGACCTCGACGCGCAACGCCTGGAAGACCCGCGTGGCTACGTGGCCCCGCCTTCGCGCGGCCATGGGCACCGCGCGCTCGACGGCGTCAGTGAGTTCGAAGGTGGTCTGGGGCTGACGCTCGAGCACGGACTTGGCAATAGCCCCCGCGAAGCGATTCTCGCCGTTGGCACGCAGTAGGCGAGCGAACTCGTGAGCGTCGACGCGCGCGAGGTAGTGCGCAGCCGTCTCGCCCCGCGTTGGATCCATGCGCATATCCAAGGGGGCGTCCGCGCGAAAGGAGAAGCCGCGTGTCGGATCATCCAACTGGTGCGAGGAGACGCCGAGGTCCATTAGAACCCCGACGACGGCGTCGCCGTTGAGGAACTCACCGTTCTCATGCACCACACGAGTGAGGTCGGCAAACGTGGCGTCGACAATCTTTGAACGATCCCCAAACGAGGCCAGGCGCACTCGGGCCGCGTCACGGGCGTCGGGGTCGCGGTCGATGCCGAGCACCCGAAGCTGCGGCGCGCGTTCGAGAATGGCGAAGGAGTGGCCGGCCCCGCCCAGCGTGGCGTCCACCACCACCCCGGCCCCGAGACCGGCGAACAACTCGACAATTTCTTGCACGAGGACTGGTTGGTGGTAGGTGTCGTGGGCCATCTGCAGCCTTTCAATCGTGAAGCCGAGCGAGAGGGCGGAGGAGGTTTCTCGACCCGACTTCACGATTGCCAGGCTGCGCATGGTCCGCGGCCGGTACTGCTCATGAACTCCTTGCACTAGTTACTGCCTTGTTTGAACATCTCCTCAGCGGAGTTGACCTGCTCGCCGTAGGTCGCGGGATTCCAGAGTTCGATGTGGTCGAGCACGCCCACGATCAACACGTCGCCCACTAAGCGTCCGAAGTCGCGGATCGCCGGAGGCAGCGCGAAACGCCCTTGCTTATCGAACTCGACGTCCGAGGAGTTGGCCGCCCAGTAACGGGCGTGCTGGCGCCCCAAGGGCCCGCCGCTTCGACTTTCGGCGAGGTACTCCTCGCTCTTGCGAGCGAACTCTCCCGGCGTCCACAGCGCGACACACCCTTCGGAGTTGGGGCTCAGATGGCCACCGCGTTCGAACTCGGGGCGGAACTTCGCGGGCAGGATGAGGCGTCCCTTGACGTCCAGCGAGTGCTGAAACTGCCCCACGAATCCCTGCATGGCCATCCCTCCAGTGAGTCACCACTTTGCCCCACTTCGAGCCACATTACACCACATGACTCCACCGAGCACCAACCCGACCCACTTTTGGTGGTTTTTAGCCCGTTTTGAGTCGCCAGAGGCGTCAAGGGACGGGTCGACACCCACCGCCAACCCGAAAGGTGAGAGATCCTAGGCGATCAGTTTCGGACGAAGAACCTTGACTGGCCCCGAAACTCGGGTCAGTCCATCCGTGAGCTGGTCGGGGTCAACGCCGAGGCTCGAGAGCACCTGGTGGTCGAGAGCCTCCGCGAGCCCGGGAGGTACCGTGCGCAACAGGGCCAGGACGTCGTGCGAGTCATGGGCGTGCAGCACCGTCGAAAGGAAGATACCCTCGCGCACGCGCCACTGCGTCACCCCTACGGCCTTTCGACCACCGACGAAGACCTCCCCCGGTCCCTTGCCGGCAAAGCAGACGACCCGGTGGGCGACGTCACCCTCGAGTGGCCCCTCGTGCACGGTGACCTCTTCTTGTACGAGCGGTGCGAGGACGTCGCGCCAGATCGCGCCACAGCGGATCGAACTGACGTGCACGTCCTTGGACCAGCGTTCGTCATCAGCCGGTATCCACCAATCGACCCAGACGTCGCCGGGTTGTAGCAGGACCAGCCCGCCGCCACCGCGACGCCGGCGCAGCGCCAGTTCGCTGCTTCGCGCCGGTTCTAAGACGTCGCTCGACTGGCTCCCACCGAGTACGACGACTGACCGCGTGAGTTCAGGCACGAACGCCGTGGGCTCGTTAAGGGACCTCAGGGCCGAGTAGTCGTAGAGCTCGTTGACGACTTCATTCACGAGGCGCGCGGAAGATACGGCGCCCAGAGCGGATCGGGGTCGGGCACGTGGCGCCAGCGCCACCACGGTCCATCGGGCACGCGAGGTTCGAAGTGCATCCGCCAACCGATCTCTTCGAGCAACTTGTCACCCTTTTGCATATTGTGTCGACGACACGCCGCCACGACGTTCGTCCACGCGTGCTCGCCCCCACGACTGCGCGGCACGACGTGGTCAATCGTGTCGGCGTGCTCGAGGCAGTACGCACAGCGGTAACTGTCGCGAAGGAGCAACGAACGTCGCGTAAGCGGCGGGGTGCGTACCTTGGTGGGCAACTTGACCATGTCGTGAAGTCGTACGATGGCCGGAATCTCGACGGTCACGGTGGCGGACCGACAAACCGCTGGCTCTTCGGCCGTGACGATGGGTTCAGCCCTACCCGCCAACATCAAGACCACGGCGCGGCGCTCGCTCACCAACTGGAGTGGTTCGAAGGTCGCGTTCAACAGGAGTACTCGACCCACGAGCCACCTACCGCCCGACCCGTTGACGCAACGACCAGCGAGCGGCTTGGACCATCTCGTTGGCTCGCGGCGCGACCTTCGGGTCGCCCGTCGCCGTGGCGACGCGAAACTCCCAGTACGCGCGAGGAGCTACCGGCAAGAACGGCGAATGGTGCCACCACCCTGGGCGTCGCAGTCGCCATCCGGCGCGCACCAACGTCGGCGTCGCGAAAGGATGACGAACGAGGTAGTTCACGAGATCCACTTTGGGGGACTTCACGGGAGTTCTCCCCGCCAACCCACCATCGCCGCACCCAAAAGGGGTCCGTCCGCGCCCAACGGCGACCGACGAATCTCGACGTGCGACGAATAGTGCATCATCGCCACGGCGCGCGCCGACTTATTGGCCTGTTCGAAGAACTCTTCGCCGAAACCCAGCGCCACGGAGCCCGCGACGTAGCAGTGCGAGAAGTCGAGCACCGACGCGAGGGTCCCGATCGCTCGACCGACGAGGTCGGCACAACGCGACCGCACCGACGCGTCAGCTTCGACCGAAGGGCGACCCGTGATGTCCTCAATGGCCCGACCGGAGGCCTCGGCTTCGAGACAGCCGTAACTTCCGCAGGCGCAGAGTCGTCCGTTCGGTACGACGTTCAAGTGGCCCAGGTGTCCGGCATTGCCGGTCTCACCATCGAGTAGTCGGCCGTCGAGGACGATCGCGCCGCCGATACCGGTTGACACAACCATCGACACGTAGGACTCATCGTCGCGCGCTGCACCAAAGGTCCCTTCGGCGAGGGCGAGGGCTCGCGCGTCGCCGTCCACGTGCACTCGAAGTTCCAGGGCCTCTTCGAGTTTGTCGCGTAGCGCGAAGTCACGCCATGCCGGAATGTTGAGTGGCGAGACGGATTCGCCGCCTCTGGTCATCGGCCCCGCGCAGCCCACCCCCAGCAAACGGTACGGCGTGCGGCCACGTACTCGACTTACGAGGTCAACAATCCCCTCAAGGAGCCGGTCGCCTTGTTCGCCCACCTCGATCCGCTCGCGACGAGAGATCGTGGCGTTGCCTTCCACGACGGCGCATTCGGCCTTGGACGCTCCGATGTCCAGAGCGAGACACGGATGTGCGGTGTCGGGAGACCCGACGCCGGTCATTCGCTCTTGTGGCGCTGACGCGACAACCAGTCGCGAAGCGAACGGGTCCGCGGACCCAGGTTCGCGTGGGCGTCGTCACCTTGCGGTGTACGCGTGATGTCCTGCCAGGAAGCACGTCCCAGCAGTCGAGCATTACGCTCGATCACGACGGCTGACACGAACATCAGCGCGACGCCGAACAGTCCCAATAACGTGGACTGCGAGAAGAACAACACAAGGATCAAGAGTCCCGCCACGAAGCCGAGGATTCCCCAACGCACGCGACGCCCACCGTGTGAGTACACGTTGGTCTCACGGACGTTCTTCGCGAACCTTGGATCTTGCTTCGAAAGGGATTCTTCGAGTTCAGCCAGAATCTTCTGCTCATGCTCTGAAAGTGGCATCGCATCTCCTTCCGTCTGATCTTCCTGTTATCGTACCGTTTCTCCCAGGCCAGACGCGCGCGGAACGGCTGAGAGGCGAAATTAGAACTTGTTCACAAGGAAAGAGGACGATGGCCCCGGACCGGCTCGACGTGGCCATGATCTGTACGGGCAACATCTGTCGCTCCCCCATGGCCGAGGTCTTCGCCCGCGACCTCGTGGCCCACGACGACTTCCTCGCCTCGNNCTCACGATCTCGTCATCGCCATGTCACGAGAGCACGCGCGCGAGGCCCGTGAGCGACTGACGAATCGCGACACCATCGTGATCCTCTTTCGAAACCTCCTCGAACCCGGTCTGGACTTGGACGTCGCTGACCCCTACTACGGCACCGACCAGGAATTCGACGACTGCTTGGCCCTCTTTAGACGAGGGGGTCCGCGTTTGA
>DKEO01000064.1:0-27866 GCA_002452255.1 Ferrimicrobium sp. UBA6820
CGTCGCTACGCCTCGATCGGTGACGTCTTCATCGCCACCGTGAAGGACGCCATCCCGGGCGCCGCCGTGAAGAAGGGTGACGTCGTTCGCTGCGTGGTGGTTCGCACCTCGAAGGAACGCCGCCGTCCCGACGGCTCCTACATCAAGTTCGACGAGAACGCGGCCGTGCTGATCAACGATCAGCTCCAGCCGCGCGGTACCCGCATCTTCGGGCCGGTCGGACGCGAGCTACGCGACAAGAAGTTCATGCGCATTATTTCCCTGGCGCCGGAGGTGCTGTAATGAAGATTCGTAAAGGCGACGACGTGCTGGTCCTGTCGGGCAAGTTCCGTGGCGAGCGCGCTCAAGTCGAAGAGGCCATGCCCGCGAGCAACAAGGTCATCCTGGACGGCCTCAACATCGCCAAGCGTCACACCAAGCAGGCGGGTGCGACCATGCAGGCCGGCATCATCGACAAGTTGATGCCCCTGCACGTGTCCAACGTCGCCCTGTGGTGCGCTGGTCACAAGGGACCCGCCAAGGTGGGCTACAAGATCGCTGACGGCACCAAGGTGCGCGTCTGTCGCAAGTGTGGAGAGACGCTATGAGTACCCAAACCCGCCCGCGTCTGAAGGTCCGCTACGACCAGGAGATCCGTCCGGCCTTGAAAGACGAGCTCGGTCTGGACAACATCATGCAGGTTCCGCGCCTCACCAAGATCGTGCTCAACTCGGGCGTCGGCAAGGCGACCCAGCAGGCGTCACTGCTCGAGGGCGCCCAGCGCGACCTCGAACTGATCACGGGCCAAAAGCCCGTGGTGACGCGCGCCAAGAAGTCGATCGCGAGCTTCAAGCTGCGCGAGGAGCAGCCCATCGGCGTCAAGGTCACCCTGCGCGGGGACCGGGCCTGGGAGTTCTTCGATCGACTGCTCAGCCTCGCGATCCCGCGCATCCGTGACTTCCGTGGTCTGTCGCCCAAGTCGTTCGACGGTCACGGGAACTACACCTTCGGGGTGAACGACCAGCTGATCTTCCCCGAGGTCGACTACGACAAGATCGACGCGCCGCGTGGCTTTGACATCACCATCGTCACCACGGCCACCAACGATGAGCAGGGACGCGCTTTCCTTCGCGCGTACGGCTTTCCCTTCAAGCAGGAGAATCGATAGACATGGCTAAGAAAGCCCTTCGTATTAAGCAGCAGAAGACCCCCAAGTTCTCGACACGCGCCTACACGCGCTGCGAACGTTGTGGTCGTCCTCGCTCGGTGTATCGCAAGTTCGGTCTATGCCGCATCTGCCTGCGTGTGATGGTGCACGCCGGCGAGGTTCCCGGCGTGACCAAGGCGAGTTGGTAGGAGGACAGCTATGACTATGACTGACCCCATCGCCGACATGCTGACCAGGATCCGCAACGCGAACTCCGCGATGTTCGACACCGTCAAGATGCCCAGTTCGAAGTTGAAGGAGAACCTCGCCAAGGTCCTTGAGAAGGAGGGCTTCATCTCGGGATTCACCGTGACCAAGTCCGAGGGTAGGCCCGGCTCGACCCTCGAGATCTCGCTTAAGTACTCCGAGGACCGTCGCAAGACGATCGTCGGTATCAAGCGCGTGTCCAAGCCCGGTCTTCGCATCTACAAGAAGTCCGACCAGATGCCCAAGGTGCTCGGCGGCGTCGGCGTGGCCGTCGTGTCGACGAGCCACGGACTCATGACCGACCGCGAAGCCCGCAAGGCCAAGTTGGGCGGCGAGGTGCTCTGTTATGTCTGGTAACTCGACGTCATCCAAGGAGAACCGCTGATGTCACGTATTGGCCGTAACCCCATCACCGTGCCGTCCTCGGTGACCGTCTCGGTCGCCGACGGGATCGTCAGCGTCAAGGGCCCCAACGGTGCCATGACGCGGATCCTGCCCGAGGGCATCACGTTGCACCAAGACGGCGACCAGTTGAACGTCGATCGCCTGAACGACGAGACCGCCTACCGGGCGTTGCACGGGCTGACCCGTACGCTCGTGTCCAACATGGTTACCGGCGTGACCGAAGGATGGTCCAAGGAACTCGAAATCATCGGCGTCGGTTATCGCGCCGCGGCCGGAGCGCCGGGCGTGCTCGACCTCGCTCTGGGTTTCTCGCACCCCGTCAAGTTCACCGCGCCCGAAGGCATCACCTTCGAGGTGCCCGCACCCACGCGCGTGATCGTCAAAGGTGCCGACAAGGAGGTCGTGGGCCAGGTGGCCGCGACCATCCGTAAGATCCGTAAGCCTGAGCCCTACAAGGGCAAGGGCGTGCGCTACCTCGGTGAGCGAGTGGCGCGCAAGGCTGGAAAGGCTGCGAAGTAATGGCACGTACTACGAGAGAACTGCGCGAGCGTCGCCACAAGCGCATCCGCAACAAGTTGTCGGGTACGCCCGAGCGCCCACGCGTCGCGGTGAGCCGCACGAACAAGCACATCTCGGCCCAGATCATCGACGACACCCAGGGCGTCACCCTGGCCGCCGCGTCGTCGGTCGAGGCTTCACTGAAGTCAAGCGTCCACGGCAACGTGGACGGGGCCAAGGCCGTCGCCAAGCTCCTCGCCGAGCGCGCGAAGGCCGCCAACATCACCACCGTGGTCTTTGACCGAGGTGGGTTCGACTACCACGGCCGCGTGGCTGCCTTCGCAGACCAGCTTCGCGCCGATGGACTGGAGTTTTAATGAGTGACGTAGAACAGTTCGAAGAGCGGACCATCAAGGTCAACCGCGTGTCCAAGGTCGTCAAGGGCGGACGGCGTTTCTCGTTCACCGCGCTGATGGTGATCGGGGACCGCAACGGCCGGGTCGGCCTCGGCTACGGCAAGGCCAAAGAAGCGGGGCTCGCGGTGCAAAAGGGCATCGAAGAGGCGCGCAAGAACCTCTTCGACGTGCCGATCGCGGGCACGACCATTGTCTATCCCGTCATCGGCGCCTCGGGTGCTGGTCGCGTGCTCATGAAGCCCGCGGCTCCCGGCACCGGCGTCATCGCCGGCGGCGCCGCGCGCGCGATCCTCGAGATGGCGGGCGTGAAGGACATCATCGCCAAGTCGCTCGGTTCACCCAACGGCATCAACGTCGCGCACGCGACGATCGACGGTCTCAAGCAACTACGTCGGCCCGAGGACATCGCGGCCCTGCGCGACCAGTCGCCCGAGCACGTGATCCCCTCGGGAACCCTTCGTGCTTATCGCGAGCGTCAGCGCGAGGGCGACCTGTTCAAGACGGAGGCGTAGTCCATGACCCAATTGAAAGTCACCCAGATCCGTTCGGCGATCGCGACCAAGCCCAAGCACCGCGGGACCCTGCGCGCGCTCGGTCTTCGTGGCATCGGCCAGTCCAACGTGCTGCCGGATCGTCCTGAGATCCACGGCATGATCGCTCGCGTACCCCACCTGATCAAAGTAGAAGAGGTCAACGAATGAAGTTGCACGATCTCAAGTCACCCGAAGGCTCGACGCATCGCAAGAAGATCGTCGGTCGCGGTATCGGCGGTAAGGGCGGCAAGACCGCGGGCCGTGGCACCAAGGGCCAAAAGGCCCGCCGCCAGATCCCCGCGGGCTTCGAGGGCGGCCAGTTGCCGCTTCTCCAGCGCATCCCCAAGCTGAAGGGTTTCACGAACCCCTTTCGCGTGGAGTACACGCCCGTCAACCTCGACGCGCTCGTCGCGCTAGGGGTCAGTGACGTCAACCCCGACGTGCTCGTCGCGCGAGGCCTCGCGCGCAAGAAGGACCTGGTCAAGGTGCTCGGACGCGGCACGGTCACCTCGGCGCTCAACGTCTCGGCTCACGCGTTCTCCGCGTCCGCCAAGGCCGCCATCGAAGCGGCCGGCGGTACCACGACCGAAATCGACCTGCCCTTCGCGGTTCGACCACCAGCCTCGGGCAACCAACACCAGAACCGCTAAGGACTGAACTGTGCTGCGCAGACTCTCGAACATCTTTCGTGTACCGGACCTTCGTAACAAGGTCCTTTTCACCATCGCGATCATCTGCCTCTACCAGGCGGGCGCCAACATCCCGATCCCCGGTGTGAGTTGGTCGCAGGTTCAGCTGTTGCAGTCCAAGGCGGGGGCGAGCGGGGTGCTGGGCTTCCTCAACCTCTTCTCGGGTGGCGCGCTGACCCGCCTCGCCGTGTTCGGTTTGGGCGTCATGCCCTACATCACCAGTTCAATCGTCATCCAGTTGCTCACGACCGTCATCCCCAAGCTCGGTGAGTGGCGCGACCAGGGGGCGGTGGGTCAAAAAAAGATAACTCAGACGACCCGTTATCTCACCATCGCCCTGGCGCTGCTGCAGTCGACGGGGCTCATCTACGCCTTCCACGGCCACGACCAAGCGCTGCTCGGCTTTAACATCGACCTCATCCCGAAGTTCACCTTGGGCCTGGGTCTGTTCATGGTCGCGATCATGACCGCGGGAACCGCGTTCGTCATGTGGCTCGCCGAGCTCATCACCCAGCGCGGCATTGGCCAGGGCATGAGTCTGTTGATCTTCGCCAACGTCGTCGCCGGAATGCCCTCGGGCGGCCACGCGGTCTGGAGCGAGGGCGGCCCCGCCAAGTTCTTCGTCATCCTCGCGGTCTCGATCGCGTTGCTGGTGCTCATCGTCTTCATGGACAACGGGCAACGACGAATCCCGGTGACCTTCGCACGCCGTGTCGTCGGTCGACGTGAGATGGGTGGCAACAGCACGTACATCCCGCTCAAGGTCAATCAGTCCGGCGTTATCCCGATCATCTTCGCGTCCTCGGTGCTCTACATCCCGGTGTTGATGAGCAACATCGTGCCTTGGACGAGTTTCCAGAACTTCGTGAACTCCTCGCTGCACCCGACGAGCTTCTTCTACATCTTCTCGGACTTCCTGCTCATCCTCGCCTTCACGTTCTTCTACGTCTACATCGCCTTCGAGCCCCACCAGCAAGCCGAGATGCTGCGCCAACAGGGAGGCTTCGTGCCGGGCATCCGCCCGGGTCTGCCGACCGAGAAGTACTTCGCCAAGATGCTCAGTCGACTGACGGTCGTGGGAGCACTCTTCCTCGCCTCGGTCGCGGTAATCCCGTCGATTCTCATGGCCCTGTGGAACATCAACCGATTCCCCTACTACGGAACGACCTTGCTGATCGCGGTGGGCGTGGCCCTCGAGACGATGCGTCAGATTGACTCCCAGCTCATGATGCGCAACTACGAGGGATTCCTGAAGAGGTAGCAATGCCACGTCTAAACCTGGTCGTTCTTGGCAAACAAGGCGCAGGCAAGGGTACGCAGTGCAAGCGTCTCGCTGAGGCCTACGCCATACCCCACGTCTCGACGGGCGACATGTTGCGCGCCGCGGTCAAGGCCGACTCGCCGCTCGGGCGCGAGGTGGCGGCCATCATGGACGCGGGCGCCCTGGTCTCGGACGACCTGGTGATCCGTCTCGTGGACCAGCGCTTTGGCGAGCCCGACGCGTCGCGCGGAGCGTTGCTCGACGGTTTTCCGCGCACGATCCTCCAGGCCGAGGCGCTCGAGACGC
This sequence comes from Ferrimicrobium sp. UBA6820, assembly GCA_002452255.1. Taxonomy (GTDB): domain Bacteria; phylum Actinomycetota; class Acidimicrobiia; order Acidimicrobiales; family RAAP-2; genus RAAP-2. The sequence continues at coordinate 5,502 of DKEO01000064.1, forward strand.
TGCTCGGCGAGGACGGCATCAAGCTCTGCATCAATCTGGACGTGCCCGTGTCGCTCGTGACCGAACGGCTCTCGTCGCGCCGGGTCTGTCAGGAGTGCGGCAACATCTACAAGGACACCGATATCGAGGCGATCTCGGGCACGTGCTCGAACTGCGGGGGCGACGTCATCCAACGCAAGGATGACCAGCCCGAAGCGATTGTCAAGCGCCTCGAGGCCTACGAACGCGACACCGAGCCGCTGCTCGCCTTCTACCAGGAACGCGGACTGCTCGTCGTCGTCGACGGCGCCCAGAGTCCCGACGAGGTCACCGCTGCTCTCATGGCCGTCATCAGCGAACGGGGTCTCGCGTGAGGCGATCGGCCGAGGAGTTGGCCAAGATGCGCAAGGCCGGCAAGGTCGTCGCCGAGATGCACGAGGCGACGAGGGCGGCGATCCGCCCCGGCGTGACCACGAGCCAACTCAACGAGGTCGCTGTCGCCGTGCTCGAAAAGCGCGGGGCNNAACGACATGATCGTCCACGGCATCCCCGGCAGTTACCGGCTCGTCGAGGGCGACATCATCTCGATCGACTGCGGAGCGATCATCGAGGGCTATCACGGCGACGCGGCCTACACCGCGGGGGTGGGCACGATCAGTGATCTCGCCCAGCAGTTGATCGAGGTGACCGAACGATCGATGTGGGCGGGCATCGAGCAACTGCGCATCGGCAACCGTCTGCACGAGGTTGGCCGGGCGGTCCAGGACGTGGCCGAGGCGGCGGGTTTCTCGGTGGTGCGCGAGTACGTCGGCCACGCGATCGGCACCGCGATGCACGAGAGCCCCCAGGTGCCCAACTACTGGCCGGGCACGCCCGGTCCGACGTTAAAAGAGGGCATGGTCTTCGCCATCGAACCAATGGTCAACGTCGGAACCTACGACACCTACGTCCTCGAGGACGGGTGGGGTGTGATGACCCAGGACGGGCAACTCTCGGCGCACTTCGAACACACGATTGCGGTCACCGACAACGGGCCCGAGGTGTTCACGCTTCCTTAGTCGCGCGGGTGGGTGCGATCGAACTGACGCTGAGCGAAGAGCGCGGCTTCGGTGCGACGCTGGTAGCCGAGCTTGGCGAGCAGGTTCGACACATAGTTCTTGACCGTCTTCTCGGCGAGGAACATCACGTCGGCGATCTCGCGGTTGCTCATGCCCTCGCTTAGCAGTTCGAGGATACGACGTTCCTGGCCGCTCAGACTCTCGAGTCGAACGTCCTCGGCGATCTGTCGGCGCAGGCGCTCTTTGGCGCGATCGAGTTGTTCTGCGGTCATGAGGGTCTCGCCCGCGGCGACCCGGCGAATCGAGTTGACGAGGTCGTCGCCGCGCACGTTCTTTAACACGTAGCCACGAGCTCCCGCGAGCATCGACGCGTTGAGCGCCTCGTTGTCGGCAAAGGACGTCAGCATCAGGCACGCCAGATCGGGGCGCTGTTCGTGCAGCGAGCGACAGAGGTCCACGCCACTGCCGTCGGGCAGGCGCACGTCGAGCACGGCGACGTCAACCTCGTCGAGTGAAATGCTGAGCGCCTCTTCGAGGTTGCCCGCCTCGGCGACCACCTTGAGGTCCTCGTTCGACTCGAGCAGTTCGCGCAGTCCGCGCCGGACGATCTCATGGTCGTCAACGAGGAAGAGTCGGATCACGTCAGTCCAGTCGGTTCGCGGTCCACCGCACCTGCGTACCGTGGCCGATCTCTGAGTCTACGTAACAATCGCCGCCCAGGTCGCGGGCTCGCGAGGCGAGGTTGCGCAGCCCCCGCCCGCCGCTCGCGGCCGAGGCGAAGCCGACCCCGTCGTCATTGACCAGCAGCACGAGCATGTTCTCGTCGATGCTCAAGTCGACGTCGACTCGTTGGGCCTGGGAGTGGCGCACGATGTTCGAGAGGATCTCGCGCAAGGCCTGCACGACGTGCTGGGCGCAGTGCGGCGCCACCAAGTCGTCGATGCCCGCCAAGGTCTTGAGATGCACCTGGACGCCGAGGCGAGAGGCGACTTCGACGGTGAGTGTCTCGATGCGCTGTTCGAGTGAGTCGACCTCGCTACTCTCCTGGTCGATCTCAAAGATGGTGGTACGGATGTCGTGGATGGTCTCGTTGAGTTCGTCGAGCGAGGTGTTGATGCGCTCGCGCACCCGGTCCTCGAGCGAGCCCGAGAGGGTGAGTTGCAACGAGAGACCGACGCCGAAGAGCCGTTGGATGACGGTGTCGTGCAGGTCGCGCGCGAGTCGTTCGCGCTCTTCGGCGATAGTGAGATCGCGCACGTGACTTCGCAACTTGGCCTGGTCGATCACGAGTCCGGCCGCGCGCCCGAATCCCGCCACGAGGTCCTCGTCCTCGGGACTGAAGGGTTTGCCCGAGAGCGGGTCGGTGAGATAGAGGTTCCCGAAGACCGTGCCGTCTTCGACGATGACCGGCACCCCGAGGAACTGGGTCATGGGCGGGTGGTGCGGGGGAAATCCCGAACTGCCGTCGTGCGACGACAGGTCGTCAACTCGCAGCGTCCGTGCGAGCCGGATCGTCTCACCGAGCACCCCGTGGCCGCGCGGTAGTTCGCCGATCAGTGCGCGTCGCCGGTCGTCCAGACCGTGGGTGATGAAACTCGACAGCGTCGTACCGTCACTCGCCAGCACGCCGAGGGCGCCGTAGCGGGCGCCCACCAGCGTGGTGGCGCTCTCGACGATGTTCTCTAACAGCGTCGTCAGGTTCGCGTCAGCTTCGATGAGCAAGATGGCGTCAATGAGCGCGTGGAGCCTCTCGGGGTCCCTGATTTGGTGAAACGGCATCACCGAGAGCCTGCCACACTCCGTTTGCGCCCGGTAGTCGATTCCTGGTGCCTCCAACTTGGTGCGAAAGGGGCTAGCCCCGCTGGCCGACCACCACCGAGAGCGGCAACAACACGAAAGTGGCGCCTCGATCGAGGGCCTGGCGCATGATCTCATTGGGCGGCGACTGTCCAGTGGCCAGTTTGGCGATGCCCGAGGCCATCACAGACCAGGTGTGGCCGTCGGCTTCGAGGCCGTCGATCTGCAGCGAGACGACGTCCCCGCGCTCGGCGGCCAGGGTCACGGCGGGGTCCGAGCTGGCGAGCAGTACGAAATTGCCCTCTATCAGGGCAATTCGTGCTGGCAGGGCGACGGGCAGGCATTTGACCGAGATAACGACCCGCGCGAGGGCGGCGGCCCCCAGCAGGCTGACGCATTCATCGCGGTGTATAGACTCAGGTACCAGGGTCCTGGACGGTTCCGTCATTCACCAAGCATTGTCGACGTTTAGGCGTAGTCACTAGGGGCTCTGGTCACATATCGGGGTTTTTCGGTCGCCGGACATCCGCCGGCCGCGAGGCATTCGGCCGGCTTTTGCTTTCCGGGAGTTTTCCGGTAGAATGGTCAGCCGACCTCTTGGAAGCGAGAGGTCCATCCGTCAAGGAGCTTTTTGCCCTTTGACGTCGTATTACCCACACAAGGAGAAGAACCTGAGTAAGCCAAAGGAAGACGCGTTCACCGTCGAAGGGACCGTCGTCGAGCCTCTACCAAACGCCATGTTCCGCGTGGAGCTGGAGAACGGCTACACCGTTCTCGCCCACAGTTCAGGAAAGATGCGCATGCACCGCATCCGTATCCTTCCCGGCGACAAGGTCCAAGTCGAGATCACGCCCTACGACATGACCCGTGGACGCATCACCTACCGGTACAAATAACTCAGTTTCCGTTTCGTTCGAGAAAGAAAAGACATGAAGGTCCGCGCCAGCGTCAAGCCCATGTGCGAGAAGTGCAAGGTCATTCGTAGGGCCGGTCACGTGCGCGTGATCTGCGAGAACCCGCGTCACAAGCAGCGTCAGGGCTAGGAGAGGAAGAACATGGCCCGTATTGCCGGAGTCGACATCCCCCGCGAAAAGCGGACGGTGATCGCACTCACGTACATCTTTGGTGTCGGACCAACGACCGCGGAGCAGATCTGCGCCGCGACGGGAATCGACGAGTCCACGCGCGTGAAGGACCTCAGCGAAGCTGACGTCAACAAACTGCGTGCCTACATCGACCAGAACCTCACCGTCGAAGGTGACCGTCGCCGCGACGTCGCCCAGGACATCAAGCGCAAGATGGAGATCAACTGCTTGCAGGGCATCCGTCACCGCAAGGGCCTGCCCGTGCGCGGACAGCGCACCCGCACCAACGCTCGCACCCGCAAGGGACCTAAGCGCACCGTCGCTGGTAAGAAGAAGGTAACGAAGTAATGGCCAAGCCAACCACGGTCCGCAAGGGTCGTCGCAAGGAACGAAAGAACGTCGCCTTCGGCGTCGCGCACATCAAGAGTTCGTTCAACAACACGATCGTCTCGATCACCGACCCTGAGGGCAACGTGCTGTCGTGGGCCTCGTCGGGTCAGGTCGGTTTCAAGGGTTCACGTAAGTCCACGCCCTACGCCGCCCAACTCGCCGCCGAGAAGTGTGCGCGCGCCGCGATGGAACACGGCGTGAAGAAGGTCGACGTATTGGTGCGAGGACCCGGTTCGGGCCGCGAGACCGCCATCCGTTCGATCGCCGCCGCTGGCATCGAGGTCGTCGCCATCAAGGACGTCACGCCGCTGCCTCACAACGGGTGTCGGCCCAAGAAACGTCGGAGGGGTTAGCGATGGCCCGCTACACCGGACCCGTGTGCCGTCTCTGTCGCCGTGAGCGCACCAAGCTCTACCTGAAGGGCGAGCGCTGCTTCACCTTGAAGTGCCCCGTCGCCGAGAACTCGGACCGCCAGACCCGCGCCTTCCCGCCGGGCATGCACGGTCGTGACCGCCAGCGCCAGGGCTCGGAATACCTCACCCAGCTTCGCGAGAAGCAGAAGGCCCGTCGAATCTACGGCATCCTCGAAAAGCAGTTCCGCAACCTCTACGAGGAGGCGAGCCGACGTCCGGGCATGACCGGTACGAACCTGCTGCAGTTCCTCGAGTGCCGCCTCGACAACGTCGCCTACCGCGCGGGTTGGGGCGCGTCGCGCGCCCAAGCGCGTCAGTTAGTTCGTCACGGTCACGTGACGATCAACGCCAAGCGCGTCACGATCCCCTCGTACCGCGTGCGTCCCGGCGAGGTCGTCGCCCTCAAGGCCGTGACCCGCGACAATTTCAACGTCAAGCGCAACCTCGACGTCCTGGACCGGACGGTCCCGGGCTGGCTCGAGAAGGGCGACAACGGCTTTTCGGTCACCGTTCGCGTCGTACCCCAGCGCGAGCAAATAGACGAATCGATTCAAGAGCAACTCATCGTCGAGTTGTACTCGAAGTAACCACAGTTTTTTAGATCTTTAAGGAGTCCCCATGTTGATCATCCAACGCCCCACCATCGAAGCCCTCGGCGAAGAAGTCAACCACCGCCAGTCCTTCGGCATCGGTCCGCTCGATCCCGGCTTCGGCCACACGCTCGGCAACTCGCTACGTCGCACGCTGCTCTCGTCGATCCCCGGAGCGGCCGCCACGCGCGTGAAGTTCGACGCCGTGCTGCACGAGTTCGGCGTCATCGAAGGCGTGAAGGAAGACGTCCAGGACATCTGCTTGAACCTGAAGGACCTGCTGCTCATCGTCCACTCGGACGAGCCCGTTACGTTGCGCCTCGACAAGCGCTCCGAGGGACCGGTCACCGCGCGCGACCTCTCGACGACCGCTGACGTGGAGATCTTGAACCCCGATTTGCACCTGGCCTACCTGACCAACGCCAAGAGCGCGCTCACCTTCGAGCTCACCGTCGAGCGTGGCAAGGGTTACGTCGGTGCCGAGGGCAACAAGGGCTCCTCGACCATCGGCGTCATTCCCCTGGACGCGATCTTCACGCCCGTTCGTCGCGTGAGCTTCGAGATCGAGCCCGTGCGCGTCGAGCAGAGCAAGGACTTCGACCGCCTCGTGATCGACATCGAGACCGACGGTTCGATCAGCCCGCGTGAGGCGCTCGCCTCGGCTGGCAAGACCCTCGGCTCGTTGGTCAGCCTCATCGGCAGCTTCGACGAGGAGGCCCCGTCGCTCGAACTCGGCGACGTCGGCACCGCGCAGGCCGCCGCGAGCGAGCTGGACATCCGCATCGAAGAGCTCGGTCTCACCGAGCGTTCGCGCAACTGCTTGAAGCGCGCGGGCATCAACACCATCGCCCAGCTCGTCAACGCCACCGAGCGTGACCTCACCTCGATCACCAACTTCGGCGCCACGTCGCTGAAGGACGTCACCGACCGGCTCGAAGAGCGTGGCCTGTCACTTCGAGTAGAGGACTAAGCATGCGTGGAACTCCCACCAAGGGCAAGCGGTTCGGTGGCGACAGCGCCCACCAGAAGGCGATGATGGGCAACCTCGTCGCCTCGCTGATCGCGGCCGAATCACTCGTCACCACCGAAGCCAAGGCCAAGGCGCTTCGCCCGATCGCCGAAAAGGTCGTCACCGCCGCCAAGAACTCACCCGAGGGCTCGGTGAACGCGCAGCGTCGCGTCGTCGCCTTCATCCGCGACAAGGACATGACCCACAAGCTCTTCACCGAGATCGCGCCGCGCTACACGGATCGTCCCGGTGGTTACACGCGCATCTTGAAGCTTGGGCCGCGTCAGGGTGACAACGCCCCGATGGCGCGCATTGAGTTCGTCTGATCCAGTCCAGGGCGACACCCAACGGTGGCGCCTCGACATTGCCTACGACGGTGCGGCCTTCGCGGGCTTCGCGTATCAGCCAGAGTCCACCACGGTCGTGGGCGTCTTGCGCGCGACCCTCGCGAGCACGCTGCACCTTTCCCACGAGCCCGTAGTCGTCGGCGCGGGTCGCACCGACGCCGGCGTGCATGCCTTTGGCCAGGTGGTCCACGTCGACCTGCCGGTCACGTTGTTCAGCAAGCACCGCGGACCCGATCCCGAGCGTCTCGCGCTCTCGCTCAACAAGCAGTTGCGCGGTCGGATCCAAGTCCTGGCGGCCCAGCGCGTGAGTGACGACTTCCACGCCCGCTTCTCGGCGACCTGGCGCGAGTACCGCTACCTCGTACTCGAGTCCACGCCACCGGCGCTCGGGCTCTCGAACACCTGGTCCTGGGCGGTCGAGGGTCCCCTCGACCTGCAACGAATGAACACGGTCAGCGCCCAACTGCTCGGCACCCACGACTTTCGGGCCTTCTGTCGACGTCCGACCAACGCCGAGCCGGGCGAGGCGCTGTTGCGCGAGGTCCAGTTCGCCCAGTGGGAGCGCCTCGCCGACGCCTGGACGATGAGCCCGGGCAACGTCCCGGTGGTGCGCCTCAACATCCGCGCTCAGTCGTTCTGTCACAACATGGTGCGCTGTCTGGTCTCGACGATCGTCGCGGTGGGCCAGGGCCGCCTGGCCGAGAACACCGTGAAAGAGCGCCTGGAGAGCCTAAAACGCGATCATCTACCCCCACCGGCGCCGGCGGCGGGGCTTTGCCTCGTGGGGGTCGGCTACCCCGCATTTGCCCACGGGACCCCGGATTTTGTAGGCTAGAGAGTCCCTCTGGTCCCGTGTGACTGGAAGATCGCTGAAGGAATAACTGTGCGTACCTACACTCCCAAGGTCAACGAGTTGACCCGTGACTGGCTCGTCATCGACGCCGAGGGCCTCGTGCTCGGCCGCGTCGCCACGGTCGCCGCGTCACTGCTGCGCGGCAAGCACCGCGTCTTCTTCGCGCCCCACGTGGACACCGGTGACTTCGTGATCATCGTGAACGCCGACAAGGTCGTCGTCACCGCCAACAAGGCCGCCCAGAACTTCCACCACCATCACTCGGGTTATCCCGGCGGTCTTCGCTCGGTCTCCTGGCAGACCTTGATCGACACCGACCCGGAGACGCTGGTCTACGAAGCCGTCAAGGGAATGATCCCCAAGAACCGTCTCGGACGCGCCCAGATGGGCAAGCTGTTCGTCTACACCGGCGCCGAGCACCCTCACGCCGCCCAGCAACCTACGAAGTACGACACCTCGGCGATCCGCCGCGGTTAAGGAGAACAGTCTCGTGACCAGTCCGCTCACCCAAACCACCGGCCGTCGCAAAGAAGCGGTAGCGCGTGTCCGTCTTCGCCCCGGTACCGGGACGATCACCATCAACTCGCGCGCCTTTGACAACTACTTCACCTCGGCGACGCACCGCCAGATGGTCATGGAACCGCTGCGTCTGATCGACGCCCAGCAGACCTACGACATCGACGCGACCATCGAGGGTGGCGGCGTGGCCGGCCAGGCCGGCGCACTGCGACTGGGCATCTCGCGTTCGCTGCTCGAGATCGATGAGAACGTCCGACCCGCTTTGAAGAAGGCCGGACTGCTCACGAGGGACTCTCGTAAGAAGGAGACCAAGAAGTACGGTCTCAAGAAGGCGCGTAAGGCTCCTCAGTACTCGAAGCGCTAATGGTCGAGCCCGTGCGCTTTGGCACGGACGGCATCCGCGGAAGGGCGTTCGAGGAGATCTCCCTCGACCTGGCTTACCGGCTCGGTCGGGCGGTCGCTTCGGTGTTCTCGGTGCCGGTCTTCGTGGGTTACGACACTCGTGAGAGTTCGCCCCAACTCGCGGCGGCGGTCCTCACCGGACTGCGCGACGGGGGCGCCCCGGCGCGCAACATCGGCTACTTCACCACCCCGGGAGTGGCGGTCATTGCCCACCAGCGCCACGGCGCGGGCGTGGTGGTCTCGGCGTCGCACAACCCCTACTACGACAACGGACTGAAGGTCCTCGGGCTCGGCGGTTCGAAACTCGACCACGCCACCGAAGAGGCGGTCACCCAGGCGCTGAACGCCGCGCCGTCGCCCATGAGTCACGCCTTCGAGACCTTCGCCATCGACGAGACGGCCGAGCACGACTACGCCCGCCACCTTCGCCAGTTGGTGCCGAGGGACTTCTCGACTCTTTCGATCGTGATCGACTGCGCCAACGGCGCCGCGAGTCACGTCGCGCACGAACTCTTCGAGAGCACCGGTGCCTCGATCACGATCCTGCACGATCAGCCCGACGGGCGCAACATCAACGAGCACTGCGGATCGACCTGCGTCGACGACCTCGTCGCCAAGGTCACCGAGGTGGGCGCGGACCTCGGTCTGGCCTTCGACGGTGACGCGGACCGTCTCATCGCCGTCGACCACCAAGGAGTGGTGCGCGACGGGGACGACCTCATGGTCTTGTTCTGCCTGGACCGACTCGAATCCGATTCGCTGGGGGGCGGGCTCGTCGTGACCTCGATGACGAACCTCGGCTTGCACCGAGCCCTGGGTGGGCGCGTCGAGATCGTCGAAGTGGACGTGGGGGACCGCAACGTGCTGCTCGCCCTCGAAGAGCACGCCTGGATCTTCGGCGGCGAGCAGTCGGGCCACCTCATCTTCCGCGAACTCAGTCCGACGGGTGACGGTCTGCTCACTGGCCTGCTCTTGAGCGACCTCGTGGTGCGCCGGGGTCCGCTGAGTGAACTCGCCCAAGCGGCCTGGACTCGGGTACCCCAGGCGTTGATCAACGTGGCCAACGAACGCTACGACGACGCCGCCGTGCGAGAGATCTTCACTGAGTTGGTCGCCCACTTCGGGCTCGACCCGAAGGACCTGCGTCTTCTGGTGCGACCGTCGGGTACCGAACCGGTGGTGCGCGTGATGATCGAGGCGCTGGACGAAGGATTTGTCGCGGCGTTCGCGTCGCGCGTTCGCACGCAATTCTCCTGAAACGAACTCGCCGAGGAGCGATATTTGGCCCCGAGTAGGCTGGTCGCATGTGCGGCATCATCGGGGTCGTTGGATCCTCCGACACACTCGAGACGCTTCTCCAAGGACTCCAACGCCTGGAGTACCGCGGTTACGACTCCGCGGGCGTGGCCCTCGTGCGCCCGGGACAGACCTGGCGAGCGCGAACCGCAGAGGGCACCGAGTCGGTCACCGCACTTCGGGCCCTGTGCGCGAGCGCGCCGACGGGCTTCAGTTCTGGCATTGGCCACACCCGCTGGGCGACCCACGGCGCCCCCGAAGCCGCCAACGCCCACCCGCACCTGGACTGTTCGGGCAACATCGCGATCATCCACAACGGCATCATCGAGAACCACACCGAACTCCAAGAGCAACTCGAATCGCGCGGCCACCGGTTCACCTCGGTCACCGACTCCGAGGTCCTCGCCCACCTCATCGAGGAGTCGCGCGCGTCGGGCCTCGAACTCATCGAGGCCGTGCGCCAGAGCCTGCACACCGTGCGCGGCGCCTTCGCGCTCGCGGCCATGGACTGTAACGAGCCCGACGTCATCGTCGCGGCTCGGCGGATCTCGCCGCTCGTGGTGGGCACCGCTCCCGGGGTCACGTATCTGGCCAGTGACGTGCCCGCGATCCTGGACCGGGCGACGGCCTTCTACGCGGTGAACGACGACGAGATCGTACGTCTCGGTCCCGAGGGTTTTCGCGCGATCGACCTCGAAGGCGCCCCGGTCCGACTCCGTCAGCTCCAGATCGACTGGGACCTCGAGACCGCCGAGAAGGGCGGCAACGAAGACTTCATGACCAAGGAGATCAACGAACAACCCGACGCCATCTTCGCCACGCTCTTGGACCGGCGTCGCCGCGACGGGCGTATTTCCTTTGACGAGTTGCGCGTGACCGACGAGGAACTTCGAGCGGTCAAGCGCGTCGTGCTGGTGGCGGCGGGCACGTCGCACCACGCCGCGCTCGTGGCCAAGTACGCCATCGAGCGCTGGGCGCGCATCAGCGTCGAAGTCGACATCTCCAGTGAGTACCGCTACCGCGATCCGATCGTCGAGATCGGCACGCTCGTCATCGGGGTCTCCCAGAGTGGCGAGACCATCGATACCATTCAGGCGACTCGCGAGGCCCAGCGTCGCGGAGCGCGAGTGGTGGCGGTGTCGAACATCGTGGACTCCTCGCTCGCGCGCGAAGCGGACGCGGTGATCTACACCCGCGCCGGTCTCGAGGTCTCGGTCGCCTCGACCAAGGCCTTCGTCGCCCAGGTGGCCGCCCTCGAACTGCTCGCCCTGCGCCTGGCCCAACTTCGCGGTACGTTGCCGCCTTCGGAGATCGACGCACTCTTTCTCGGCCTCAACGCGGTCAGCGCCCAGGTCGCCAAGGCGCTCGAGCGCCGCGACCACGTCAAGGACGTCGCCAAGCAGTTAATCGGTTCGCACGACTTCTTCTTTCTCGGACGCCACGTCGGGTACCCGACGGCGATGGAAGGAGCCCTCAAGCTCAAAGAGCTCACCTACCTGCACGCCGAGGGCTATCCCGCGGGCGAACTGAAGCACGGACCGCTCGCGTTAATCGAGCCCGGGGTCGTCGTGGTGGCGGTGGCGACCGACCCGGCGATGCACGAGAAGATCCTCTCCAACCTCGCCGAAGTCAAGGCGCGCGGCGCCAGTGTCGTCGCGGTGGCGACGGACGATGACGAATCGATCGCCGCGGTCGCGGACTTCGTGTTGCGCGTGCCGGCGACCGAGCCCATGTTCACGCCCATGGTCGACATCGTGCCCCTGCAGCTCTTCGCGTACTTCATGGCGCACGGTCTCGGGCGCAACGTCGATCGCCCGCGCAATCTCGCCAAAACCGTGACGGTGGAGTAGTGGCGACGCTCGGCGTGGGCGTGGACGTCGTGGACGTACCTCGCTTCGCCCTCGCCCTCGAGCGTCATCCGCGCCTGCTCGGTCGTCTGTTCACCGATCAGGAGCGCCTGGACGCGAGGCAGCGTCCCGAACGGCTGGCGGCGCGCTTCGCCGCGAAAGAAGCCGTCCTCAAGACCTTGCGCGTGGGCATCGGCGGTGCGCCCTGGCGCAGTATCGAGATCCACCGAACCAGCGACGGGGTGCCGAGCGTCGAGTTGCACGGGGCCGCCCTCGAACTCGCCCAGCGTCGCGGCGTGGCCCACTTGCACGTCTCGATGACCCATACGCCACTCACCGCGGCGGCCTTCGTGGTGGGACTTGACGAGCGGGGCTGATGGGTTCGGTCAGTAGTCACCGTCCGGCCTGGGCGGAGATCTCCGCGTCCGCGCTGCGATCCAACGTCGTCGCTCTCAAATCGGTGCTCGGCGCGACCGCGCTCTGCGGGGTCGTCAAGGCGAACGCGTACGGTCACGGCGTCGAACTCGTGGCGCCCGGCGTCCTGGCGGCGGGCGCGGACTCGCTGGCGGTCGCCACCGTCGACGAGGGCGTCGAACTGCGCGAGTCCGGCGTGACGGTCCCGATCCTGTTGCTCGCCGAGGTCCCGTCGTCGTCGCTGGGCGACGCACTCGCCAGTTCACTCACGCTGACCGTGGGTTCGCTCGCCGGTGCGCGCGACGTGCTCGAAGCGGTAAGCCAGGCCGACGGGGTCCACCCGGTGCACCTCAAGGTCGACACCGGTATGCACCGCATGGGCGTGGCGCCCGAGGACGTCAACGACGTGCTCGACGTGCTCGCGAGTTCGCACCACGTCGACGTCGAAGGGATCTACACCCACTTCAGCGTCGCCGACGGGCCCAGCGGTGACGAACGCGGTTTCACGCGCCACCAGATCGAGGCGTTCGACGCGGTACTCGCGGCGACGCCCGTGCACCGGCGCCCGCGCGTCGCGCACCTGGCCAACAGCGCGGGCGCGCTCGGCTACGAACAGGCGCGGCGCGACCTGGCTCGCGTGGGACTGGCGATGTACGGCTATCTGCCCGCCGCCTGGCTCGCGGGCGCCCTCGAAGAGCGACACGTGTCGTTGACGCCGGTCCTGAGCCTTCGCGCGAAGGTCGTGGCCGTACGACGCGTGGCGGCGGGCGAGCGACCCAGCTACGGGCGCCGTCGGGCGCTCGCCCACGACGCGAACATCGTGACCGTTCCCTTCGGCTACGCGGACGGCTTCCCGCGGCGGCTCTTCGACGCCGGCGCCGAAGTCTTGATCAGCGGCCGACGTTACCCGCTCGCGGGCAGCGTCACCATGGACCAGTTGCTCGTCGACGTCGGCGACGACCCGGTGGTGATCGGCGACGACGTGGTGTTGCTCGGGCGCCAGGGTGACGAACAGATCACGGCGGACGAATGGGCTGAGCTCGCCCAGACCATCACCTGGGAGATCCTGTGCGGCGTGGGCGCGCGCGTGCCGCGCGTGCTCGTGGACTGACGGTGCCCTGACGTGGACCTCGCCGAACTGCCGACCTGCACCCGCTGCGCACTCAGCCAGACGCGTCAGCGCGTGGTGGTGGGCAGTGGTCCTGTGACCGCGCACCTGATGATCGTGGGCGAGGCGCCCGGTCAGCGCGAGGACGAGGGTGGTGAGCCCTTCGTCGGGCGCAGTGGACGCCTGCTTTTTTCGTTAGTGCGCGAAGAACTGGGTCTCGAGCGCGAGGAGTGTTTCGTCACCAACGTCGTCAAGTGCCGCCCGCCCGCCAACCGGACGCCTCGACCGATCGAGATCGCCTCGTGTCGACCCTGGCTCGACGAGCAGATAGTTCGGTGCCAACCCAGGTTCATCCTGGCGCTCGGCAACACGGCGGCCAAGTCGGTGTTCGATTTCGACGCCGGAATTGGTCTGACCCACGGTCGGATCGTGGACCTCGGCACCAGTCAGGGTCTGGCGACCTATCACCCGGCGGCGGCGTTGCGTGGCGGACCTAGCGTGGTCGACGTGATGCGAGCTGACCTGCGGGTCCTCAAAAGACTCTTGAGCGAGAAGTGAGCCCCGCTCGACGTTGCGTCAGCGAGGTCGACACCCGCGAGGCCGGGCGCGAGTTCGCGCGATTGTTGCGCAGTGGTGACATCGTCTTGCTCTCGGGCACCCTGGGCGCAGGAAAGACCACGTTCGTCCAGGGTGTCGCCCAGGGTCTGGGCGTGCGAGAGCGGGTGACCAGTCCGACCTTCACGGTCGTGCGCGAGCACCAGTGCCACAACAATCTCGGCATCGTGACCCTGCACCACTGTGACGTCTATCGCGTGCAGTCCCTGGACGAAGTGCTCGACCTGGCGTTGGGCGAACTGGTCGAAGAGGCCGGTGTCGCCCTGGTCGAGTGGGGTGAACTCGCCGCGACGATCTTCGGTCCCCACGTGATGCGCGTGCACTTCGCGGTCGACGACGACGACGTGCGCGTTCTGGACGTCGACGGCGCAATCGAACCCGAACGTCTCGCCGTGCTCGTCGAGTGGAGCGCGACGTGAACGTCCTCGCCATCGAGACCGCGACGGGCGCCTGCGCCGTGGGTCTCGCCAACGCCCAGCGCCAGGAGATTCGCGTGCTCGACCTCGGGCGTCGCCACACCGAGGTCCTCGCGGCGGGCATCGCCGAACTGCTGCATGGAATGGGCCTGCGACCACGAGACCTTGAGCGGGTGGTGGTCGACGTGGGTCCGGGCCTATTCACTGGGCTTCGCGTGGGCGTGGCGACGGCCATTGGCCTGGGCGAAGGGCTGGGATGTCCTCTCGTGGCCGTCACGTCGTTAGAACTGCTGGCGCACGGCGCCGCGCTCGCGGGGCTGCACGCCACCGTCGTCGCGGCCGTGGACGGAAGGCGCGGCGAAGTCTTCGTCCAGACCTTTCGAGTGGGCGACGAGGGGGTGAGCGCCGTCGATCCGGCCCAGGTGACCACCGCGCGAAATGTGGTGATCGAGTGGGCGACCAACGGGGCGCCGGTCGTCTTTACCGGCGACGGCGTCGAGCGGTACCTGAGCGACTTCGCCGCGGTGCCCAACGGCCAGGTCTTTGATCAGCGGGTGCCCTCGGTCGCGGCCGCGCTGGCGCTCGGTGAGCGACGTGAGCCGAGCGAACGCGTGGTGCCGCTCTACTTGCGCGAGGCGGACGCCGTGGCAAACTTCACGACGCGAGAACGCCAGCCATGAACGACTGGACCATTCGTCTGGCCGAGCGCCGCGACGTGAACGAGCTCCTCGGTCTCGAACAGGCTCAGTTCCCCGAACCCTGGACGAAGAACATGTTGCTCGACGAGATCACCAATACCGAGACCCGTCGGTACACCGTCGCGGTGCGTCAGGGCGCGATCGTTGGTTACCTAGGTGTGATGTTCGTGCTCGACGAACTGCACGTGAACACGATCGGCACCCTGCCGGGCTTCGAGGGTCGGGGCGTCGCCACGTCGTTGATGGACGACGCGTGGCGTGACGCGCGCGAGCGCGGCGTCGTGCGCGCGACGCTCGAAGTGGCGGCTTCAAACCAGCGCGCGCAACGCCTCTATTCGCGCTACGGCTTCAAACCAGTGGGGATCCGCAAGAACTACTACGCACGAACCCGCGAGGACGCGTTGGTGCTGTGGGCCGACGTCGTGGCTTCGGACGAATCAAAGTCCGCCCGACCTACGCTGGACTCGTGAAGGTCCTCGGCATCGAGACGAGTTGTGACGAGACCGCGGCTTCGGTCGTGGACGACTCGTTGCACGTGTACTCGTCAGTCGTCGAATCCTCGATCGACCAGCATCGCGCCTTCGGGGGTGTGGTGCCCGAGCTCGCGGGCCGCGCCCACGTCACGACCATCGGACCGGTGGTGCGCCGGGCTCTGGAGGACGCCGGGCTCGATCCGCATCGTCCCGCGATCGACGCGCTCGCCGTGACGAGCGGCCCGGGACTCATTGGTTCACTGCTCGTCGGCCTGTCGGCCGCGAAGGCGTACTCGCTCGCCTGGGGCGTCCCCTTCGTCGGGGTGAACCACCTGGAGGGACACCTGTTCGCGCCGTTGCTCGAACGGCCCGACCTGGCGTGGCCCCTGGTGACGCTGCTCGTCTCGGGCGGGCACAGCCTGCTCGTCTTGCAGGAGGGACCGGACGATCATCGGGTGCTCGGCGAGACCATCGATGACGCGGCGGGCGAGGCTTACGACAAGGTCGCCCGATGGCTCGGCCTGGGCTATCCCGGGGGACCCGAGATCGACCGTCTCGCTCGCGAGGGATCGCCCGGCGCGCTGAAGCTACCCGTGTCGATGACCGGCGACGACCTCGACCTGTCGTTCTCGGGACTGAAGACGGCCGTCGTGCGCGCGACCGACAAGCAACGCGACGTGGCCCTGGCGGACGTGGCGGCCTCGTTCCAAGAGGCGGTCGCCGAACAGTTGCTGCGCAAGCTTCGCGCCGCGCTGGTCGCCTACGACGTTCGCGGTGTCGCGCTCGCCGGTGGCGTCGCGGCCAACTCTCGACTGCGTGAGGGCGTCAGCGCGCTCGCCCACGAGTTCGGCATCGAAGCACACCTGCCCACGATGGCCATGTGCACCGATAACGCGGCGATGATCGCCGCGGCGGGGATCTACCGGATCAAGCGAAGTGGACCTAGTCCACTCGATCTCTCGGCCCGACCGAACTGGCAATTGGTCGACGTGTCGTGAGCGAACGTTGGACGGCACTCGACCCGGCGGACTGCGACCCTGATCCCTTCACGCAATTTCGCCGCTGGTTCGACGAGGCGTTGGGGCTCGTGCGCGAGCGCGAGGCGATCACGCTCGTCACCGCGACGCGCGACGCGCGACCCTCGGCGCGCATGGTGCTGTTGCGCCACGTCGACGAGACGTCCTTTGGCTGGTTCACCAACTACGGGTCGCGAAAGGCGCGCGAACTCGAACAGAATCCGCACGCCGCGATCCTTTGGTACTGCGAGCCCCTCGGTCGCCAGATCCGCGTCGAGGGCGTCGTGGCGAAGATGAGCTCGGCGGCGTCGGATCAGTATTTCGCCTCGCGACCCCGCGGTCACCAGATCGGCGCGCACGCCAGTCACCAGAGCGAGCCCCTCGCGAGCCGCGGCGACCTCGAACAACGCGTCGCCGACCTCGAGGTCGCCTACGAGGGTCTCGAGATCGACCGGCCCGAGAACTGGGGTGGGTACACGCTCGCCCCAGGGCTTTTCGAGTTCTGGCAGCACCGCCAGGACCGGCTCCACGACCGGGTCCTCTACCGGCTCCTGTCCGGTACGTGGCGCCTGGAGCGCCTGTATCCCTAGGTGAGAACCGAGGAATCTGTCCTTCGGGGACGAGGGCCGTTGGCACTCGGGCACTCGGGCTGCTAAATTGGCAGTCACAGGTTTCGAGTGCTAATCGCACAGGAGGCAACAAATAATGAAGCTACACCCACTAGAAGACCGCATTGTGGTCCGTCCCAACAGCGCCGAGGCGACGACCGCATCGGGTCTGGTCATTCCGGACACGGCCAAGGAGAAGCCCCAGCAGGGCGAGGTCATCGCGACTGGTCCCGGTCGTCGCACCGAGACTTCGGGCGAACTGATCCCCACGGGCGTCTCGGTCGGCGACACGGTCGTCTACTCGAAGTACGGCGGGACCGAGATCACGGTAGACGGCGAGGACCTTTTGATCCTCTCCAGTCGTGACGTACTCGCAACGATCTCGAAGTAGGCCGACATGTCCAAGCTACTGAAGTTTGACGAAGAGGCCCGTCGCGGCCTCGAGGCCGGTGTCGACAAGTTGGCCGACGCCGTCAAGGTGACGCTGGGACCCAAGGGTCGCAACGTCGTGATCGGTAAGAAGTTCGGCGCACCGACGATCACCAACGACGGTGTCTCGATCGCGCGCGAGATCGAACTGGAGGACCCGTTCGAGAACATGGGCGCCCAGCTCGTGAAAGAAGTCGCCACCAAGACCAACGACGTCGCCGGTGACGGCACGACGACCGCGACCGTGCTCGCCCAGGCCCTCATCAAAGAGGGACTGCGCAACGTCGCCGCGGGCGCGAGTCCGTCGGGTCTCAAGCGGGGCATCGAGAAGGCCGTGAACGCTGCGGTCGAGTCGATCCACAAGCAGAGTCAGCCCGTGAACGACAAGGGCCAGATCGCCCAGGTCGCCACGATCTCGGCGGCGGACGCCTCCATCGGCGAGGTCATCGCTGACGCGATCGACAAGGTCGGCANNAGTTCGACAAGGGCTACCTGTCGCCGTATTTCGTGACCGACCCCGAACGACAAGAGGCCGTGTTGGAAGACGCGTTCATCTTGTTCACCTCGGGCAAGATCTCGGCCGTGCACGACCTCGTGCCCGTGCTGGAAAAGGTCATGCAGTCCGCGCGACCGTTGCTGATCATCGCCGAGGACGTNNGACATGGCGATCCTCACGGGCGGGACCGTCATCTCCGAGGAGATCGGCCTCAAACTCGAGAGTGCCACCGTGGACCTGCTCGGTCGCGCGCGTCGGATCGTCGTGACCAAGGACGCCACGACGATCGTCGACGGTGCCGGTACGCCCGCGGACCTCGCGGGACGCGTCGCTCAGATCAAGCGAGAGATTGACGACACCGATTCGGACTGGGACCGCGAGAAGCTCCAAGAGCGTTTGGCCAAGCTCGCCGGCGGTGTGGCCGTCGTGAAGGTTGGCGCCGCCACTGAAGTGGAACTGAAGGAAAAGAAGCACCGCATCGAAGACGCGCTCAGCGCGACTCGCGCGGCGATCGACGAGGGCATTGTCGCCGGTGGTGGCACGGCCCTGATTCGCGCACGCGTGGACGTTGACAAGCTGATTGCGACCTTGACCGGTGACGAGGCCACGGGTGCGCGCATTGTCGCGAACTCGCTGGAGTCACCACTGCGTCACATCGCGTCCAACGCCGGATTCGAGGGTGCCGTTAAGGTACGTGAGGTCGCCGACGCGAAGGGTTCCATTGGACTCAACGCGGCCACGGGCGAACTCGTCGACCTCGTCAAGGCTGGTGTGATTGACCCCGCCAAGGTGACGCGCTCGGCGTTGCAAAACGCGGCGTCCATCGCGGCACTCTTGCTCACGACCGAAGCGATCGTCGCCGACAAGCCCGAGCCGGCTGGTCCGCCTATGGGCGACGGCGGCATGGGTGGCATGGGCGGCATGATGTAGTCAGCCATTTGGTTGACGCAGAAACCGGGTCCCTCGAGGACCCGGTTTCTGCTTTGCGTGGCCGAGTGTGGACCCTAGGACTGAACGTCGTGTCGCCACCGCTGGCCCAGGTGGGCACTGAGTTCCACGATCGCCACCGACAGTGCGGCGAGCACGAACGAACCAATGATGTCGATCGGGTGGTGGATGTGGGCCGCCACTCGCGCCCAGCCGACGAGCACCGCGAGCAGCAACAACAAGAGCCCGACTCGACGCGAATAGAGCAGCACCACGAAACCCAAGAAGGACGCCAACAGCGCGTGATCAGAGGGAAACCCGTTGTCCGGCGCGTGGGCGATGAGCGGCGCGACGTGCTCGGTCACGAACGGGCGCGTGTCGTAGAAGAGGTGGCCAGCGATCTGCGCCAATCCTTCGGCGAGGACGCCGCCCACGACCACGCGCCAGCCGAGGGCGATCTTCTCCTTGACACCAAGTCGGAGCCAGAACACCACGGCGACCAGGATGCTCAAGAAGATGAAGTACTTGCCCACGAAGGTGATGAGCGAATGCATTGGACAATTCTAGGGAGGGGTGAAGGTCCGCCACGTCTTCGGGCGCCATTGATCGAGGTCTCGACCTCATCACGACTCGTCGAGGGCTCGTAAGCGATCGCGCAGTACGCGATACTTGAGACCGTGCGCAAACAATATTTCTTCAAACCCCACGGTTCCGCGTTCGACGCCTGGGACGTCCATCGACTCGTAGAACTTTCAGGAGATTTGCCGGTGAAGGAGGTCCCGCTTTCGTCGATCGCTGAGATTGACACGGTCTACTGGTTCGGTGCCGACGGTTCGCCGGCGACCGTTCGGGTTCTCGTGCGTCATATGGGACTAGTGAACGCGGCGGACCTTTCGTTTCCCGTGATACTCGGGGCCGACGGCCAGTTGATGGATGGCATGCACCGCGTCGCGAAAGCGTTGCTCGAAGGACGTACGACGGTCCGCGCGGTGCAATTCGCCGAGCAACCGGACCCTGACCACCGCAACGTACGACCCGAAGAACTCAACTACGACTGATCGTTACGTTCGTGCGTCCAGCGTCGATCTAGGAATCCTGCTTCTTTGAGTGGTAGGGAGGAATATCGGGATGGTGTTCGATGATGTGGTCCAACTTCGCGTGAAGTTCGGCGGTGCCCTCTTCGAAGTGACGTTTTACGTATTTCTCGATCGCTCGACGTAATGGTGGGTAGAAGATGGTCGTGGCGATGCCGGCGAGAATGACCCAGATGAGCGTCGCGACGACGTCACCGGGTATCCCACCCGAACCGCCCGCCGGCCACACCCAGCGATCAAAGAATGTCGAAGCAATCATTCGGTTCCTTTGGCAAAGTGCTCGTGCATCTCGGGATGGCGAATCTTGTGCTGTTCGCGTAGCGCGTCGTGGACTTGGTTGTTCGTGTGCTTGTGGCACGTCTCGTAGTGCGTCCCCTCGACTCGGCCGAGTCCGCCCTTCAGGGCAGGTCGCCAACAGCTCTGACACTTGTGTCGTCGATAGAGACCGTAGAGGCTCAGAAAGATCGCACCCTCGCCGAGGTCGGCACCGAAGCCGCTCCAGAACGCGTACCACTTGCCGGCCTCGTTGTCAGTACCCGTGACCTGAAGGAACCAGTGCCAGATTGCAATCACGACGCTCCCTAGACCGACTGAGTGTTGATGAGTACTGGATTGATTCTACGACGATGGTGTGGATCAACCCGTCATTGCCGAGTGCATCTTCGGGTGTCGCCAGTACGCAGTGTCTCGGCGGACTTGTCGCGAACGAACCGTTCGCTTTCGCTCTGGTCATCTGGTGCACGACGTCGGCGCTCGTCTCGTGCGCACCCTCTGTCGTACGAGAGGTGCTCGGTTAGGGTTGCCCAATGAACTACGAATACACCGAGTTATACATTCCGGTACGCAAGAAGGGCTGGAAGGAATTGGGTTCGGCGCTCGTTGAACTACCGGCGCAGGGCTGGGAGCTCTTCATGGCGATACCCATCATCGAACTGACGGCCTTCATTCCCGGTGTCTCGGGTAGTCGGACCACGGCCATCGTGCATTATTTTCGCCGAGAGAAGCCCTAGGTGACTCGCTGCTCGTGCCCTTGCGAGTCGCGAACCTAGAAGTGCCTGCTTCTACCCTCACGCGAGAGACTGTGTCGATGGCGCCGCCACCTTTTCTCATGATGTCGGGTAGAGCCAGCGAACGATGATTTACGTCATCCTGCTGCTCATCATTGCTGTTCCACTGATCGCTCTCGCGTTGCTTTTGATCGTCGGTTTGATACGCCCGGAGGTCCGGCGAAAGGGACTACGACAAATCAGCCAGCCCTTCTTTTCCCTCGGGCGCATTGCCAACAAACATGAATCGCAGCAAAAACGGAGCGAACTAGAAGATGAAGTGATTCGTCGTTTCGGTAAGCGCGGCGAGCAATGAAGTGGATCAACCGCTACGTCTTGTGGTGGCGTGTCTATCTGGGTAACCCTCTCGTGGGATTATCGTGACGTTACGTGTGTGACACTCTCGTCAACGTGACCGCCGATGGCGTCCTCTTCGCCAAGAACAGCGACCGCGACGCCAATGAATCACAGATCCTCGAATGGCTGCCGGGCCAGCAGCACGACACCACCCAGGCCCTTCGCTGCACCTGGATCGAGATTCCCCAAGTGGACGTGACCAACGCCGTCATGTTGTCGCGACCGTGGTGGATGTGGGGTGCCGAGATGGGGGCCAACGAGCACGGCGTCGTGATCGGCAACGAGGCCGTCTTCACGACCGAAGCCCAGGGCGAGCCGGCGTTGCTCGGCATGGACCTGCTTCGACTCGCGCTCGAACGATCCGCGACCGCGGCGGGCGCCGTTGAAGTGATGGTGCAACTCCTCGAAGGTCACGGACAGGGCGGCCCCTGCAGTCACGAGCGACCGGGATTCACGTACCACAACAGTTTCCTGGTCGCCGATCAAAGAAGTGCGATCGTGCTCGAGACCGCGGGTCAGAAATGGGCGACCGAGGAAGTCCGCTCGGGCGTGCGAGCCATCTCGAACGGTTTGACCATCCCCGGCTTCGCCGAGCAGTACTCGAAGCGATTGCGAACGACAATCGCTGGATGTCGGATCCGACGCGCGAGAACCGAGGCGTCCGCGTCGCGCGCCCATGGACCCGCGGCGATGATGAGGGCGTTGCGTGATCACGGTGAGCGACGCGAACCGCGGTGGTCGCTCATCAACGGCACGCTGCACGCGCCCTGCGTGCACGCGGCCGGTCTGGTGGCGTCCAGCCAGACGACGGCGTCAATGGTCGCCGACCTTCGCGCGACGCCGCTGGTATGGGCAACGGGTACCTCGGCGCCGTGCACGTCGATCTTCAAGCCNNAGAGGTGCGACGCCCTAGAGACGCAGTGGATCGCGGACCCGCCTTCGTCGCGCGAAGCGTTCGCGATCGCGAACGCCATGGAAGAGGAGTGGCTCGCCGCGTTTCGACCCGGACGGGACCGTCGACCCGCGTGGGTGCGCCGTACGTGGCGCGGGCTCGACGAGTCGGCGGGCATGCCGACCTTGCGC
>DKEO01000064.1:27896-50055 GCA_002452255.1 Ferrimicrobium sp. UBA6820
TTCCGAGTGCTCACCCAGACCGGTAAACGGCGCATTCCGCTCACCTACCGCGTCAGCGAATTCGAGGAAGGATCTCGACTGGTCCTCGCCGCGGCGACGTCGACGCTTCGATCAGTCGACGAGGTACGAGTGGTAGCCAAGGATGAAGGCTCGACGGTGACCTACCGGGCGAATCTCTCGCTGCGGGGCGTCCTGCGGGTCGCCAATCCCTTCCTCGGTTCGACGCTCAAGAAGATCGGCGACCGGGCTCGCGACGGACTTCGTCGCGAACTGAACCCCTAACCAATCGCTTCGTCGAACCCGCCGCCGTGCGGTGCTCGTCGGCCGCTGGCTTACTTCGACACCTCGGTGTCGCTCGCTTCGACCGCGACGTGGGGAACCACTCGGTCGAGCCACTTGGGCATCCACCAGTTCGCCTTGCCGAAGAAGTGCATGAGCGACGGCACGAGCACCGTTCGCAGGATGAAGGCGTCCATCAAGACCGCTCCACCCAGTCCAATGCCGAACTCGGCGATGATGCGCTCGCCGCCCACCGCAAAGGAGAAGAACACGCAGACCATGATGAGCGCCGCCGCCGTGATGACCCGCCCGGTATTGGCCTGGCCGTGGATGATCGCCTTCTCGTTGTCGTTGGTGTTCACCCACTCCTCATGCATACGAGAGACTAGGAAGACCTGGTAGTCCATGGAGAGGCCGAAGAGGATGGCGATCATCACGATCGGCAGGTATGACTCGATGGGTCCGGTGCCCGAACCTATGAGGGCGTTACCCCAGCCCCATTGGAAGACCGCGACCACGAGTCCGAAGGACGCCGCGACGGCGAGCAGGTTCATGAGTGCGGCGGTCAGTGGGATCAGGATGCTGCGAAAGGCCACCATGAGCAACAGACAGCCCAAGATGACGATGATGGCGACGAACAAGGGAATCTTGCCGTCAAGGATGCCCGAGAAGTCATTCGAGAGCGCAGTCTCTCCGCCCACGTAGATCGCGGTGTGCGAGTTCGCGGTCGCGTCGGGGATGTAGCGATCACGCAGTGAGGTGATCAGGTCGGATGTCTGGGTCGATTGAGGACTCGTTTTGGCGACCACGGTGATGAGACCGACGTTGCCCTGAGGGTTGATCTTGAGCGGCGTCACGAAGATGACGTCGGGCTTATTCGACAGCGACGCGTCGAGCTTCGCCATCGCGTTCTTGTCCGCGCTGTTGTGGATGGAACCAACGACTTCGAGGGGTCCATTAAATCCGGGGGTGAAGCCCCTCGCGAGCAGGTCGTAGGCCATACGCGTCGTGGAACTCGCGGGGTCCGATCCCGCGTCCGAGATGCCTAGGTGCAGCGAGAAGAGAGGAAGACCGAGCGACACGATGACGATGACGGCGACGACGGACAGCTCACGAGGGCGCCGAGCGACGAAATTCGCCCATCGCTGCCATCCGCCTTGGACGACCAACGGCTCGGGTCCCTGGGCGGCGAGCTTTCGGCGTTCGCGACGGCTCAATACGTGATGCTTCTGGAAGGCCAACAACGCGGGCAGCAGGGTCAACGACGCCAGCATCGTGATGAAGACGGTCAACGCCGCGGCGATGCCCAATCCGTCGAGGAACGAGAAGCCGAGGAGCAGCATTCCGAGCAGGGCAATGCACACCGTGAGACCGGCGAACATGACGGCGCGACCTGAGGTGTTCACTGAGGACACGATCGCCTCCTCGACGTCCATGCCTTGGCGCAAGTTCTGTCTGCTGCGCGTGACGATGAACAAGGCGTAGTCAATCCCGACCCCTAGTCCGATCAACGATCCCAGGATGGGCGCGAACTGAGCGATAGAGAGTCCGTGACTCAGCAACGTCGTCGCGGCAGACGCGATGCCGATGGCGAAGAGCGCGACGCCGAGGGGAAGGATCATGGCCCAGAGCGAACCGAAGGCCAGGAAGAGCACGATGGCCGTCGCGAGCAGACCTAGTCCCTCGCCCGGGCTCCCGGTGGGCGAGTTCAGTTGTTCAAACGCGTTACCGCCGAACTCGACCTCGAGGCTCGACGAGCGGATTGTCTCGCCCGTCGTTTGTACGGCCCTGACGTTGGCCTTCTTCAGCAGGTTCGCTTGTTTGGTGAAGTCCACCACCGCGTAGGCGATCTTGTGGCCCGGACTTAATTGCAGTGCCCCGGGACACGACGCACTCGTCGCGGTGCAAAACGGCGACACGACACTGGCGACGCTCTTGAGCTTCGCGACCTTGGCGAGCATGGCGTCAATTGTCGATGCGTGGGACTCGATTGTTCCCTTGGTCACGGCGAAGACAATGTCGTCCGAGTCGCCGGCCTTCGACTTGAATCCCTCCTGGAGCAAGTGCAGCGCGTGCGTGGAGTTCGTACCCGGAAGGCTGAAGGAGTTCGAATACGACGAGCCGATACTGAACGAGGCGATGTTGATTCCGATGAAGAGGGCGATCCAGGCGATGAGCACGATCCATCGGCGTCGAACGCTCAATCGAGCGAGGGATTTCATAGTGGGGTCTCCGATGTGATTGAAAGGGGGGTGAGTAAAATCTCGGATGTGCGTGAATCGCGACACCACAACAATAGGGGAGATTGAATGGCTCGAGATCGCGCGGTACCGGTTCGGTTCGGTGATCACGAGTATCCCCAAGTGATCCCCGAGCCCGACGAGATTCAAACTGGTTCGCCGGCTCCTTGGGCGACCCTCGCGCCAGGCGAACGAGAGGGATTTACGTTGTCCTTGGTTCGAGAGCGTCTGCGTGAGGCCGGACGGACGTTCGACGTCGCACCGATGCCACCCGAACCGGCGGAACTGGCGACCGTGGCCGACGGCGCCGAGCGGCCGGTCGCGCATCGTTCGGCGGTCCTGATCGCCCTGTTCGAAGAGAACGGGGAGACCCAGGTCATCTTGACGCGACGCGCGGCGAATCTCTCGAGCCACCGTGGCGAAGTCGCCCTGCCGGGCGGGCGAAGCGACGAGGGCGAGACCTCGGTCGCGACGGCCCTTCGCGAGGCCCGCGAAGAAGTGGGCCTGGACCCGGCGCTGGTCACCCCCGTGGGTTGGCTCTCGCCCATCGTCACCTTCGCCTCGGGTTCGGCCATTTGGCCGGTCGTGGGCGTGCTCGAACGCCGACCCGACCTGATCATCGATCCCGGCGAGGTCGAGCGCGTCTTCACCGTCGCGCTGGCCGACCTCGCCGCCGACGGCGCCTTCCTCGAGGAACGCTGGAGGCGCTTGCGTGCGCGACCCGGCGCGGACCGCGAGGGATTCTTTCCCATCTACTTCTACCGAGTGCCCAACGACGTGGTCTGGGGCGCTACCGCTCGCGTCCTCACCGAACTGCTCTGCGTGGTCACCGGCGCGAAGTGGCCCGACGCAGACCGGGTGTGGGCCTAGGTGCGTCCAGTAGATTAGAGGTAAAGCGCGCTCGATTTTGCGGCGGCGCATTCCTAGGCGGAGGACCAGATGGCGGAAGTAGAGATTGGCATATACAAGTCAGCTCGTCAGGCGTACGGCTTTGACGACATCGCGATCGTGCCTTCGCGGCGCACGCGCGACCCCGAGGACGTCGACATCTCCTGGCAGATCGACGCCTACAAGTTCGAGCTACCCTTGCTCGGTTCGGCCATGGACGGCGCCATGTCACCCGATACCGCCATCGAGCTCGGTCGCCTCGGCGGGCTGGGCGTGCTCAACCTCGAAGGACTCTGGACTCGTTACGAGGACCCGATGCCACTGTTCGAGGAGATCCGCGAACTCGACGACGACAAGGCCACCGCTCGCATGCAACAGATGTACCTCGAGCCGATCAAGCTCGAACTGGTCGCCGAACGTATCAAGCAGATGAAGGCCGCCGGCATCACGACTTCCGCCTCGGTGACGCCCGCGAAGACCGAATGGATGGCCAAGACCATCCTGGACTCGGGACTCGACATCCTCGTCATCCAGGGCACGGTCGTTTCCGCCGAGCACGTGTCCAAGACCGTCGAACCACTCAACTTGAAGAAGTTCATCCGCGAGTTCGAACTACCCGTGATCGTCGGTGGCTGTGCGAGCTACCAAGCCGCACTACACCTGATGCGCACCGGCGCCGCCGGTGTGCTCGTCGGCGTGGGTCCGGGTAACGCCTGCACCTCGCGCGCGGTGCTCGGCATTGGTGTGCCCCAGGCCACCGCCATCGCCGACGTCGCCGGAGCGCGTATGCGCCACCTGGACGAGACCGGTGTCTACGTGCACGTCATCGCCGACGGCGGCATGAGCAAGGGCGGCGACATCGCCAAGGCCTTCGCGTGCGGCGCCGACGCCGTCATGATCGGCTCGCCGCTCACGAGTGCCGTCGAAGCGCCGGCGCGCGGTTTCCACTGGGGCATGGCGACCTTCCACCCGACGCTGCCCCGCGGCACTCGGGTGCGCACGCAGGTACGCGGTTCCCTAAAGGAGATCCTGCTCGGACCCGCGCACGAGAACGACGGCAGGATGAACCTCTTCGGTGCGTTACGCACGACCATGGCGATCTGCGGCTACGAGACGTTGAAGGAATTTCAGAAGGCCGAAGTCATGCTCGCGCCCTCGCTCCAGACCGAAGGCAAGCAACTACAGCGCTCCCAGGGCGTAGGCATGGGACATTGACGTCCCACGTCCTCGTCGTTGACTTCGGCGCCCAGTACGCCCAACTCATTGCTCGCCGGGTGCGCGAGGCGCACGTCTACTCAGAGATAGTCCAAAGCACGATCAGTGCCGACGAAGTACGCGCGAAGGCGCCGGCCGCGATCATCTTGTCCGGCGGACCCAAGTCGGTCTACGAAGTGCCCGCGCCCTCGCTCGATCCCGCGATCTACGAACTCGGGATCCCGATCCTCGGCATCTGTTACGGCGCGCAACTCATGGCCCTGCAACTCGGCGGTGACGTCGCTCGCACGGGAGCCGGCGAGTACGGACGCACCACCCTCACGCGAAGTGGGCCGTCACGTCTGATGGGCGAATGGGCCTCGACGACTGATTGCTGGATGAGTCACGGTGACGCCATCGCGCGGGCCCCCGAGGGGTTCGTCGTGAGTGCCTCCTCGCCCGAGGCTTCGGTCGCGGCGATGGAGGACGTGGATCGTCGCCTCTACGCGGTGCAGTTCCACCCCGAGGTCGCCCACACGGAGCGTGGCCAGGAATTGCTGGCGACGTTCTTGCACCACGTCGCCGATATCGCTCCCACGTGGACGAACACCTCGATCATCGAAGACCAGGTCGCCGCGATTCGCGCGCAGGTGGGAACCGAGAAGGTCCTGTGCGCGCTCTCGGGCGGTGTCGACTCCGCGGTGGCGGCGGCGTTGGTGACCAAGGCCGTGGGACAGCAACTGACGTGCGTCTTCGTCGACACCGGTCTGATGCGCAAGAACGAGGGCGAGCAGATCGAAGAGACCTTCACGCGCCAGTTCGGCGTCGAGTTGATCCACGTGAAAGCCCAGGACCGATTCTTCGAGGCCCTGGCGGGCGTGACCGATCCCGAGGCCAAACGCAAGATCATCGGCGAACTCTTCATCCGTGAGTTCGAGACGGTCGCGCGCGAACTTGGCAAGGGCGGCGACGGACCGCGATTCCTCGTCCAGGGCACGCTGTACCCCGACGTGATCGAGTCCGGCTCGGGCCACGCCGCCAACATCAAGAGCCACCACAACGTGGGGGGGCTGCCCGAGGACCTCTCGTTCGAATTGGTCGAACCGCTGCGCAGCTTGTTCAAGGACGAGGTACGCCACGTGGGCGAAGAACTGGGCCTACCCGCCGAGATCGTCTGGCGTCAGCCCTTCCCGGGTCCGGGGCTCGGCGTGCGCATCGTCGGCGAAGTGACCCGCGAACGCGCCGAGATCCTGCGAAACGCCGACTACGTGGTCGTCGACGAGATCAAGAAGGCGGGCCTGTACCGCGAACTGTGGCAGAGCTTCGCGGTGTTACCGGCGGTGCGTACGGTGGGGGTCATGGGAGATGGCCGCACCTACGCGTACCCGATCGTGATCCGCGCCGTGACGAGTGACGACGCGATGACCGCGGACTGGGCCCGTCTGCCCTACGAGGTCATCGAAAGCATCGCGAACCGTTTGATCCGCGAGGTGGACGGCGTGAACCGAGTGGCCCTCGACGTGACGAGCAAGCCACCGGGCACCATTGAGTGGGAGTGAACCGCCCCTCGTTCTCGGACGAGTCGCTGTGGAGTAACGAACGCGCGGACTCCGGTCTGCTCGAGCCCGCGGCGCTGCTCGAGGGCCTGACCGAGCCCCAGCGCGAGGCGGTCCTCCAGCGCGGGGGTCCCTTACTCGTCATCGCCGGCGCGGGTTCGGGCAAGACCCGAGTGCTCACGCGAAGGATCGCCCACATCCTCGCCTCGGGTGACGCACGGCCCTTCGAGATCATGGCGATCACCTTCACCAACAAGGCGGCCGACGAGATGCGTCGACGAGTGATCGAACTGGTTGGTGAGGACGCGCAGCGTATGTGGGTCTCCACCTTTCACTCGGCGTGCCTTCGCATGCTGCGCGCGCACGCGGAGGTGCTCGGTTACCAACGGGGCTTTACCATCTACGACGCCGGTGACGCCGAGACGGCGGTCGAGCGCATCATGAAGGAGCTGGACCTCGACACCAAGCGATTGTCACCGCGCAGCGTCTACGCCGCGATCTCCGCGGCGAAGAACGAGATGCTCTCGCCCGAAGGCTACGAGGCGTCGGGGCACGGTGACGACCCCCACCACCGTCGCGTCGCGCAGATCTACTCGCTCTACTACCAGCGTCTTCGACTCGCGAACGCCATGGACTTCGACGACCTCTTGCTCAACACGGTCGAGATGCTTCGTCGCGACCCCGAGGTCCGCGCCTCGTACCAGGACCGTTTCAAATACTTGCTCGTCGACGAGTTCCAGGACACGAACGGCGTGCAGAACGAGCTCGTGCTCATGTTGGCCGCCGCACACCGCAACTTGTGCGTGGTGGGCGACTCGGACCAGTCGATCTACCGGTTCCGCGCCGCCGACGTGCGCAACATCCTGCAGTTCGAACAGCGTTTCCCCGACGCCACGGTCATCTTGCTCGAACAGAACTTTCGTTCGACCCAGGTGATCCTTGACGCGGCGAACGCCGTTATCGCGAAGAACGCCAGTCGGCACGCGAAGAACCTCTTCACCGAGGGTGACGAGGGCGAAAAGATCCGACTCTATCGCGCGGGTGACGAATACGACGAAGGGCGCTGGATCGCGAGCGAACTGCGTCGCCTGCGTACCGAGTCCTCGCTCAACTGGAATCAGATGGCCGTGTTCTACCGCACGAATGCCCAGAGTCGAGTCCTCGAAGAAGAGATGTTGCGCGCGAACATCCCTTACCGCGTGATCTCGGGAATGCGATTCTATGACCGCAAGGAGATCAAGAACGCCCTGGCCTACGCGCGACTCATCGTCAATCCCCGCGACGAGTCGTCGGCGCGTCGGGTGATCAACGAGCCCAAGCGCGGCATCGGTGAAGCGGCCCAGGTGAAGCTCGGTGCCTACGCCGCCGAACACGGTCTCTCCTTCGCCGAGGCGGCTCACTTCGCCAAAGCCGCTGGCTTGGGCGCGAAGGCGCTGAGCGGCGCCGAGAAGTTCGCCTTCACCCTGGTCCAACTTCGCGCGATGGCCAACGACTTGACGCCGCGCGAGATGATCGACGCCATCGTGCGCGAGAGCGGCATGGGTGACGCGCTGCGCGCGGAGAACTCGGACGAGGCGTACTCGCGCTTGGAGAACCTCGGCGAGCTCGCCTCGGCGGCGTCCCAGTACGACACGCTGTTGGACTTCGTCGAGCGCATGGCGCTCGTCGCCGACTCGGATCAGTTGGACGGCGGCGCCGGCGCGATCTCGATGATGACCCTGCACGTGGCCAAGGGTCTCGAGTTCCCCGCGGTCGTGATCGCCGGACTCGAGGAGACGGTCTTTCCCCACAGTCGTGCCCTCGCCGACGAGGCCGAACTCGAAGAGGAGCGACGCCTCTGCTACGTGGGCATAACGAGGGCGATGCGCCACCTGGTCCTCACCCACGCCTGGAGCCGCACGAAGTGGGGTCAACGCGTGGACGCCATCGCCAGTCGGTTCCTGCTCGAGATCCCGCCGGAACTCGTCTACGACGTCTCGACCGCGCTGCCCGCGCGTCGCTCGAGTTTCGAGCGCGAGGACGAGGGCTTCGTCGGTCGCGGTACCGACTTCACGCAAGGTCGGGCCTTCGGGGCGGGCACGGCCCCGCCCGTGAGGTCGACGGGTGCCGAGAAGCTGGGTCTCGTGGTCGGTGAACGGGTGGTGCACGACCGCTTCGGCGAGGGCGTGGTGTTGAGCGTGGACGGTACGGGTTCGCACAGTCGCGCGGCCGTGAACTTTGACGAGCACGGCACCAAGCAACTCGTACTCGCGATGACGCCCTTGCGTCGAGCGTGATTCGCGTCAATTAGGTAGCCTTGGGCCCCGATTGGGTCCTCGCACCTCGAAGTGTCAGAATGGTAGACCATGGCTTCTCGTAGGACCGCCTATCGACCACCGGCCACGCCCGCGATTCCTCGCCATCCCCCAAAGGTGTACTGGATCCGTCGGTCCATCGTGCTGGCCGTACTGGCGCTGATCGTCACCATTGGCTACTACGCGGTGACCCTCGGCTTCGCGCTCGCCAATCCGAGCTACGGCACGTCGATGTCGGCTCGCGCGGCCGAGTGGGGGCGCAGCCACGGACTCGGGGCCGTCGTGACCTGGCTCGAAGCCGAGGCGTATCGGCTCAATCCCCCCAAGGTCGGAGGCACCCCTTCGATCTCCTCCTTCGGTTCGGGTCCCACCGCGGTGAAGGTCCCCACGGGCGGGCACCTGCCCGCACCTAAGGACATGAAGTCGCCCGCCAAGCAGCCGCTTCCGGGCGAGGGTGTCTGGCACGTCGTCGGGCGCGAGACGGCCAACGGCATCCCGACGATGTACGAGGCGTTCGTGCGGCCCGACGCCATACACACGAGTTACGTCGTGGGTGTGGCGTGGATGGATCCGACGCTGCTCCAAGCCCAGCTCTACTCGGGCTCGTACATCCCCGGTGGCGGACCCTACAAGTTCTCGGCACCGATCTCCGCCAAGGACAGCAAGACGCTCGTCGCGGCATTCAACGCGGGCTTTCGCATCCAGGACGCGAACGGCGGTTACTACACCGACGGCAAGAACGTGGCGCCACTCGTGAACAACGCCGCCTCGGTCGTGATCTACAAGGACGGCACGATGACCCTCGGTGCGTGGGGCACGCAGGTCTGGATGTCCAACCAGGTCGCCTCGGTGCGCCAGAACTTGGACCTCATCGTCAACGACGCCAAGCCCGTCGCGGGACTCGCGGATCAGAACTCGGCCAAGTGGGGCAAGACCCTGGGCGGTAGTTTCAACGTCTGGCGCTCGGGCCTGGGCGTCACCAAGGATGGCGCCATCGTCTACGTCGGTGGACCGGCCCTGTCGATCAGCGACCTCGCCAACGTGCTGGTACTCGCGGGCGCGGTGCGCGGGATGCAACTCGACATCAACACGGGCTGGGTCCAGTTCGCCGCCTTCCAAGGACCGATCGGCACGTCACTCAATGGCTCGAACAGTTCCGCGCTGTTGAATTCGATGCCGACGGGATCGCGGTACTTCGAGACGTGGTGGAATCGCGACTTCTTCACCATGAACCTTCGCAGCACGGCCCTCGTCAAGTCGACCAAGGCGGCGGGCTAACGA
Source organism: Ferrimicrobium sp. UBA6820 (assembly GCA_002452255.1). GTDB lineage: Bacteria > Actinomycetota > Acidimicrobiia > Acidimicrobiales > RAAP-2 > RAAP-2. The sequence goes on from DKEO01000064.1 coordinate 37,629, forward strand.
TTATCGTTGTCCATCACCTTTCGCCATAACGGTCGGGGCAGGTGGCGCAGGACCGCGAAGACGTAACGCAGCGCCGGGGGGCTCCAGATGACCCGTTCGCCACTCGCGAGCCCGCGCATTACGTTCTCGGCGACTTCGTTGACGCCCGTGGTGAAGGGTACCTTCTCGTTTTGGTGTTGGGTNNACCGACGAGATCACCAGGATCCGACCGCTGCCCTGGGCCACGAGACGTCGACGCACCTCGGCGAGTGCGACCACCGGCCAGGCGAAATTCACCATCACCATCGAGGTCACCGCGTCGGCGTCGTCCTCCATGGCGAGTTGGTCGCCCAAGAGTCCAATGGCGACCACCACCAGGTCGACGGGGTCACCGACCTTCTCGAAGGCCTCGCTCACCGCGCGCTTGGCGTTCGAGGCGTCGTTCGCGTCAAAGACGACGGTGTCGGTCTTGGTCGCGCCGTATTCCTGCGCTTCGGCGGCGGCGACGTCCAGCAACTCCTGGTTGCGTCCGGCGAGTACGACCGTGTGGGCCCGAGCCGCGCAGAGCTTCTTGGTGATCGCGCGCGCGATGTCCGAGCTCCCGCCGAGCACGACGACGTTCTGGGGCTGTCCGAAGGCGTTGTCCATGTTCACTTTCCTACTAGTTGAAGACGTCGAGCGAGGTCGCTCGTCATCTGGTGGTGGGGGTCGACGCGGTTCTTCACCTCGAGGAACTCACCGAGTCGCGGGTACATCGCGCGGACCTTCTCGGGCGCGAGCCGGGCGTCCTTGGCGAAGTAGACCCGGCCCTTCGCTTCGAGCACCAGGGCGTCGAGGTCGTCGAGCACCTCGGGCAGGGCGTGCGGCCCGACCGGAAGGTCGAGCGCGAGGGTCCACCCGGGCAAGGGAAACGAGAGCGGGCCAGGGTTCGCGGGTCCGAAGCGCTTGAGCACGGCGAGGAAGCTCGCCACACCCGAGGACGAGAGGCGAGCGATCGCCGCGACGATGGTCTCGTGTGCGTCATCGGGCACGCAGAACTGATATTGGACGAAACCGCGTTTGCCGTAGAGACGGTTCCAGTCGCGCACGCCGTCGAGCGGGTGAAAGAACGTAGGCAATTCCTGCGCTTCGTTCTCCTGGAGCTTGGGCGCCGAACGGAACCAGAGTTCGTTGAAGGCGCGCACGCTGAGCGGGTTCAACAAGCCGCTGGGTGCGTCAAAGGGCACGAAGAGCTTGGCCGGTTTCGGTGCCTTGAGCGTCACCTGGTCGAGGTCGCTCGCGGTGGCGTGATTCGCCCTCGTGAGGATGGCCCGGCCCATGTGCGCGCCGCGCGTCATGCAGTCGACCCACGCGACTGAGTACTTGTACTCGTGGTCGCGCTCCTTCATCGCCGCCATGACGCCGTCGAGGTTGGCGAATCGTTCCGTGTCGACCAGGACCTTGTCGGTCTCGATTCGCGCCATCTGGATCGTGGCCGAGGTGATCACGCCCGTGAGGCCCATGCCACCCGCGCTCGCCCAGAACAGCGCCTCGTCGCTGGTGGGTGAGACGCTGAAGGTGCCACTGGGGGTCACGAGACGCATCTCGAGCACGTGCTGGCTGAACGTTCCGTCGCGGTGGTGATTCTTACCGTGCACGTCGGCGGCGATCGCCCCACCGATGGTCACTTGGCGCGTACCGGGGGTGACCGGGACGAACCATCCCTGGGGGATCGACGCGTGGAGTATCTGGTCGATGGAGACTCCCGCACCGACGCTGAGCACGCCGTGCTCGTCGATGGTGCCGATGTCGTCGAGGGCGAGGTTGCTCACCACGAGCCCACCGCTTAATTGCGCGGCGTCGCCGTAACTGCGTCCGAGCCCGCGCGCGATGAGGGGCGCCCCCGTCGCGAGTTGTTCGGCGACCGCGAGTTCGCTGTCGGGGTTCGCGAGCGTCGCGACGCTCGGCGTCGTGCGCCCCCAGCCGTAGAACGTGGCGCGGGTCACCCGTAGATCCCCAGACCCAAGAGCACCGCCCAGATGAACAAGAGCGCCTGGACCGTGTGGTTCTTCAAGATGAGGTCTTCGGGCGACTGGCCGGTCGTCGACTCGGAGTTGCGCATGACGAAGAGGATGGCGAGCACCACCGGCACGACCGTGAGTCGGATCGGGACGATGTGGTGCTGGATCGAGGAGAGACCGGTCGCAGACGTGTCAAAGGCCCACAGACAGTAGCCGGTCACCGCCACGGTCGCGCTCAGGGTGAGGGCGGAATGGAGGAATTCGGCGGTGTATTCCGCGAGGACCTTTCGGCTCTGACCCGCGCCCACGTGGGACAACTCGCTCGAGCGCTTGCCCACGACGAGGAAGAAGGCACCGAAGGAGACGACGACGAGGAACCAGGACGACACATATATATGGCACGCCACCGCGCCCGCGTAGGCGCGAAGGAAGAAACCGCTGGCGACCGAAACCAGTTCGATGACGGCGATCTCCTTCACCCACAGGGAGTAGAGGATCGAAATGGCGACGTAGATGCCGAGGATGAGCAGTAGGCCGGCCGGACGGTAGATGGTGAAGGGCAGGGCGAAGCCGATGATCAAGAGGACCACGAGGGCCCCTCGGGCGAGGCCGGGACTCAGCTGGCCCGAAGCGATCGCCCGGTACTGCTTGGTGGGATGGTGCTGGTCGGCCTCGAGGTCGCGCAGGTCGTTCAGAATGTACATCGCCGACGAGACCGCGCAGAACGCCACGAAGGCGACCAGCACGTGGCCAATGACGTTGTCGTGACTGAGCACACCCGCCGCCCCGGGCGCCACGGTGATCAACCCGTTCTTGACCCACTGGCGAGGACGCAGCGCAGAGAGCAGGGCACGACCGGTTCCTCGGGTGGGGGCCGACATGGTGCTCACGACCACCAACGCTACTCTCGGTGACCTGAACCAGTCTGGAGAAGGGACCTTCCAAGGGCCTCTATGCTGAATTTACGATGGAGCGTACGTATCGAGTCGTAGTAGCGAAGCCGGGTCTCGACGGCCACGACCGTGGCGCGAAAGTGATAGCGCGAACCCTGCGTGACGCCGGCTTCGAAGTCGTCTACACGGGACTGCACCAGACACCCGAGCAGATCGTCCAGGCCGTCATCCAAGAGGACGCCGACGCGCTCGGTCTGTCCCTGCTCTCGGGTGCGCACAACGTGTTGGTGCCGCGCATCCTCGATCTCTTGAAGAAGGCGGGTCGCGACGACGTCCTGCTGCTCGTGGGGGGCATCATCCCCGACGCCGACATCGCCTCGCTCGAGGCCGCGGGAGTCGCGCGTATCTTTACGCCGGGCGCCTCACTCGACGAGATCGGTTCGTGGCTCGAAGCCGCACTCGATTCTCGCGAAGTTCTGCACTAATCAGCGCCGTCGCACGGCTCGACAATGAAAGTGGAAGTGAATGGACCTCTTTGAGTATCAGGGAAAGCAGTACTTCTCTCGCTTCGGTATCGCGGTCTCACCCGGCGATATCGCCGACACCGTCGATCAAGCGGTCGAGGTGGCGGATCGTGTCGGCTATCCCGTGGTCGTCAAAGCCCAGGTCAAGGTGGGTGGACGAGGAAAGGCGGGCGGCGTCAAACTCGCCCAGGACGCCGACGAAGTGCGTCTGCACGCGGGCAACATTCTGGGACTCGACATCAAGGGTCACGTCGTGCACCGAGTGTGGATCGAACGCTCGAGTGACATCGACAAGGAGTACTACGCGTCGTTCACGCTGGATCGACCCAACAAGGTGCACCTGGGCATGCTCAGTGCCCAGGGTGGCGTCGAGATCGAGGTCGTCGCCGAGGAGAATCCCGACGCCATCGCGTTCTTGTCCATCGACCCCGTTCGCGGTCTGGACCTGGCAACGGCTCGTCGCTGGGTCGACGAAGCCGAGTTGGACCAGCCCGCGCGCGAGCAGGCGGCCGAATTGCTCGTGAAGCTCTACGACTGTTACACGACGGGCGACTGCGACCTCGCCGAGATCAATCCACTCATCTTGACGCCCGACGGTACCGTGCACGCGCTCGACGCCAAGGTCACGCTGGATGAGAACGCGTCGTTCCGTCACCCCGAGTGGGAGGAGTTCCGCGCGACCGAGACTGAGGATCCCCGAGAGAAGATGGCCAAGGAGAAGGGTCTCAACTACATCGGACTGGACGGTACGGTCGGCATCATCGCCAACGGTGCGGGACTTGCGATGTCCACCCTCGACGTGGTCAATCAGGTCGGCGGCACCGCCGCCAACTTCCTCGACATCGGTGGTGGCGCCAACGCCGACATCATGGCGTCGGCGATGGAGGTGATCAACTCGGACCCAAAGGTGAAGGTCATCTTCGTGAACATCTTCGGTGGCATCACACTGGTCGACGAGGTCGCCAAGGGCGTCCTCGAGGCCCTGGGACGAGTCTCGATCTCGTCACCAGTCGTGCTGCGTCTCGACGGAACGAACGCCGTGGAGGGCCGCGAGATACTCGCGCCACACCTCAACGACAAGTTAATGATGGAACCGACCATGTTGGACGCCGCCCGCCGGGCCGTCGCGTTCGCGAACGCGTAAGGAAGAACAATGAGCATTTTCGTAGATGAGAACACCAAGGTCATCGTCCAAGGCCTCACCGGAGGCCAGGGGCGCTTTCATGGACTGCGTAATCGCGACTACGGCACCAAGGTCGTCGGTGGCGTGACCCCGGGTAAGGGGGGCACCGACGTCGACGGCGTGCCGGTCTTCAATTCGGTCAAGGAGGCGGTCGAGGCGACGGGGGCTACTGCGTCCTTCGTCGTCGTGCCGCCCAAGTTCGCCACCGCAGCGATCCTCGAGGCCGCCGAGGGCGGCATCACCTTCATTGTCTGTATCACTGAGGGAATCCCGGCCCACGACGAGGCCATCACCTACAACCGCCTCGTCGAGGAGTTCCCGGGCGTGCGACTCCTCGGACCGAACTGTCCGGGCATCATCAGTCCTGGTAAGTGCAACATCGGCATCACCTCGGGCGACATCGCTCTCGCGGGCGGTCCGGTCGGCATCGTGTCGCGTTCGGGCACGCTCACCTATCAGGCCCTGCACGAGCTCAGCCAAAAGGGCATCGGTCAGACCACGTGCGTGGGCATCGGCGGTGATCCGGTTCCCGGTACCAATTTCATCGATTGTCTTCGAGCCTTCCAGGACGACCCCGAAACCAAGGCGGTCATGATGATCGGCGAGATTGGTGGCTCCGAGGAGGAGCGCGCCGCCGAATGGATCAAGTTGAACATGACCAAGCCCATTGTTTCGTACATCGCGGGGGTCACTGCGCCACCGGGACGCAAGATGGGTCACGCGGGTGCCATCATCTCGGGCTCGAAGGGAACCGCCCAAGCCAAGATGGAGGCGTTGGCCGAGGCGGGCGTGCACGTCTGCAACAACCCCACCGAGGCCGGCGAGAAGATGGTCGAGATCGTAAAGGCCCTGTAGCCCCTTGGCCCCAGTCCGTCTCTGTGTACTGGTCTCGGGATCGGGCACCATTCTTGAAGCCATGTTCGATGCCGGCGTCGCGGTGGCGCTCGTCGCTTCGGATCGCCCGTGTCGAGCGCTCGAGGTGGCGAAGAATGCGCGCGTGGAGGCGGTACTGATCGACCGGGCGGACTTCGGAGGCTTCACCAAGGTCTTCGACCGCGAGGCCTACAGTGCCGAGCTCACGAGGACCCTGGCATCTCACGACATCGACCTCGTGGCGATGGCTGGTTTCGGCACCATCGTCACCGCCACCTTCCACTCGGCGTACCCGGGCCGGGTCCTCAACACGCACCCGAGCCTGCTGCCCGCCTTTAAGGGTTGGCACGCCGTGCGCGCCGCGCTCGAGGCGGGCGTCGGTGAGACCGGCTGCACGGTGCACGTCGCGACAGTGGAACTCGACGACGGTCCGATTCTCGCCCAGCGCCGGGTCGCGGTACTCGCCGACGACACCGAAGAGACGCTGCACGAGCGGATCAAAGAAGTCGAGCGGCGACTGTACCCGTTGGTGGTCGGTAGGGTTATGGCGTCACTCGACGAAGGTTTTGAACCTGTTTCGGTCGCGGGCACGTTAGAGGAGAGTTGAATGCGGGCGTTGTTGAGCGTGTACGACAAGACCGGTCTCGTCGAGTTCGCGAAGGGACTCGAAGCTCTGGGTGTTGAACTGGTCGCTTCGGGGGGCACCGCCGCCGCCCTCGCCGAGGCGGGCGTCGCTCACCTGGACGTGGCGGAGGTGACGGGCTTTCCCGAGATGCTCGACGGACGCGTAAAGACACTGCACCCCAGGATTCACGCCGGTATCTTGGCGGACCGTTCCAAGCCCGAACACCTAGCGGCCCTCGGAGCTCACGAGATCACCCCGATTGACATCGTGGTGAGCAACCTGTATCCGTTCTCCTCTAATCCCTCGATCGAACTGATCGACATCGGTGGCCCCTCGATGGTGCGCGCCGCCGCGAAGAACCATGACTACGTCGCGGTCGTGACCAGTCCTGAACAGTACGGCGACGTCCTGCGCGAACTGGGACAGCACGGCGTGCTGGCGGCGTCGACTCGCCACGCCTTGGCGCGCGCGGCCTTCGCGCACACCGCGAGTTACGACGCCCAGATCGTGCGGTGGTTCGACGAGGGTGGCGAGATGGGCGAGGCGCCCACCGGCGTCGAGGCCCAGCTCGCGCCTACCTTGCACTTGAGCCTCGAGCGGGCCGCGCTCACGCGCTACGGCGAGAACCCCCACCAGGTGGGCGCTCGGTACCGGGTCGCGGGTTCGACGCCGTGGTGGGATGGCGTCGTCCAACACGCGGGTACCGCTTTGTCGTACCTCAACTTCTTCGACGCGGACGCGGCCTGGCGACTCGTGCACGAACTGCGCCTCGACGCGCCCGACAAGAAGGCGGTGGCGATCATCAAGCACGCCAACGCCTCGGGCGCCGCGCTCGGCAGTTCGCTCGCCGACGCGTTCGAAAAGGCGCTGCGCGCTGACCCCCAGAGCGCCTTCGGGGGCATCATCGCCGTCGACGGCGTGATCGACGCGCATCTCGCGTCGTTGATCGCCCAGGGCCCCCAAGCCGACGTGATCATCGCTTCGGCATTGGACGAGGAGGCCATTGCGATCCTCGTCAAGCGTCGCAAGGCCACGAGACTGCTCAGCGCCCCTTCGCCCGAACCGCTCGGACTTTCGGTGCGGACCTTCGGTGACACCGCCCTGGTACAGAACGCCGACGAACTGCTCGTGCCGATCAGCGAGTGGCGTTGTGTGACGCAGCAACAACCCACCGCCCAACAACTCGAGGACCTGAGTGTCGCCTGGCGGGTCTGTGCGCGCACCACCTCGAACGCGATCGTGCTCGCGCGCGACGGCGTCGCGGTGGGCATCGGCGCGGGCCAGCAGTCGCGTGTCGTCGCAGCCAACATCGCCACCGAGAAGGCTGGCGAGTTCGCGAGGGGCAGCGCCGCGGCGTCTGACGCGTTCTTCCCCTTCGCCGACGGACTCGAATCGTTGACCGGTGCGGGCGCGACGTCAGTCGTCCAGCCCGGTGGCTCGGTGCGCGACGGCGAAGTCATTGAAGCCGCCGACGCGGCCGGTATCGTGATGATGCTCACCGGTGAGCGTCACTTTCGTCATTAGGAGCCCCGTGACCGCACAACTGCTCGACGGCGAACCCGTCGCCGCTCGCATCAAGATGGAACTCGCCGACCGAGCCCAACGTCTCACTGCGGCTGGTCGCACCCCCGGCCTGGGCACGATCCTCGTCGGTGACGACGTCTCGAGCGTGCGCTACGTCGCCATGAAGATCGAGGAATGCGCGCAGATTGGCATTCGCTCCTTCGACGAGCACCTGCCCGCGGACGTGGCCCAAGAGGAGATCGAAAGAGTCATCGACCGGTTCAACGAGGACCCCAACGTGCACTCGATCCTCGTGCAGCTCCCGTTGCCCGANNCCCGCGGGCATCGTCGAGTTGCTCGCCTCGTACGAGGTACCGGTCGAAGGCCAACACGTGGTGATCATCGGGCGCGGTATCACCATTGGACGTCCGCTCGCCCTGTTGATGGCCCTTCGCCGGGCGAACTGCAACGCCGCGGTGAGCGTGGTGCACACGGGCGTGCGCGACATGACCTCGATCGTTCGCAGCGCGGACGTCATCGTCGCCGCCGCCGGGCGTGCCGGCATCGTCACCGGCGACATGGTCAAGCCGGGCGCCGCGGTCGTGGGGGCCGGCACGACGTTCGTGGGGCGAAAACTGCTCAGTGACGTGGCTGATGACGTCAGCGAGGTCGCGAGCTGGGTAACGCCGCGCCTCGGTGGCGTCGGGCCGATGACCCGTGCAATGCTGTTACGCAACGCTGTACTGGCTGCTGAGAAGGTGCGATGACGACCAAAGACGCAAGAGGACGAGAGTATGACGAGCGCCCGTGGGGCAGTTTCACGGTGCTCGACGACGAGATGTTCGATCACAAGGTCAAGCGGATCGTGGTGCTACCGGGCAAGCGCTTGAGCTACCAGACGCACGCGAAGCGCGCCGAGCACTGGTTCATCGTCGACGGTGTGGCCACGGTCGTGCTCGACGGCAAGGAGTACGAGCTCGGTCCGGGCAAGAACATCGACATCGAGATCGGCCAGGCACACCGCTGCGAGAATCGCGGCACCAAGCCCGTGGTGTTCATCGAAGTCCAGCACGGCACGTATTTCGGTGAGGACGACATCGTGCGACTCGAGGATGACTTCGGGCGGGTGCAGTAGCTTCGTGCGCGTCGACGAGTTGCTACGTGGAGGCACCACGCACTCCTTCGAGTTCATGCCACCCAAGACTGACGAGGAGAGCAGGGTACTCGAGAGGACCATGACGGACCTCGAGCCCCTTCACCCCTCATTCGTCTCGGTCACGTACCGCGGTGGGCGCGAGTCGCGTCAACGCACCTTCGATCTCGTGACCCAGATCCAGCGGGGCAGCCGGCTCACCGCGATGGCGCACTTGATCTGCGTGGGCCACTCGCGCGCCGAGATGCGCGACATCCTGAAGAACTATCTAGACGCCGGGGTGCTTAACGTCATGGCCCTCGGCGGTGACATCCCTGACGATCCCAACCTGGTCGCCTCGGAATTCGTCCACGCCATGGACCTCGTCGAGCTCGCTCGCGAGACCGGTGACTTCTCGATTGGCGTCGCCGCGCACCCGCTCGGCCACCCGCGCTCGACGGACTTGGCGAGCGACCGGTTCTACTTGGCTCGAAAACTTAGTGTGGCGGACTTCGCGGTGACGCAGTTCTTCTTCCTCGTCGAGGAGTGGTCACGCCTGGTCGAAGAGCTGGGCGCTCTCGGGGTGAACAAGCCGGTACTACCGGGCATCATGCCGGTGACGACCCTGGGGGGCATCGAGCGCATGACGAACATGGGTTCGCGGGTACCCCCGGAGTTGGTCGCGCGTCTCGTGTCGGCCGACGGCCGTGGCGGACCCCAGGCCGTGCGCGCCGAGGGCATCGCGGCGGCGGTCGAATTGTGTGAACAGTTGCTCGATCGCGGAGCACCGGGCTTGCATTTCTACACGCTCAATCGTTCGACCGCGACGCGTGAGATCTACGCTGCGCTGTCGCACTGAGCACCCTCGATGGGACTTTCGCCCTACGGAGACCATTTGATTTCGCCGTAGGATGAGCGTATGGCCGAGAAAATCACTATGAACGCCGATGGCGTCCTCACTGTCCCTGACAACCCCATTATCCCCTTCATCGAGGGCGACGGCATCGGCGTGGACATCTGGCCCGCGTCCAAGCTGGTCCTGGACGCGGCGGCGAAGAAGTACGGCAAGACGATCGAGTGGAAAGAGGTCCTCGCGGGCGAAAAAGCCTTCAACGAGACCGGCGACTGGCTGCCCGAGCAGACCGTCACTGATTTTCGCGACTACCTCATTGGCATCAAGGGACCGCTCACCACNNGACCTCTACGTATGTCTGCGACCGGTGCGCTGGTTCCAGGGCGTACCCTCACCGGTCAAGCACCCCGAACTCGTGGACATGGTGATCTTTCGCGAGAACACCGAGGACGTCTACGCGGGCTACGAGCTCGAGGCCGGCACCGCGGAAGCGGATAAATTGCGCGAGTTCCTAAAGGACAACTACGACTGGGACATTCGTGAGATGAGCGGTCTGGGCATCAAGCCGATCTCTAAGTTCGGCTCCGAACGGCTCATTCGCGCCGCGATCAAGTACGCGCTCGATCACAAGCGCGAATCGGTCAACCTCGTGCACAAGGGCAACATCATGAAGTACACCGAGGGCGCCTTCATGAAGTGGGGCTACGAACTCGTGCGCAACGAGTTCGCCGACGTCGCGGTCGGCTGGAACGACTGCGGGGGCGAGCCCGGTTCGAAGTTGCTCATCAAGGACTCCATCGCCGACATCACCTTGCAGCAGGTGCTGACGCGCCCGTCGGAGTTCTCGGTCATCGCCACTATGAACCTCAATGGTGACTACCTCTCGGACGCGCTGGCGGCCCAGGTGGGCGGTATCGGGATCGCCCCTGGAGCGAACATCAACTACGTCTCGGGTCACGGCATCTTCGAAGCGACCCACGGCACGGCGCCCAAGTACGCCGGCCAGGACAAGGTGAACCCCGGCTCAGTGCTGCTGTCGGGCGTGCTCATGTTCGAACACCTCGGCTGGAACAACGCGGCCGACGACATCGTTCGGGCCATGGAGGCCACCATCATGGACAAGGTCGTCACCTACGACTTCGCGCGCCTGATGGAGGGCGCGACCGAGGTGAAGTGCTCGGAGTTCGCCTCGGCTATCGTCGACCACCTGTAAAAAACCAACAAGGAGCATCATGACTACCCCCGTTAACGTCACGGTCACCGGCGCGGCCGGTCAGATCGGTTATCAACTGCTGTTTCGCATCGCGTCGGGTCAGCTGCTCGGTCCCGACACGCCGGTCGTACTGCGGTTGCTCGAGATTGAGCCCGCGATGAAATCTCTGCACGGCGTCGTGATGGAACTCGACGACTGTGCCTTCCCACTACTCGCGGGCATCGAGGCGACGAGCGACCTGAAGCACGCCTTCGACGGCACGAACTGGGCGTTGCTCGTCGGCTCGATTCCTCGAAAGGCGGGCATGGAGCGCGGCGACCTGCTCAACGTGAACGGTGGGATCTTCAAGCCCCAGGGCCATGCCATCGCCGCGAACGCCGCGAGCGACGTGCGCATTCTCGTCGTGGGCAACCCGTGCAACACGAACTGTCTCATTGCTCGCTCGAACGCACCCGAGGTGCCAGCGAATCGCTGGTTCGCCATGACGCGCCTCGATCAGAATCGCGCCGAGACCCAGCTCGCCAAGAAGGCTGGCGCAGCGGTGAAGGACGTGAAGAACCTCGCCATCTGGGGTAACCACTCCGCCACGCAATTCCCCGATTTCGCTAACGCGACCATCGGGGCCAAGAAGGCGACCGACGTCATCAGCGACCACGCCTGGTTAGAGGGTGACTTCATCACCACCGTCCAAAAGCGCGGCGCCGCCATCATCGAGGCTCGTGGTCTCAGTTCAGCGGCGTCCGCGGCGAACGCGGCCATCGACACCGTCGTCAGTCTCACGACCCCTACGGCAAGCGACGACTGCGCGTCAGTCGCCGTGACCAGCAGCGGCGAGTACGGCGTGCCCGAAGGCCTCACCTTCGGTCTGCCGATCAGTACCGACGCCAAGGGCGCCTGGCACGTGAAGGAGAACTTCGCGATCAATGAGTTCGCGGCCGCTCGCATCAAGGTCACCACCGAGGAGTTACTGAGTGAGCGCGACGAGGTCCAAAGCCTCGGACTGATTTAGTCTTCTCCGAGGTGACGACTCGCGGCCCAGGTACGATTGCGGACGCTGCGTAGATTCCCTCNNGATCGATGTTCCAGCGAATCAAGTCACCGTTCGTCGTCATCATCTCCTTCATCGCCATGCTGTCACTGATGCTGACGGGTCTGGCTCTCAGCGCCAGCGCGACGTCGCCGACGGTCGATATCGAGGCAGTGGCGGGAAACTTCCTGACCCCTGGTGTCCCGACCGACGGGACACCAGCCCTGCAGACGACTTTGGACACGCCATCGGGCGTCGCGGTCGATCCGGAAGGTAATTACGTCATAGCGGATCGGTACGGCTACCTACAAGTCTTGGCCAATTCGGCGACGAACCCCGGCTACGTGTTGGGCGACGACTGCGGGGGCCCGTCAACACCGTGCGTCTGGACCCAAGGCGACGTCTTTACGATTTCGGGTGGGGGTAGTGCCGGCACCGACGGCGCCAGCGCGTTGACGTACGCACTCGCCCGTCCTACGGGAATCGCCGTTGACCCATCGGGCAACGTGATCATCCCGACGCAGGACGCCAGCGACGTGCTGGTGCTCGCCGTGTCGGTCTCGAATCCTGGTTATCCGCTGCGTTCAGATTGCGTGAATGGATCGACTGCGTGCTCGTGGAC
>DKEO01000029.1:0-3556 GCA_002452255.1 Ferrimicrobium sp. UBA6820
ATCGAGTTGAACGAGGCCTTCGCGGCGCAGTCGCTCGCGTGCCTTCGCTCAATGCCTGAGTTGGACCCGGACATCGTCAATCCGAACGGCGGGGCGATCGCGATCGGCCATCCCATTGGCGCGTCGGGTGCGCGCATCCTCACCACCTTGGTGCACGAGCTTCGTCGACGCGGCGGCGGATGGGGCCTCGCCACGATGTGCATCGGCGTCGGACAGGGAATAGCCGTCGTGCTCGACGCGAGGTAGCGTCGTCGCACACGCCAAGGGGGAAATCATGGTCTCGAAGATAACGCCACGTGAACATCTCGACGAGGTGCTCGCGAGCTATTCGCAGTGCACGGACGATCGGTTGCTCGAGATCATGTCGGCGCTGAGTTCGCATCTGCTCTCGTTCGTCGAAGAGACGAAGCTGACGCGTGACGAATGGATGCGCGCGATTCAGTTCCTCACCGCGACCGGACAGAAGTGCGACGACGTGCGTCAAGAGTTCATCTTGTTGTCCGACGTCTTGGGTGTGTCGATGTTGGTCGAGATGATCAATCAGCAACCCACCGACTCAGCTACCGAACCCACGGTGCTCGGACCCTTTTACGTGCCCGGTGCGCCCGCACGGTCGATGGGTGATTCGATCGCCGTCGAAGGTGACGGCGGCGAGCCCTTGGCGCTTCGAGGTACGGTGCGCGACGCGAACGGCGCACCGATCGAGCGTGCGCTGCTCGAGGTGTGGCAGACCTCACCCCAGGGCTTCTACGACGTACAGGATCCCTCGATGACGCCCATGAGCTATCGCGGCAACTTCACGACGGGTTCGGACGGGACGTTCTTCGTTCGCACGGTACGACCCGTTGACTACCAGATACCGACCGACGGTCCGGTGGGCGATTTGCTCAAGGCGACGGGTCGCGCGTCGTGGCGTCCGGCGCACACGCACTTCATGGTGAGCGCCACGGGCTATAAGACCTTGATCACCCACTTGTTCGACGCCGGGTCCGCCCACCTGCACTCGGACGCGGTATTCGGTGTTCGCGAAAGCCTGGTGATTCCCATGGAACAGGGCGAAGCGACCTTCGATCTCGTCCTCGACCTCCTCGACTAACACCCGCTAGTCCGGACCCTAAAGTTACTGGCCAGTAATCATGCCTGACGGCTCGCTGCTGGGCAATAATGATTGGACTAGTACGTACATACGTGCTTGAGTTACAGGGCTCGAAAGGGCAGGGGGGATTAACCACATGGATAATCAATTAGGGGGACTCAACGCGGGCCGGTCGTGGCGCATTTGGGTGACCAAGCATCCGATCGGCGCGGCGCTGTGGGCTGGTCTGATCGGCGGACAGATCGCGACGCTCTGGGGAATCTGGTTGCCGGGGATCGGCCTGCCATCGCTGGATTGGCCCATCACCAATGGTGCGACGATCGACCCGAAGGGTTCCTTCGTGGCGCAGTTCGCGATTGGCGGATTCTTTCACGCGCTCGACTGCGTGATCTTTGCGTTGATCTTCGCACTGTTCATCTTCCCCTTGGTGGGTAAGGTCGTCAACTCGGGGATGAACATGCTCAAGGCACTCGGCTTCTCGATGGTGCTCGCGACGATCTCGGCGGGGTTCCTGGTGCCCTTCGTGTACTACAAGGGCTATCACGTGGGCTTCGGCGGCGTCAGCTACGGCGGATGGAAGTTGGTGTTCGCGATCTATCTCTGGCACGCGCTCTACGGCGTGAACCTCGGTGCGATCTACAACCCACTGGCGCTCGACGATCCGGCGCTGAAGTAATCGACGTGCGTCTCGTAGGGTGTCGCGACGTCACGTCGCGACACCCTACGACTGACGATGCGACCTGCGACGAGCGATGGGTCGGGCGAGGCGTCGCGTTAGGACGCGGAAAAGGCCGTGACGTGATCGGCTGACGGCACGAGCAAGAGTCCGTCACCGACCGAAGGTGTGGGGAAGTGGTTGATGATCGTGCCCACGCTCGTGCTCTGCTTGATCGCACCGGTCGTAGGACTCAGTCCGTAGAGGACGCCGTCTTGTCCGATCGACCACACGAGGCCCGCCGCGTAGATCGCCGGACCGGTGCTGGCCGCGCTCTGCCACAGGACGTGCAGCGTCGCTCCGGGTCCCACGCGAAGCGCCACCAGTCCGCTCTCGCAAGGCAGGAAAACGACCCCGCCGACGGTCGCGCTGCCGCCGTCGATGTTGGCGTTGCACACACTAAGTGACGCCTCGTCGTGTCCGATGCCACCGAGGCGTGTTTGGTTGAGCAGATAGGCAATCCCCGACTTACCCGCGAGCACCACGCGACTCGCGCCGAGCAATACCGGTGCCGTGGACATGTCGAGGTCGGCCGCGTTGTTCGCCGGCCAGTCGCTTGGCGCGAAGAACTGGATCAGGCGCATCGACGCCGAGAGCTCGAGCACCCCGTCGCTGTCGTCGTAGCGCTGGCCCGCGCTGTGCACCGAACCGTTGCCCGTGCTCACCCAGACATCACCCGAGTGATCGACCACCGGCGCCGCGCCACCCATCCAGACCGAACCCTGACTGTCACCCGTGGCGGCGTCCACCGTGAAGGTCAGCTGGCTGGCGCCGTTCGCGGCGACGGCGATCACTCGTCCCTGGTACGAGGCGCAGTCGCCGTAGTTGCCGCCCATCGCGAACACGACGCGCCCGCGGTCGAGGTTGAGTCCCGTGCGCTGCAAAAGAGCCGCGGGGTTCGAACCCGGTGGGTCCACGAGGCGGCGCATCATCGGTGCGCCGGTGGCGAGGCTGAGACCCACCAGCACGTGGTGGGGGCTCTTGGCCAACATCTCGTCGGCGACCACGAAGAGCTCGTGGCGAGCGGGGTCGATCACCGGCGTGCCCGTGATACCGACGTCGGGGATGATGTTCCCGCACGGCAGCGCCGAGGACGGGACCGGCGCGGCCACCTGGCGCGACCAGAGGATCGTCCCGTTGGTCGCCGAGAGGGCGTAGACGTAGTTGGTCTCGGTCGCGACGTAGACGTCGTTGCCCGCCACGAGCGGTTCACCGTAGAGCTCGCCGTTGAGCGCGGGTGATGTCCAGTGCGCCGACGAGGTGTCCACGCTGGTGAACCCGGTCGCCACTCCCGAGCCCGCGGCGTCGCCGTGATAGACGGTCCACGAGTCGTTCGTCGCGGACTGCGCGAGAGTCGTCGAAGGAAGCGCCGCACCAAGGGTTGCGAGAAAGGTCGCGAGCGCCAACGCGATATAGGCCGTAACGCGCGTGAGGTGTCGTCGAGTTCGGTTTATGTAAAGCAGATTACTCCACGGGTTTTGGAAAAGGGCCCAGGTCGCTCACTTGAATCGGAAGTGGACGAAGACGCGCCCGAAGTTGTGCGAATCCTTCTCGACCCGGTCGTAGAGGGCCTTGATCTCCTTCTGGTCGAGAAAGCGTAAGACGTGCTTTTTCAATTGGCCGCTGCCCTTGCCGGGGATGATCTCGACCAGGCGGACCTTCTTCTCGATCGCCTCGTCGATTATCGCGCGCAGTGCCCGATCGATGTCCCCGCCGCGGTTGTAGATGTCGTGCAGGTCGAGTTT
>DKEO01000029.1:3565-3891 GCA_002452255.1 Ferrimicrobium sp. UBA6820
GGCCAGGGCGCTCGCCTCGGCGACCTCAAGGTCGCGCACCGCGATTTCTAAGTGCACCTGCTTGGGGACTGCGTCGCCGGGCCAGTCCGGTGCCACGTGGTCCTTCACCAGTTGGGTCGAGATCCCGACGCCGGGGCCCTTCAGGGCAACGAACTCGTCGGTCGTGAAGACAGTTTCGTAGTCGAGTAGTTGACAGTAGAAGTCGGCGAGGCCCTGCGGGTCCGTCGTGTCGAGTGACACCACGGCGAGTCGTCCTATTGCGGTCATGGGCTCACTCTAGAACATGCGTCACGCGCAGGTCGTATTAGCTCGTGCTTTGAGCTGCC
>DKEO01000032.1:0-142 GCA_002452255.1 Ferrimicrobium sp. UBA6820
GACTTTATTTGGCCCGCGTTCGTCGCCACCGCAAAGTCAGCAATCGTAACGTCTTCGGTCTCACCCGAGCGGTGTGAAATCACCGAGGTGTAGCTGTTGATGTTCGCCAAACGCACGGTGTCGAGCGTTTCGGTGACGGTGC
>DKEO01000032.1:249-395 GCA_002452255.1 Ferrimicrobium sp. UBA6820
ACCATCTCGTCGCTCGACAACACTCGTCCTTCGCCGTCGAGGTGGTAGGCACCATCACGGTAGAACTCACTCGCCGCGGGGTCCAGGGCGATCGCGACGTCGCGACCCGGCGCGCGTCCAGTGGACTCGATGGCTTCGACCAATAC
>DKEO01000032.1:458-31786 GCA_002452255.1 Ferrimicrobium sp. UBA6820
TGATCATGAACTCCTGGAAGTCAATGGAGTTCTTCGCGTGCACGCCACCGTTTATGACGTTGAACATCGGTACCGGCAGTACGTTGGCGTTGACACCTCCGAGATACTGGTAGAGCGGCAGGTCACATTCCATGGCGGCCGCCTTGGCGGTCGCGATCGACACCGCCAGAATGGCGTTGGCTCCAAGCCGACCCTTGTTCTCAGTGCCGTCGAGGTCGATCATTGCGAAATCGACCGCGCGCTGGTCGCTCGCGTCGTAACCCTCGAGGGCGTCGTTGATCTCGCCGTTGACGTTGTGCACCGCGGTGCGCACGCCCTTGCCGCCCCACTCCGGTCCCCCGTCGCGCAACTCCACCGCTTCGTGGATGCCCGTCGACGCGCCGCTGGGCGAAATCGCTCGACCAAAGGCGCCCGACTCGAGGTGCACTTCGGCTTCTACCGTGGGATTACCACGGGAATCGAGAATTTGGCGTCCCAGGACAATTTCAATCGCGCTCATGGCGTATCTCCTCAGTATTCTGCAACAAGGCTACTAGCCCTCGCGAAACTACTTCTCGGCGGCTTGCTCGATGGCTCGAATCTCGTCGAACAGATTGAGTGCGCTCGCACGAAGAACACCTTCGAGGTCGACGCCAGCGAAGCGCGCCGCCTCGAGCAGCGCAATGAGAACTTGCGACCACGCTGGCGACACGTCCTCACTCGTTGCGACGTCACTGGCCCTCGATGCGGCGAAGCGAATGGTCTCGAGCGCTCCAAGCGCCGTAGCGCGCGCTTGTTCAGGACCGCGCGTGACTCGACCCACGAGTTCGGACTTCGCGAGCAGTTTGGCGTAGAGCGCCAGCGACGGCAATTGTGTCGCGACGCCTTCGGTGACGCTGGTGCGACCCTTCTCGCTCGCCTTGAGATCCTCCCACCGTGCGGCGACTTCGTTCGAACCGCTCACCCGCACGTCGCCAAAGACGTGCGGGTGTCGATAGGTCAGTTTGTCGCGCAGCGCGTCGGCGATCGTGGCCAAGTTGAACAACTCCTCCTCGTCGGCCAGTTCCGCGTGAAAGACGATTTGAAACAGCAAGTCCCCGAGTTCTTCCTCGACGTGATCGACCAGTTCGTCGTCGAGTACGCCGGTCGCTTGGGCGTGGGCCAGGGCCTCGAGCGCGTCGAGGGCCTCGTAGGACTCCTCGAGGAGATGACGGGTCAATGACGCGTGGGTCTGCTCCTGGTCCCACGGGCACTCAGAGCGTAAGCGCCGAGTGAAACTCACGAGGTCCTCCATTGCTTCGCCCGCGGTGCGCAAACCGTCGATCCAAATCGACGTGAGGTGATCGGCGTCACCAAAGTTCGAGAGCTCACTCGCTCGAAGCTCCACGAGACGCTGGTCCGCGAGCCCCAGGTGATAGAGCACCGTGACGAACGTCTCGGGGGGCAGTCGACCCGCGACGACACTCAAAACCTCTGGTGAGTAGGTCTGGAGCACGAGCAATGGGCCGGGCCCACGAAAGGGTTCGGTGGAGTCGAGCGCGTCAAGGATGCGCAGTCCGCGCGCGACCGGATCGACCCCGAGGGCGGCGCACGCGACATCGATCACCGACACCGCCGGTTCACAGACCAGGTCGACCTCCGAGCGAGTTCGTAGCAGTTCCACGGTGCGTTCGGCCACGACCGGTGAACCGGGCACCGCGTAGACCACCTCGCCATTCGGCGACGAGGTCGCCAGGTGGCAGAGGTCGTCCGCGATGCGCTCGTAGAGTTCGTCGAATGACGCCGCTTCGTCGTACCACTGGTCGTAGCTCAGCACGTCGATCAACGCCGCGGCGGCGGGGTGCACGCGCGTACGCAGACGAACGACCGGCGACCCGACGATCAGGCTCATCGTGCGTTGGGTGATCAAACTTTGGTCACCCGGACCGAGACCGACGACGCGGACGAGAGGTCGGGTCACTTATATTTTGAAGTGGACGCCGTCGTGAGGTTCGCCGAGGAATCCAGTGCATCGGTCGAGGACGGCAACGCCGCCACGAAGACCGACGGACCCGAGGTCGACGACTCGATGCCCCATCGTCCAAACGCCGGATTCACCCCCACGGCGCTCGCGTAGAGGATGCTTTCTTCCTCGGAGCTCGCGGCGGTCGAGTTCAGCGACTGGATATCCGAGATCACCGCCGCGGCGGCCTGGTTGAACGGCGTGACCGTCTCCTTAGTGGGCGCGACGAACAAGGCCATCTCGGTTCCGTTGCTCGAGACGTACTGGGGCGTCGTGGAGAATGTGTCGAGCTTGGTCGTGCCCAGGTCCGCGCGCACGCTGGCGAATGACGAACTCGACGGTGCGTAGCATCCGTACGCGCCACCCTTCGCGCCCGAAGGGTCTGACGAGAACTGCTTGGCGAGTGCGGCGACCGACTCACCCTTTGCCTGTGCCGCGCTAAAGGCGCTCAACTGCGCCGGGGCGACCAGGGCAATACTCACGCACACCGCGTCATACGAGGACACGTGATTCGCGTAATACGTCTTGATCGAAGCGGTCGTCAACGGAATCGTGGTGTTGAGTTTGCTCACCAGATACGTCGACATCGCCTGTTCGCTGATTTCGGCGTTACGCATCTCGGCGGGCATCGCCGCCAGGGCCTGCGCGGCGGTACCGGGGCAGGTGTACTGCGCCGAGGAAGCGGCCTCGGTGAGTTCTCCCTCGAGCGAAGTCTCGCCCTGAGCGAGGGCCTGGGCGTTCGGCGTGTAGTGGAACGTCGTACGCACGTAATCGGCGACCGAGATTCCCTCGATGCGAAGGTTCGCCCACGTCGCGGCGCTCGAGGCACTGATCGTGTCGCCCCCGGCACCGGGCCCGAGGCTCGAATGGCTCAAGGCGTCTAGATAGCACTGGAGCGTGGGGGTCTTGGCGATCGCGCTCAATTCGGCGAGGAACGTCGAGTCCGAGACCCGATCGCCCGACACCGAGACCGCCGAAGTGGAAGTCGTCCAGCCGTAGAGCCCGGCCCCGACCAGAGAGAGCACGATGAGGACGATGAGACGACGCACCGTTCCATGCTACCGAGTGCGAACTACTCGTCCGCCGACTCGGCGACCAACTCGCTCAGCAAACCCAGCAACGTACCCGGTGATGCTTCGCGCTCGTGTAGCTCCACTCGAAATTCTTTCGACCCTTCGTCGTACGCGCGTGAACCGTGTCGCCGGCGTACGCGTAGTTGTTGACTGAGCGACAAGACGAGCGGTCCCAGTCGCACGACGGGCCGAGACCGTACGCCCACTTTCGCGGGCAAGACCGCCAGCGTGGTGACGCCCAATTTGATGCACCAGAGACGAAGTTCGCCGAGTTCGAGCAACCCTTGGGCGGCCGGGGGCAGCGCGCCATAACGGTCGACCCATTCGTCGCGTAGGTCCGCGAGTTCTTCCAAGGTCGTCACGCTGGCCAGGTGTCGATACGCCTCGAGACGGGCGTCGTCGGCCTGCACGTAATCCTTGGGCAAATGAGCCTCGCCGGGCACGTCGAGGTTGACCGTGACCACGTCGGGTACGACGAATCCCTTGGCGTCGGCGACCGCCTCGGCGACCAACTGCACGTAGAGGTCGTAGCCCACCGCCGCCACCGGCCCGGACTGGTCGTGGCCGAGCAGGTTGCCGGCGCCGCGGATCTCCAGGTCACGCATGGCAATCTTGAAGCCGCTGCCGAGCGCGGTGTTGTCGCCAATGGTGCGAAGGCGCTCGTAGGCGGTCTCGCTCAACACCTTGTCGGTCGGATGAAAAAGGTAGGCGTACGCGCGCTGGCCACTGCGACCCACGCGTCCGCGCAACTGGTGCATCTGTCCCAGGCCGAGGCGATCGGCGCGGTCGACGATGAGCGTGTTGACCGACGGAAGGTCGATCCCCGATTCAACGATGGTCGTGCAGACGAGTACGTCGTAGCGACGCTCCCAGAAGTCGACCATCACGCGTTCGAGCGTTCCTTCGTCCATCTGTCCGTGCGCGATGGCGATTCGAGCGTCCGGCACTAGGTGCGACAGTCGTCGAGCGACTTCGTCGATGTCCGCGACTCGATTGTGTACGTAAAAGACCTGGCCCTCTCGCAACAATTCGCGGCGAATCGCCTCGACGACCGCGGGTTCGCTGTACTCACCGACGTGGGTCAAGATGGGTCGGCGATCCGCGGGTGGTGTCGTCACCATCGAAAGATCGCGAATCCCCGCGAAGGCCATCTCCAACGTACGCGGGATCGGACTCGCGCTCAAGGTGAGCACGTCGACTCCGAGCGACTTGGCCTTGATCGCCTCCTTGTGACCGACGCCAAAGCGCTGCTCCTCGTCCACCACCAGCAGACCAAGGTCCTTGAACACGACCGTCTCGGATAACAGACGGTGCGTGCCGATCACCACGTCGATCGTGCCCTCCTTCAGTCCTTGCAGCGTCACCTTGGTCTCGGCGTCGTCAACGAATCGGCTGAGCAGTGCCACGCGCACCGGGAAACCCGCGTAGCGATCGGTGAAGGTGGCGAAGTGCTGGCTGGCGAGCAGGGTCGTCGGCACCAGGATGGCCGCTTGCTTGTTGTCCTGCACCGCCTTGAAGGCCGCTCGAATCGCGAGCTCGGTCTTGCCGAATCCCACGTCCGCGCACACCAACCGGTCCATGGGTCGCTCGAGTTCCATGTCCGCCTTGATGTCCTCCATGGCCTGGGCTTGGTCAGCGGTCAGCGTGAACGCGAAGAGTTCTTCCATCTCGTGTTGCCAGGCCGTGTCGGGGCTGAAGGCGTGGCCCCGGGCGACGCTTCGCTGTCGGTAGAGGTCGACCAATTCTTGGGCGACGAGGAACGCCGCCGCGCGCGCCTTGGCTCTCGTCTTTTGCCATTCCGCGCCCCCCATGCGCGACAGCGCGGGTGAGTCCCCGCCCGAGTAGGGGGTCAAGGCTTCGATCTGCTCGGTCGGCCAGTAGCTCCGACCGTCCTTGAACTCGAGGATCAGGTAGTCACGGGTCGTGCCGTTGATGGCCCGCGTCGTCGTGCCCGAGAACTTCGCCACCCCGTGTTGACGGTGCACCACGTAACTGCCCACGGCGAGGTCGTCGAAGAATCCGTCGACGTTGCGCGCCCTGGTGCGCGCGACACGGTGCACGACCCGACGTCCGGTCAGGTCGCTCTCACTCCAGACCACGAGTTCGGGCACGTCGATGGTGAATCCCGCGGGCAACGTGCTCTCGAGCACGCTCAGACGCACCTCGAGCACTTTGGCGGGATCCGTCGTCACCTCCAGGCCCTCCGCGCGGAGTTGTTCGGCCATGCGCTCGACAGCCGCCGCGTTCGAGGTGAGCACGACGCCGCGGCGTTCGTCACTCCAGGCGCGCACGTGTGCCGCAATGCGCGCGGGATCCGCCTGCACCACGGGTGGCGATCCCAGATTGAGGCCCGACACGCCCAGCGAGCCGACCGTCGGCTCGAGGGCGACGTCCACGCGACCATCGAGCACGTCGTGCCAATTCGCGTGCAGGAGCGGTACGGGCGAACTCGCCCGCCAGGTCGCCGCCACCGCGTCGGTGAGTTCTCGCTCCTCGTCGAGCAATTCGTTCCATCGCTGGCGCACGCGATCGGGTTCGACCACGAGCACACGCACGTCGCTGATCTCATCTAACAGCGTGCGCGGTCGCTCGACGAAGAGCGACATCCATCCCTCCATACCGTCGAAGAGCTGGCCGGTGGCGATTCGGTCGAAGACCTCGCGGCCCCAAGGTTCGCGCACGACGAGTTCCTCGCTTCGGCGCCGCGACGCCTCGCCGGGCACCCACTCACGCGAGGACGCGATCACCGCCTCATCGAGGTCGCGAATCGAGCGCTGGTTCGCGATGTCGAACGAGGTGAGTCGCTCGACGTCGTCGCCGAAGAAGTCGAGACGGATCGGCTCGTGCGCCTGTGCGGCCCACACGTCGACGATGCCGCCGCGAACCGCGAACTCGGCGCGGTGTTCGACCAGGTTCTCGCGACGGTAGCCCATAGAGCCCAGCGCTTGGACGAATTGGTCGCGGTCCAGACCGGCGCCTCGACGAACCGCGATCGGGGCCACGAGGGCCTCGGGCGAGAGCAGTTGACAGAGCGAACGCACCGACGAAACGATGACGCGCGGTCCGGTCCCTTCAGCCAAGCGCCAGCGCAACAGCGAGCGACTAGCCATCACGGAACTGTCGGGACTCACGCGTTCGAGCGGGTGGGTGTCCCAGCCCGGCCACAGCGCCACTTCATCGCCCGCGCCCAACAGCGACTCGAGCGCGCTGGCCAAGTGCTCGGCCTCGGTGGACGTCGCGGTCAGGGCGAGCAGGAACGGGACCTCGAGCGCGTAGGCCGCGACCGTCAGTGGCGTGGCGTACGAACTGGGATTAAATCCACCCGCGGCGTTCTGGGCGCGCAGCGAAGGAGCGACCAGTTCAAGGACGCGTCGTAGTCCGACCGGCTCAGTCACGCGAGCCGTTTACCTGCCGCTGGGCTTCGGCGAAGTCGTCGTCGAGCACTAGCTCGAGGGCGTCGGCCGCGGCCGCGACGTGCTCGAGGTGCGACTTCTGGCTCTTACCCACGAGCGGGTGCAGGACGTAGTCAGTGACCTGTTCCTTGCGCGCCGGTCGACCTATGCCGATGCGCAGCCGGGCGAAGTCGTTGGTGCCCACGACCTGGGCAACGGAGCGCAAGCCGTTGTGGCCCGCGAGGCCGCCGCCAACGCGAAGCTGAAGACGTCCCGGCTCGAGGTCCAACTCATCGTGCGCGATGACCAGGTGCGAAAGGTCCACCAGCGAGGTCCGCTTGAGCAACGGCGAGATCGCCGCACCGGACTCGTTCATGAACGTCGTCGGTACCGCGAGGGTGACGAGTCCTTGACGAGTGGTGATCGTGGCACTCAAGCAACGTTGTCGACTTTCGAGTTTGAGCGTCGCCGAACGTCGTTCGCACACCAGGCGCACGGCGTCGCCACCCACGTTGTGGCGAGATCCGGCGTACTCGGATCCAGGATTGGCGAGACCGACGATGACCAGCGCGCTCTCGGCACCTCGGCGGCCATCATTGCGTGAGCGCCGAAGCGCCACGGCGAACTACTCCGCGACTGGCTCGGTGCCGACCGCCGTCTTGGCGGCGACGGCAACACGACCGGCGCGAGTGGCCACCACCGTGAGCGAGGGATCGCCGGACGGCTCGACGCCCTGGGGCAAGACGACGTCTTGGATTCGAATCGAAGAGCCCACCTTCAGGTCCGAGATGTCCACGTCGATGTGGGTGGGAATCTGGTCAGGACGGGTCTTGATCTCCAGGCTGAACATCTGCTGGTCGACCTCCCAGTCGGCGTGGCGAACCTCGACGGCGTCGCCAACGAGGTGCAACGGCACTTCGGCGACGACGGGCTTGGTGGGGTCAATGACTTGAAAGTCAATGTGCGAGACGGTGCCGCGAACCGGGTGACGCTGGATCTCGCGCGCCATGACGAGGAACTTCTTACCGTCGGCGTCAAGGTCGATCAGTGAGTTGAGACCCTGCTCGCCCGACATCGCGGTGCGAAAAGCCTTCGCGTTGACCGAAATCGCCAGCGAACTGACGTCATGGCCGTAGACCACGGCGGGAATCGAGCCAGAAGTGCGCAGGCGGCGCGCGTTGCGCGAGCCGCGCTCGCGGCTCGTCGTCGCGCTCAACGTGACTGTAGACATATGAATCCTCCAACGAATGGCTGGCGCCAAACTGGGCCTCGCACAGGGTTCTCAGTCTAGCCCTTCGGGCCTTGAGGTCCCCGGGGCTAGAGCAGGTTCTCGCCGCCGAAGATCTCCGAGACCGAAGAATCCTCGAAAATCGCCGAAATTGCGTTCGCCACGAGCGAGGCGACCGAGAGGATCTCGAGCTTCTCGAATCGACGTTCCGGCCCCAGCGGCAAGGTATCGGTGACGATGACCCGACTGACCGGGGCGTTGAAGAGCCGGTCGACCGCGGGCGGCGAAAAGACCGCGTGGGTCGCCATCACCCAGATCTCCTCGGCTCCGTGCGCCTTCAGCAGGTCGCACGCCGCCACGATGGTTCCCGCGGTGTCGATCATGTCGTCAATCAGGACGCAGTGTCGTCCGCGTACGTCACCGACGATGTGGCGGGCCTCGGCGACGTTGGCCGTGCCACGTGGTCGAGTCTTGTGCACGAGCGCGAGGTCACAGCCCAGATGCTGGGCGTAACGCTCGGCGACCTTCACTCGGCCCGCGTCGGGCGCGACGACGACGAGTTCACGCGGATCGGCGTTCGCCTTGAGGTACTCCTCGAGCACGGGCGCCGCCACGAGATGGTCGACGGGGATGTCGAAGAAACCCTGAATCTGTCCCGAATGGAAATCGACCGACAGGACCCGGTTCGCACCCGCGGTCTGGAGCATGTCCGCGATGAGCTTCGCGGTGATGGGCTCACGGCCCGCCGACTTTCGATCCTGGCGGGCGTAGCCGTAATTGGGGATCACGGCGGTAATGCTCTTGGCGGACGCTCGCTTGGCGGCGTCGATCATGATGAGTTGTTCCATCACTGCGCTGTTGACGGGTGACGAGTGTGTTTGCACAATGAACACGTGCGCGCCACGAATGGATTCGTCGAATCGACAGTGAATCTCGCCGTTCGCGAATTCGCGGACGTTGGCCTCGGTGAGTTCGATGCCCAATTGCTTGGCGATATCTTGAGCGAGTTCGGGATGACAGGTCCCCGTCACGAGCACGAGACGGCGCTTTGCGAGGGACTCCACGGCGCCAGCGTACAAGGTCGAGGGACCTCGATACTTTAGAGGTGTTGAAATGGGGCCACGAACTCACCCGGTCCGACCTTGGCGCCGGGCGTGAGCACCACGTACGAACCCACCCGGGCACCTTCGCCCACGTGCGCCCCGAGGGCTTCGATGCTTCCCACGACGGCACCTTCGCCCACGTGTGAATCGGTCAAGAAGGCGTTCGGTCCGATCTGAGCGCCGCGTTCGATTACGCAGCGTCCCTTCAGCACCGTCCCGGGCAAGAGTGAGACATCCGGCTCGATCAGGACGTCCGCGTCGATGTAGGTGTGCGACGGGTCCCACATGGTGACCCCGCTCATCATCCACTGCTCGTTGATGCGTCCACGCAGCACCGCCTCGGCGTCAGCCAACTGCGCGCGGTCATTGACGCCGGCGGCCTCGGCGGAGTCCTCGCACACCAGGGCGTTCGTCTGGTGACCGGTGTCGTGCAACGCCGCCACGAGATCGGTCAGGTAGTACTCGTTCTGCGAGTTCTGGCGACCGATGCGGCGAAGGGCGGGACCCAGCAAGCTCTCGCGCACCACCATGATCGAGGTGTTGACCTCGTGGATCTCACGCTGATCGTCGGTGGCGTCGCGCTCTTCGACAATGGCGGCGATCGAACCGTCCTTGGCGCGCACGACGCGACCGTAGCCGTAGGGTTCGTCAAGTTCGGCGCTCAGCACGGTCAGCGACGCCCCGCTCGCGCGGTGCTGTGCGAGAAGGTGCCCCACGGTGGCGCGACGCAAGAGCGGCGTGTCACCGGGCACGATCAAAACGTCACCGTCGGTATCGCCTACTTCGTTGGCGACCGTCGACATCGCCACCGACACCGCGTGACCGGTTCCCAACTGCTCTTCCTGCTCGACGAACGTCAGGTGCGCGTCGTCGCGCGCACGCTGCTTCAATGAAGACTCGACCCAGGGTCCCGCGTGACCCACCACCACGACGGTCGCGACGATCTCGTCGTGCGCGAGGGCGTCGAGAACGTAGAGGACCATTGGTCGACCGCACAGGTGGTGCAGGGGCTTAGGTCTCGAAGAACGCATCCTCGTCCCTTCGCCGGCAGCAAGTACTACGGCGCAGGTTGGTCGGTTCACACTTCATCTCTACCATCTCGCCATCCCTTACGATTCGTGCGTGGCCGATTTCTCGTACGACGAGTTTTCACTTTTTCACGAGAACCTCGAGGAATGGAACCTCGACGTCCCCATCCCACCGGTGCGACGCTTCTTCGTGGTCGTCGACGGTCTTCGCCAACTGAGCGGTCTCGCCTGGGGTGTGGGCGAACCCCAAATGACCCTCGTGCACGGCGGTGCCCAGAACGCCCATACCTTTGACACCGTCGCGTTGGCATTGCAGCGGCCGTTGCTCGCACTCGACCTTCCGAGTCACGGGCACTCCGACGCCTCGCCCTTCGGATCGTCCGCGGTCGCCGGTCACGCTCGCGACGTCGCGAGCGCTCTGGACCAGTTGGCCCCGGGCCCCCACGCACTCGTAGGCATGTCCTTGGGTGGTCTGGTCGCGCTAGTGGTGGCGAGCGATCGTCCCGACCTCGTCAGTTCGCTCACGCTCATTGACATCACGCCGGGGGTAAACGCACAAAAGGCCCAACACATCACCGACTTCGTGAACGGTCCAAGTTCGTTCGACGACTTTGATTCATTGCTCGCGCGCACGGTTGAGCACAACCCCACTCGTTCGATCTCGTCGCTGCGTCGAGGCATCTTGCACAACGCCCTGCAGCGCAGCGACGGTACGTGGGTGTGGCGCCACCAACAGCACCCCAAGGCTGCGTTCGTCGCCCCTGACGTGGGCGACCTCTGGAATCGACTCGGGGCCCTGACGATGCCCGTGACTCTGGTGCGCGCCATGGCGGCTGGCTCGGTGGTGGACGACGACGACGAGGCGGAACTGCACCGCCGGCTACCGAACGCTCGAGTGGTTCGAGTCGAAAACGCCGGCCACTCAGTCCAGGGCGACCAGCCCCTCGAACTCGCGGCGATTCTGAGCCGCTTCGCAATTTAGTGATGCTGGCTGGCGTGTGCAGTAACGCAGGATAGAAGACAAGTCCAAAACGGGGACAAAGTGTCAAGGATCAGGCGTTACTCTGTCAACCATCAGGCGTTACTAAGTAACAGAACATCCGTTATCGTTCTGTCCCGGTTCAACCGAGACAGAACATGATTCTGGCTGGCGGGGGAGGGCTCGAACCTCCAACCTACGGATTCAAAGTCCGGCGTTCTGCCAATTGAACTACCCGCCACTGCATGTACGGTAACAATCTTCACAGATTCTTAGCGAATGACTGGAGAAGGTTAATGACCACCAGCAACACTAGAGCCTGTACCGTCGTCCATAGAAAGCCCTACCGTGTCTAGCGCTCAATCACCCGCCTCCTACATCGCCATCGTCGACGACGATGGGGCCATCCGCACGGCCCTGGGTCGAGCCCTTCGCATGGAGAACTACGACGTCGAGCTTTTCGAGGACGGTACGAGTGCCCTGAAGTCGATCCAGTTGCGCGCGCCTGACGCCATCGTGCTGGACCTTCAACTGCCCGATATCGACGGCCTCGAGATCTGTCGGCGGATTCGTCGTGCAGGCGACGCCACGCCGATCCTCATGCTCACCGCGCGTGACGCGGTGAACGACCGCGTCGAAGGGCTCGACGTGGGGGCGGACGACTATCTGGTCAAGCCCTTCGACTTGGCCGAACTGCTCGCGCGACTGCGTGCGCTCCTGCGCCGCACAAGCATCGCCGACGGCGACGAGACCGTGCTGCGATTCGAAGACCTCACGCTGAATCCCCAAACCCGCGAGGTCCAGCGCGGCGCACGAGCCATCGAACTCACCAAGATCGAGTTCGATCTCTTGGAGCTCTTCCTCCACCACCCCCGTCAGGTGCTCACCCGCGACCAGATCCTCGACCTCGTCTGGGGTTACAACTTCGACTCCGGTACGAATTCGCTCGCGGTCTACATTGGCTACCTACGTCGCAAACTGGAAGAGAAGAACGAAGCCCGTCTGATCCAGACCGTTCGTGGGGTTGGCTACGCGCTTCGCACGTCGTGACCTTTCGTAGCCGCGTCATCACCGCCACCGTCGCGGCCGCGGCGCTCGCGGTCGTCCTGGCGTGCTTCGCCTCGTTCTTGACGACGCGCAACGCGCTGTTCACCGCCGTCGACCAGTCACTGCTTCAGTCTTCCCAGGGGCCCAACACCCCGCACGCCGACGAGGCCCACGTCACGGGTTCCTACACCGAACTGGTCCTCGCCAACGGCCAGACCGTGCCCACGACGGGTGTACCCATCGACTCGGTCATCCGGTCCTACGCCAAGGGCAAGAGCGGGCATCTACTGCGCACGATCCAGATCGGTAATCAGTCATACCGCGAATTGATCGTCGGATTGCCATCGGGCTCGGTCGTCAGTTGTACGAGTGCGACCGGACTGTGCCAGGTACCCTCCACCTCGGCGCAGCTGTTCGTCGTGAACGTGACGGGTCAAGAGAACGAACTGCGCAGCCTCGTGCGCACGTTGCTCGTCGTGGCGGCGAGCGGTCTTCTGCTCGCCCTCGCGATGGGTTGGCTCCTCGCGCGCGCCGCGTTGCGCCCCCTCGAGGAGGTCACCGACGAGATCGAGACGATCACTGAGACCAATGACATGCGTCATCGCCTCGAAGAGGGAGACGCCGACGAGCTCGGACGTCTGCGACGGGTCTTCAACCGCCTGCTGAGTTCCGTCGAGAGCAGTCAGACTTTGCAGCGCCAACTCGTACTCGACGCGAGTCACGAACTGCGCACGCCACTCACCTCACTGCGGACCAATGCGCAAGTCCTTTCGCGGGCCAACGAATTGAGTCCCGAAGACCTCACGCAGCTCACCAACGACATGGTGACCCAAGTCGACGAACTGGCCTCGCTCGTCACCGACCTCGGCGAACTCGCACGAGGCGAGCGCAGCGAGGGCGCTGTCGTGTCACTGCGTCTTGACGAGTGCGTCGACGTGTGTGTGGACACGGCCCGCACCTACGCGCGCATCAAGGACATCACGATTGACTCCGAGGTCGAACCCTCCTCCATTGAGGGACGTCGAGACCGTCTCGAGCGCGCCATCTCCAACCTGCTCACCAACGCGGTGAAGTTCACGCCGCAGGGCGGAAGGATCAAGGTCGCGTCATCGTCGGGCACGGTGAGCGTCAGTGACAGTGGTCCGGGCATCAATAACGCGGACATCCCGTTCATCTTTGACCGTTTCTGGCGCTCGGCTTCATCACGCGCGCTTCCTGGCTCGGGTCTCGGACTTTCGATCGTGGCCCAGGTCGTCGCCGAATTTCATGGAACCGTCAGCGTCGGACGTGACGCGGAACTCGGTGGTGCGCGTTTCACCATCACCATTCCTTCAGGTCACGACGAAATCGATGACGAATGACCGGACTCTTGCGAAGTTCTTAACCAAGCATTGTCGCCGCCTTAATTGTCTGTGGCAGGCTTGGATCGTAGGAAAATAATGGCCCCCCACCAGCGAACCCCCCACCAACGCGACCGTCGATTCGCCCGAGTACGCCGCCTGACCCAGACCATCTTCATTGGTTCAGGCCTCGTGTCGGGACTCTTCGTCGCTTACGCCGCGAGCACCGCGAAGCCGGCCGCGACGGTCACGGTGCCTTCGACCACCACGACCAACCCGACCACGACGAACAACACGACCACGACGACGGGCCACACCACGCCCACCAGCGTGCCGACCACCACGACGACGACGTGTTACAGCACCCCTTCAGGCCACACCACGTGCAACTAGACCGCTCATGAATTTCGAGGTCTGGGGACTCAGTGGCTCACTCGCCACCGAACACGCACAACACGAGGGCGTGGCTCGCGAACGGCTCTGGTACTGGCTCGACGCCGTCGACGCCGCGTGCAACCGCTTTCGCAGTGACAGCGAATTGACCCGTTTAAACGACGTCCACGACGGACCCGTGGTCGTGAGCGAGACGTTCGCCCGATGCCTCGAGGCCGCCCTCGAGAGCGCCGAACTGACCGGCGGACTCTGTGACCCGACGGTCCTTCAATCGCTGCTCGCCCTCGGCTACGACCGCGACTTCGATGAACTGAGCAGCGTCGTTGTTCCAGTCCGGGCGCACCGTCCGTCACCAGGCGTCTCGGCGATCACCTTCGAGCGCGAGGAACGCCGCCTCACGCTTCGCTCCGGCTGCACGCTCGACCTCGGCGCCAGTGCCAAGGCACTCGTCGCGGACTTGGTCGCCGACGACCTCGCTCGACTGGGCGGCGTCGTCGTCGAGATTGGTGGCGACGTGGCCCTGCGCGGCAACGGTCCGAGCGGACCCTGGGTCGTGGGCATCGCCGACCGCCTCGAGATACGCGGGAACGAACCACGCGTCAGCCAAAGCGACGGCGGTATCGCGACCTCATCGCTGACGGTACGCACGTGGAAGAGCCGGGGTGCCACGCTCAACCACATCATCGATCCGCGCACCGGATACTGCGCGAGCGGCCCCTACGCGACCGCGACCGTGAGCGCCGCGAGCTGCGTCGTGGCCAACGCCTTCGCCACCGCGGCCCTGCTCTGGGGAGAAGAAGCGAGCTATCGCATCGCCCAAGCGGGCTGGTCCGCGCGTCTCGTTCGTCACGACGGTCGAGTCGAATTCGTGGGCGGTTGGCCCGAAGAGAAGTTGAGCGCATGATCGCACTCGCCACTCCTTATCTTTGGTACACCACCCGGGCCACCGGCATCGTGGCGCTGATCTTGTTCACGCTGGTGGTCTCGCTCGGGACCCTGGTCGCCAATCGAATAGGCGGCACCATCGTCGGTCGCTTCGAGATCAACGAACTGCATCGTTCGCTTTCCATCGTCGCGATGATCTTCCTCGTGCTCCACATCCTCACCACGGTGCTCGACAGTTACGTCTCGACGGGCCTCATCTCAGCCTTCATACCCATGACTTCGGCGTACAAAAGGGTCGCCATCACCTTCGGCGCGGTGGCTTTCGACCTGATCCTGGCGGTGTGGATCTCGAGTCTGTTGAAACTGCGCGTCGCCAACTCGACCTGGCGCTTCATCCACTGGTTCAGCTGGATCGGCTTCGCCACCGCCCTGGTGCACGCGTACATGTCGGGCACCGACGCGCGGTCCGGTGTCGGACTTCTCCTCGTGGGCGCCTGCGGGGGTGTCGTGGTGCTCGCCGCCCTCTGGCGCTTCATTGGACGACCTACGAGGGCGGCGGGTCGAACCGCGCTCTCCCCGCTCGCTCGCGTCAAGGCACCGACCAACACGCGACCCGTTTCGCGACCCTTCGCCTCGAGTGCGCGTCCCACGAACAAGCGCGGGCGTTGAGCATGCGAGAGAACACCCTGCCACGTCTCATGTACGCCGCCGGACCGCGACCACTCTCCCTCGCCCAGCACGAGGAGGTCTTCGCCAGCTCGCGCACCGCTGGTTCGCTGCTGGAAGAACTCGAGGCGTCGGGTCTCACGGGCCGAGGGGGGGCCGCCTTCCCGACTACACGCAAGGCTCGCCTGATCAGAGAGCAACGTGGTCATCACAAGTTCGTCGTCGTCAACGCCATGGAAGGTGAACCGGCTTCGCACAAGGACCTCACGCTGCTCAGCACGCACCCGCACCTCGTACTCGACGGTGCCGAATACCTCGCGTCGATCGTCGGCGCCCAGAACATCGCGGTGTGCGTGGCTCGCGACAACCCGACGGTCGTGAATCACGTCGAGCGCGCGCTGCACGAGCGCACCCGTCGCAGCCTGCGCGGACCAAAACTCGAAATGCATACCCCACCGTGGCGCTACGTCGCCGGCGAAGAGTCCGCACTCGTGCACTGGCTCGACGACAACGAGTCGCTCCCGCAGTTTCGGCCAACGCGCCCGCACGTCCTACGTATTGGCCACGCGCCGGTGATCGTGGACAACGCCGAGACCTGCGCCAACATCGGACTCATCGGTCGCTACGGCGCGGCCTGGTTTCGCGGCGTCGGCACCGCCGACAGTCCCGGCAGCGCGCTGGTCTCGGTCACCGGCGCGGTGGAGCGACCCACGGTGCTCGAGGTCGCGTTGGGTACGCCACTTCACGTCATCCTCAAGTCGGCGGGCGCCGATCCCGATCCCCAGGCGCTCTTGCTCGGTGGCTACGGTGGCTCCTGGCTCGCGGGTTCGCACCTGGACCTGGGCTACTGCAACGAAGCGCTGGCCCCTCAGGGCGTGTCGACGGGCGCCGGGGTCATCGTGGTGCTGCCGCGTAGCGCGTGCGGCATCGTCGAGACGCTTCGCGTGGTGCGTTGGATGGCCAACGAGAGCGCGCGACAATGTGGACCTTGCGCCTTCGGTCTGCCCGCCATCGCCGAGGACCTCAATCACCTGGCTCACCCGTCACGTGATCCGCTCAGTGCCCACAAGCAACTCGAGGAGCGACTGGGCCAGATCGACGGTCACGGCGCGTGTCGGCACCCCGACGGCGTCGTTCGCTTCGTGCGTTCGGCCCTGGTGACCTTCGCCGAGGACTTCAGCCGCCACGCCAACGGTTTGGCCTGCGCGGGCTCGCGGGCCAACGTGCATTATTTGAGCGTGCCGCACCTCGAGCGCGAGGAGGAGTTGATATGGGAGTGAGACGCCGCGCGGGACTTTTCATCCTCCAGGTCAATCCCATCTTGTGCGACGGCTTTGGCCACTGCGGTGAACTGGCGCCCGAACTGGTCAAGATGGACGAGTGGGGTTACCCGATCATCAATCCCGAGCCGGTTCCCTTCACGAACACGGGGGCCCACGAGTCCGCGCGCTACGCCGAACGTGGCTGTCCTCGACAGGCGCTTCGCATACGCAAGGTCAGCGACAAGTAGTCGATTGGCGAGCCTTTTTGGGCGGCGCCGTTTATCGAGTAGTGTTCTACGAGCCATGGGATCACTAATCAAGAAGCGCCGCAAGCGCATGCGCAAGAAGAAGCACAAGAAGATGCTGAAGCGGACCCGCTTCCAGCGTCGCGCCGCCGGTAAATAGTCCTCTTCGACGCCTAGGCGGGCGTCGTGATGCTGTGGCGAAACCGTACTGTACCCTCGGGACCCGTGACGTCCCAGGCACTCGCCGGCCCCTCGACGTGGCCCGCGAGGAACATCGTCGAACCCGAGCCCGCCAGTTGGACCCCGTCGCCGTAGTTCGCGCGCAACCAGGCGAGGGTGCTCGCGAGCCTCGGCTCGACCGCGCAGGCCGCCGTCTCGAGGTCATTGGGTCCCCGTCTCGTCGCAGCCGAGGGCCCCAGTTCGTCGAACGCGGCGTAACAGTCGCGCGTACTCACCGAGAATCCCGGCATCATCAGGGTCACCTCGCGGGCCTCGAAGGCGAGCGGCGTCACCCGCTCGCCTACTCCTTCGACGAGGGCGCGACCCCCGTGCTGACAGAACGGCACGTCGCCCCCGAGGCTCGCGGCCTGGTCGTCGCTCACCCCGCCGAAGAATCGCAATATCGCCGCTGCGTCCNNAACCGCCGCCGACGGGAATGTTCTTTTCGATCACGACGCCCGCGCGAGTGTCGACGAGTCGCAACGCGCGAGCGACGAGATTGGTCTCGTCGAGCGGCACCGGCGCGACGTTCGCGAGCGCGACGTAGTCCTCGGCGAGATCGACGAGTAACCGGTCGGCCAGGTCCAGCGTGGTCATCTCACTGCGTAACTCGTGCAGTCCGTCCCCACGCACGCCCGTGATCTCGAGATACCACGTGAGCTTCGCCGGTGCGATCAGTTCGATCATCGACTCGCCGCCAGTTGCGCGAACTCCTCGAGGGTCAACTCTTCGGGTCGACGCGTCGGGTCGACGCCCGCGCGCTCGAACACGCCCTCGCTCGCCCAGCCCGCCAGCGAACGACGGAGCATCTTTCGC
This sequence comes from Ferrimicrobium sp. UBA6820, assembly GCA_002452255.1. GTDB lineage: Bacteria > Actinomycetota > Acidimicrobiia > Acidimicrobiales > RAAP-2 > RAAP-2. The sequence goes on from DKEO01000032.1 coordinate 18,116, forward strand.
CGCTGCGCGAACGAGGTTCGGATCACTTCGAAGAGGGCGGCTTCGCTTACGACGTCGGGGTCCACTCGCACGCGGGCGCGACGCACGATCTCCACGAGCGCCGAGTCGACGTTGGGTTTGGGAAAGAAGACGTTGGGTCCCACCTTGCCGACGATCTTCGCGTCGGCGAAGTACTGGACGCGAAGCGACGCGGCACCGTACGCCTCGTCACGCGCGTGCGCGGCGAAACGCTCGCCGACCTCTTTTTGGACCATGACGAGCAGGCGCGTGATGAGCGGTTGCGCTTCGAGCAGGTGCAGCACCAGCGGCGTGGCCACGTTGTAGGGCAGGTTCGCCACGACGACCGCCGGGTGTCCTTCGAGGATGGCGTCGTAGTCCGCCTCGAGTGCGTTGGCCTGGTAGACCTCGACGCCCGCGGGTTCGACGACCGAGCGCAAGGGCTCGAGCAGATACCGGTCCACCTCCATGGCCTTGACCCGCGCCCCGGTCTCGACGAGGGCGAGGGTCAGCGATCCCAGTCCGGCGCCGATCTCGAGCACGAGGTCGCCGCTTCCCACACCCGCTAGTCGCGCGATGCGGCGCACCGTATTGGGGTCGACGACGAAGTTCTGGCCCAGGGCGCGCGAAGGGCGAAGTCCGTGGGCTTCGAGCAGGGCGGTGAGCTCAGTGCGGGTGTGGGTCACCAAGAAACTTTGACATGGATGATGCCGCGCCACAGAGGTTCGAGTTGGGCGAACTGCGTCTCGGAGAGGTCCACGACGTGGTCGCCCCGCGACGCCTCATGGTCGGTCACCAGACAGACAATGGCGTGGCCGGTCGCCAGGTCGCGCACCACGAGCCGGGTGCCGATGGGCAAATACCACGTGGCGCACTGGCCCGGGATGTACGAGTACCAGGTCGCGATGCCGATGCGGAAGTCGTTGGCCCTCGACGGCTTCTTCAACGTCGTGGTGGTCGTGGGTGGCTTGGTGGTCGTGGTCGTGGGCGCGAGCGTCGTCGAAGTAGTCGTTGTCGTCTCACCGGGGTAGGTGGTGGTGGTCGACGGCGGCGTCAAGGTGGTCGTCGTAGTCGAGGTGGTCGTCGTGGTGGTGGTGACCTTCAAGATCACGGTCGCGTGCCAGGCGACGAGCGTTCCTGCAGCGGGTGCGACGCCGAGCACTTTGTTCCAGGTGTTGTTCGCGGCGCCGAGGCCCTGCGCGTTAAACAAGATGTCCGCCGCGCCGAGAGCCGCCACGGCCTCGGCGCGGGTGTCGCCCGCCACCTTGGGCACCGCGCGCTTCGGGTGGGGCACCGTGAGCGAGACCGTCAGGTGCATGAACGAATGCCACTTGATCAGCGTCGCCGCGTAGGGGGTCTGTCCCACGACCGACTTCCACGTGCCGTTCGAGGCACCGGGGCCGCTCGTCGTGAAATACAGCTGGTAGGCCTTCATGATCGAATACACCTGGGTCCGACTGAGGCCAACCAGGTTGGGCGCGGGCAGAGGTTGGTGCACCACCCCCGCCGTGACGGTGAGCGACACGGTCGACCGGTACGCCACGAGCGTGCCCGGCGCGGGGTACTGGGCGATGACGCGCACCCACGTGCCGTTGTTGCTGCCGGTGCCGTGGGTGGCGAAGAAGAGCTGGTCGGCCGCCATGATCGCGAAAGTCTCGGCCCTCGTCTTTCCCACGACGTCGGGCATGCGAACCGGGGCGTGAGCCCCCGCGGCCTCCGACGAGGGGGCGAACGCCACCAGCGAGCCCATCACGAGCAAGGCTGCGGCAAAAAGGGACAGCGTGCGCCCAAGCGCGCGCTGCAGTACTTCCCTCAGATCTCCACCCTCCACCAGTTCACCCGGTCGATTCCAACTTCTCGTCCAACAACGCTACAAGGTGCGGCGACCCGTCGACCCCCCGACTCGAGGAATTCGAAAACCCTCGTCAGGGTACTTTTATCGCGTCGGCAGTGCGAAGAGGCGTGCGGTGTTCGCCGCCGTCGCTTCGCGCAACACTGCGGGGTCCTCGCCTCGCAGTTCGGCGAGGAACTCGCCCACCACCGCCACGTAGGCCGGTTCGTTCCCCGCACCCCGGTGGGGTACGGGAGCGAGGAAGGGGCTGTCCGTCTCGACGTGGAGGCGCTCGAGGGGCACCATTCGCGCGGCTTCGCGGACCGATTCGGCGTTCTTGAAGGTCACGATGCCCGAGACCGAGATGTCACAGCCGAGCGCGAGGCAGCCCTCGGCGTCGGCCGCGTCCCCGGTGAAGCAATGGATGACGGTGCGCGCCGGCACGCCCTCACTGGCCAGGATCGCGAACAGGTCGTCAAACGCGTCGCGAGCGTGGATCACCAGGGCGAGGTCGAGTTCGTGCGCGAGGCCGATCTGGGCGGCGAAGACCGCATGCTGCTCGGAGCGACCCGAGTGCTCGTAGTAGTAGTCGAGGCCACATTCGCCAATGCCCACCAGTTTCGCGTGGCCCGCGCGCGCGAGTTGCGCTACTGGATCGAGACCGTCATTGGCGGCGTGAGGGTGCAAGCCCACCGTGGCGTAGATCTCCACGGGGCTCGCCATCGCGGTCATCGCGAGCGCTTCGCGCGACGTCTCTTCGCCGGTGCCGATGACNNAACTGATCTTGCAGGTGACAATGCGCGTCGGTCCAGTTGGTCATTCTTCGCTCTTGATCCGAGGAAAGAGCGGCGCACCCTTCACGATCAGACCCTCGCCACGGTACTGGCCCCAGACTCGCGCTGAGGCGAAGTCCCTGTCAGTTGGTGTACCCGCGAGTCCGATTCGCCGCCAGATCTCCTCACAGACTCCGGGCATCGCCGGCGACGCCAGCACCGCGACGAGGCGGATCGCCTCGAGCGCGTCACCCATCACGACGTCGAGCGCCTCGCCGGGCTCCATCTTCCAGGGGGCATGATGTTCCAGGTAGGCGTTGGTCGCTCCGATGAGCGACCAGGTCGCCTCGAGCGCGCTTTGGGGATTGAACTTCTGCCAACCCACGACGCTCGCCTCGAGCGCCTCTTCGGCGTGCGCGCGTAGGTTGCTGTCGGGCTCGGGCGACGGTCCGCGCCCCCCACACTTCGCGGCCACCACCGTGCAGACCCGCGCGACGAGATTGCCGAGGTTGTTCGCGAGGTCGGTGTTGTAGCGGTGAGTCACGCCCTCGAGCGAGAACTCGCCGTCGTTACCGAGCGACGTCTCGCGCAACAGGTAGTAGCGCACGGGATCGACGCCGTACTCGTTGGTGAGTTCGATGGGCGCGATGTCGGTCAACTTCACGCCGCCTTCGGCCGCCATGGTCTTGGAGAGCTTCTTTCCCCCGATCAAGAGCCAACCGTGCACGTGCACGTGCGACGGTGGTTCGAGGCCGGCGGCCATGCACATCGCCGGCCACCACACGCAGTGGAAGCGAATGATCTCCTTGCCAATGAGATGGTTCGAGTACGGCCACCACTTGGCCACTTCGGCCTCGTCGCGTCCGTAGCCGATGGCCGTCAAGTAGTTGATCAACGCGTCGTACCAGACGTAAAAGACGTGCTCCTCGTCCCAGGGCACCTTCACGCCCCAGGAGATCGACGTGCGCGTGATCGAGATGTCGCGAAGTCCACCCTTGATGAATGAGAGGGCCTCGTTGCGTTTCGTCTCGGGCGTCACGAACTCGGGGTGATCGGCGTAGTAGGCCACGAGACGATCCTCGAACGCGCTCAACTTGAAGAACCAGTTCTCCTCTTGCATCTCGGTGAGCTCGCGACCGTGGATGGGACACTTGCCATCGACGCTGGCCTCGAGCGTGTAGTAATCCTCACAACTCACGCAGTACAGGCCCTGGTAGACGTCCTTGTAGATGTAGCCGTTCTCGTAGATCGTGCCGAGGAACTTCTGCACGCTCTCGTGATGACGCGGTTCAGTCGTGCGTATGAAGTCGTCGTAACTTATGTTGAGCGCGTCCCACGCCTCGCGAAAACGTCGCGACGTCTGATCGGTCCATTCCTGGGGCTCGTGGCCGTTCTGGTGCGCGGCGTCAAAGACCTTCTGGCCGTGCTCGTCGGTGCCGGTGAGGAACTTGGTCTCATCACCGAGCAGTCGGTGCCATCGCGCCAGGGCGTCGGCGTTGACCGTCGAGTACGCGCTACCGACGTGAGGAGCGTCATTCGTGTAGTAGATCGGGGTGGTGATGTAGAAGCGACCCATCTGTCAAGGGTACTAAGTCGTCACGCTTGTTCGGCTCGCAGTTCGAGTGCAATGCGGTACACCTCTCGCCGCGAGGTACCCAGATCGTCGGTGACGTTCGACACCGCGTCACGCACGCTCAGTCCGTGGGCCAATTGGTCGGCGATCGCGGCGCGCAATGTCGCCTCGTCGAGTTCAGGCGCCGGCGCAGCGCCTTCGAGCACCACGACGATCTCGCCCACGACCTCGCGCGAGGCGAACGTGCGTGCCAGGTCCTCGAGGGTGCCGCGCACGATCTCTTCGTGCAACTTGGTCATCTCGCGCGCCACGACCGCTCGGCGGGCGGGGAAATGCTCCGCCAACTCCTCGAGGGTCCTCGCGAGACGTTGAGGGGACTCATAAAAGACGAGGGTGCGAATCTCGCTGGCCCACAGGGCGTAGCGCTCTTCGCGTTCGCCGTGCTTACGCGCGACGAAGCCCTCCATGACGAACCGCTCGGTGTCCAGGCCACTCACGCTCAGCGCGGCGATCACCGCCGAGGGTCCGGGAGCCGTGGTGACGAGAAGTCCCGCACCGGCGACCGCGGCCACGACCCGGCTACCCGGATCGCTGATGCCCGGCGTGCCCGCGTCGCTGATCAGCACCACCGTCTGACCAGCGGAAACCCGCGCGACGACCGCTTCGCACTGGGCTGCCTCGTTGTGCTCGTGCAGCGATTCGAGTCGCGAACGCACGGCGATGCCGTGGGCGCTGAAGAGCTTGTTCGAATGGCGCGTGTCCTCGCAGTAGATCACGTCGGCACTCTCGAGCAGTGCGAGCGCGCGTCGAGAGATGTCACCCAGGTTTCCGAGCGGCGTCGCCACCACGACCAACTGTCCAGGCCCGTCGCCACCAGCCAGTTCCTGCACCTTCGTCTCCCGTTTCGCTATGTCAGTCACTCACCTACTAACATTGAAACCTATGTCGAAGCGGACCAACAAGCGCAAACTGCGCTCCAAGAAGAAGGCCAACCACGGCAAGAAGCCGAACTGCGGTCGCGGCTAAAGCCTCGCCAGCACGCCGTCCCACGCAACACCGCGTTCCTTTAGTCGTTCGACGAGCACAGTCGGCGTGTCGCTGACGATGCCGTCCACCCCGAGATCGACCAGTCGGTCCATCTCGGACGCGTCATTGATCGTCCACACGTGCACCGCGATGCCGTGCCGATGCGCCTCGGTGACGAACGTGTCGTCCACCACCGTCACGTCCCCGTAGGTCGCGGGCACCTGGAACGCCACGGCGGGCGGTACCACGGCCTCGCCCGGCGCGTGAATCGAGAAATAGAACGCCGCGGTCTCTTCGGTCGCCGCCGACGTCGCCACGTCGGGCGCGACCCGACGAAACGCCCCGATCGCGTCATCGCTGAACGAGGCCACGATCACCGAGTCCGTGCGCTCGAGGCATCGAAGCTCGTCGTAGAGGAGCTGTTCGTAGGGTTCGACCTCGGGCGCCGTGCGCTTGATGTCCAGGTTGAGCAGCACCCCGGGAAAGGCGCGGATCACCTCTTCGAGGGTCGCCACGGCGAATCCACGGTCTCCGGGGGCCTTACCCCGATGCACGTACGCGCGGTCATCGCGCCCCGGACTCACCGCTTCGCCGGCGATCCACCAGTAGGCGTTATCCATGTCGCGAAGTTCACCCAGCGTGAGCGAGGCAATCTCGCCGTGGTGGTTCGTCGTGCGGTCCACGGTCTCGTCGTGACAGACCACGATGACCCGGTCCTTGGTGGCGTGTACGTCGAGTTCGACCCCGGTGGCACCGTGCCCAAGTGCTTGGCCGATCGCGAAGAGCGTCGACGAGGGTCCCTCGAAAGCCCCACCTTGATGGGCGTAGGCAATGACCCGGCGCGAGGTCCAGACGCTCACGCGCTGGGTAGACCTTGGGGGTACAGCTTCAGGCGCATGCGATGCTCCATGTAGAAGGCGAGACCAGGTACGAACCCGGCCCCCATCATCAAGAGCACGTAGCCAAGGTGCAGACGAGCCTTCAAGGCCAGTTGGAACGACATCACCAGATAGATCGGATAGAGCACGACCCCGTGACCGATACCCACCACGTCGACGAACACATGGATCTTGTTCCAGAACGAGAGATCGACCGAGTGCAACAGCAACGTCAGGCAGAGTATGAGCAACGTCGTGCCCGTGATGAACGACATGATGCGGTAACGCTCAAACGCCTTGAGCACTAGTGACCCCAAAGCTTCTTCTTGGGCTCGCCCGCGAGGTCGGCGAGGTGATCGTTGTAGGCGGCGAGCGTCGGGTCCTCGGGTTCCTCGCTCTTCGCGCGCGCGGCGCGCGCCTCGGCGCGCATCTGCTCTTCGTACTCGCGTCGCGCGACTTCCTGGCTCGCGGTCACCTTTTCCATGTTGAGCATCGCGTACCAACCAAGGACACCCAACACGGCGAAGCACGGCCACTCAATGGCGTACATATAGCTGAGCGAGTTTCCCTGGACGGCGCGACTGACCTGCCACCACGCCGCCACGACGCACATCGCGACCCAAAAGAAGAGACAGAAATGCAGAACGATCGCTCTGCGGGAGAAATACTTCGACTTCACGAACACATCCTACCGAAACTGAGAAAACTTTCATCTTCGTTAGAATGACCGAATGCCCTCGATGAACATGCAGCAGTTCTCCTGGCACCACCTGGACCAGTGGCACCTGGGTGTCGTGGGCATCATCTTGTTGCTCGCCGCGGGGACGGCCTACTTCGCCGCGGCGCGACGGGTGCCGGCCTGGCCCCGGTCCCGGTCCGTGTGGTTCTACCTGGGCCTGCTCGTCACCTTCCTCGCGACCCAGTCGGTGCTCGGGGTCTATGACATGGAGTACTTCAGCGCTCACATGATCCAGCACCTCGCGCTCATAATGGTCGCGGCCCCCTTCTTCGCCCTCGCCGCGCCGCTCGACCTCGCCTACGACGCCGGCGGGGCCGGCCTACGCGCCGTCCTCGACGGACGCGTGATGAAGGTCGTGACCCACCCCCTGTTCGGTTTCGCGGCGTACTTCGTCTTCATCCCGGTCACGCATCTGACCAACCTCATGAACCTGATGATGGAGCACGCTTGGATCCACCATCTCGAACAGATCGGCTTCCTCGTGGTGGGCTACCTCTTCTTTCGCGTGGCCTTCGGCCTCGAGCGAGGGGTCACGATCCATCCCGGGCTTCGCCTGGTCTACGTGATGGCGGCGGTGCCCGTCGACACCTTCACGGGTCTCGCGCTCGTCATGACCTCGCGCGATCCATTCTCGAGTTACGCCATGATGGCCCCCGTGGGCTCGTCGAGGTCTTGGATCATCTCCAATGTCCACCTGGGCGGGGCGATCATGTGGATCGGCGGCGACGCGTTGATGCTGCTCGCCTGCATCCCCATCGCGGTCGCGTGGGTGAAGTGGGAGACGGTGCGCACGCGCGAACTCGACGCGCAACTCGACGCCCAAGGCATCTGACGAGTCAGGGAACTGACTAGAGCAGACCCGCTTCGAGGGCCAGGTCCTCGAGGTCGCCCTCGGGCCGCGCGCCCAGGTGCGTGATGATCTCGCCCGCGCAGAGCGAACCGAGTTCGGCCGCCTCGACGGGGTCCGCGCCCAGGGCCAGGCCGTAGAGGAAGCCGCTGGCGAACATGTCACCCGCGCCGTTTTGGTCCACCACGTGCTCGACCTCGTGGGCGGGTACGCGCACCACCCCGGTCATGGTCGCCACGTCGGCCCCCTGGGCTCCGCGCGTTATCGCCGCCAGCACGCCCAATTCCGCGAGCGCCTCGAAGGCCTGCTCGAGGGTCGCAACTTGAAACAGGGCGAGGATCTCGGTCTCGTTGGCGAGCAGCACGTCCACGTCGCTCGTGACCAGGTCGAGGAAGTCGCGCCGGTGCCGGTCCACGCAGAACATGTCCGACAGCGAGAGTGCGACCATCGAGTCGTGCTCGTGGGCGAAGTTGACGACCTTGCGAATCGCCTCCTTGGCGGGCGGCAAATCGAACAGGTAGCCCTCGACGTAGGTGATCTCGCTGCGCGCGATGAGCTTCTCCTTGACGTCCTCGACGCGCAGTTGATTGGACGCCCCCAGGTACGTGGCCATCGTGCGCTGGGCGTCGTCGGTGATGAAAACGTGACAGCGACCGGTCGCCCCCTCGTCGCTTCGGGCGATCGCGAGGTCCAGTTCGACGCCCAGTGAAGCCAAGTCGTGGGTAAAGCGCTCGCCGAACTCGTCAGCGGCGACTTTGCCGATGTACCCGCAGGTCCCCCCGAGCGCGGCGATGCCCGCGATGGAGTTGGCGACCGAACCACCCGACATCTCAATGGTCGGGCCCATGGCTTCGTAGAAGCGACGCAGCTGGTCCTCGCCGATGAGCGTCATGGACGCCTTGACGAGTCCCAGGTCGCGAAAGACCTCGTTGGAGTCGCGGGTGATGATATCGAGCATGGCGTTGCCGATTCCCGTGACGGCGAGTCGATTCGGACCTGGCTTGACGCGTAGCGATACGGGAGTAGGGGGAAATGCCACTTAGCGAGCGTAGTTTCTTTCGCTCTAAGGTTGCGACCTATGAGCACCTCTCCAAACCCTTACCGCCTCGAGCGCAACGTCGTACCGAGCGCGTACCGCATCTTCCTCACGCCCGACCTGGAGGCGGCCACCTTCGCCGGACGCGTCGAGATCGACGTCGACGTCACGTCGAGCGCGTCCTCGTTCACGCTGCACGCCATAGAACTGGACCTCGGGGCCGCCTCGCTGAGCAGTGGGGCGACGACCTTTCGCTCGCGCGAACCGGTGCTCGACGCCCAGTACGAGACCGCGACGTTCAACTTCGACCAGTCCCTGCCCGCCGGGCCTGCGACCATCGAGATCGCCTTCACGGGTGTCTTGAACGACCAGCTGGTGGGTTTTTACCGCTCGACGTTCACCGACGCCCAAGGGGTCACCCACAATATCGCCACCACGCAGTTCGAGCACTCCGACGCGCGCCGGGCCTTCCCCTGCTGGGACGAACCATCCTTCAAGGCCACGTTCCAGGTGAACCTCACCGTGCCGAGCGAACTCGCGGCGTATTCGAACTCGCCCGAGCTCACCAACACCGACCTGGGCAATGGTCAGCGCACGGTGAGTTACGCCCCCACGATGAAGATGTCGACGTACCTGGTCGCCTTCATCGTTGGACCCTTCGAGCAGACCGAGGCGCTCGACGTCGACGGGACGCCGCTGCGCATCGTCTATCCGATCGGCAAGGGACACCTGACCGACCTGGCGCTCGAAGCGGGCGCGTTCTCACTGCGATTCTTCGCCGACTACTTCGCGATCCCCTACCCCGGGGACAAGCTCGACATGGTCGCGATACCTGACTTCGCCTTTGGCGCCATGGAGAACCTCGGGTGCATCACCTATCGCGAGACCGCCCTGCTCGTCGACCCGGCCGGTGCGTCACTGGCCGAGATGCAGCGCGTCGCCGAGGTCGTCGCCCACGAGATCGCCCACATGTGGTTCGGCGACCTGGTCACGATGGAGTGGTGGGAGGGGATCTGGCTCAACGAGGCCTTCGCCACCTTCATGCAGGTCCTGTGCACGAATGCCTTTCGCCCGCAGTGGAAGATGTGGGTGAGCTTCGGGGTGGACCGCGACGCCGCCCTGCAGATCGACGGACTGCACTCGACGCGACCCATTGAGTACGAGGTCATCTCGCCCGACGACACGCGCGGCATGTTCGACGTCCTCACCTACGAAAAGGGCGGCTCGGTGCTGCGCATGCTCGAGCAGTACCTGGGCGAGGAGACCTTCCGCGACGGCATCCGCCACTACCTGGTCCAGCACAGTTACGCCAACACCGTCACGACCGACCTGTGGGACGCGCTCGAAGAGACGTCCGGCCAGCCCGTGCGCGCGATGATGAACACCTGGATCCTCCAGGGCGGCCACCCGCTCGTGACCCTCGAGAACGGCACGCTCAGCCAACAGCCCTTCGCCTACGGCGAGGCGCGCGGCGACAGTGCCATCGGCTCCTCGTGGCTCGTGCCCGTGCTCACGCGATCGCTCCGGGGCGGACCCACCAGTCGTCACCTCTTGGCCGACGCGCCGCTCAGCGTCGACGACGAACTTCCAGTCGTGTTGAACGCGGGGGGTTCGGGCGTGTTTCGTTCTCGCTACGGCCAGCGCGAACTCGAGGCGCTCGCGAGCCACGTGGGCGAACTCGAAGAACTCGAGCGTGCGACGCTGCTCGCCGACAGCTGGGCCTCGCTCTTGGCGGGCCAGATCCGCTTCGACGCGTTCATTGCGAGCGCGCGGGGACTGGGCGACCAGGACGAGCCCAACCCCTGGGGCACGGTGGCGGTGGCGATGGACTACGCCCGGCGCGCGCTCAAGCCCGAGCAGCAACCAGCGCTCAGCGCACTCGTGCGCGAACTCTTCGGGCCTCAGTTCGCGCGACTCGGTTGGGACGCCGCGCCCGGCGAGAGTGACCTGACGCCCCAACTGCGCGCCATCGTGCTCGGCGCCCTGGGCACCGTGGGCGCCGAGCAAGCGATACGCGACGAGGCGGCGCGTCGCTTTGACGCCAACGACCTCGACGGCGACCTCGCGCGAACGATCCTTCGCGTCGTCGCCGAGCAGAATCGACCGGGCGACTACGACACGTTCCTCAAGCGCTACCGGGAGGCCGCGACGCCCCAGGAGGAGCAGCGCTACCTCTGGGGTCTGGCCGACTTCGCCGACGAGACGCTCGCCTTTAACGCCGCCGAACGATGCTTTAACGAGTTTCGCAACCAAGACGGCGCCATCGTGCTCGGCATCCTCTCGCGCAACGCCACCACCGGACCCTCGGTGTGGCGCTTCTTCACCAGCCGCTGGCAGGAGGCGATCGACAAGTTCCCCGCCAACACCTTGACGCGCTTGGCCCTCGGTATCCCCACCTTCATCAAGGACCCGATCTTCGCCGACCAGGTGGCCGCCTTTCACGAGAGCCACCCGATCAGCGGCGAACAGCGCATCGTCGACCAGGCGATCGAACGGATGCGCGTGGGACTCACCTTCGCCTCCGCACTGCGCGCTCAGCTCTAGGACCTCGTCGTGAACGTCGGGGAGTTCGCGGGCATCTTCGCCCTGATGTTCCTGCTCGAGCTCCCGGACAAGACCATGGTCGCGACGATCGTGATGAGCACGCGCGCGCGGCCTTCGTCGATCGTGCTCGGAGCGTCGGCGGGCTTCATTGTCCAGATGGGGATCGCGGTCAGCGCGGGCGGACTCATCTCGCTGCTGCCGGTGCACGTGAAAGATGTCGTCGTCGCGGCGCTCTTCCTCGGGGGCGCGGGTTACTTGCTGTTCGTCCCGGAACGCAAGGCCGAAGAGGAGGGCGAGCACGAGGCGAAGCCCGAACACGCCGCGACGCGGCTGCGCGAGATACTCACCGCCTTTGGCGTCATCTTCGTCGGCGAGTTCGGCGACCTCACCCAGATCCAGGCGGCGAACTTCTCGGCGAAGACCCACCGGCCCCTCGAGGTCTTCGTCGCCGCCTCGGCGGCGCTGGTGTGCGTCTCGTTCGTCGGGGCCTACGGGGGCCAACTGCTCCAGCGCGTGGTGCCGATCGCCAAGATCCGCGTCCTCGGGGGACTCGTCTTTCTCGGTCTGGGCGTCTACACCCTCGTGCAGTTGGCGACCTCGTGAGAAGCGACGACCTGCTCGCCTTCGCCGCGACGGTGAAGGGTTTCATGCCCCGCGCCGAGGGCCTCGCGCTCTATAACGCCGCACTCGAGCAGGCGCCAGTGTTGCCCGCGACCTGGCTCGAGGTGGGCGCGTGGTGTGGCAAGTCCGCGGTCTACCTGGGCGCGGCGGCCGAGCAGCGCGGTGCGGTGCTCTACTCCCTCGACCACCACCACGGCAGCGAGGAGAACCAGGAGGGCTGGGAACACTTCGATCCCGACCTGGTCGACCCGTTCGACGGCCGACTCAACACGCTGCCCACCTGGCAACGCACGATCGCCCAGGCCCGACTGGAGGACACGGTGATCGGTCTCGTGGGACCCTCGAGCGTCGTGGCCTCACACTTCGACCAGCCGCTCGACCTGCTCTTCATCGACGGCGGCCACGGGCGCGACGTCGCGTGGACCGACTACGAGTCCTGGACCCCCAAGGTGTTAGCGGGCGGACTGCTCATGATCCACGACGTCTTCGAAGACCCGAATGACGGTGGTCGACCCCCCTACGAGATCTACCTCGCCGCCCTGTCGAGTGGTCGCTTCGAGGAGACCTCGCGCGAGGGTTCCCTGCGAATCCTTCGTCGCCGCTAGGACAACGCGAGCGGACAACCCGGCTCGCGAAGGTCCATCCAGGCGCCGAGCTCGCCGTGGCGAAAGAGTCCCGACGCCTTGGACGACGAGCTGAGGGCGTCGGCGGCGAGGATGATCGCCGCCGCGGTGTACGACGTCGTCTCTCGGTGCGGGAAGGTCAGCGCGTCGGGATAGGCGATCCCCGTCCAGTAGGCGCCGTCCTCGCGGCGGTGGCGACGGGTGTAGCTAAACAGATCGAGCGCCTGGCTCGTGAGGCCCAGCGCGTCCAGGGCGAGCACGCATTCGGCGGTCTCGGCGGCGGTGACCCAGTCGTTGGTCGACACGCAGCGCACCCCGAAGCCGTCCATCACGTGACGCTCCCAGCCGTCGGCGATGCGCTTCTCGCCCGGCGCGCCTTCGAGCGCCCCGCTGAAGATGGGGTAGTACCAGTCCATCGCGAACTCGTTCTTGGGCGCGAAGGCGCCCGGGTGGTTCGCGACCGCGTGGCCGAGTCGGCCCGCGCACAACTCCCAGGTCGGCTTTTGGACGTCGAGACGTTCGCCCAGCGCGACCCCGCAGCGAAGCGAGTGAAAGATCGACGACGAGCCCGTGAGCAGCGCGTAGGACTCGGGACGGCCCAACGAATCGAGTGACCATCGAATCGTGCCGTCGTCGAGTTGCCAGCGCAGCACGAAGTCGAGCGCACGCTCGACGCACGGCCACATGACGCGCGCGAAGTCCAGGTCGTCGGTCGCGAGCAGGTAGTGGTAGACGCCGGCCGCGACGTAGGCGCACACGTTGGTGTCCAGACGCGANNTCGCCAGCCAGCGGTAGGCGGCGCGGGCCTCGTCGCGGTGACCCGTCACGGTAAGGGCCATCGCTGCTTCCACGTGGTTCCACGGATCGCAGTGACCGCCCTCGAACCACGGTATGGCGCCGCTCGGCCGTTGGAGTCGCGCGATCTGGCTCGCGCTGATGAGTAACTCCTCGGCACTCAAGAGACCGGGCACTTCGGGTAGCGACGTCGTGGTCGTCAAGGCTTGACCACGTAGACAATGATCGACTTGCCAATGAGCGGCGCCAGCACCGCCTCGGCCCAGCGCGTTACCCGCGGGGCCTTCATGATGTCCCAGACGAGGAGGCGGTGGTAGTTCTTCACCCACCAGTTGTCCTCGTTGGTCGTGCCCACGAGGCACTTGAGCCACCAGTAGGGACTGTGCAG
>DKEO01000032.1:31839-70714 GCA_002452255.1 Ferrimicrobium sp. UBA6820
GTGCCGCCCGGTCGCAGCACCCGGGCGAACTCGCTCATCGCCCCGAGGTCACCGGGGATGTGTTCGAGCACCTCGGAGCAGATGACCCGATCGAACGTCGCGTCGGGAAACGGCAACGCCAGGGCGTCACCCTGCACGCACGCGGTGTGCAGACCAGAGGTTCGTAGCTGGCCCGCCTCGAGCATCGCGGCGAAGGTCGCCGCGACGCCTTCGACCTCGTCGCGTCCGGCGTCCAGGGCCACCACGTGAGCCCCCCGACGCGCCGCCTCGAAGGCGTGTCGCCCGAAGCCGCAGCCCAGGTCGAGCACGGTGTCCCCGTCGCGCAGGCCCAACTGGTCGTAGTTCGCGGTCAGCATCAGTCGAAGACCATCGCCTCGGGCAGGGGCTGGTGACCCAGGATGGCCTCGTAACAGGCGGCCGTGCCGCGCGCGGTCACCTGCCAGGTGAAGCGCTCGATGACGCGTTGGCGGCCGTTGTCGCCCAGGCGCTGGCGCAAGGCTGCGTCGTCGAGCAACGAGCGGATCGCCTCGACCAGGGCCTCAGGATTATTCGGTTCGACCAGCAACCCGGTCTCGCCGCTCACGCCCACGACCTCGGGTAGGGCGCCGCCGGTCGTCGCCACGACGGGCACCGCACAACTCATGGCCTCGATGGCGGGAAGCGAGAAGCCCTCGTAGAGACTCGGCACGATGGCCACCTCGGCCTCGCCGTAGAGGCGAGCGAGTGCGTCGTCACTNNGGTGATCGTGGTGACGATGTCAGCCAGACCGAGTCGTTCGATGGTCGCCGCGACGCGCCCCTTGGGATTGGGCTGGCCGATGACGATCAGGTCGATGTCGCGCTCGACGCGCAGTTTGGCGATCGCCTCGAGCAGCGGGACCAGTCCCTTCATGGGTACGTCCGAACTCGACGTGACCATGAGCCGGCCCTTCTTCTTGACCACGTCGTCGTAGGGTCGAATAGNNAGACGCTCGCGTCCACGCCGACCGGCACCACGGTCAGACGCTCGAGCGGCACCTTCATCTGGGCGTTGATGTCGACCTTGGAGTTGTGCGAGACCGTCAGCACCGCGGGCAGTTGCTTGACGACGCGCACCTGCATGCGCAAGAACCCGAACCAACGTCGCGTCGTGTAGCGCTTCCACGCGGTCTCGGCGTGGTCGAGGGCGATCGAACGGTCCACGGTGATTGGGTGGTGCAGGGTCTCGAGCAGTGGCCAACCCTCGCGGTGCAACTTCAAGATTCCCGGACCCATGCACTGGTTGTCGTGGATGATGTCGAAATCCCCTCGACGTTCGGCGAGGATCTTCTCGATGCGCAATGAATAGGCGAGCGGTTCAGCGAAGCCTCCCGTCATCATGACGGCGAACTCGGCCACGTCGGCGAGCGAGATGAACTCCGAGCGCGCGGGTATCCGAAACGGGTCGGGGTCGCGGTACAGGTCGAGGCCGCGCACGGCGGTGAAACCCACGCCCTCGTCCAACTCGGGCCAGGGCGGTCCGGCGAACACCTCGACACTGTGGCCGAGGTTCATGAGCTCGCGGGTCAGGTGTCGGGTGTAGACCCCTTGGCCCCCGCAGCGCGGGTTTCCTCGGTAGATCAGGAAGGCGATGCGTAATTTACCTGGTTCGGCCGGTCGCGCGGGCCGGTGCTCGGGGATCGCGATGGCCCTGGAGCGAGCCCACGAGGCCCTGGTTTCGGCGATCGTCTGGGCGAGGGTGCGGGGCACGGGTCAACTTTCGGGTTCAACAGAGTTCCCTATTCTCCCCTACTTTCGCGGTTCGCACAAAACGCCCCGGGGTCCTACTCGCCAGTAGAAGTACGCTGGCGACTTATGGACCTGACCTATCCCCCCGACGCCGAGGCCTTTCGCCTCACGATTCGAGCCTGGCTCGAGGAGAACTTGCCCCAGGGCTGGTTCGAACCGGGTTTCGTCCAGAGCGAGGACGAGCGCAAGGACTTCAACCAGACCTGGACCGCGAAGCTCTTCGCCGGCGGGTGGATCTGCGCAGGTTGGCCCGTCGACTACGGCGGCAAGGGCCTCTCACTGCTCGAACAGGTCGTGCTCAACGAGGAGTTCGCCAGTGCGGGCGCGCCGATGCGCGCCGACTTCTTCGGCGACACCCTGGTGGGTCCGACGATCCTCCAGTGGGGCACCGAAGAGCAGAAGAGGGAGTTCATCCCGGGCATCCTCCAGGGAAAGATCGCCTGGTGTCAGGGCTTCTCCGAGCCCGACTCCGGCAGCGACCTGGCGAGTCTGAAGACGAGTGCGGTGTTGGACGGCGACGAGTGGATCATCAACGGTCAAAAGGTCTGGACGACCCAGGCCCAACACGCCGACTACGTCTTCTTGATGTGTCGTACCGACCCCGACGCGCCCCAGCACGCGGGCATCAGTTACCTGCTGGTGCCGATGCGCCAAGCGGGTGTCGACGTTCGTCCCATCACCCAGGTCGACGGGTCCGCCGAGTTCAACGAGGTGTTCTTCACCAACGTGCGTTGCCCCAAGGGCAACGTCGTCGGCGGTGTCAACAACGGCTGGAAGGTCGCCATGACCACCCTGGGCTTCGAGCGCGGTTCGTCTTCGACGACCGGCCATCGTCGCTTCCTCAAGGAGTGGCAGCTCATCGTCGACGAGGCGAAGCAACGAGAGAAGAACGCCGACCTACGCGTGCGCGACGATCTGGTGCGAGCCTGGCAGAAAGTCAAGATCATGGAGATCAACGGGTATCGTTCGCTGACCGACTCGCTCAACAACACCCATGACGCGGCGCTGTTGGGCGCGTGCAACAAGATGTTCTGGTCCGAAGCGCACCGCGCCTCGATGGAATTGGCCATCGACATCTTGGGCATGGACGGTCAGATCCTCACCGGCCAGGGTGACGCCGAGAGTTCACTGCCCGGTATGGGCCGCGGTCGGGCCGACTACCCCGTCTCGGAACTCCAGGCGTCCTTCTTCTTCTCGCGTTCTGAGACGATCTGGGGCGGCACCGCTGAGATCCAGCGCAACATCATTGGCGAGCGGGCCCTGGGCCTGCCCAAAGAGCCAAAACCTCAGGCCGTCTGAGTCGCGCGTAGTTCGGCGACGTTGCGCTCGTCGCGACGATGCGAGAACACCAGGCCGATCCCGGTCGCCAGCGCCAACGCCGAGCCCACGGCGATGCCCACGCGCGGATTGGACCACGAGACGATCAGACCGACGAGCGGCGCCCCGATGGGCGTGGTGCCGAGGAACGCAATGGCGTAGAGACTCATGACCCGTCCACGCATCTGCTGGCTCGAGTTCAGTTGCAGCGTCGCGTTGGCCGTGGCGATCAAGGCGATCGAGAACGCGCCGGTGGGCACGAGGGCGATCTCAGCCCAGAGCACGCTGGGAGCGAGCGCCACGAGCGTCATGAAGGTGCCAAAGCCCAACACGAGCAAGGCGAGCATCTTGGGGGTGGGACGCGAGCGGTGCGCGACCACCAGACCACCGATGACCGCCCCCGCGCCCATGGCGGCCATGAGCAGTCCGTAGTCCGCCGCGGAGCTCTGGTGGAAGGTCTGGCGCGTGAGCAACGGCAAGGTGACCGTGAAGTTGTAGGCGAAGGTCCCCACCACCGCGACCGCGATGATGACGTTGCGCAGCAAAGGATTGTCACGCACGTAGCGAAGCCCGAGGCGAAGCTGACCCTTCTGGCGTTCGACGGTCTTCATTGGTAGGAACTCGCTCTTGCGCATCATCGCGAGCGCCACCAACACCGCGGCGAAGGAAGCGGCGTTGGCGTAGAAGCAGTCGGCCGTGCCCACCACGGCGATGAAACCCGCGGCGATACCCGGGCCGATGAGGCGACCGGCGTTCATCAGCACGCTGTTGAGGCTGACGGCATTGGCGATGAGCTCGTGGCCGACCATCTCTTGGACGAAGGCCTGGCGCGCGGGGTTGTCGAAGAGGTTCACTACACCGAGCAAGGCCGCGAGGACCATCACGGCCGCGAGGGTCGCGTGATGCGTGCTCACCATCACCCCGAGCACGAGCGCGAGGATCGCCGCCGCGCTCTGGGTGCAGTACAGGATCCGGCGCTTCTCGCTGCGGTCGGCGATGAGCCCGCCGTAGGAGCCGAGCAGCAGCATCGGCACGTACTGCAGCGCGATCACGAAGCCGAGGTCGAGCGACGAACCGGTCAGCTGTAACACCAACCAGCCTTGGGCGACCGACTGCATCCAGGTCCCCGAGACCGAGATGAGCTGGCCCACGAAGTAGAGGCGGAAGTTACGCACCGACAGCGCGGCGAAGGTCTTTGACGAGAAGCGTCGCGCCGCGCTCATCGTTCGTCCAGCAAGTTCTCAAGGAAAGTGGCGGCCTCACGGGCTCGTCGCTGGTCGGCGAGCGAGAGCGTCAGGAGCTTGCGCTCGATGAACTCCGCCTTCTTCTTTCGTATGGTGTCGAGTTCTCGTCGTCCCACGACCGTGAGCGACACCCGCGTGCAACGACGGTCCTCGGCATCGAGCGCGCACGTGATGAGCCCCTGGCGCTGCATGTCGCGCACCAACCGGGTCACCGAAGGAGGCTGGATGTGTTCGGCGAGCGCCAGGTCGCCGAGCGAAGGATTCTCGAGTTTGGCGATTGAGGCGAGCATCGACGCCTGGCCGGGTGACACGCCGTGGGGCGCGGTCCCGCGCAGTTTTCGATTCAGACGCGTCACGGCTCGACGCAGTCGGGCGGCGGTCTCAGCGGTTGTCTCATCCATTAGTTCACTTAACTAAATAATAGCGCGGCGGTCCTCGCCAGCGACCGGAAATTTGGGCGAACCTAGAGCTGTCGGTAGCGCGGCACGTAGCCGCCGGCACCGAGTGACATGGAGTCTTCGGGGTCGATCGTGTCGTCCACCCCGCCCACGACCTCGGTGACCCACGCCAGGCGGTCGGTGAGGATCCGCGTGACGCCACCTTGGAGCGTGTCCGACGAGATGGCACAACTCGAGCACGCACCCTGGAGCTGGACCTCGACGACGCCGCTCTCCACGTCCGCGCGCACCAGCACCAGGTCGCCGCCGTCAGCCTGGACCGCGGGGCGCATCAGGTCGAGCAGCGCGTTCAGCGCCTTCAAACGGCTGGCGCGTTCTTGGTCGGAGAGTTCGGGCACCGGACCAGTCTGCCGTGAAATCGCTCATCCGTGACCTCCGCGCGCTTTGGCTACCATTTTGCGATGACCACGCAACTTGACTGGCGACCCGACGACATCGACCTGTCGGACATGGAGTTCTGGAAGCGCCCCTGGCCCGAGCGCGAGGCGGCCTTCGCCACCCTTCGTCGCGAGCGGCCCATTTCCAAGTACGACGGCGTCGTCGTCGAGGGCTCGGCCATCGAGATCCCGCCCGGTCCGGGCTACTACGCGCTCACGCGCCACCGCGACGTCGCCGAGGCCTCACGTCACCCCGAGATCTTCCTCTCGGGCCCCGGGGCGGTGTCCCAGATGGACTTGCCCCCCGAAATGGTCGAGTACTTCTCGGGCATGATCTCGACGGACAACCCCAAGCACAGCCGGTTGCGCCGAATAGTCTCGAACGCCTTTAATCCGCGCAACGTACGATCGATCGAAGAGTCGATCGACTTGGTGGCCGAAGCGACCATTGCCCGCGCGCGCCAGGGCGGCACGGGTGACTTCGTCACCGACTTCGCCGCGCCGTTCCCCCTCGAGATCATCTGCACCATGATGGGCGTGCCACCGAGCGAGTACGCCACGGTCCTGCGCTCCTCGAACGTCATCCTCGCGATGGGTGACCCCGACGTCGTACCCGCCGAATCGGACCCGATCCTCGCGGTGCTCGAAGCCGGGGCGACCTTGACCGGCATCATGGAAGAGCTCGGCAAGTACCGCATCGACAATCCGATCGACGACATCACGAGTGCGCTCGTCAACGCCGAGATCGAGTCCGAGAAGCTCACCCAGCAAGAGCTCGCCTCCTTCTTCGTGCTGCTCGTGACGGCGGGCAACGAGACCACGCGCACCGCGATCGCCCACGCGCTGCACGCCTTGAGCGAGCACCCCGACCAGAAGGCGCGACTGATCGAGGACTACGAGGGTCTCGCCAAGACCGCGACCGACGAGATCGTGCGCTGGGCCTCGCCAGTGATCTGGATGCGGCGCACCCTCGCGCAAGACCACTCGCTCTCGGGTTTCGAGTTGAAGGAGGGTGAGAAGGTGCTGCTCATGTACAACTCGGCCAACCGCGATGAGGAGGCCTTCGCGAATCCCGACGTCTTTGACGTGGGACGCCACCCCAACGACCACTTCGGATTCGGCGCACCGGGTCCGCACTTCTGCCTGGGCGCCCACCTGGCGCGACGCGAGATCACCGTGATGTGGCGCAAACTGCTCGCCGAGACACCGACCATCCACTCGACCGGCGCACCCGCACAGTTGGCGTCCAGCTTCGTCAACGGCATCAAGCGACTGCCCTACGCCTTTTGAGCCCTTTCGGCGACCGCCTCGTCGAAGGCACGAAGGGCCCGCGGGCCCCAGACGGTGCCCGGCCCGCCGTTCATCCCTATGGCCACGCCAATGGCTTCGGCGAGTTGCTGGCGCGTCACCGCTTGCTGGGCCGCTCCCCTCGTGTGCGCCACGATGCAGCCATCGCATTCACGGGTGATCGCGATCACGATCGCGAGCAGTTCCTTCACGCCGCGCGTCAATTCCCCCTCGCGCATCGCCGCCGCGGCCGTCTCGGCGTGGCCCTTTAGGACGTCGGGTATCAGCTCGCGAAGATCCTGGGACGGTTGGCGCAGTTCCTCGCGAATAGTGTGCATGCTCTCCATGGTCACCTCCAAGGTGCATCGTAGCGAGGGACACTCGGGCTTTCCTACTCGTAGGTAAATCGTGGTCCATTCCCTAGGATGATTTCGTGAGCGCCATCGACGACCTGCTGGCGAGGAACCGCGAGTACGTCGCTCGTCACGGTCATCGCGAACTACCGACCGAACCCCAGTTGCACCTGGCGGTCCTGACGTGCATGGACTCGCGACTCGACCTCTTTGGCGCGCTCGGGCTCGACCTCGGCCAGGTCCACCTGATCCGCAACGCGGGCGGCATCGCGACCGACGACGCCGTTCGCTCGTTGCTGCTCAGCCAACGTCTGCTGGGGACCCGCTCGGTCATGGTCATCCACCACACGCGTTGCGGACTCGAGGCCTTCGAGGAGGAATCGCTCCAGCTCGACCTCGAACGCGAGTACGGCGTCCGGCCTCCCTTTCGCCTGGGCGCCTACAAGGACGTCGACGCCGACGTGCGCGACACGGTGCGCAAGTTGCGCTCGAGCATCTTTCTGCTCGACACCGAGATCCGCGGCTTCGTCTTCAGCGTGGACGACGGCGACCTGCGCGAGGTTTCAGTCAGGAAGTAACTTCTTGAAGCCCTGACTCGTCAGGTCGAATCCGCGCGCGACGTAGAAACGGTGCGCGTCGACGCGCACGTTGCGGCTCGTGAGCTGCACGCGATAACAACCCGCGTCGCGCGCGATCATCTCGGCGTGATCGAGTAGTAGTGCACCGATTCCTTGACCTCGGTGGTCGCTTCGCACGTGCACGCTCTCGAGCTCACAGCACGGCCTTCCCGCGTGTTGAAAGTGCGTGAAGATGATCACCTGACACACGCCCACCACCTCGCCGCCGACGTCGGCGACCAGCACGTCGCCGCGGTGCGCTCGCGTGACCTTCACCGCCTGCCAATAGTCCTCGAGGCGCGCGGGGTCCTCGTGGGCGGGATTGAGCGAGCCCGCCTGGATGATTGAGATGGCCATCTCGAGGTCCTCGTAGGCAATGGGTCGGATGACGGTGGGCATCTACGGGTGCGGATCGATCGGTGTCAGCACGCCCACACTCGCTTCGACCGCCTCGGCCGCGTCCAGACACAGGTCCTCGCGAAAGAGGTCACCGATGATCTGCGCGCCGGTGGCAAAGCCGTTCGCCACGCCCGTCGGCACGCAGGCGGCGGGAAGTCCCAGCAGGTTGGCGGGCATCACGAAGCGGAACAACTCGACGACTTTCATGGCCGAGTCCTTGCTCTCGATGTCAAAGCCGTGCGCGAAGGGGGGCTGGGTCCAGGTAGGGCCCACGACCAGCGGGTAGACGTCCATGAACTTTCGCCAGGCCCGCGCGATGGTGAAGCGCGCCTGGTGCATGCGTTGCAGCGACTCGGCGGTGGCGGGTGGAAACCCGATGTCGGTGAGTTCGAGGAACTTCCTGCCGCCGTCACCAANNGTCTCCGATCACCGACAACAACAAGTCTTCGTCGACCTTGAGGCTGGACCAGATCAGTTCGGCCCACGACAGGTACGACTCGACGAGCATCGGTGGTTCGATCTCGTCCACCTCGTAACCGGCGGCTTCGAGGGCGCGACCCGCCACCCGCACGCCCTCGGCGACCTGGGGGTCGGTCGTACCGCCCGCGGGAGTAGGTACCAGCGCTACCTTGCGCGCGCCGGCCGGTCCGCGCAACGGCGCCGAGAGCGTCAACGGGTCGCGGGGGTCGGCGCCCATCACGACTTCGAGACCGGTTCGCACGTCGCCGACGTGTCGCGCCAGCACTCCTTGGACGAGCATGAGCTGACTACTGAGTGGCATTTCAATCAAGGCGGAGTCATTGATCTGAGCCACCCGACCACGCGAAGGTTTGATCGAGCTGATCCCACACGCGTACGCCGGATTGCGCAACGAACCGCCGATGTCGTTACCCAGACCAATCGGGCTCATCCCCGACGCGATGGCGCACGCCTCGCCGCCCGACGAACCACCGACGGTGTAGCCGCGGCGCCATGGATTGTGCGTCGAACCGTAGAGCGAGGACTCGGTGTTTATGCGCAGCCCGAGGTCGGGCATGTTCGTGCGCGCGAGCATCACGCCACCGGCCCCACGCATGCGCTCGACGCTCGGCGAGTCGGTGGTGGCCATCAGGTCCTTCAGGGCGACCGTGCCCTCATTCGTGGTGTAGGTCGCCACGTCGATGTTGACCTTGACCGAGAACGGCACGCCGTGCAGCGCACCGAGCGGTGCGCCGGCCCTTAACTTCGCGTCGGCTCGGTCGGCCTCGCGGCGCACCTCGTCGGGACGAACCTCGACCACGGCGTTCAGCTCGCCGTTCACGGCCTCGATGCGCGCGAGGTGGGCTTCGACGACCTCGCGCGAGGTGGTCTCACCGTCGCGGATCTTCTGGGCCAGTGACGTCGCCGACTCTTGCCATAACTCGTTGCCCATGTCGCCCCCAAAAACTCGTCTTGGAAGGTAGTTTGCCACGCCCGCGCGGGGCGGGGCTCAGCCGAATCGACCGAGGGTGTAATCGAGGGTGCGCGGGTCGTTAGGGTTATTGAAGATCTTTTCGGTGGTGTCGAATTCGATGAGTTCACCTGCCCGGTCCTCACCCATGAGCAGGAACGCGCAGTCGTCCGAGATCCGAGCGGCCTGTTGCATGTTGTGGGTCACGATCACGATCGTGACGCGCTCCTTCAAAGTGGTCATGAGCTCTTCGATCTTCAGCGTGGCGATGGGGTCGAGCGCCGACGTGGGCTCGTCCATCAAGAGGACCTCGGGGTCCATGGCGAGGGCGCGAGCGATGCACAGCCGCTGCTGCTCGCCGCCCGAGAGGTTGGACGCGGCGACCTTGAGGCGCGTCTCGACGCTGTCCCAGAGGGCCGCCGAACGCAGTGATGTCTCGGCCGCCTCGTCGAGCAGCGACTTCTTCTTGATGCCGTTGAAGCGAAGTCCCGAGACGACGTTGTCGTAGATCGACATCGTGGGAAAGGGGTTCGGGCGCTGGAAGACCATGCCGACGCGCGTGCGCAGTTCGGTCACGGTCACGTCACCGCGATAGATGTCGGTACCCTCGAGCAGGATCTGACCCGAGACCTTGGCACCGGGGGTGAGGTCGTGCAAGCGGTTGAGGGCGCGCAACAACGTCGTCTTGCCCGAACCCGAGGGACCGATGAGACTCGTCACGCGGTTCTTGGCAATGTCGAACGTGGCGTCACGCACGGCGACGCGACCGTTAAAGGACACCGCGACATCCCTTAGCTGCATCGCACTGTGGCCCGGCACGCGTTCGATGACGGCTTGCTGGTTGGTCGCTTGCGTTTCGGACATTATTTTCTCCATTAGTTACTCACCCTTTGCTTCCTCGAGGCCCAGATTCGAGCCGTAAGACTTAAAACGAATACGAACGCGACGAGCAGCAACGCCGCTCCCCACACCTGGGCGCGCTGGCTGGGCCACTCGGACTTGGCGTTCTCGTAGATCGACAGCGGCAACGCCGAGACGGGATTGAGCGGTTGCCACGAGTTGAGGTAGCCGCCCCCGATGACCAAGAGGACGGGCGCCGTCTCGCCGATCGCGCGCGAGATCGCCAGGATCGAACCGGTCACGATGCCCGTGAGGGCCGAAGGCAACACGATGCGAAGCGACACCTTGTGGGGTTTGGCGCCCAACGCCAGTCCCGCCTCGCGAAGGGTGTTGGGCACGTTCAAGACGGCGATCTCGGTCGAGATCACGATCACCGGCAGCATCAGTACCGCGAGCGCGAACGAACCGGCAATCGCGGAGAATCCAACGTGCAGGTCCTGGAGGACGAAGGAGAAGGCGAACAACCCCATGAGGATCGACGGCGCGCCGGCCATGGTCTGAGCGATGATTCGAAGCGCGCTGGCGAACTTCGATGTCGACTCGGCGAGAAAGACGCCGACAAGGACACCGATCGGGATCGCCATGACGGCCGCGTAGACGTTGAGCGCGATGCTGCCGATGATGGCGTTCGACAGTCCGCCCGTGGCGTTGGGGGCGACGAGCGTAGGGGTGGCGGGAACCTTCGTGAAGAACGCTCCCGTCAACTGCGGAGCACCACGCTGGATCAATTGCCACAGCAGCAGCACGAGGGGCACCGCCGCGATCGCCAGGGCGAGCGCGCACAGGCTGGTCATGATCCGCGATATCAAGAGGCGTCGCGCCCGTGCGGCGTGCGAGACGCGGCGGATCTCCTCGCGCATGGACTGGCCGATTTCGATGGGCTCGTCGAGTTGGGTGAGGTCGTTCATACCTTGGCCAGGACCTTGCGTTGACGGCTGACGAGCCAGCGACTGACGAGCGAGAGGCTGAAGCTCAGCAGCATCAAGAGCACGCCGAGCGCCATCAGCGCCGAGATCTCGTTGCCCTGAGCCTCACCGAACTCCGTGGCGATCCACGACGCGATGGACGTCCCGGGATCGAGCAGGTGGAACTGCACCTTGGCGACGCCACCGGCGATCAGCGCGACGGCGACCGTCTCACCGGTCGCGCGAGCGAGCGCGAGGAACGTCGCACCGAACAGCCCGATGCGCGACGTGGGCAACACGACTTTACGGATGACCTGCCAGCGGGTCGCGCCGAGCGAGAGGCTCGCTTCGATGAGGTCCTGGGGAACGACGGCGATCACCTCGCGACTGATCGCCACGAAGGTCGGCAGGATCATGACGCCCAGGACGATCGCCGCCAACAGCAGCGACGGCCCGTACTGCTGGCTGGGATCGCCGAACAGCGTTCGCGCGAACGGCCAGGAGTTGAACCAGGGGTCGACCGACTTGTACATCCAAGGCGCGAGGACCAGGTAGCCCCAGAGGCCGTAGACGATGCTCGGAACCGCGGCGAGCAGTTCGACCAGCGTGGCGACGATGTTGCGGAGGCGCCGGGGTATGAAAAAGACGATGGAGATCGAGGTGCCGAGCCCGATCAAGACGGCGATCACCAATGCGATCAGCGACGTCTCGAGGGTTCCTACGATCATGGCGAGTCCGCCAAAGGGACCGGTGGGTGATTGCCACCCGCTGCCGGTGATGACCGTGGCGGGGTGGTGTAACCAGGTCGGCAACGACTTCTGGATGATCGAGCCCACGAAGCCGACCGACACCGCGGCGAACACGACGCACGCCGCGAGCAAGACGTAGTGGTACCACGTGCGCGAGGTGGTGGAGGAGCCGAACTCCTCCACCACCTGGCCGTGTATTGCTAGGTCGGAGACCGATTCTTCAATCATGTGTTACTGAACTCTTCTCCTGACCTAGTTACTCGTTACGACGCTGCTACGACGCCTGGTTCAACAGAACCGTGCCGTTGTAGGTGACCTGCTGCAACTGCGCGCGCGCGTACGCCTGGACCGCGGCGGGCAGGGGCACGTAACCTTCACCCTGGGCGATCCCCCGGTTCTGGGCGTAGTGCGTCTCCCAGTCGAGGTACTTCACCACGGCTTCGCCGGTCGCCTCACTGGATTGAGCCTTGGCGACGAGGGCCCAGCTGTACGTGGCGAAGGGCCAAACGTTGTTGCCGGGCTCGTTCACGATCGAGAAGCTGTCGGGGGTGATGTGCGTACCCGCCGCGGCGGCGGCGTTGGCGATCTCGGCCAAGGTCGGCTGGAGCCACTGGCCGTTCTTGTCCTGCAGCGAAGCCGTCTGAATGGCGTCGTTACCGGGGATCAGCACGTAACTGTACTCAACGTAACCAATCGAACCAAGGGTGTTGACAATGTCCTGGGCCAAGGCCGCGTTGTTGGCGGCGGCCAGGACGTTGGTGGCACCCCACGCTGCGCCGGTGCCTTCCATGACGTTGCCACTGGCAGTCTGGGTCGCGTTACCAGCCTGGTGCAACCAGTCGGTGAAGGCGTAGGTCGTACCGGAACTCGCGCCACGGTAGATGACCTTGATCGTGTCACGCGACTCGTTGTTGGTGCCGAGGGCCGCGAGCGCCTTGCCGACGCCCGAGCTCGCACCACCGTTGGTTGCCACAATCGTCGGGTCCGACCACTGCGTGACCGTGCCGTTGTAGATGGCGGCGACTTCGGCTGCGGTCAACTTGACGTTGTCAAAACCCGCACCGAGGTTGTAACCGACCACGCCACCGCCCAGGATGTAAGGCACTTGGGCGTAGTTGGCCTCGGTCGCGCCACTGGGCAGCGTGCCCGCCGTGGGCGTCATGGGCTGGTCGGAGAAGCCGATGTTGACCGACCCGTTGGTGATGTCGGTGCGTCCGGTGCCCGAACCCGCGGCCGGGTAGGAACTGAACGAGACCTTGCCACCAGCGCTGTACGCGCTCGAGCCACTCGTCGTGGCGCCCACTTCGGGCGCGTCAAAGGACGAACCGTTGATCGCCAACGAAGCGGTACCGGGAACATTGAGGTCCGTGTCGCCGGCGATGCCCGTGCCCTGGAGACTCGGCTTGTTGGGCGTGAAGCCCCGTGGGCAGGCCTTCGTGGTTACCCGCGCGGTCTTCAGTGCCGTGGCGGTCAACTCGTAGCAGGTGTGCGCCTTGACTTTGGGTTTGGCTGTCGCTGCGGCGGGCAAACTGACCACCGCGAGCAGACCAGCGACGGTCAGCGCCGCTGCCGTCATTGACCTGAGTGTCTTATTCATTCTGAACTTTCCTCCTAAAGAAAGTGATTCGTTGATGGCTAAGTGAACTGCGAACGACCTACGCCGTGAGCGAATCTTTTTGCCATAGACGAACTTAGGAATGGAAAGTGAACGGAGCGTGACGCTCGCGAAGGTTCAAAGTGAAATGTTGAGGAAGTTCTAAAACCTAGCGAATCAAGGAATTCTCAGTCGCAACAGCTGTCACGCCACCCGCAGGACCCGCACCGAAAATGGGCGTGCTCGGCGCCGAGGACCGACCCGCACAGCGGACACTCCTCGAAGGTGGCGAAGCGACTGGTGCACTGGGCATCGAGTCGCGAACTCTCGCCATTCGCGAGGGTTTGGGCGTCGTCCATCGAGTAATTATGGGTGCTCGGACCATTGCGGTCGTCGATGGTCGGTGTGGATTACGTCGATGGTCGTGGTGGATAAATAGATTGTCAAGAATCTGGCCTAAAGTACCCATGGGGGAACGTTCTCGTTCAAGGCAGGCTTTGATGCGCATAGGTGTTCTTACCGCTGGTGGCGATGCGCCGGGCCTGAACGCGGCGATCCGTGGACTGGGCATGATGGCCTTTCGCGACGGGCACGAATTAATAGGTATCGCCAACGGCTGGGCCGGACTCGCGGGCGATTACTCGGGCCGAGCCCTCGCCCCCGAAGAATTGAGCGGCATCGTCGGCCAGGGCGGCACCCTGCTCGGCACGGCTCGCTACAACCTCGACGACCCCAAGGGCGGACGTGAACGGGTCCTCGACGCGCTGGGCCGACACCTCGACGCGCTGGTCGCGATCGGCGGCGACGGAACCCAGCGGATCTCCAATTGGCTGGCCGAGCGGGGCGCGCCGGTCATCGGTGTACCCAAGACCCTGGACAACGACCTCGTGGGCACGGACTACTGCATTGGCTTTGACACCGCGGTGAGCATCGTGGCCGAATCCCTCGACCGGTTGTACACGACCGCCGCCTCACACCACCGGGTGATGGTGGTCGAAACCATGGGACGAGCGACGGGCTGGGTCGCGGCGATGGGGGGACTCGCGGGCGGCGCGGACCTTATTGTCATTCCAGAGTTCCCCCTCACCATGGATCAGATCATCGCGCACTTGGTGAAGCGGCGCAGTTCGAACAACGCGTTCTCCATCGTCGTCGTGGCCGAGGGCATCAACCTCGAGACGCTCGGCTGTGCGGTGCACGATGAGGTCTCCACCGAGGGCATCGGCGGCGTGCGACTCGCCACGAGGGGCGTCGGCCAATTCGTCGCCACCCAGATTGACGCCCACGGTGGCTTCGAAGTTCGCACGACGGTTCTCGGGCACCTGCAGCGCGGGGGAAGTCCTAGCGCCTACGACCGAATCTGGGCCACGCGCGTCGGCGCCGCCGCCTACGACGCGGTGGTGGCGGGCAAGTTCGGCATGATCCCGGTCGTCCAGGGCAACCAGGTCGAACTCGCGCCACTCTCGACGGTGGCCGAGGGTCAGCGCAAGGTTCCGCGCGAGCTCTACGACCTGTGCGCCGCGTTCTTCTAACACCAAGCAGCTCCTAGATCGGTCCAAGTTTCCCGACCCGGTAGTGCTTGCGGCACAACACCTGGTAGTGCACGACCCCGCGCACCACGTCGCCGGTCACGAACTGGTTGCCCTCGCGCGCCACGACCCCGTTGACGATCCTCGCGTTGCAGCGACCTTTGGCGCCGCACCAACACGACGAGGTGAGGGGAAGTTCGTGTGCCCAGTCGGCGATGGCGAACAGCCGTGCCGAGCCGGGGAACACGTTAAGGAGGAAATCTGCCGAGAGTCCAAAGGCGTGTACGTCGATCTGGTCGTCGTCGACGGCCATCGCGAGCTGATCGACCTGCCCGACGCTCGCGAACTGCACCTCGTCGATCACGAGAATGTTCATTCCCTCGCGCACGAGTCGAGCGACGTGCTCGGTGAGGTCGCAACCGGGCGCAATCGCCTCGGCGTGGGCTTCGATGCCGATGCGACTCGTGACCATGCCATCGTCACTTCGGTCCCCGAACGTCCACAACGCCACGTCGCTTCGCCCCTCACGAAGCTGCCAACAGAGTTGGAGCGCCAACGTCGACTTGCCTGCCGCCATGGTGCCGTAGGTGAAAGTCAGTTCCGCCATGTCCATCCCTCGTCGCGACCGAACCACGATACCTTCTGGACCCGGCGATCCTCGGCGTACGCCTGGTGGACCTCACTAGATTGTTCGCATGAACCACGTCGTGCGATCAATCGCCTACATCCGCAACGAGCGAAGCGAAGCGCTCGACGACAACTGGGACGACGTGATCAGCACCGTCGAGCTCGCCCAGGACGTGCCGAGTGACGCGCTGCGCGGTCTCGAGGAGTTCAGCCACGTCGAGATCGTCTTTTACGCCGATTGGGCCGAGGAAGTCCCACCGGGGCCGTGGCACCGACACCCACGCGGCAACGCCGAGTGGCCCGACGTGGGGGTGTTCGCCCAACGAAACAAGGACCGCCCAAACCGCATCCTGCTCACGACCGTGGCCATCGACGCAATAACGGATCGTTCGATCACCGTGCGCGGCCTGGACGGAATCGACGGAACACCGGTGCTCGACATCAAGCCGGTGTTTCGCTGGAGCATGCCACGCGGAATACTGCGCGTACCCGCGTGGAGCGAACAGCTGGGCGAGAACTACTTCTAGTTGGGGTTCGCGTCGACGAAGTCGTTGAGCACCCCGGCGAGCTCGGGACCTCTTTCCTCTTGGAGGAAGTGCCCCCCGCCTTCGATGGTGACGTGGGCTTGACCCTTTGTGCCGGGCACCACGGCGAGGAACTTTCGATCGGCGCCCTTGGTGATCGGGTCGCTGTCCGAATAGCAGCAGAGGAAGGGCTTGTCGAAGGCGGCGAGCACGGCCCAGGCCGCGACGTTCGCGTCGTGGGCGGGGTCCTCGCGCGACGTGGGCACGAGTAGCGGGAATTGTCGAGCGCCCTCCTTGAACGAGTCGTCGGGGAACGGCGCGTCGTAGGCCGCGACGACTGCGGGGGCGAGTCGGTTCACGCAACCACCCGACACGATGCCACCCACGTGCAAGTCGGGCGTGTTCTGGCTGTACTCCTGCCACATGAGGAAGGCCTCGCTCATGGGCTCGTCGCCCGTCGGCAGGCCACCGTTGCCAATGGCGACCCTCGCGAATCGCTGCGGGTGCTCGCCGACCAGGCGAAGTCCGATGAGGCTCCCCCAGTCCTGGGCGAAGAGGGTGACTGACGTGAGGTCCAGTCGATCGAACAGCAATTCACGCGTCCACTCGACGTGACGGGCGTAGGTGTAATCACTGCGCAGCGACGGCTTGTCCGAACGACCGAAGCCCACGAGGTCCGGTGCGACGACTCGCCGACCCCGCGCGACCAGGCCCGGGATCATGAACCGGTACAAATAGGACCAGCTGGGCTCGCCGTGCAGCAAGAGAACAACCTCGCCGTCTCGTGGTCCTTCGTCCAGGTAGGCCATGCGCAGGTCCTCGCCACCGTTGGGATCCTTGACGAACGCGTACGCCGCCGCGAAGGGGAAGTCGGGAAGGTCGTCGAACCTGTCATCAGGTGTCCGAAGTCGGTCCATGTCTCTCAGCTTTCTCTCGAGGCGTGACTACTGGCGAGGTTACGACAAACGAAGCCCTAGAAGACCTTCGCCAGGGCCGCGCTCACCACGTCGCGCCCAGGGCACGTCGCGGGACCCAGCTGGCCAATCGCGATCGACGCGGCGATGTTGGCGCGCTGTGCGGCTTCCTGCAGCTTCGTTCCCCGCGATATCTCGGCGAGCAATACCCCGTTGTGCACGTCGCCTGCACCATTGGTGTCCACCACTTCACTGGGCACGGCCCGCACGTGCAGGGTTGACTCCTTGGTTCGCGCGACGTAGCAGCCTTCGGCTCCGTCACGAATTACCACACCACGGCGACCAGTGCGCGCGAGCAAGCGTTGCGCCACTTGGCCCACGTCGACATCACCAGCGAGCGACCGTGCCTCGTGCGCGTTACACAAGAACCAATCGGTCCGAGCCAGGACCTCATGTAGTAACTCGAGGGGTATGTCCATCACGCGCGGACCGGGATCGAAGGCGACGCAGATCGCGTCGGACAGGGTGCGCAACCAGGTGATGACCTCGCCGGCGATCTCGGGATAGACAAAGTCGTAACCCGACATGAAAAGGACATCCCCGTCGAACAATTGAACGCCCGCCAACTCGCTCGCTCGAAGTCTTCCTTCGGCGCCCGGTGACGTGACGAAGGTTCGTTCGCCGTCGTGCTCAACGAGGACGAGGCACAATCCAAGATCGACGTCGGTCCTCGGCGCGATGGGTGCGTCGATGCCCTCTTCTTGAAGCGCCCGGCGCGCGATGTCGGCGAAGGGTCCGCTCCCTAACTGGCCAAGGTACGTCGCCTTCATACCCTGACGCGCCGCGGCGCTCAGGGCGTTGAACCCACCGCCGGCCGTAACCAGTTGACTGGCGGCGAGTTCGTCCAATCCCCGCTCGGGCAGCGCGGCCACTTTTAAGACCACGTCAATCATGATGGTGTCCAGGCCGAGAAATCGGGGGGACGGTGTCATGTGGAACTCACTCTATCGACGTGCGAGCAGAAGTTCACGAGCCACGTTCGCGAGGTCCAGGTGATTGGTACGTTCGACTTTTTCGACGGCCCACGACGGGAACGCGTGTCGCCCACGCAGGGCGCCACTCATGGCGCCGGTCATGGCGCCGATCGTGTCGGTGTCGCCGCCGAGCGACGCGGCGACGCGACAAGCCATCCAGCCGTCGTCACGATTGGACACGAGGACCGCGAAGGCCGCCGGTACGGACTCCTCACTGGCGAGACTCGTCCCGATGTCGGTGCCGATCGCTTCGATGAGTGCGGCGCCCGTCAGACGTCGTCCTATTGCGACCGCCCGTTGGATGCGCTCGCCGACGAGGCCTGCACCACTTGCCCCGAACTTCGTTTCGACCACTCTGGCCGCTTTCAGCGCCACGGCGAGCGCATCGTCCAACGACGCTCCGTCGATGCCCGCACTGATGGTGGCGGCGACCGCGGCGGCCGCGCTCAGGGCCACGGCCGTATTGTGCGTGAGGGCACTCACCTCGATCACGCGGTTGACCAAGGCGTCGACGTCGGCGCTGGATGAAATGATGCCCACCGGGGCGATGCGCATCGCGGCACCGTTGGTCGTACCGGACCGTCCCGACTCCACGGGATCCATGCCCGATTCGATATTGACCAGGGCCAGCTTGGTGGACGGACCGAGCAGGTCCAAAAGTCCGCGCTGGCGAACGTCCTGCTCCCAGCGAACGAGGCGACGCGCGAAGTGACGAACATCGAACTTTTCACTGGACGTCAGGAGCTCTTCGGCGAGTATCAACGCCTGTTCGGTGTCGTCGGTGATGGTCCCGGCGGCGAGCCCCGGCGCGAAGGGATGATCCGGGCGCGAGGCGTGGAATGTCGTGAGTATCGCCTCGAACTGAGCGACGATCTCCTCGCGCGTCAGTGACTGCGTGGGCATGCCCAGCGCGTCACCAATGGCCAGACCCGACAGCGTCGCGTAGGCGCGCTCGTTCTCGATGCGTTTGTCGNNTCGGTCACGGACCTCAAGGTACTCTCAATCTTCTTCTTCACCCGACGGCGTCTCGAGCCAGTGAACGAGCCAACGAATACGTCGCGAAAGCGGTGGAGCCGACGAAACATCTGCCTAAAATCGGTCCAACGATTTTCCAGCGTCCCGAGGAGGACTAGTGAGCGATGAACTCGCCGAGATACTTGGCACGGGAGGCGGTGCCGCACTTCGAGTAGAGGGAAACGGCATCAACGTCATCGGCGAGGGCGAGCGCAAGGGAAGCCCTCGCGAACTCTTCTGGCCCTGGTTCGGCGCCAACGTCTCGGTGCTGGGACTGGGCTACGGCGCCTACGTCTTCAGCTTTGGCATTTCGTTTTGGCAGGCGATCGTGGTGGGCCTGATCGGCATAACCGTGAGTTTCTTGCTTTGTGGCGTCATCGCCATTGCGGGAAAACGAGGTTCCGCCCCGACCATGGTTCTTAGCCGCGCCGCCTTCGGAATTCGAGGGAACCGCCTGCCTTCGTTCATCTCCTGGCTGTTGTGCGTGGGCTGGGAGACCTTCCTCATGGTCATCGCCGTCCTCGCGACGTCCACGGTCTTCAACCGCCTGGGCTGGGGCGGGGGCACTGGCACAAAAGTCGTGGCGCTCGTCGTCATCGGTGCTCTGATCGTGGGCGGCGGCGTCATGGGTTTTGACCTCATCATGCGCATGCAGGCGGTTATCACGGTGGTGACCGGCGTGCTCACCGTCTTTTTCATCATCCTCACCCTGAACCACATCAAATGGCACGTGGTCTCGCACATACCCTCGGGTTCAGCCCAACACCTCATTGGCGCGCTCGTCTTTGTGATGACGGGTTTTGGACTCGGTTGGGTGAACGCCGCGGCGGACTATTCGCGTTATTTGCCCCGCAACGCCTCGACCAAAGGCGTCGTCTGGTGGACGACGTTCGGCTCATCCATTGCGCCACTCATCCTGCTGCTCTTCGGCCTGCTACTCGCCGGGTCATCACACACGTTTACCAACGACGTGAACGGTAGCGTCTACGGACCCGTCGGTGCCCTCGCGACCATCCTGCCCACGTGGTTCCTGGTGCCCTTCGCCATCGTCGCCATCCTGGGACTGGTGGGCGGCGCGGTGTTGGACATTTACTCGTCGGGACTCTCCCTGCTCGCCGCAGGGCTCAAGATCCCGCGCTACGCCGCCGCCGGCGTGGACGGGGTCATCATGATCATCGGCACCGTGTACATCGTCTTCGTGTCAGGGAACTTCATCTACCAGTTCGAGGGTTTCCTCATCACGGTGGGCGTACTCATCGCGGCGTGGTGCGGAGTGTTCTTGGCGGACCTGCTGCTTCGAAAGAAGGACTACTCCGACGTCGACCTCTACAGCCCTTCGGGTCGCTACGGCGACGTACGGCTGGTCCCTATTCTCACCGTCGTCGTCACGAGCTTCATTGGCTGGGGACTGGTCACCAACACCTACGCGAATTGGCTGACCTGGCAGGGCTACCTCCTAAAGCCCTTAGGACTTGGTGGCAAGACCGGTGCTTGGGCCTACGCGAACCTGGGCGTCCTCGCCACCCTCGTGCTCAGTTTCCTAGCGACATTGTTGTTCGACCGCCAGACCGTCGTCGAACAAGAATCCTTGGCCGCCTAGGCCGACGTCAACGTGTTGATCCACTCTTGGGTCGTGAGCACGTTCGCCTGACGGACGAACACCTTCTCGGTGAGCAACCGATGGACCTCGGGATCTTGATCAGCGCAGCCGTCACTCAAGACCGTGAGGGCAAAGTCGAGGTCCGCCGCCTGGCGAAGCGTCGACAGGACGACCCCGCTCGTGGCGATTCCGCTCAGGACGAGCGAATCGATGTTCTTGGCGCGCAGCACGACGTCAAGGTCGCTGCCCGCGAAGGCACTGACCCGGCGTTTGGTGACCAGCACCTCGCCGGGCCCCGGAGCGAGGCGCTCGTGAATCTTGGTCGCGTGCGCCGATTCGTCCATCGAGAGCGACCCGGCGAGTGCGGCGAAGGACTTGTTCTTCGAACTCACTTCGGGGGCGCCCTCACGAAACGCGACACGCACGAACACGACGGTCGTGCCATTCGCCCTCGCCGCACCGAGCGCCGCGCTCAGCGTGTCGAACAGCGGTTCAACGTTCTCGGCGTAGCGCTCAACGATGCCATTCTGCATGTCCATAATGAGCAGTGCTTGATTCCCCACCGGTGACTCCATCCCCTGTTCGCGTCTATTTTGCCAGCGACTTCTCAAGATCCACGATCTTCGTGAACTGCGAGGACAGCGACGCGAGGACAGCCTTGAGTTGGGCGCTCGTAAGCGACGACTTCTTCTTTTCCAAGATGTCGTTCTCCGCCTTGCAGACGGCTGTTTGCGTTTTCGCGAAGGTCACGAGAAGGTCGTTGAACTGCTGGTTCGGGCCGTTCGCGTCCTTGATCAGGGCCGCAGCGTCCTGTTCGAGATCGAGACTGGCCGCGATGACGGTCGCCACGCCCGAGGTCTTCGCACTCACCACTTGGGTTTCGATCTGCATCGTGTAGAGCACCGCCACCGCGCCCACTCCCCAGTCGGCGAAGAGGATTTTGCTTCCCGCGACGACGCTGGTCATGAGATAGATGTCCGAACCGACATTGGCGGACTCGTAGTACAAGATGCCCGTGTTGCGAGTAACTTCATTCGACGTCGTCTGGCTCGAGTACGCGGCGTAGACCTTGGCGAGTGATTTCACGTCAGCGACGAATTTCTTCAATATTGGGCGCTGCGCGCTGGGCGCCCGTGACGGCTGCAGCGCGACCGCCTCGCCTTCGAGATAATTCATTGCCAAGGTTGCTTTCTTGCCTTCTGCCGACTTGTCCTTCTTGCACGCGGCCGAGCTACAGAAGAAGTACCCACGGATGGTATTGACGCTCGCGTAACCGTTCGCGATGATTTCCTTCACCGGACTCGACGTCGCCGCTGACGCCTCGACCACTGGTACTGCGACAACGCCAGCACCCAGCGTCGCCGCCAGGATGATTCTGAATAGAAAATGTACCGAAGCTCGGGGTTTCATAGTGCTCTTTTCGTCAACCAACCTTAAACGGTCGGCCACGGGGCCAAATCCGCGTAGGTCGGGCACCCGTTCAAAGTGGAAGAAGGCGACGAGCAACGTAGAGTTGGTCGCAAACGAAGGAGACATCATGTTGATCGTGACGACCAATGACCTACCCGGTTACAAGATCACCAGAGTGATCGGCGAGATAAACGGTCTTACTGTTCGAACCCGCAACGTCGGCGCGCAGATCGGTGCGTCACTCAAGGCCCTGGGTGGTGGCGAGTTGCGCGGCCTCACCAAGCAACTCCAAGAGTCGCGCGAAGAAGCATTGAACCGACTACGAGAGGCCGCCGAGGCCGTGGGTGCCAACGCCGTGCTCGCCATGCGCTATGACTCGAATGAACTGGCGGGAACCTTCCAGGAGATACTCGCCTACGGCACTGCGGTGGTGGCCGAAGCGCTGGCGTAGAGCGTCCCTGCGCCCACGCGTTCCTCAACTCTCGAAGTGGTCAACCAGCAAAGTCTCGACGCGCGCTCGCCAGTCGAGCGACGGATCAAAGTGAACCGCGTTCCACTGCGCTCGCTGCGCGCTGCGCACGTTGGCCGGTGAATCGTCGACCAAGACCACCCGATGCTTGTCCAAGGGTAGATCGAGCTCTTGTTCGGCTGCGATGAAGAAGTACGGGTCACTCTTGATCCGGCCGATCTGGGCCGAGTACACGAAGCCGTTCAGTGGTAGAAGCGCTGCGAGTCTCTCCTTGAGAAATTTGGCTCGCCGATGTTCCTGATTGGTGGCGATGGCGATCGAGACTCCACGTCGCGCGTAGTCGCTCGCCCATTTCACGACGTCGCCGTTGGGAACGAAGTCTGCTTCAAACCAACAGTGCAACGCCTCTTCAACGTCGATGTCCCAGCGCAGACGACGTAAGGCCTCAGCGAGCGAGGGGACGACGTCACGCATACCGGCGACGATTTCGTGCCAAAACGGTTCGAAGAATTCTTCGCGCAGTTCATCGGCGTTGACGTCGAAACGTTGGGAGAAAACTTCCTTCCAAGAACCGAGCCCTCCTCGCCCCGAATCAAGAAGAACACCGTCAACGTCAAGTACGAGCCACGACTTACTGAGAGATTCCTTAGTGGTGGGGCTCATTTCCATCTGTAGAGATTACGATGGAATTGGTCTCATCGATCAATCGCTGATTGGTCTGTGTTCCATCTCGTTAGGCAACTCGTGCCCCGAGAGCAAGTAGTGTGCTTGGCGCAATGACGATTGGCGCCCTAGCCTCTGGTGGGATCGGGCGGCGAGAGTTCATGTGTCCAGTTCTAAGTAGTGGAGGAACAATGACGAAAATTCAAACTTTGCGAGTCGGCCTCGGAGTGTTCGTGACGGGCGCTTTACTGGTGGGCAGCGGTGTCTTGAACGCCGGTGCCGCCCCGGGACCCAAGTTGAAGGTAACTCCCTCGACGAACTTGAGGAATGGCGAGACCGTGAAGGTGAGCGGTACTGGCTTTAAGAAGGGTGACTTCGTCTACGTCGTGGAATGCCTCGTTGGCGCCAAGGGCGGTGCCCAGTGCAACGAACTCGGCGCGACGCCGGCCACGATTAACGCCAAGGGTGTCTTGCCGGTCACTTCCTTCAAGGTGAGTACGGGCAGCATCGGAGGCGGTACGTGCGGCACGAAGCCCTCAAATCTCAAGAAGTGCGACGTCAGCGTCGGTAACGCGCAGGGCAAGGATTCAGCCGTCTTCCCGGTCGTCTTTAAATAGGGGGTCGTGGCCGGGGATCTTCGTGGGCACTACGAATCCTTCCCAGCCGACGAGTGGATTCGAGGCATCGCGCCGACGGGCCGTCGGAGCTAGGACCACCGAAGTTTGAAGGAGCGTATGGAGAACCCTCGTAGGTGGCGGGGAATACCCGAGATGTACAGCGACGCGCAGGCGTATTCAGAACGTCGGGGGTTTTCGACCCACTTCGGTTTCTTGGCCCTGCTCGCCATACTCTTCCTCACGTTCTTAGACAACACGATCATCAGCGCGGTGCTGGCGAACGTGCAGTCCGACCTGCACGCGGGTATCGCGGACCTGCAGTGGATTGTGGGCGCCTACGCCCTCACGTTCGCGAGTCTGATGCTCATCTGCGGTTCACTGGGTGACAATTACGGCCGTAAACGAGTCATGCTCATCGGCGTCGGAGTGTTCTGTGCGGGTTCGATCGTCTGCGGCCTGGCGACTTCCTCAACCATGCTCATCATCGGCCGGGTCATCATGGGCGTCGGCGCCGCTGCATCGGAGCCGAGCACGTTGTCGATGATCCGACACATCTACCCCGAACACCGTCAACGCGCCCGTGCGCTGGGTTCGTGGGCTGCCGTGTCTGGGCTCGCCCTCGCGATGGGCCCGGTGATCGGTGCCTCGCTGGTGGGCGTCGACTCGTGGCGCGCCATCTTCTGGGCCAATCTCTTCTTCGGACTAATCGCGATGATCCTCGCGGGCATAATGCTTCCCGAGAGTGCCGACCCGACGCGCACGCGACCCGACTACGCGGGATTCGTCGTCGCCGCCATCGTGCTCGGCACCGCGACCTTCGCCACCATCGCCGGCGAGACCGCGGGCTACTTCGCCAGTTGGATTATCGCGCTCTACGTGATCAGTGGTGCGGCTCTGCTGGTCTTCGGTTACGTCGAACACCGAGTGAGCCACCCCATGGTCAATCTGACCTATTTCCGACGACGTCCATTCGCGGGTTCGACGTTCATCGCCT
This sequence comes from Ferrimicrobium sp. UBA6820, assembly GCA_002452255.1. GTDB lineage: Bacteria > Actinomycetota > Acidimicrobiia > Acidimicrobiales > RAAP-2 > RAAP-2. The sequence goes on from DKEO01000032.1 coordinate 56,630, forward strand.
TCGCGAGCTACTTCTCGATCTTCTCCATATTCTTCTTCGTCGCGCTCTATCTCGAAATAGTGGCTTCGGTCAGCGCGTACAACCTCGCGCTGGACTTCCTCCCGCTCCTGGCGGGCATGGTGATCGCGTCGCTCTACGCCGGGCGGTGGGTCGGTGCGGTGGGGACGAGAGTTCCCATGATGACCGGTTGCGTCATCGCCGCGGTGGGGGTCTTACTCACCGACATCTTCATTGGGCCCGGCGCCGATATCAGCACCGTCGGTTGGACTATGGGCATCGCGGGCATTGGCTTTGGCACGCTCGTCGTGCCGGTCACCTACTCGGCGCTCGCGAGCATCCCCGCCGCCCACTCGGGCATGGCCGCCTCGACGACCAACACCAGTCGCGAACTCGGCGCCGTCGCGGGCGTGGCGATCCTGGGTTCAATCGTGAACGGACAGTTGACCGTCAATCTGACGTCGCGATTGATCGCCATCGGCATACCCGCCCAATTCCGCACTGAGATCATTGCCGACGTCTCCTCTGGTTCGATCAGCGCCCAGGCGAAGGGCCTGAGCGGAAGAAGCAGCAAGGCCGTGGCCCTCATCATTCACAAGGTCGTGCGCGCCGCCTACGCGGCCTTCACCCACGGCCTCAACCTGGCGCTCACCATCTCCTTCGCGCTCTTGCTGCTCTCGGCGGTCGTCTCGTACGTGACTGGCACCAAGGACGGCACGCAGATGTACCCCGAAGACGCCCAATGAGGTCGGCGGCCGGCACTGACGACGGCGCGCTGGACTAGTCGAGCGGCTCGAACTCGGCGGTGAAGTGACGCAGCGCCCGTGGTTCGCGAACCATTCGATACCCACGCAGATTTGATGCGTCCAGGGCGACCGCCTGCACCACTTCGATGACGTAGTCAATATGACTCTGGGTGTAGGTACGACGCGGTATCGCCAAGCGCACCAGTTCCATGGCCGCCGGCTTCTCGGTGCCGTCGGGTTGACGCCCGAACATGACACTACCGATCTCGCAGCTGCGGATGCCTCCTGTGACGTAGAGCGCGACGGCGAGGGACTGACCGGGGTACTGCAGCGCGGGGATGTGGCTCAGCAATGCTCCCGCGTCGATGTAGACGGCGTGACCGCCAATGGGCTTGACGACGGGCACACCCGCGGCGTCGAGCGCGTCGCCGAGGTACGCGGTTGACCTGATTCGATAGCGCAGATAGTCGGGGTGCACCGCTTCTTTAAGGCCCTGCGCGATGGCTTCGAGGTCGCGGCCGGCGAGTCCGCCGTACGTCGGAAAACCCTCGGTGAGAATCAAGACGGTGCGACAGCGCTCGGCCAGGTCATCGTCATTGAGCGCGAGCCACCCACCGATGTTCCCGAACGGGTCCTTCTTGGCGCTCATGGTCATGCCATCGGCGAGCGACGCGATCTCTCGCACGATGTCGGCGATCTCCCGATCGCCCTGACCTGGCTCGCGCTCGTGGATGAACCATGCGTTCTCCGCGAATCGGCACGAGTCGAGGAACAACGGCACGCCGTAGCGGTGGCACGTCTCGCTCACCGCGCGGATGTTCGCCAGTGACACGGGTTGACCACCGCCGGAGTTGTTCGTAATCGTGAGGAACACGACCGGCACGTCGTCGCGTTGCGCAGCAAGAAGCTTCTCTAATTCGGCCACGTCCATGTTGCCCTTGAAGGGGTACACCGTCGAGGCCTCGCGCCCCTCGGCGATCACGAGGTCGACCGCTCGCGCGCCCGAAGCCTCGACGTTGGCTCGCGTGGTGTCAAAGTGTGTGTTGTTGGGTACGATTCGCCCGTCGCCGCCCAACACCGAGAACAGGATCTTCTCGGCGGCCCGGCCCTGGTGGGTTGGTATGACGTGCTTGAACGGAAAGAGATCCTTCACCGCCGCCTCGAATCGAAACCATGACGGCGATCCGGCGTAACTCTCGTCACCTTGCTGTATTGCGGCCCACTGATCGCGCGACATCGCGCCAGTTCCTGAGTCGGTCAGGAAGTCGATCAGCACATCGGTCGCGTGCAGATTGAAGAGGTTGAAACCGGCGTCTTCGATCGCGCGGCGCCGGTCGTCCGACGTCGTCATGCGCAGCGGCTCGACCGAATGGATGCGGAAAGGCTCGATGATCGTTGAGAATGAAGACTCCATCGTTCGATGGTAACTCTGGTCTTTCGTTGAAGCCCCATGACTTAAGTCACCGAATCGGGCGCGATCAACGACGCCGTAACGTCAAGAAACCTTCATATCGCTGCCCTTGGTGAGCCGTTATTCTCATGGACAATGAATGTGCCCACGCGTGCGTCACTTCGACTGACCACACGAATGGTCATCTCCTTGGGCGTTGTCCTCGCGCTGCCGCTACTGCTCATCACCACCGCGACGGGCTCGGCCCCGACCACCACGACTTCCAGCAGGTCAACGACGTCGACCATTTCCGGCGCGACGACCACGACTCTCCCCGGTTCTCCCACGACGACCACGTCGGCGCCCGTCAACACGGTGCTGCCCTGGCCCGCGCAGGACAGCGCGGCCGTTGCCATACCGAGCCTCGAAGTGAGCGCAGGTTCACCGAACCAGCCTCGAGTGCCCATTGCCAGTCTGACCAAACTCATGACCGCCTGGGTGGTGCTCCAGAAGCTCCCGTTGGCCGTCGGCCAAATCGGCTCGTGTCTGACGGTCAACGCCCAGGACGTGGCCTTCTTTCATCAGAACTTGTCCATTCAAGAATCCACCGTCAAGGTCGTCGTGGGCGAAAGATTGTGCGAGAACACCTTGTTCCGGGGACTCTTCGTGCACTCGGCGGGCGACTACGCCGAAATGCTGGTTCGACTCACCGGTATGAACAACGCAGCTTTTCTGAACGCCATGAACGCCGACGCCACGGCACTGGGTCTAAGCCAGACACACTACGCGGACTACACCGGCATTTCGACGGGCGATCTTTCAACCGCGCAGGACGTCGCCACTCTTACCGTTGACTTGATGACCAGCCAACCCTTCATCGATTCGATCGTGTCGCTCACTAAAGTCCACCTGCCCGTCGCTGGTTGGGTTGGCTCGTACACGCCCTACATCGGGTCCGACGGCGTGGTTGGCGTGAAGTCCGGCTACACCTTGGCCTCGGGCGGGTGCGTCGCCATGGCCATCAACGTGACCATCGGTGGCGTCGTCGTACCCACCTATGAAGTGGTGCTTAGCCAACCGGGTGCCAACGCGCTCGACGTCGCTGGAGCACACGCACTCCAACTCATGCGTGCGTTGCGACCGTCGTTGACCTTGGTGAGGGTAGCCGAAGTCAAGACTGTTGCGTGGATTGGCTCGCCGAGTTTGGTCACGCCCACGACGACCACTACGACGACTACGACCACTTCCAGCACGACCACCACGATTCCCACGATCTAGTGTGGTGAGCCGACGGCCTATTGTCCTTGGGCCGCGTTCGCTCTCGAAGGGGACCGCAGGCCGGGCTTCGAGCACGGCCCCGATTCGGCGTTCACGCATATCGTAAAAACATTCGTGATGACACCCTTCAGGTCCGCTCCGCGGACGTTGGCGCCCTGAAGGTTGGCTCCCGAGAGATTGACGTCAGTGAGATTGGCGTTCTGAAGGTCATCGGACTGCAAGTCATCACCGCTCAGATTCTCCCGAGAGAGATTACAGCCCGCGAGGTTGAAGTTGGTGACCGATACGTGACAATCCTTGGAGGCGACATACTTCGCTGCCGTGCTCGCCGTGCCACAAGAGCTCAAGCCGAGGCCCGCCACCAAGAGCGCAGCGACCGCAAAGGATCTCCTCATCTCAATGGACCCCCTGTGTTGCGAGCAACGAAATGATCTGGGCGACCGAAGAGACCTTCAATGACGCCGACACCGACGGGTCGTCGGGAATAATCCACTTCAAACGTCCCTGGGCGTTGACGATATACATGTAATCGTCGTGAATGCTCATGGCGTCGGTACGAGTCATGGTCACGCCGATCCCGTACTCGGACCAGACCTTGCTGGTCTTGGCGAGTTGACCGGTGACGAAATAGAAGTTCTTCACGTTCCCCACGTGGTGGATGGCGATGAAGTGCCGCACGTTGGCGAGAGTTTCGTGATACGGGTCCGCGGCCACCGCGACGATGTCCAACTTGGCGTTCTTCGACAACTCCGAACGAACCTGCGCAACCTGACTCGCGAGCAACGGACAGTCGGTCCAGCACACCGGATCGAGGAACGTGATGAGCGTCGCGTAACCCGGATGTTCGCCCAATGAGTACGTCTTGTTGAACTGGTCGGTGAGGGTGAAACGCGGGGCCACGGTATTGAGTGGCGACGCTGAACCATTCTGTGCCAAGAAGAAGGTGTTCTCCGCGCTCGCCACGGTCGTGGCGACGAACATCGACACGGCACTCGTCACCATCATGGCGGCGGCGAAGGTGGCGACGACCGCTCCCACGCCGCTGGTCAACTCGGGCCGAAGACGTTGCGTGCGCGCGGGCGCCTGGTCCAAACGGGGCATCGCGCACCACGCCAGCACCGCCATGGGCAGAAGAGAATTGAAGTCCGTCGAGAGCCCGCCGTAGAGTGCGGCGTCCTCGGCCACGACCCAAAGGAGCAGACAGCCAACGACTGCGGAGTAGACGGACCAGTTTCGGCGGGTTTTCGTGGCCAGCCACAATCCGATTCCGGTGACCAAGAGCCAAAGAATGACGACGATGTTGAAGCCGCCACCCATTCGTCCGCTGATCACGCCTCCTTCGCGCACCACCCACGCCAGGGGGTGAGGCTGGGCGATGCTGGTCATTGACTGGGTCATCGCGGTGAGCGCGTTCGAGTTGCCGCCGTGCCAGAAGCCCGCGGCGGGCAGCGACTGGAAGATGATGGCGACCAGGAATAACAGTGAAAGAAATTTGAGGACGAACGGGGAGAACGAATCACGGAAGCGCTCGTTACTGACGAAGAGCCAGATCCCCGCCACGACGTATATAAGAGTCGCGCCGGGCCATCCAAACAAAATGCTCGCGCCACGAACAAAGATGCCACCCGCGCCGTTGCCAATCAGCCAGATACCGGCGGCCCAGACGGCCGACACCAGTGCCGCCCATCGCCCAGTCCGTCCCCTCGAAACAAGGATGATCAATCCGAGTCCGACCTGGAACCAGGCCACACCGGTCGCGAGCGAGATGGGGTGGGCGTTCCAGATATTGATGCCGTGGATCATCAACGAATGCAGCCACGACGGCGTGCCCGCCGCCAGCGGACGTACGACATTGTTGGCGAGTCCGAGTGGCATCGAAACTTGGAATTGCAAGATGCCGTCCACCAGCCATATCACACCGAAGCTCCATCGAAGATACGTGCGTGCTCGGGGCTCGTTGGTCCCTTCGGGAAAGATGTTGAATCGAAAAATGGTCCGCGTGGCGATAAGGACGACCAGCAACACGAAGGCCAATGCGCATATCCACAGCGTGCCAGTGACGAAGAGGGCGTGTCGAAAAAGATGGACGACCAGAAAACTTGTCAGGTCGATTGACCGCGCATACATGCCAGACATAAGCGGATTCCTTAACGAATTAAACTAAGAACTGTCCCCACGCAGTGTGACACGCGCTGGCGAGGTAACGAAATCGAACTGCGTGAAGAGTACACCGTAGCGGTTCGAGTCAACATCGCACCAAGCAGAACCAACGAACCACCGCCTTTTCATTCCCGAAGGTCATTCCCACTCTCACTCGAGCTTTTCAATGACGCGACTCGCTCGTCGCGCGCGCGTTGGAACTCTTCGACACTCATATTCCGCTGGCGACGAAGCATCGTGGACAAAAAATCGGACCCGTTGTCGTCAATCAGCGACCGTCGAAATGCCATGAAGAGGGCTGGAAAGCACCAGAAGTCACCGCACACCCAAAGGATGGCCGCACCTATCTGCTGGTCGGCGACACGGTTCAACGTAATCACGGGCATGGCCATGCCCGGCATCGATCCCATGCCCAGCATCGCGGCACCAAAGTTGTACAGGGACACCGACGTGAAGAAACTGAGAATGATGGCGATCACGGTCATGATGAGGTTCGTCGCCAAGAGAGCGCCGGCCTGTCCGAAAGGCGAGAGGGTCGGACGAAAGGGCGCCGAGGGAATGAATTGGAACCAGAAAAGTAATCCCGAAAGAAAGAACGTCGACAGCATCAGCCCGATGTGCAGGTCGGTACTGGCCATGATGGGATTGAAGATTCCTGGGATCATCCACACCACCATCACCACGTTGAAGAAGACGACTGCGAACACCGGCGACATGAGAAAGGCACCTAGCTTTCGGACCGGGTGCCATCCAAGTCTGAGAAACATCCGCCGAAGTAACCATCGGCGAGTTCGCACCGGTACCGAGTGCACCAGAGGTAAGACGGGAGCCCCAGCGACGTAGAGGGCTGGCGCGGCCAACATGACCGAGACGTGCTGAATCATATGAATCCAGAAATACTGCATTGCCCAATACTGGAGTGGCGACACGATGCTGAGTGCTAACACCAAGAGCCCGGCGTAGGTCAACCACATTCGCCGTCTTCTCTTTCGTGCGTGCTCGGGAATCGAACGGCGATTGAGGGACCGGAGACCGTGCTCGTGAATTGCCCCGATGATCAGCACGGCGACGCCAATCCACGGATAACCCCAATTAGCGGTGAAATAACTCAAGACATGTGCCTCGCTGACCGTGCTGACCGACCAATTTCAGTACCTCGCCCTGGTAAGGATGTGACGCCTCTGATCCGCCCTTGATCACTCATTGAGGGACTTTATCGCAGGTTCCAAACTCTCGGAGTGAACGTCAAAGTGCGCCTCTCGAAGTAATCGCGACGCATCGCCCGCCATTGTGCCGACAATGGCCTACGCACTCACCGACACAGTCACTTCGTCGACAGCACTCCACTTGACCAGGACAGCCCCGCGAACAACCAGCACCAGCGAATCAAAGTCGTGAGACTGTTCACCAACGCGAGCTTCCAAACCGCGAGATTCATCGTCCCCTGGATCGAAGCTCGGCCAACCTGACTTCAATGAGTCGCCGAACCAGATCGTCACTCAGAGGTGAACCAATCGTAAAGCGAAGCGCACTTTTGGAACACGAGTAGGCGGATAGTTCCCCACCGAGTTCGCTCAACACCGATCCGCTAAAAGGTAGATAACTCATGTGGTTTTTGAACGAAGCGAACCCAGCGACCACACCGCCCTCCAAGCGAAACGCCGGCACGCGATACGAGATGCACTCTTCAGCTTTGGGAATGGTCTTCAATATTGACAATCGCAGACGTGACAAGGTCTCTCGTTGACGCGCGGGAACCCCCTCTAGGTATCGATCAATTTCTAAAGAACTCATTTTCGAGAACTCCTAACGACCATTGGGCGTTACCACGAACTTCGAACAAGACTTCTTTCAATTCTATGGATTAACGATTTCACAACGAATCCAACTGCTCCACCAAGTGAGCCAACACTACACAGAAAACTCTGCTGCACGCTTCTTGTTGCGACGGTAGAGTCATCCATTCACTAACCATCTTTAAGTGCCCCCGGCAGGATTCGAACCTGCGCACACGGTTTAGGAAACCGATGCTCTATCCCCTGAGCTACGGGAGCATTACTGGCTTTACGCAATTATTGCGAGCGCACCATACATTCCACCACAATCGGAGTAGTTCGAACGCACATTTCCAGCCAACCGCTCCCTTTAAGATAGTGGCCTTGTTGCACGGCCTCCCCGGTCTTGCGCCCGAAGGGCTTTACCGGCTCTTGCAAAACATGTTGTCACGCGGTTCTGACATTGGCGAACTCGAAAACGAACCAAACATGCGACGGGTCGAAAAAACGAACTTCTGACTCTGTTGATGCCCAACAGAAGTCGCACCGCTTGTTCTGCATTCCGCGAAGAACGTGATACCACGAGATCTTGCATCGTGAGGGATACGGCTACAACAGATGGTGCGAGGAAGATTCTGCACCTTGTTTTTCGAGAGCGACGCTTTATTTTGCAACGCTCAAGTGAGTCCGCAATGACCGAAGAGGCACCCTTAGAAACTAGGCGTTCAAAGCCGAGCAATACGGGTGGGCCAAATGTAGTTAGATGGCTCTGACGAAGAAATTCGCCAATTCGCTGCGAAACATTTTGGGAGCCAGGGCTATGGGATTAAAAACACGTTGGAGTCGGGTCGTCATTGGTTATCGCTTAATACTGAAAGCCAGCGCCTCATTACTCCTCGCAGTGTCAACAATCGCGATGGTGCCAAGTCACGCATCCGCTGCGACAAAGACAAAGACATCGGGATCCCTCGTCTTTACCGGAGGGCTGAAAGGGACTTTGAAGCTTGGTTCGAAAAGTACGTGTGATACGAGCGCCAGTGGCGTCACCTTGGGTTCCTTCACGACAAGTCTGAAGTCCAAGAGTTTCAGTGGATGGTCGGTGACTGTCAAGATGCCAAAACTTGACACTTACAAGAAATTCAGACCAGGAATTGACACCTTCACCCTCGAAGCCAGTGGCTCTTCGAGCTGGGTGGCAATCAGTGGGTCAATGACGCTCATCGCGCATTCAGGATCCGTGAACCTCACTCTTGGTAGGGAAGGAGGATTCTCGGGCACGGTGTACGTCGCGGGTACGTGGATCTGCGCGAGCTGAAACGTAGCGAGGCCAAGCGCGAAAGCGTGTTCGGCTTACGTGCAGGTCATCATGGACGCGAGGACGAACTACTCGGCGGGCGAAATTGCGCAGAGTCCGTTTCGTCGTCGATGGTCGGCATGAGATAACCAAAGAATGCCGTCGCCGCTCCGAGGAACATCAGCACCATGCCGGCCAGACGCAACGAATGGGCGTAGCAGAGGAATCCTCCGATTCCCCCTATTCCGACCCCGACGAGACCTACCGTGGCAGCTATGCGCTCGATTCGTCCCTCGCGCGACGCCAGAGCAATGATGACCAGGGCGCCGAAGCCGAGAACGCCGCCGAGTGCCCCGTGCACGATACTGATCGCTTCACCCTGGCGGATCACGAAGCCATCGGGACGGTCATAGGGGACCGAAAGAAGTTCGGCGAATCCGATCAGCATTTCGCCACCCACGAGCAGCATCATCGTGGTCCAGGCGCGCCGACTGATTATCCGCCGCGCTCGAGGCGCGTTGATTGCCTTCTCTCGAAAAACCTCAGCCTCTCTCACCGGAGCGAGCCGCACGAGGGCGTTGTAAGTTACCAGGGCAATGACCAGATGCATCAGCATCAAAACGGCCACGGCACTCGTGGGTTCACTTCTAGCAAAGAGATAGAGATCGGGAATCCACAACGCCAGCATCACCGTGACGGTCAGCCGGAAAAAGAACCAACGCGCCGACGACGTCACCCGAGTGATCACGAACCACGCGGCGCACGCGGCGGCCACGCCGACGATAGTAAGCGTGCCGTAGTCGACGAAATGGAAGTGCGAGTAGTTCTTGTCCGCGGGAAATGCCCTCGTCGACCAGGTCACCAGAGCGACGTCGCCCGCGAGCGAGACGAGTGCGGACAGCACCGAAACCGCCACTACCCGCCCCACCGAAGGCAGTGAGCCTGACGGCGACGAATCAATACGCAGCCGGGTCAGTGTCCGATCGGTCCATGCACGCAGCGTCACGACACGTCGCTGTGCGGTGACGTCGCCGCGTAGGGCGGTCGCTGGCCTTCCACCTCCGCAAGGAAGTCGTCGACGACCTCGAGGTAGCGGTCGCGCTCCTCTATGAAGGGCATGTGACTCGACGATTCGAAGATCTCCCATCGGGCTCCTCGAATCGCGTCGTAGAAGGGTTGCACGGTGCGCGGTGTCGCCTCGTCGTAGCGCCCCGAGAGAAGCAGCGTCGGCACGGCGACGAGATGGGCCCGATCCTCGATCGTCCACTCTCTGAGCGTTCCCACGCAGTAGAACTCGTTGGGTCCGTTCATGACGTTGTACACCGTGGAGTCGCGCGCCATGAACTGGTTCGTGCGCACCAATTCGGGAGGATTGGGTACCACTCGACAGACGTGTTCGTCATAGTAGATCTGCGTTGCCCTCACGTACTCGGGGTCGGTCGTCGAGCCCTGAGACTCGTGGCGATCAAGCACTTCAGCAACCGCAGGATCCATCCTCGAGCGCAGCACCTTGGCCTCGCTCGACCACAGTGCCATCGACGCCGGTGAATTGCTCACGACAAGCGAGCGCAGCCCCGGTGGTTGTTGCACGGAGTGCTCGGCCGCGAGCATGCCGCCCCAGGACTGTCCGAGCAGGTGGTAGCCATCGCGCACGCCGAGGCCACTCAGGAGGTTGTCGAGCTCACTCAGAAACAGATTGACGGTCCAGAACTCCGCGCCCATGGTGGGAAGCAAGGTCGACCTTCCCCCGCCGACTTGGTCGTAGTGGATGATCGCCCGACCACCCCGGGCGAGACCAACGAGATTTTCCAAGTAGTCGTGCGAGCAGCCCGGACCGCCGTGCACGACCACAAGTGGGGTGAGCCCCGAGTGCAGATCGCCTGTGACGCGATACCACGTCGAAAAGTCACCGAACGCAAGGAGACCTTCGTGCGAGGACACATCGACCATCGCTCGATTGTACGACTCGACGAGTCGACACAGCACCGCGGGCATTCTTAGGCAACTCTTAGTGAATCTTGCAGCGTGTCTCGAATTCCAAGAGCAGGATGCCCTTGACCCGCGAAAGGGATCGCCGTGAACGCTCTACGTCGAGGCATTCGAAATGCCTTTCGAAACTCCATGCGCGCCGTGGGCGTGGTCGTCATTCTGGCAGTCGCCATCGCGCTGTCCATCTCGATGCTCATCGCTCGCGACGCGGTCACGAACAAGATCAATTCAGTCAGGGCTTCGACGGGTAACACGATCACCGTGTCGCCCAAGGGCTTTTTCGGCTTCAATGGCGGCGGCACTCCACTGAAGGAAAGTGACGTGACGGACCTGCTCTCGATTCCGAACGTCACCGCAGTCCAGGAGTCGCTCAGCGAAGAACTCACCAGCACCAAGACGTCGCTTTCGTCGCCGACACCCGCGGGTTCTCTCGGAGGCCAGTTCGGCTTCGGTGCAGGCACGGGTTCTGGCGGGGAATTCGGGGGAAGTTCATCGGGCACGACGTTCAGCATCCCTATTCGCGTCATCGGCACGAACAGCCCCGGTAACGCCGTGGTCGGTGGCGCCAACGGCGGTGGATCCGAGAAGTTGACGTCGGGGGCCGCGTACAGTCCGACCTCCACGGCCGACGTCGCGATCGTGGGAAGTTCGCTCGCCAGCAAGAACAAGCTCACCGTAGGATCGACCTTTACTGCCTGGAACACCAAGATCACCGTGGTCGGCATCTTCAGCGCCGGCTCAACCTTCACTGACGCCAGCGTGCTGATGCCGTTGGCGACGGTCCAGAAGTTGGCGGACGCCACGGGCGACGTCACTTCGGCGACGGTGACGGTGAACTCGCTCAACAACGTGGCGAGTGCCGACAAGGCCGTCGCCAAGAAACTCGGTTCCGCGGCGGACGTGACGTCGACCCAGGCCACGACCGAAGCGTCACTGGCGCCGCTCAATTCGGTCAAGACCATTTCCACCTACACCCTGGTTGGTTCAGTCATCGGCGCCGCGATCATCTTGCTCTTGTCGATGCTGATGATCGTGCGCGAGCGCCGGCGAGAAGTGGGTGTCTTAAAGGCCCTCGGAGCACCGAACAAAAGCATCATCTCCCAGTTCATCGCCGAATCGACGACCTTCACGATCCTCGGCGCCGTCGTGGGACTCGTCGTCGGCGTTTTGATCAGTAGTCCGATCACGTCGGCGTTGGTGAGCGCCTCGGGGGGAACGAGTTCCAATAGTGGCTTCGTGCGTCGGGCTGGAGGCGGAGGATTCGGTGCGGGGGGCAGTGGCTTCACGCCGCCCGCCGGAGGATTCGCTAACCGCGGCACGGGTAACTTCCACTTCGGCGGCTTTTCTAACACCATCACCCAGATCCATACGTCGGCTGGATGGTCGACCCTCGGCTTTGCGCTCATCGCCGCCATCGTCATCGCCGCGCTCGGTAGCACCGTCGCGGCCGCCACGATTGTACGCATCCGTCCCGCTGAAGTATTGAGGAGTGAATAATGCTGGTTGTCGAGAACCTCGATAAGACGTTCCATACCGGCGCCGGTGACGTCCACGCTGTACAGAACGTCTCCTTTGACGCCAAGGACGGCGAACTGGTCGCGATACTTGGCGCGAGCGGAAGTGGCAAGTCGACGCTGCTCTCACTGCTCGGCCTGCTCGACGCGCCCGACCGAGGGAGCATTGAGATCGACGGCACGCAACTCGCCAACCTTGACTCGGCCGGACGCACGAAGTACCGTTCGCGCCAAGTGGGATTCGTCTTTCAACAGTTCAATCTGATCCCGAACTTGAACGCCCGCGAGAACGTCAAACTCGCCCTCGAGTTTGCCCATTGGCCCAAGGACGACCGCGACCACCGGGCGAACGAACTGCTCGGCATCGTGGGCTTGGACGCAGGCAAGGCCGACCGTCGGCCCGCGAAATTGTCCGGGGGCGAACAACAGCGTGTCGCCATCGCTCGCGCCTTCGCCGCCCAGCCGCAGCTCATCCTCGCCGACGAGCCCACGGGAAGCCTCGACAAAGCAACGGGCCAAAAGATCGTCGAACTCTTGCGCGAGGTCGCCACCACCCAAAAGGCGACCGTGCTCGTGGTGACCCACGACGAGAAGATTGCGAAGAAGGCTGACCGCCGATTCGAGATCGAAGACGGCGTCCTCAAGGAAATCGCCTAGAAGAATAGCCAAAGGACGCTGGACTAGCCTCGATTCGGCTATGGCACTCTCAATCGGCATCGTCGGACTTCCGAACGTCGGTAAATCTACGCTGTTCAATGCACTGACCAACAACAACGTCTTAGCGGCGAACTATCCCTTCGCCACCATCGAGCCGAACGTCGGCGTGGTGGCGGTTCCCGACGACCGCCTCGAGAAACTAGCCAAGGTGTTCGGGTCCGAACGCATCCTGCCCGCGAGTGTCACGTTCGTCGACATCGCGGGCATCGTGCGCGGGGCTTCCGAAGGCGAGGGGCTCGGTAACCAGTTCCTCGCTGCCATCCGCGAATCAAACGCCATCTGCGAGGTCGTGCGGGTCTTTCACGACGACGACGTCATCCACGTCGAAGGCGCGATTGACCCCGAGAGCGACGTCGCCACCATCGAGACCGAACTCATACTCGCCGACCTGCAAACCGTTGACAAGGCCATCGAACGACTCGAGCGCGAGGCCCGACGAAGCACAGAGGCTGCCACCAAACTGGTGGAAGTGAAAAAGGCGCACGACGCGCTCAACGAGGGTCGCGTGATCTCGAAGGTTGGCAAGGAGCTCGACCACGAGGCCCTTGCGGACTTGCACCTCTTAACCGACAAGCCCTTCATCTACGTCTTCAACGTAGATGAGTCAACCATGAGTGACGAGGCCCTTCGAAGCGAACTCGAGGCCTCGGTCGCTCCCGCACCGTGCGTGATCCTCTGCGCGAAGGTCGAAGCCGAGCTCGAAGGGCTCGACGTCGCGGACGCGTTAGAACTGCTCCAGTCATTTGGTCAACAGGAGTCGGGCTTGGCGCTGCTCTCTCGCGTCGGCTTCGCGGCCCTGGGCCTGCAGACCTTCCTGACCGCCGGTCCCAAGGAGACAAGGGCCTGGACCATCCGCCGCGGCGCGACAGCACCCGAGGCGGCGGGAGAGATTCACACGGACTTCCAGAAGCACTTCATCAAGGCCGAAGTTGTGTCCTTTGATGACCTGATGGCGGCGGGTTCCATGGTCGCGGTTCGAGCCGCGGGTAAGGCGCGCATCGAAGGCAAGGACTACGTCATGCGTGACGGCGACGTGGTGGAGTTCCGCGTCGGGGTGTAATTGGTACCATGTCTGCAGGCGGACGCGACAGAGGTCGACGCCTGAAGACCACTCGACCACTAGGAGCATCATGACCTCTGACACCTTTGACTTCAAAGTTGCTGACCTTTCCCTCGCCGGCTTCGGCCGAGCGGAGATCACCCTCGCCGAGCACGAGATGCCCGG
>DKEO01000050.1:0-13591 GCA_002452255.1 Ferrimicrobium sp. UBA6820
TCTACGTCACTTCCGCCCGTGGCTTCAAGTTCAAGGCGGGGACCTACACCGTGACGGTGCGTCTCGCCAACGCAAAGCAAGCGAGCAAACGCCACTACTTCTCGTAATTCTGGGAGTTGGCGTTGGCTGACGTTCTCGCGAGGGCGTCACGTCGCGTGTTGGTGCGTCCCGACGCACGGTGCCGGTCGGGCGCTACTCAACGTCGTCGAATGACGCGCCAGCGTGCCCGCGACAGGGTAGGGCGATTATCTACTGGTCGGTAATGCCCTAGATTGTTGGCATGAACGTTGTCGTGTGTGTAAAACAGATTCCTGATCCCGCGGCGCCGCAGTCACTTGACGCGTCGTACAACCTGGACCGCTCGGGCAAATTGATCCTCGACGAGGCCGACACCTACGGGGTCGAGATGGCCCTGCAGCTGGTCGACAAGGCGGGTAGCGGCGAGGTGACCGTCGTCTCGATGGGTTCGGCGGCTGACGTCGCGGGGCTGCGCAACGCGCTCGCGATGGGCGCCGCCAAGGCCGTCATCGTGAGCGACGACGGCTTGCGAGGCACCGACGCGCTGGGTACCGCCAAGGTCCTCGCCGCGGTGATCAAGCGTGACGTGCCTGATTTGATCCTGTGCGCGACGGAGTCCTCGGACGGCTACACCGGCACGACACCGGTGCAACTGGCCGAACTGCTGGGCCTACCGTCGATCACCTTCGCCAAGTCGGTCGCCGTCGAGGGTCCTTCGGTCAAGGTCCAACGCCAGACCGAGTCCGGCTACGACGAGGTCACCGCCCCTACGCCCTGCGTCGTGACCGTCACCGCCGGTGTCGTCGAGCCGCGCTACGCGTCNNGCTCGCCAGGAGATCACCGACGTCGTCGCGGCCGAATCACGCCAGGCCGGCGAGAAGTACGTCGACGAGGGCGACGGCGCCGAAAAGATCATTGCCTACCTCGAATCCATCAAAGTCCTCTAGGAGTCCTCATGTCAGTCGCCAACATCTGGGTCGTCGTCGAACCGACCAACGGGTCGTTCACGAGCACCTCGCTCGAACTGCTCACCCACGCACGGTCACTCTCTTCGAACGTGTCGGCCATCACCTGGGGCGATGGCTCGGCCCTCGCCGCACAGGCCGGCGAGTACGGCGCGACCACGCTCTATGACGTGGGGGACCTCAAGGGCGCCCTGCCCGGCGTGCCGGTCGCCGCGGCGATCGCTCAGTTGGTCGCTGCTGGTTCGCCCGACGCGATCCTCATCCCCACCAGTTACGACGGGCGCGACATCGCGGGCCGTCTCTCGGCGCGACTCGACCGACCGGTGCTCACCAACGTGACCGGGATCATCGACGAGGGAGGTCTCGTCACCGAGCACCCGGTCTTCGGCGGCACCCANNGCGACACCGGCGCGAGCGGCCAGGCGACGATCACCACGAGCCACGTGGAAGAGCGCACCGGGCCCAAGCTCGAAGAGGCGACCGTCGTCGTCTCGGGTGGGCGAGGACTCGGTGAGGCGGACAAGTACGCGCTCATCGTGGAAACAGCCAAGTTGCTGCACGGGGCGGCGGGCGCGAGTCGCGCCATCGTCGACGCCGGGTGGGTTCCCTACTCGCACCAAGTGGGCCAGACCGGCAAGACGGTCAAGCCCACCGTGTACATCGCGTGCGGCATCTCAGGCGCGACCCAGCACATGGTGGGCATGAAGGGCTCGAAGAACATCGTCGCGATCAACAAGGACCCCGATGCACCGATCTTCCAGATCGCCGACTTCGGCGTCGTGGGCGACGTGCACAAGGTGTTGCCGGCGTTGATCGAGCAGTTGAAGGCGCGCGCGTAGCGCTGGTCTGCTCGCGAACGATCACGACGTCGCAAGTCCCTAGGGTGAGGACAGGACCATGACCGTTTCCGCCGCGACCAGCCACCAGCGTCGGTGGTGGACGCTCACGGTCGTGAGCCTCGCCACGTTGATGGTGGCCCTGGACGCGACGGTGATCAACATCGCTCTGCCGCGCGCGCAGTTGGCGCTGAATTTTTCTAACGCCAATCGCCAGTGGGCGATCACCGCCTACGCGCTCGCCTTCGGGTCGCTGCTGCTGCTCGGGGGGCGCCTGAGCGACCTGTGGGGACGACGAACGGTGCTTTACATGGGACTGGCCGGTTTCGCGCTGGCGTCCGCGCTCGGGGGTTCGGCGCACAGTTTCGCCATGCTGGTGACCGCGCGCGCCATCCAGGGCGTCTTTGGCGCGTTGCTCGCGCCCGCCGCGCTGGCGACGCTCACCACGACCTTCCAGGAGCCCCAGGAACGCGCCAAGGCCTTCTCCATCTACGGCGCGATCGCGGGCTCGGGCGCGGCGATCGGCCTCTTGCTCGGCGGTGCGCTCACCCAGTGGGCCTCGTGGCGCTGGTGTCTGTTCATCAACCTCTTCTTCGCGGCGTTCGCCATCGTGGGTGTCGCCTTGTTCGTGGAGAAGGGCCGCTCCGAACACCACACGAACCTCGACGTCCTGGGCACCGTGCTCGGCAGCGGCGGACTGTTCTTCGTCGTCTACGGACTCGGCCACGCGGTGACGACGAGCTGGTCCAACGTCTTTACCTGGGCGAGCCTCGTGCTGGGTGCGGTCGTGCTGACAGCGTTCGTGCTCTGGCAACGACGCGCGAGCCATCCGCTGCTGCCGCTTCGTATCCTGTGGCAGCGCACGCGCGGCGGGTCGCTCATCTCGCTGTTCATCACCAGCATCGGGATGTTCGGCGTCTCGTTGTTCCTCGCGTACTACATGCAGGTCACCCTCGGCTTCTCGCCGTTGCGCACCGGCCTGGCGTTTCTACCGCTCGTGGGCAGTCTGGCCCTATCGGCCTTCGTCGCCAGTGCGCGACTGCTCGCCAAGACCGGACCGCGTCCGCTCATCCCGGTCGGCATGGTGCTCGGGATGATGGGCATGATCCTGTTCACGAAGCTTCCCGCGAACTCGGACTACGTCGGTCACGTGTTGCCGGGTCTCATCGTCCTCGGACTCGGTCTCGGGCTGATCTTTGCACCCGCCACCGCCAGTGCCACGGCGGGCATCGAGAAGCGTGACGCCGGGGCGGCGTCGGCGCTCGTGAACACCACTCAGCAGATCGGCGGGTCAGTGGGCACCGCGCTCCTCAACACCATCGCGGTCTCGGCGGCGACCGCGGCGGGCATGAGCCTGATGAAGACCAATCCGCCGCACACCGCGCTCGCCATGAAGGCCCTCGAGACGACCGCCACCCTGCACGGCTACGCGGTGGCGTTCTGGTGGTCGGCGGGCTTCTTTGGGCTCGGCGCGGTGCTGACCTTCATCCTGCTCGAGTCCGGCGTCAGCGTGTCCTCGAGCCCGCTGCTGGTCGACTAGATCAGCGGCCAGGGGTAGGGCGGCCAGTCGCTCTCCTCGTTGGGCGTCGGGTAGTGCGCCACCTCGACTAGTTCGCTCGCGCGTTGCTGCGCGAAGGCCAGTTCGCTCGGCGAGAGCAATCGATCGAGGTTCGCGCACTCACCACCCGCGAAGCGGCTAATGCGTTCGAGCAGTGAAGCGTCGACGCGAAGTCCCGCGTATTCCCAAATGACGGTCCGTAGCTTCTCCTGTTCGTGGAAGCACAGCCCGTTGTCGATCGCCCAGCATCGCTCGCCGTCGTAGAGCACGTGGCCGGCTTTTCGGTCGGCGTTGTTCGCAATGACGTCAAAGGCGGCCAGATCCGCGAACCAGTCGTAGAGCTCGCCGCGTTCGCGCAACGTGAAGTAGTGGTCTTCTAGGTTGTCGTCGACCCACCACTGCAGCGAGCCAACACCGAACGGCGCGTCTTCGCGCATGATCGTGGTCGGCACGAGGTCGGTGCCGAGCACGACGTCGAGTTCGTAGGCGGCGACCTCGCGGCGCCAGAGGCCGTCGGGAAAGTCCCAAAGACGACGTTCGCCCGCCTCGGGTTTGTAGCAGGCCTGGGCGCTCACCCCGTCGAGGGTGACGTTCACGAGCAGCGCCTGGTTCGACGAGCCGGCGACGCGGCCTTCGACCTCGAGTCGACCCTTCGAGAGCAGTGTGAACTGTTCGGTGTGGTCCATCTCAGCGGATGGGTGGACGGTGGCCGTTCGTGCGCGGACAGTCGTGACCCTTGGGGTCGAGCGGTCCGCCACAGAGCGGGCACGCGGGCCGACCGGCTTCGACGAGTCGGGTGATCGCGATCGCCAGTGCGCCCGACCATTCCTTGGTGAGTGTCAATTCCAGCGTGTCCTCTTCTTCGGCGGACTCGACGGTGACCTCGATGGTCTGGGCTTCTTCGTCGATCGCGATGGCGATGTCGCCCGCGGTGAAGTCCGCCTCGTACTCGGGCTCGAGACTCAGGTCGTCGGGCAGGTGACCGGGTCGCCCGAGGTCGGTCAGTACTTGGCCCAGCCACTCGGCCAGGGCGCTCAACTGCAACTTCTCGCACTTGACGATCACGAGACGACGCCCCTGGCGCGCTTGGAGCAGGAAGAGGCGATTGCCCACTTCGCCGCGCACCCCTACCATCACCTTGTCGGGTGCGTCAAAGACGTAGTTCATGACGGAGATAATTCCGTCAGCGACGACGTGGAGTTCACGCACAGCACCAGTGGCGTGCCGGCACCGATCGCCAGAGCGCTTACCGAGCAGGTCGAGATGACCGTGCGCTGGAAGAGATCGAGCGGCACGCCCTGGGCGAAGGTGACGGCGGCCTTGATGGGGTCCGCGTGGCTCACCACGACGATGGTCTTGCCGCGGTGCTTGGCGGCGAGTAGCTCGAGGGTCGACCAGACCCGCAGTTGCATCTCGGCGAAGGATTCGCCCTCGGGGAACCGGAACCCACTGGGGGTTTGCTGGACGCTGCGCCATTCGGGCTTTTTCGCGAGCACGGCCAACTTCTTGCCGGTCCACGTGCCGAAGTCGCACTCGAGCAGTCCTCGATCGACCTTTGCTCGAAGGTGCAGGGCCTTGGCGATCGGTGCCGCCGTCTCGCGGGCCCGTTCGAGGGGTGAGGTGTAGAGCGCGACGGGTTTCTTCGAGAGCTCGGCGATGCGACCCGCGACCTTCTCGGCCTGGGCTTCGCCGCGCTCGGCGAGGTGAAGTCCCGGGGCGCGGCCCGGCAGCACCGTGCCCGTAGTGGCGGTCGTGCCGTGGCGCACGAGCAGCACGGTAGTGAACGATG
Source organism: Ferrimicrobium sp. UBA6820 (assembly GCA_002452255.1). Taxonomy (GTDB): domain Bacteria; phylum Actinomycetota; class Acidimicrobiia; order Acidimicrobiales; family RAAP-2; genus RAAP-2. The sequence continues at coordinate 5,167 of DKEO01000050.1, forward strand.
GACGCGAAGGCACCTCACTACCCTAATGTGACCTCGAATTGCGACTCCACTGCGACGCCGCAGCGACCACATCGGCGGTGTTTGCTTCTATGGCTTGCGTGACTTCTGGTCGTGTCGCTACAAACGGTAGGTTTGCTCGTGTGTCGTCTCTCGTGAGCAATGCGGTCGGATGGACCAGAACCACGCACGGCCGCAAGCTCTTTCGCTACACCCTGGTCTCGGTCGCGTCCACGACGACGTCGATCGTGGTGATCGCCATCGTCTACGGCTTTCGGATCATTCCCAACGAAGTCGCCGCGACGATCGTCGGCAACGTGGTCGCGACCATTCCCTCGTACAACTTGAACCGCAAGTGGACCTGGGGCAAGTCCGGACGCAGTCACCTTCGCCGCGAGGTCCTTCCCTTTTGGGCCATCGCGGTGACCGGTATCGCCTTTTCCATCGTGGGTGCGTCGTACGCCCATCACCTCGTGCACACGCACCACTGGAGTCACCTGCTCGACACCGTCATCGTCGAGGGAGCGAACTTCGTGAGTTTCGCGGTGTTCTGGGTGCTGAAGTTGATGATCTTCAATCGAATCTTCAAGGTCGAAGAAATCGGCGAAGACGCCGCCTGACCTCAGGCGTTCGCGGTGTCGCGCTAGTTGCTGCGAAGCGGGATGCGGCGAGGACCGGGCGTCGCGTCGTCGGGCCAGCGCTTTCGCGATACCTGGGCCAGCTTGTGCAACAACGCGACCGCACCGGGGTCGTCGTCACCCGGGCGAGTTTCGACGAGCCCCGCGTTGTTCATGCCATCCATTATCGAGCGGCCCAGATCGGTGCGCACGATGACGAGCGTCCAGTCCCCGAAGGCACCGATGCCACCCGTGGAGATGTCGGCGTGCTCGGCGGCGAAGTCCGGGCACTGTTTGCAGCCCTCGCGAGTGAAGGCGTGCGCCTCCTTCAGTGGGACCTCGTGGAAGTTCCCGTCCTTGGTCCACAGTTGGAACACACCCTTGATGTTCATCTTGGTGATGTCACTGCGCTTGATGTTGTACTTCGCCTCGAAGAGCTCTTCGAAGATCGAATCGTCAAAGGTCTTCGAGCAGAGCAGACCGATCGTGAGGCTGAGTCGCCGCGCGATCTTGCCGGCCTTGCGGCTCTGCATCACGCCCGTCGCCGAGGCCATGCAACCCATGCCCACCAACGCGATACGCTCCGCGCCACTTTCAATGGCTTCGGGGTAGGCCAGAAGGTTGGCGCTGTAGGTGTAGCGCGATTTCGCTGTTAATAATACGTCGTCGCGGTTTCGCGCGACCCGTGGCTGGGCTACCCAGGTGGAGCCGTCGCCCTCGAGGCCGCTCACGAGGGCGGCGTCGATGACGTCGTGCTCGAGGGCGTAGATGAGCAGTGCCGACACGAAGCCGCCGTCCTGGCCGTTCTCGACCAGGACGGGATCGGTCGAGCGTGCCAGAAACACGTCGCCGATGCCCCAGACTTCGTCGTCGGTGCGCTCGCGCGCGAAGCGGTGCGTGTCAATCTCGCTCTCCCAGTTGCGAAAACGCGGACAGGCGCGCGTGCACATGGTGCAGCCCTTCACGCCGTGGGTGCAGTCCTCGCGTCCGCCGTCGATGTCGAGGTGCCAGGGCTTGTAGGCGCCATCCTTGGTCTCGTAGTCCAGCACGTCGTGGGGACAGGCGATTACGCACGCCGCACAACCCGTACAGAGGCCCGAGGTGACCACTTCACTGAACAGTTCTTTCCACTGTGGTTTCTCTACAGCCATTCACCAACCCTAGTAACTGCCTCACCGCGTCTAACAGGGACTACCGTGTCGCCCATGCCCGAAGTGCTGGAAGTCGAGTCCTATCGCGCTCTCGCACAACGTCTCGTCGGCCAACAGATCACGCGCGGCTGGGCCGACGCCTACGCGTCAAAGAAGCTCCCCTCGCCGTCGTTTTGGGCGCGGGCCGTGAAGGGTCTGACGCTCGAGGGCACTGCGCGACGCGGCAAGTTGCTGTTGCTCGAGACTGATGGCGTGACGCTCGGGCTGCGTTTTGGTATGACCGGGGTGCTGCTCATTGATGACGAGGCCGGTATCGACGGACTCTTCTACGGGCCTCACGAGTACAAGGCGCAGTGGGTGCGCGCGGGTCTCGAGTTCGACGACGGCCGCAAGCTCGTGGTGCACGATCCGCGGCGCCTGGCGCGTTGTGAGATCGACCCCGACCTCGGCCAACTGGGTCCGGACGCCTTATCGTTGACGCGTCGCCAGTTCGATCAGGTGCTGCACGTCGTGCGCGGCGACGGGCCGGCGATCAAGGCGCGCCTGCTCGACCAGTCGGCGGTGGCGGGCGTGGGCAATCTCTTGGGCGACGAGATCCTCTTTGACGCGGGTATCGATCCGCGCACGCCTACGGGCCTGCTCGACGATGAACAGCGCGACCAGCTCTTTCGTTCCTTCACCCATACCATGCGCTCACTCAAGAGGCGAGGCGGGTCGCACCTCGGTACGCACATGCCGGGTCGTTTCCCCGACGGCGTGTGCCCGCTCGACGGGGCGACGATGCTATCGAGCACGGTGGGCGGACGCACCACCTACTGGTGTTCGTTGCACCAGAAGTAATCCATATCTGCGCCAACGATCGTGCCGGTCCACAATCTTTGTTTCACCGCTCACCTGAAGAAGAGGTGAACAACCAAAAGCGGTAGTGTCGTGTGTTCGCTTGAGAGAATTGGGTCATGCAATCATTCGTCCACCACTACGGCTACTTCGGTCTGCTCGTGCTGTCGATACTCTCCTCGGCGTGTTTCCCGATCCCTTCGGAGGTCGCCTACGGCTTCGCCGGCGCGCTCTGTACGACGGCGATCACGCGCCACGCGCAGTTCTCGGTCTGGGGGGTCATCGTCGTGGGGACCGTCGGCTCGCTGATCGGCGCGGTCATTGCCTACGAGGTCGCTCGTTCGGCCGGACGGACCATCGTCGACCGCTGGGGCAAGTGGCTGTTGTTGACCCATAAGGACCTCGACGCCTCTGAGGTGTGGTTCGCGAAGTACGGCTCGTGGTCGGTGTTGATCGGTCGCGTGTTGCCGGTCGTGCGCAGTTTCATCTCGGTCCCCGCGGGACTCGCCGAGATGAAGCGTGGACGATTCGCCCTGCTCACGACCATCGGCTCCGCGGTGTGGGTGGCGTTGCTCTGCGGTCTCGGTTACGCCGCGGGCAAGAACTGGCATCACGTCGCCGGTGACTTCCACGACGCGCAGTGGCCCATCGTGGCCCTGATCGTCGTCGGTCTCGCCTGGGGATTTTGGCACCGTCTGCGCACGGTGCGGCGCCACAACGCGAGCTAACCCTCGAGCGAACTGAGCACTTTGGCCGCGTGGCCGTCGGCGCGCACGCCGTACCAGGCGCGTTCGATCTTGCCGTTCGCGCCCACGAGGAACGTGGAGCGGATGACGCCCTGGACCAACTTGCCGTAGAGCATCTTCTCGCCGAAGGCGCCGTACTTGGCCATGACCGACTTGTCGGGGTCGCTCAGCAGATCGAACTTCAGTCCGTACTTCTTGCGAAAGGCGACGTGCGCGGGCGCGTTGTCGGGCGAGATCCCGAGGACCTTGACTCCGAGTCGCTTGAAGGCGAGCAGTCCGTCGTTGAATTGACAGGCTTCTTTGGTGCAGCCGGGCGTGTCGTCGGCCGGATAGAAATACAGCACGACGCGGGTTCGCACGAACGAGCTCAGCGAAACCTTGTCGCCATCTTGGTTGCGAAGGGTGAAGGCCGGTGCCTTGGCGCCTACTTCAAGTCGTGCCACGTTGGTCCTTTCGAATGATTGCAAGAACGTTGGATTGACCCAGGTTACGAAGAGAGCACTCTCCAACTCTTCTGAGGCAAGGAATTCTTATTGGAAGATATCTGCAGCCGTCACTCCCGTCAAACCATCCGAGCGAGTGACACTCTCTCTCGCACAGACATAGAAGGCGATATCTTCTGGTTTAGCCAATCCTGATTCCAACAGCTTTCGGGTCATCTTCCCTCGTTCCGAACTTCCATTCGCAGTCTTTGACCATTTGGCTTCCCCCACGATCACCGGGAGTCTCCTTCTTCCTGCCAGGACGACTGCGTCGAGTTGACAAGGGTCCTCGATGGGCGCGCCCTGATCTCGCCACCATTCCCCGATCCCCACTATCTCGTCGCCCAGTTGACCTTCCGAAGCGAGGCGGCGAAGATGATCGCGAAAAGCTGACTCAAAACGCAAACCCATGTAGTCGTCAAACGCCTCGACGATTACATTGCCAACAGTTGCGCCAAGTCCTTGTTCAATCGGTGACCTGTGGGGCTCAACGCACTCGAGCCAAAAAGCCAAGAAATTGTCGGCAATCCTGTAGTAGGTGATCTTGGACGAATCATTCTTCGCCGTCACCGGCATGACCCTATCCAGAAGATGTGCATTGACCAGGTCTCGCAGTGCCCTCACCGGCAGCGCCGAATTCACGGCACCCGAGATTGCGGAGTACGTGGTACTGCCCGAAGCCACCGCCCGAAGAATTTGCTCCGGCAGTCGCTTTCCGGGATGACCGACGAGGTCTTCATCGCCAAGAACGAGCTCGCCTTCCGATACGAGCAGGCCCTGCTCGTTGCAGATCAATCGATCAATGTTCTGGCGAAATGAGCTGCCGTCCTCCCAGAGCGCGAGATAGCGCGGTATGCCCCCACAGACGCCCCACGCTTTCGCGCGCTCCGACGCAGACGCTCCAGGCAGCATCAACGCAGCTTCGTGCGGCCGAAACGGCAGTACCCTGAGGCGAAGATCGGCTCGAGCGAACATCGCGTGTTCATGTTGTTGAAGAGCCTCCATCACCCGCTCAGCTGAGCCACATACCAAGAACTTGAGATTTGACGAGTCGACGCCGACTCGGTCCCATACTGCGCGAAGTTCCTCTTCAATACCTGAACTCACGGCCATCAGTTCGGGGAACTCGTCCAGCATGAACAAAAGCGGTGAAGATTCTGCCGCGATGGAGAGCACTTCAAAGACGTCATCCCAACTCACAAAAGGTCTATCGATCAGAGATCTCCGCGGCAGATGAAGAATCTCGTGAGCCGCCGTTGACAAGATCCGAAGCTCCTCGCCGAGTGGACGACCGCGCACGGTATGGCGCACCACTCTTTTGTCGTAGGCAAACTTCGTCAGAAGCCACGTCTTGCCAACTCGTCGTCGACCGAAGACGATCCCTAAGCCCGCGCCAGGGCGTGAGTGCCACTCGTTCAGTGTTGCCAGTTCTGTCGTGCGGTTGACGAACGAAGCAAGACCCGTCGGTTTCACGGTTCTCCTTTATCAGTTCTTTCACGTATCATACATAGATGATATCATACATAGTGAGTATGTTATAAGGGATACTCGTGACCCTACACCGACACCGAGTGATTATCGTCCGGTCGAAGGTCTGCCAGGAGTCCTGATGTTGGGGCTTTTGGACAAATCTGTTGTCTCATAGCAAGTGACTTCTTCCAAACAACGGCCGGGGCACACCGCTACGCCATGGTCAGGTAACACTCGCCAGATTCCTTACGAAATCGAAGTTGGCCAGCGGCGTGAATTCGGTTCTACACCAACCCAATGGTCGGCCAAGGACTGAACGGGAAAGGCAATTCTCCCACGTAGACTGGTTGCGAAGCTCTTGGAAATGAGCTTGGGCCCACACTTTCGAACGCCGGTTCCGGGTCCAACCGAGAAAAGACCGTTGCACCCGTGAGTACTGAAATCCCAGAGTCCGTGACGTCGTCACAGGACTCCTACGCCACCAACAAAACCTTTGCCGACCTGGGCATCCAGAAAGAACTCTGCGATGTTCTCCAAAAGCAGGGGATCACCACCGCCTTTCCCATCCAGGCCATGACCATCGCCGACGCTCTGGACGGCCGTGACGTCTGCGGCAAGGCCAAGACCGGTTCGGGCAAGACGCTGGGCTTCGGTCTGCCGATGCTCCAGCGCGTCGCCGCCAGCCAGAGCATCGCCCGCGCGGGCGGTCCCGCTCGCCCGAGGGGACTCGTGCTGTTGCCGACCAGGGAACTGGCCGTCCAGGTCCACGAAGTGCTCGCTCCGCTGGGCAAAGCACTCGGACTGCACGTCAACGCCGTCTACGGCGGCGCGGACATCGAGCGCCAGGTGAAGTCGCTGCAGAAGGGTTGCGACATCATCATCGCCACGCCGGGTCGACTCATCGACCTAGGCGACCGCGGCGAGATCAACGTCGAAGGACTCGACGTGCTCGTGCTCGATGAGGCGGACCGCATGGCCGACATGGGCTTCATGCCCCAGGTCGAATGGGTGCTGCGTCGTATTGCCGAGCACCCCCATCAGACTTTGTTGTTCTCAGCCACCCTGGACGGCGCGGTCGACCGATTGGTGAAGCGGTACCTCACCGATCCGGTGTTCCACGAGGTCCAGAGCGACACCCAGACGGTGACGCTCATGGCGCACCACTTCTTGAACGTCCACCAGATGGACCGGATCAAGGTCGCCGCGGCGATCTGCAATTCCTTCGACAAGACGATCATCTTCTGTCGCACCAAGCGCGGCGCGGACCGTCTCGTCGAACAACTCCAGAAGGAAGGCGTGGACGCCGCGGCGATCCACGGCGACCTTCGCCAGAGTCAGCGCGAGAAGGCGCTGGCTGATTTCGGCGCGGACAAGCTGTCGGTCCTCGTCGCCACCGACGTCGCCGCGCGAGGTCTGCACATCGACGGGGTGGACTGCGTGATGCACTTCGATCCGCCCGAGGACCACAAGGCCTACATCCACCGCTCGGGGCGCACCGCGCGAGCGGGTTCCACGGGCGTGGTCGTCTCGCTGCTGCTCTACAACCAGATCATCGAAGCCGAGGTGATCATGCGACGTCTGGCGCTCAAGCGACCGATCATCGAAGTATTCTCGAACAACCCACACCTGAAGGACCTGGCGAACTGGGACCCCACCAAGGAGGATTCCGTACTTTGAGTAAGAAGAACAAGGCGACGCGGGTCTACAAGCACGACGGGTCGATCAAGCGCGCCCTGGTAGTGGTCGCGCACCCCGACGACATCGACTTCGGATCGGCCGGCACGGTGGCGACCCTGACCAAGCACGGCGTGGACGTCGCCTACTGTCTGGTCACTTCGGGCGACGCGGGAGGGGACGACTCCACTCACACCAAAGAGGAACGTTCTGAGATCCGCGAAGCCGAACAGACCGCCGCCGCTAAAGAAGTGGGCGTATCGAGTCTCGCCTTCCTGCGCTGGCCCGACGGTCAGGTCGAACCGCGATTGTTACTGCGTCGCGAGATCGCGCGCGTGATTCGCACCCACAAGCCGGACCTGGTGATCACCCAGAATCCTGAACGGAACTGGGAGCGCATCTACGCGAGCCACCCCGACCACTTGGCCGTGGGCGAAGCCACGCTGCGTGCGGTCTACCCTGACGCGCGAAACCCGCACGCGTTTCCCGAATTGCTGCGCGAAGGTTTCGAGCCCCACGTAGTGCCCGAGGTCTGGCTCACGAGTGCCCAGCCCAACATGGTCGTCGATATCTCCAAGGTCTTTGACCGCAAGATGGCCGCACTCAAGCAGCACGAGAGCCAGGTTGGCAACCGCAAGGACCTCGAGAAGATGCTTCGTCGCAACGCGCGCCTGCTCGCCAAGGCCGCCGGACTCGGCAAGGCCCGTCTCGCGGAGGGTTACAAGGTCGTCACGACCAAGTAGGAACGAACAACCGTGGCGTCCTAGGGTATCCCCATGACGGTTTCGCCCAGCCACGATGCGCGAACGCCGATCGGTGAACGCCGTGTGGCGCGTGGTCTTAATGAGATCTTCCTCGGCGTCACGAGCAAGAATTTTCCTGGTCAGATCCTCGCGGGCATCACGCTGCTCGCCATCGCGATCCCCGAACAACTAGCGACCGCCCAGCTCGCCGGCGTACCCGCATTTGTTGCGCTGATCGCCTTTATCACCGCGACGCTGGTCTTCATCGTGGTTGGTTCCAATCCGATCCTCTCGGTGGGGGCTGATTCGACGATCGCGCCGCTGTTCGCGGTCGCGATCCTCAAGATCGCTCTTCCCGACTCTGGCCAGTACTACTCGCTCGTCGCGGCGACGGCCCTCGTGGCGGGTCTCATCCTGGTCGCCATTGGTCTCCTAAAACTAGGTTGGCTCGCCGANNCCCCGCGTCTTTGGCGTGACCTCTGGGGGTAGTTCGGTCGTCTCGCGACTGGACTCGCTCGCCCACCACCTGAGTCACGTGAACGCCTGGTCCATCATCATCGCGCTGGGCACGCTCGCGGCGATGATGCTCGGTGAGAGGTTGAACGCCCGGCTTCCCTGGGCCCTCGGGGCGGTCTTGATCGGCGCGGTGCTCGCGGTGACCTTGTCGTTGTCGGCGCACGGCGTGCAACTGCTGGGCACCGTGACCGT
>DKEO01000050.1:13603-29673 GCA_002452255.1 Ferrimicrobium sp. UBA6820
ATCGTCATCATGAGCCAGAGCGCCGCGACGGCGCGCACGTCGGCCGACGAGATCGGCGTGGCCGACAATCTCAGTCGGGATTTCTTCGGTATCGGCCTCGCCAACGCCGCCGCGGGCCTCGTGGGTGCCTTCCCGGTGAACGCGAGTCCNNNTCGCCGTTGGTCACCTACGCGCGCGACATCCCCCTCGCGTCGCTCGCGGGCGTCTTGTTGTTCATCGCTGGTCGCTTGATCAAGGTGCACGAGATCCGACAGGTGTTTCGCGTAAGCCGTGCGGAAAGCGTGCTCGGGGTGATCGCGTGGCTCGGGGTCGTCTTTCTGGGGGTCGAGTTGGGTCTCGCCGTCGCCGTGGGACTCGCCATTCTCGAACAGACTTGGCGTTCGGCGCGTCCGACCATGGTCGTACTCGGGCGGCGCGACGGCACGACGAGCTGGGAGCCCCTCCACGTGCACGACGTGCACTTGGTCGCGGGCGTGACGGCATTGTTGTTCGAGCGGGACTTGTTCTTCGCGAACGCCGGCGTGTTCCGGCGCGAGCTCTATGACGCACTGAAGAAGTATCCGAAGACCAAGCACGTGGTCATCGACGCCGCCGCCGTCTCGGACATCGACTACACGTCGCTCCTGTCACTCGCCGAAATCGTGAGCGACCTCACCAACGACGGCATCTCGTTCTCACTGGCCCGCACCGACGCGCTGGTGAAGAAGAAGTTGCGTTCGGCCCATAGCAAGTACCTTGCCACGATCCAACTGCACGACAGCGTGGACTCTGCGGTCACGCACGCACTCGCCAANNTAACGGCTAGCGCAGTAACGGCTAGCGCTAGCGGCTACTGCTGGGCCAATTGACGAAGCACGAAGTTGAGCACGCCGCCGTGGCGGTAGTACTCGGCTTCGGTGGGCGTGTCGATGCGCAGTCGCACCTCGAAGTCGACCTGGTCACCATTTTCGCGCTTCACGTTCACGCTGACTCGCGGCACGGTATCACCGCGGTTGAGGGGGTCGAGNNCTTGGTGCCCTTGGCGGCCCAGTCGCGCGAGGACCCGGTGCCGTATTCCTTGCCGCCGAGGATGACGAGTGGCGTCCCCTCGTTGGCGTAGGCCATCGCGGCGTCGAAGATCGACATCTGGGTGCCTTCGGGCAGTTTGATCGTGACGCCGCCCTCGGTGCCCGGGGCCATCAGGTTGCGCAGGCGGATGTTGGCGAACGTGCCGCGCACCATGACCTCGTGATTACCTCGACGCGTGCCGTAGCTGTTGAAGTCCGACTGGTGCACGCCCCCGTCGATCAGATATAGCCCGGCGGGCGAGCTCGCGCGGATGTTGCCGGCCGGAGAGATGTGGTCGGTGGTGACCGAGTCACCGAGTCGGGCGAGGACGCGCGCCCCTTCGATGTCACTGACGACACCGGGCTTCTCGGTGAGGCCCTCGAAGTACGGGGGCAGTTTCACGTAGGTGGACTTGGGGTCCCAGTCGTAGGTGACGGCGTTGGTCGTCGGCACTTCCTGCCAACGTTCGTCGCCGCTGAAGGCCTGGGCGTAGCGCTCCTCGAACATCTGGGGCGTGATCGAGGCGCGCACCGCGTCGGCGACCTGGGCGTCGGTGGGCCAGAGGTCTTTCAAGAACACCGGCTCGCCCTTCGCTGACGTGCCGAGCGGTTCGTTGCTGAGGTCGATGTCGATCGTGCCCGCGAGCGCGTAGGCGACCACCAGTGGCGGACTCGCGAGGAAGTTCTGTTTCACGTCGGGGTGGATGCGACCCTCGAAGTTGCGGTTACCCGAGAGCACGGACACCACCGACAGGTCGTGCTCGTTGGTCGCCTCCGAGACGCCCTCGAGCAACGGTCCGGTGTTACCAATGCACGTCGTACAGCCGTAGCCCGCGAGGTAGAANNGACGTCTTGACCCAGGGCTTCTTGGTGAGCCCGAGTTCGGCCGCGCGCTGGGCGACGAGTCCCGCCGCCACGAGCACCGACGGGTTCGAGGTGTTCGTGCACGAGGTGATCGCCGCCACGACGACCGCGCCGTCCTTCAGGTCCTCGGCGTTGGCGATGCCGTGAACCTCTTTGACGTCGCGACCGAGGGCGTCGAGAAAGGCGCCGCGCGCCCCCGAAAGCGACACGCGGTCCTGGGGACGCTTGGGTCCCGCGAGGCTGGGCTCGACGGTCCACAGGTCCAGCTCGACGTATTCCGAGTACGTGGGTTCAGTGACGGTGGCGTCGTGCCAGAGACCCTGGGCCTTGGCGTAGGTCTCGACCAGTTCGAGTTGCTCCTTGGCACGACCGGTGAAGGCCAAGTAGTCGAGGGTCACCTGGTCGATCGGAAAGATCGCGCACGTGGCGCCGTACTCGGGTGACATGTTGCCAATCGTGGCGCGAGTCTCGAGCGAGAGCGAGGACACGCCGGGACCGAAGGCCTCGACGAACTTACCCACGACCCCCTGTTTGCGCAGCAGTTCGGTGATGGTGAGCACGACATCGGTCGCGGTGACGCCTTCTTTGGTCGAGCCGACCAGACGTAGTCCCACCACTGGCGGGATCAACATCGACGTCGGTTGACCGAGCATGCCCGCCTCGGCNNCCCGGGGGCACGACGCGGAACTTCTCGAACGAACTCTGGGCCCACTTCAAAAACGTGTAGCGCTCGATGTTGCGTTCGTACTCAATGGCGACGTTCTGCTCGTAGCTCTCGGGCGTACCCGTGCGTTCGAGGATGACCGAGTGGTCGATCACCAGTTCGACCGGGACGAGGGGATTGATCTTGTTGGGATCTCCGCCCAAGGTGATGATGGCGTCGCGCATCGAGGCTAGGTCCACGACCGCGGGCACGCCGGTGAGGTCTTGCATCAATACTCGCTCGGGCGTGAAGGCAATCTCCTTGGCGTCCTCGCCGGCAGCCTCGCCGTGCCGGTTGGGTGTGTCGGCCCAGCGCGCGAGCGCCTCGATGTCCGCGGCGTGCACCTTCACGCCGTCCTCGTGGCGCAGCAGGTTCTCCAAGAGCACCTTGATGCTGTAGGGCAGGCGTTCGACGCCGAAGGTAGTCAGCGCGTCGGTCTTCAACGAGAAGTAGTCGAGCGAACGGTTGCCAACCTTGAGGGTGGACTTGGCGGCGAAGGAGTTGAGTGAAGGAGTTGTCATGGACCCATTCTGCCGTGTCGGCGAACTCGTCGACGCGCGAGCTGCTTCGACCGTCCCGCCCAGGTGCGAGAATGGAAAGGTGACGTCGACGTACGACATTTTGAACGAGCGCCTGCGCGAGGGCTTTGCCCGGGTCGAGCCCGGGGCCGAACCGGTGCTGCGCCAGTCCGAGCACGGCGACTACCAGGCGAACGGCGTGATGGCCCTCGCCAAGAGCGTTGGCCGTCCCCCGCGCGAGGTCGCCGAGGAGGTCTGCGGGTTCCTCGACCTCGCCGGGATCGCCAGCGTCGCGGTCGCGGGCCCCGGATTCCTTAATATCGCGCTCTCACCGGCCTTTTTAGACGCGCAATTGCGCGGCCTGCTGGGTGATGAGCGCCTGGGCGTCGCCCTGGCGGAACCGTCCAAGACCGTGGTGATCGATTACTCGTCGCCCAACGTCGCCAAGGAGATGCACGTGGGACACCTGCGTTCGACGGTGATCGGGGACGCGCTGGCGCGCATGTACCGCTTCGACGGCGACCATGTCATCGCCCGAAACCACGTCGGCGACTGGGGTACGCCCTTTGGGATGCTGATCGAACACCTGGTCGACTTGGGCGAGGACGAGGCGATCGCGTCGCTCTCCATTGGCGATTTGGATTCCTTCTACCGATCGGCGCGCAAGAAGTTCGAAGAGGACGGCACCTTCAAGGACCGCAGCCGCGCGCGCGTCGTAGCTTTGCAAGAGGGCGACCCCGAGACGAGCCGACTGTGGCGTATCCTCGTCGACGAATCGATCGCGTATTTCGCTGAGGTCTACATGAAGCTCGATGTCACGCTCACTCCCGGTGACGCGGTCGGTGAGTCGTACTACAACGACATGCTCGACGACGTCGTGAACGACTTGGCGGCCAAGGGCCTGCTCACCGAGAGTGACGGCGCGCTGTGCGTGTTCCCCCCGGGATTCGAGAATCGTGAGGGCGAGCCCCTGCCGCTCATCGTGAAGAAGAGCGACGAGGGTTACGGCTACGCGGCGACGGACTTGGCGGCGGTGCGCGACCGCGTGACCAATCTCCAGGCGGACGAGTTGCTCTACGTGGTGGGTGCTCCACAGGGTCAGCACTTCGAGATGATCTACGCGGTGGCCCGACTGGCGGGTTGGCTTCCCGAACGCGTGCGCTGCGAACACGTGGCTTTCGGCAACGTGCTCGGCACCGACCGCAAGATGTTCAAGACCCGCAGCGGCGAGACCGTGAAGCTCGTGGGTCTCATCGACGAAGCGACCGAACGCGCCTACCAGGCACTCGAGGAGCGAAAGAGCGACCTCGACGCCGGCGAGCGTGCTCACCTGGCGACGCAAGTCGCTCGCGCGGCCATCAAGTACGCCGACCTGTCGACCGAGCGCCAACGTGACTACATCTTCGACCTCGATCGGATGCTCGCCTTCGAGGGCGACACCGGTCCGTACCTGCAGTACGCGCACGCGCGGGTCCGCTCCATCTTCCGTCGACTCGGTACCCCGTGGGACCCGGCAACCGCGAGTTTCGCCCTCGAACATCCGGCGGAACGGTACCTCGCACTGGGCATCCTCGCCTTTCCCGAGGCGTTCGAACTCTCGTTGCTGTCGCTGCAGCCGCACCGGCTCTGCGTCTATCTCTTCGACCTGGCCCAGCGCTTCACCTCTTTCTATGAGGCGTGTCCCGTGTTGTCCTCGGTGGGTCAGACCCGCAGCGAGCGACTCGCCCTCTGTGATCTGAGTGCCCGTACGCTCAGCCTGGGCTTGTCGTTACTGGGGATTGAAGCGCCCGAACAGATGTAGCACCAGGCTCGGTTGGCCCACGTCAATTCTGGAAATCTCCTTGCGGTACGTCTCTCGTTATTGCACCGGACAGTGCACCACAACCACGAACAAGTCTGTCAACCTCGTGTCTCACGCGTGATACACTTATCCTGTGACTGAAATTACTATCCGTGAATTACGAAATCATGGCGGCCGGGTCGTCGATCGGGTGTCCGCAGGCGAGCACCTGACAGTGACTCGAGACGGCAAACCCGTGGCCATGCTGCTGCCCCTCGAACCGCCTCCGTTGTCGGCGATGGCGCTCGTGAGTCGTTGGGGAACACTTCCACCAATGGACCCCGACTCACTGCGTCACGACATTGACTTGATTCTTGATCAGACCTTGTGAGAACCGCAGGTGCCGTCCCACGCGGTGTTCTCGATACCAGCACCGTCATCCTTCTCGAAAGAATCACCGACGTGTTGTCGTTGCCGGGGGAACCAATGATCACCGCAGTCACGCTCGCTGAACTGTCGGTAGGTCCGCTCGTAGCAGCAAACCCCCAGGAACAAGCCATCCGGCAGTTGCGCCTCCAGCAGGCCGAGGCCGATTTCCGGCCGCTTCCTTTCGATGCGGCCGCGGCGCGCTCGTTCGGTCGCGTTGCCGCGTCCCTGCGTCGCGGTGGGCGCAAATCGAGCGCGCGGGCATTTGACGCGATGATCGCGGCGACGGCAATCGCCAATGATCTGCCCTTATTCACTTGCAATCCTTCGGACTTTGAGAACATCGATGAACTCGATCTCAGACCAATCCCGCACCCCGATCAACTGCGAGATTGAATTAGCAATCAGTGGAAGTGCCGCCATCAAGGCGACGTTGTAAGTCCTTCATGGCTCGGCGAAGCGCACGAGACTCGAACCCGCGACGTGGACTCTTACAGTGAGTCGTCCGCAGTTGCGCCCATAGCAATTCCTTGCGAGCAAGAGTCGTGCCTTACACCTATGAGATTTGCCGGTGGTCGCGAAAACTCGCTGGAGTCACGTGGGCAATCGCTTAAGTAGTGTGGCGAGGTGTGGTCCCTACGTTGCGGGCCAAGGATTGAGGGGAAAGATGAAAGTCAAAGCCGCTGTTGTCACTGAGGCAAAAGGTCCCTGGCGCACCGAAGTCATCGAGATCGACGAGCCGCACGCCCACGAGGTCAAGGTCAAGATGGCCTTTTCGGGCCTGTGTTTCTCCGACGAGCACTTGCGTCACGGTGACATCACCCACGAACCAGAGGTCTTGGAGATGATTTCTGGTCGCACGACGATGTTTCCGGTCATAGGTGGTCACGAGGGTTCGGGCATCGTCGACTCGGTGGGCCCCGAAGTGACGGGACTCGCGGTTGGTGACCACGTGGCCGTTTCGTTCGTGCCCTCGTGTGGCAAGTGCGAGTACTGCCTGTCGGGTCGCTCGTACATCTGCGACATGGGTGCGACGATCCTCGCGGGCCCCATGATCTCCGACGGCACGTGGCGACACCACCTGGGCGAGGAGAACCTCAACCGGATGTGCCAGGTGGGTTCGTTCGCCGAGTACATCGTGGTACACGAGGCATCTCTCATCCGCATCGAGCCCTGGTTGGACCTTCGCGCGGCGGCGCTGATCTCGTGTGGCCTCTCGACGGGCTTCGGTTCGGCGGTGAACCGTGGCGGTGTGAAGCCTGGTGACACCGTGGCGGTCATCGGGTGCGGCGGCGTCGGATCGGGCGCCATACAAGGCGCCGCGATGGCGGGCGCTCGTGCGGTCATCGCGATCGACACGAATCAGTCCAAGATCGATCGGGCCCTCAAGATCGGCGCCACGCACGGCTGTGCGACGACGCTGGACGCCGCGTTCAACATCTTGCCTGAACTCACGTGGGGCAAACTGTGCGACGTCGTGATCATCACGGTCGACAACATCACGTCCGAGTTATTCGAGCAGGCTCGTTCCATCACCGCGAAGGGTGGCGTCGTCGTCGTAACGTCGCTCGCGGCGCACGATTTGACGAGCGTCGAAGTCAACGTGACGATGCTCTCAATGACCAATCAAGAGATCCGAGGCACGGTCTTCGGTTCGGAGAACCCGCGAATCCAGGTACCGCGGTTGCTGCGTCTGCACCACGAAGGCAAGTTCTTCGTTGACGAACTCGTCACCCGCGAGTACACCATCGACGAGGTGCAGCAGGCGGCCGATGATCTGGCCTCGGGTGAGAATCTCCGAGGAGTCATTCGCTTCTGAGGTACAGCTCCTCTTAAATTTGGTTTCAAGGGCCTGGAGGTCTCGATGTTGGCTCGCCCTACGCCGTTTCGCCCCCGCAAATTCGTGCGCGCCGAGAAGGTGAAGGCGAATGTCGCGAGCGCGCCCGCGGTCGAACTTCATCGACTTCGTCACGACCTTGATTAGCGCGTCACAGAACCCGCAACCGCGCGGCTGAGGTATTTCCATCGCTTGGAGTTGTTCAGCCTTTGGACTTCGGTGGCCGTAGCTGGGCGACGCCCAGGACGTCACGAAGGGTGATCGACGACTTCGTGAGGCGAGGGGTCAGGGCCACCAGCGACTTGGCACGCCACGCGCCTTGGAAGACCCCGACGCCGTAGGCGGCGTCGTCGGCGAGCGCGAGGGGAATGTCCTTGACGTAGAGACGTTGATGGCGCCAGCGCCACGCCGTGCCCAGCGCGAACAACATCAAAGCCGGCCGACGAAGTCGGGGATGAACCGCTGTGACGAGCAACACCAGTCCGTAGGTGCGCACGACCGCCCGCGACAACGGTGCACCGGTGCGAACCATGGTTCGAGTCACGATGGCGTTGGCGAGCGCCTTGGGGTCGTCGGCCTGATCGGACAGTTTCTCTTTCAGCTGGTCGCGAGTTACCCTTGCGATACGAAGTGCCAGCGCGGGTTTGCCCACGAGCATGCTCAGCCAGGCCACGACATTCCAGGCGTCCGCGCGCATAGGGGCGAGACGGTCGTGGTGCCGTCGGGCCAATTCACTCGACGAGCCGCCGTAGCGGACACGTTGGATCCACCAGCGCCGCCAGGTTCGCCGCGCTCGGTGGGACACCTCGACGCTGGCGAGGTAGCGCACGAGCCAGTCGTGGTCGTGGAGCCGCCAGATGAAATCGACGTCCTCGCCGAGACGAAGCTCGTCGTCAAAGCCGAGGTCGAACGCCTCGCGGCGCACCATCAGACAGGCGCTTGGTACGTAGTTCACCGGCCCACCGGGTACGACGATGGTCTCACGAGGACCCATGTCGAGGGGACAGAAGCGCTGTTCGAATCGGTCGCGGATCCCCGAACCTTCGTCGCCGCGCACCCTCGGGGCACAGGCGCCGAGCTCGCTGTCCTGGAACTGGGCGCGCAGGCGCGACAGGGTCGCTCGCGCGTTGTCGAGACTGACGTCATCGTCCACGAAGCAGAGGAAGGGTCTCGATGTCGCTTCAGCGCCGGCGTTGCGCGCACCCGCGGCGCCAACGTTCACTTCGACTCGTACCAGGTCGACGCCGAATTCCCTCGCACACTCGCGAACCAGCGCTGGCCTCGGCGAGCCGTCATCGACGACCGTGACGTGAAGTCCCGTCAGCTGGGCGAGGAGTTGGCTCAATGACGCGACGTCGTTGTGCACCGGGATGATGACGTCGACGTCGTCGAGCGTGAAGTCGTTGGCGTACACCGGATGCAGGAAGCCCTGGCGAATGAGTGTGCGCGCGAACTGCTGCTCACCGGGTCGCACGACGTCGCCGGTCTTCCAGCGGTGGGCGACTTCGAGGGACCTTCCGGGCAGACGCAGGAGTCGCCAGGGGGCGCCTCCGACGAGGAAATTGCGGTCGAGGAACGTCGCGTCAGCATCGAGGACGACGCGAGTACCCGCCAGGTCTGATTCGTCCACCGGTGTGAAAGGCGTCAGGTTGGTCACCGGCGTAGTTTGGCACGGGTGCCGTGGGGCTGTCGTGGGACGTTAGATTTGTTCCAAACCAAGGAGAGCACGTGTCGAGCGAAACATTGGAGAAGGAAGAAGCGGACAGCGAAATCGGCGACGTCGAGGAGTTGCTCGTCGAAGAGGTGTCCATCGACGGACTTTGCGGGGTCTACTAGATCGTGACGGTCTCGAGTACGGGAGTCTTTGACGCGTCGGCGCCCTGGCGCCTCAGTGAGCAGGTGTCGCTGCGCGATGAGGCCTTCGGTGCGTTGGCCTATCACCACGGCAACCGGCGCCTGGTCTTTTTGAAGTCTCGCGAACTCGTGACCCTCGTGAGAAGCCTCGACGCCTTCGAGAACGTCGACGACGCCGTCGCCTCGACGTTGCCCCCAGCGCTGCGCGATCAGTACGTGAAGGCGCTCTCCTCGCTCGCCTCTTCGGAGATTATTCGTGAGCGCTGATTCCTTACGTAACCGGTTTGAGCGGGGCTTAAATTCGCCGATCTGTCTGACCTGGGAACTCACCTACGCGTGCAACCTCGCCTGCACGCACTGCCTGTCGTCCTCGGGTCGGCGCGACCCGAGGGAGCTCTCCACCAGTGAGGCAAAGAGCCTCATCGACGAGATCGCCGCCATGCAGATCTTCTACGTCAACATCGGTGGTGGCGAGCCCATGATCCGTCGCGATTTCTTCGAGCTCATCGAACACGCCGTGGCGCAGCGAGTCGGGGTGAAGTTCTCGACCAACGGCACGCGCATCGACGAAGCCGCGGCGAGGCGTCTGGCGGGTATCGACTATCTCGACGTCCAGATCTCCATCGATGGCGTCGACGCCGCGACGAGCGACCGAGTGCGCGGCGCCGGCAGTTACGACCAGGCCCGTCGGGCGATGGACAATCTGAAGGCGGCCGACTTCGGTCAATTCAAGATCTCGGTGGTGATGACGCGCGAGAGCGTCGAACAACTCGACCGCTTCGAGGAACTGGCGGCACACTACGGTGCCGAGTTGCGACTCACCCGACTACGGCCTTCGGGGCGCGGTGCCGACGTCTGGGAGGCATTGCATCCGACGCTCGCCCAGAACCGTTCGCTCTACCAGTGGCTGCTCGATCGGCCGAACGTGCTTACGGGCGACTCCTTCTTTCACCTCTCGGCGCTCGGCAGTCCGCTCGAGGGCCTCAACCTCTGTGGTGCCGGCAGAGTCGTCTGTCTCATTGATCCTGTGGGCGAGGTGTACGCCTGTCCCTTCGTCATCCACGAAGAGTTCCGAGCAGGCAACGTGCGCGACGGTGGGTTCCGGTCCGTCTGGACAACGAGTGAACTCTTTCGCTCGTTGCGCGAGCCGGGCAGCCCCGGGGCGTGCTCGTCGTGCGGTTCGTACGACGCCTGTCGCGGGGGTTGCATGGCGGCCAAGTTCTTCACCGGTCTCGAGATGAGCGACCCCGACCCCGAGTGCGTCTTTGGTCACGGCGAAGCCGCGTTGGCGGCGAAGAACGTCTCGATCCGACCCACGCCGTCGCCGGACCATTCGCGGCGGATCCCCGTCGCCGTGACGTCACGGTAGGCCGGACGGCAGTTTTCGGGGCTCGGGTAGTTTTGTTCTTGAGTCGTGGGGGGACAGATGGCGAACAAGTGGTTTGAGACGGTGGCCGTTGCCCAGCGTCGCGCCGAGAAGCGTCTGCCCAAGTCGGTTTACGGCGCGTTGATCGCGGGGTCCGAGAAGGGCCTTTCCTCGCGCGACAACTTGGAATCCTATGATCAACTCGGCCTCTCGCCCCACATCGCCGGGCTGGCGCGAGAGCGAAGTCTCGCCACCACCGTCATGGGCCAGGCGCTTACCATGCCCGTGCTGATCTCGCCGACGGGTGTCCAGGCGGTGCACCCCCAAGGTGAAGTCGCCGTCGCGCGCGCGGCGGCGAACCGTGGCGTGGCGATGGGACTCAGTTCGTTCGCGAGCAAATCGATCGAAGAGGTCTGCGCGGTCAACAAGCAGGTCCTGTTCCAGATGTACTGGTCCGGTGACCGCGACACCATGCTCCAGCGACTCGGCCGTGCGAAGGCCGCGGGGGCCAAGGGGATCATCCTCACCTTGGACTGGTCCTTCGCCAATGGCCGCGACTGGGGAAGTCCCTGGATCCCCGAGAAGATCGACCTCAAGTCGGCGCTCAAGTTGACGCCCGAAGCGCTCTCGCGACCGCGGTGGTTCTTGGGGTTCCTGCGAACAGGACATATTCCTTCGCTCACCACTCCGAACATGGCAGTGCCCGGCGCTAAGCCACCGACGTTCTTTGGCGCGTACTACGAATGGATGCAGAGTCCACTGCCCACGTGGGATGAGGTGGCGTGGCTGCGTGCGCAGTGGGAGGGCCCCTTCATGGTCAAGGGCGTGGGCCGCATCGACGACGCCAAACGGGTGGTCGACCTGGGGGCGACGGCTCTCTCGGTGTCCAATCACGGTGGTAACAATGTCGACGGGACGCCCGCGCCCATTCGCATGTTGCCCGGTATCGCCGACGCCGTCGGTGACCAGATCGAGGTGTTGCTCGATGGTGGCGTGCGTCGAGGTAGCGACGTCGTAAAGGCACTCGCTCTCGGGGCGCGCGCGGTCATGATCGGTCGCGCCTACCTCTGGGGGCTCGCCGCCAACGGCCAGGCGGGCGTCGAGAACGTGCTCGACGTGCTGCGCGGTGGCATCGATTCAACGTTGCTGGGACTGGGAAAGTCCAACATCACCGAGCTCGATCGTGGTGACGTCGTGGCACCTCCAGACTTCTATCGATCGTTGGGTGGATGAACCGGGTCGCGATCGTCACGGGTGCTGCCCGGGGCATTGGCGCGGCGACCGTCGACGCCCTGGTGAACGACGGCTATCACGTCGTGGCGGTGGACCGGTGCCGGGACATCCCCGAGGTTCCCTACGCCCTGGCCACACCAGCCGACCTCGAATCCGTCGTCGCCCGTCACGGTGACGTCGTGCTCGGGTTGGTGGGTGACGTGCGAAGCGCGACGGACATGCAACTCGCCGTCGAGACNNGTCGCCGCCGGCGCGCCGTTATGGGAGATCACCGACGCCGCGTGGGAGGCCGTCTGGTCGGTGAACGTGCTCGGCACGCGACGGCTGATTGAAGCGGCGGCCCCGACCTTGATCGCGAACGGCCGCGACGCGCACAGTCGTATCGTGGCGATCGCCTCGGCTGCGGGCAGCACCGGTCTGTACCACCTGGCGGCGTATTCTGCCGCGAAGCACGCGGTCGTGGGGCTCATCCGGGGCGTCGCGATGGACCTCGCCGAGCACGGCGTCACCGCGAACGCGGTGAGTCCGGGATCGACGCGCACGGCGATCTTGAAGGCATCCGCTGACGTCTACGGACTCGCGAGCGAAGAGGAGTTCGCAAGCAGCCAACCAATCGGTCGACTCATCGAGCCCAGTGAGATCGCGGCATCGATTACCTGGTTGTGTTCACCCGCGGCCTCGGCGATCACGGGCGCGGACATCGCCGTCGACGGCGGCATGACTGTTTCATAAGAGCGACAACTCGTAATACACCTACGACGGTGTTGGTACGAGTCAATACTCATTCGTGATGGCCCTCATCACTCGAATCGATGAGCGGTCATGTGCACATCTGAAATATCTAACATTGTGACTTTGTGCTCCACCTGACCAGGAATGGCGCAGCAGGCGCGTACGTATCGTTCGTGGCATGAATACGTTCCTTGCAGGCATATCAACCCTGTCACTCGCGCGTTGGCAGTTCGCAATAACGACGATCTTCCACTTCTTGTTCGTTCCCCTCACCATTGGTCTGGGGTTGCTGGTGGCGATTCTTCAGACGGCGTTCTACCGCACCGGTGATCTCGCGTACGACCGGATGACGAAATTCTTCGGCAAACTCTTCCTCGTGAACTTCGCCATCGGCGTCGTCACCGGAATCGTCCAGGAGTTCCAGTTCGGTATGGACTGGTCGCGCTACTCGACCTTCGTGGGCAACATCTTCGGCGCGCCCCTCGCGATTGAGGGACTGCTTGCTTTCTTCATGGAGTCCACGTTCCTCGGCATTTGGATCTTCGGGCGAGGTCGCGTGAGCAAGCGAGTACACCTCGCTTCGATCTGGATGGCCAGTCTGGGGACAATATTGTCTGCCGCCTTCATCGTGGCGGCGAACTCCTGGATGCAGCACCCCGTTGGTTACGCGATCGACCACGCGACCGGCCAGGCCGTGATGACCAACTTCTGGGCCGTGATGACCAACTCCACGTTCATCGCCGCCTACGGGCACGTGCTCGCCGCCGCCTTCCTCACGGGTGCGGTGTTCATGCTGGGCATCGCCGCCTACCACTTGCGCAAGGGACACGACCTCGCGGGCTTCGGCAAGGCTGCTCGCGTCGCGATGGTCGTGACCGTGATCATGGCGATCTTCACGATGTTCCTGGGCGACAACCAGGCCAAGGAGATGGAAGTCCAACAGCCAATGAAGATGGCGGCCGCCGAGGCGCTCTACAACACCCAGAGCGGGGCCAGTTTCTCGTTGCTCACCATTGGCAACCTGAAGGACAACGCCGTGTTCCAGGTTCGCGTACCTCACATCTTGAGCGTGCTCGCGACCAACACTTGGGACGGCAAGGTCAAAGGCATCAACCAACTCCAAAAGGAAGCGGCCGCGAAGTACGGCGCCGGTAGTTACGTACCCGTCATCTGGCTCTGCTACTGGTCGTTCCGGATAATGGTCGGCCTGGGCTTCCTACTCTTCATCTTGGGCGGTGTCGCGCTCTGGCTTATCCGCAAGCGGCGACTGGAACAATCCGCGCGCTTCTTGCGCTTCGCGACGTGGATGATCGCCGCGCCCTTCGTCGCCAACACCTTTGGATGGATCTTCACCGAGGTGGGACGCCAACCCTGGGTGGTCTACGGACTGCTCAGTACGTCCAAGGCCGTCACACTCATCTCACCCGGTTACGTCGCGACGAGTCTCATCGGCTTCACCGCGATCTACACGTTCTTGGCGATCATCGAGATCGGTCTCATGATCCGAATCGCCAAGGTCCCACCCGCCATCGAAACGCCCGCCGAAGCTGAGCGCGTTCCTGAACTCATCTACTAGGAGGACACCGTGCTCGCCTCTCTCACTACTTCGCCGAGCGGTCTCGAACAGCTCTGGTTCACCCTCATCGGGGTCCTCTGGTTGGGGTACTTCTTCCTCGAGGGCTTTGACTTCGGCGTCGGTACGCTGATGCCCTTCGTCTCCAAGGATGACCTCGATCGTCGCGTCGTGATCAACACCATCGGACCCGTCTGGGACGGCAACGAGGTCTGGTTGCTCACCGCGGGTGGCGCCACGTTCGCCGCGTTCCCGCTCTGGTACGCCACGGTCTTCAGCGGTTTCTACCTGGCGCTGTTCTTGGTGCTCGCGGCGCTGATCTTTCGCGGCATGGCCTTTGAGTTTCGCGACAAGCGCGAGGACGCCCGTTGGCAGTTCTGGTGGGACCAGGCCATCTTCTACGGTTCGGCGCTCCCGGCGTTGCTCTGGGGCGTGGCCTTCGCCGACTTCATCCACGGCGTGCCACTGGCGGCCCACGCCACCTGGACGGGGAACTTCTTCGACCTCGTGAAGCCCTACGCGCTGGTGGGTGGACTGAGCACGCTATCGCTGTTCACGCTGCACGGTGCCACGTACCTTGGTCTAAAGACCGAAGGCGACGTTCGAGTCCGAGCCCGGGCGATCGCGATGCGACTCGCGCCGGTCACCTTCGTCATCGTCCTCGCGTTCCTCGCCTGGACGTACCAGACCGCGCACACCATGCACCACGAGGGACTCGTGCCACCACTGTTGCCGATCGTCGGTCTCGTGGCGCTCGCCGGCGTTGGTTGGTTGGTCCGTGACCACCTCGAGGGCTGGGCCTTCATCGCCACCGCCCTTGCGATCGTCGCCTTGTTCACGACGATGCTGCTCAACCTGTATCCCAACGTGCTCGTGTCCTCGGTGAGCCCACATTTTGACCTCACCATGGTCGCCAGTGCGTCGCACCGCTACACCCTCGAGGTGATGAGCTGGGTGGCCCTGATCTTCACGCCGTTCGTGCTGCTCTACCAGAGCTGGACCTACTGGATCTTCAAGAAGCGTGTCGGTCGTCCCGGTTCGCCCAAGGACGCCCCCAAGAGGAAAATCAAGGCCTGAGATGAGTGGGGCCGAACGGCCTTCGGCCCTTCTCGCACGGCTACGGCGGACCTCGCCCCTCGTCCAGCGTGCCCTCGTGGTGGCTGTCGCGCTGGGACTTCTCAGTACGGTCGCGATCATCGGCCAGGCGGTGGCGTTGGCGTCGCTGCTGGCGAGCCTGTTCCATAACGCCCACGCGGGACTTCGCCACGACCTGACCTTGTTTCTCGCCGCGACGCTGCTCCGTGGTATCGCGGTGGGGCTCGGCGAACCGGTGACGTCGCGGATCGCCAGTCCGGTGCGGCGCGATCTTCGCCGTCGCGCGCTGGACCAAGTGCTCGACTCGGGCCCCATCGGCACTGTCGACGCCACGGTGCAACTCGCGACTCGTGGCGTGGACGCGATTGAGAACTACATCGCCAAGTACGTGCCGTCGCTCGTGCTGGCGACTCTGGCACCGGTGATCCTGCTCGGTTGGCTCTGCCTGCACGACCTGTGGAGCGCGGGCATCGTGCTGGTCAGCGTGTTGTTACTGCCGATCTTCATGATCCTCTTGGGTCTCGAAGCGAAAGAGAAGATGGACGAGCGTTGGCGTGACCAGCAGCGCCTCGCCGGTTACTTCGGTGACGTGGTCCGCGGCATGACGGTACTGAAATCCTTCAACCGCTCGCGCGACGCCTTGGCGAATCTCGACGAGGTGGGCGACGCCCTGCAGCGAACGACAATGGGTACCCTTCGCGTGGCCTTCCTCTCGAGTTTCGCGTTGGAATTGCTGTCGTCGCTCGCCACGGCGCTGGTCGCGCTGGTACTTGGACTTCGACTACTGAACGGATCACTCGGTCTCTCCACGGCGCTCGCGGTGCTGCTGCTCACGCCAGAGGTCTTCTTGCCGCTTCGACGTTCCGCGTCGCAGTTCCACGCGTCGGCGAACGGCATCGCCGCCGCGACTGATCTACTCGGATCCTTGTCGACTCGGCGCGTCGGCGGCAGTTCCGCTCCATTGAAGCCACCGTCGATCGAATTGTGCGACGTCGTACTCGCGCACGCCTCGCGGACAGCGCTCGGCGACGAACCAGTCAATG
>DKEO01000050.1:29695-32090 GCA_002452255.1 Ferrimicrobium sp. UBA6820
AGCGTGCGCGACGTGGTCCAGATGGGCGACGCGTCCATCGACGACAGCACTATCGTCGCGGCGATGGCCGAGGTCGGTCTTGACCTGGACCTCGACCAGCCGCTGGGCGAGGGGGCCCAGGAACTCTCCGCTGGTCAACGGCGTCGAATGGCGTTGGTACGTTGCGTCGTGCGCCGGCCCTTGGTACTCGTCCTCGACGAACCGTTGTCGCACCTCGACCCAGAGAGTGCCCGACTCGTGGCGCAGGTGATCCACCGGCTCACGATGACCCGCGTGGTCGCCACGCATCGTCCGCTCGAGGCCGACCAGAGCATCAACCTGAGTCCTTGGCAGGTGGCCCGTGGCAACTAACCACGTCGTGCGACACGCGTTGGGCGTAGAACGCACGGCACTTCGTCGCGCGGTCCTGGCGGGGCTCTTGGTGAGTCTCTCCACGATTGGTCTGAGTGGTACCTCCGCGTGGCTCATCGTTCGCGCCGCTCAGGAACCCGCGGTGCTCTCGCTCACCGTGCCCATGGGACTCGTCCAGCTCTTCGCGCTCGCCAAGGCCGCCGGTCGTTATCTTGAACGGACCCAGACCCACCGAGCCGCTCTCGGCGTGCTGGGACACGTGCGTGCGAGTGTCGCGCGTCTGCTCGAGCCGCTCGTTCCCGCGGGACTTGGACCGCGCAGTTCGGACGTGGTCGATCTCGTCGTGCGCGATGTCGATCGGGTCCAGGACTTGCTCACCGCCGTGGCGGGTCCGCTGCTGACGAGCTGTGCGGCGGGCGTGGTGACCGTGGCGATCACCGCGGCCATCGTTCCGCTCTCGGCGCTCTGTCTCTTCGTCGCGCTGGTCCTCACCGCGATGGTCTTGCCAATGGCGGCGGCGCACCTGGGCCACGGCGCCGAACAGGAACTCGANNAGTGAACGCCTCGAGCAAGAACTGTCCGATCTCGAACGACGCTTTGATCGCGCCCAGCGCCGGCGAACGTCGCTCATGGGATTGATCACGGGGCTGACGACGCTGGTCTCGGGGCTCTGCGTCGCGGTGACGGTGCTGGTGACCTCGCTGGCATTCCGATCGGGCCACCTGACACCAGCGCTGGTGGCGGTGCCGGCGTTGCTCAGCGTGACGGTGTTGGAACTCGTTGGTGGCGTCGCGCCGATGCTGGTGGGCCTGCGCGGCGACCGGGTCGCCTTGGCGCGACTCGGAGGTCTCGCGCAGATACGTCCCCCCGTCGCCGAGCCTGAAGTCGAGGGCAGCGTTGGTGCCGCGCCCGTGAGTCTGCAGCTAAACCACGTCGGCGTGAAGTTCGACGAGGCGCAAGTATTGCGTGACGTCGACTTCGAGCTTCGTCGCGGCGACGTGGTGGCGCTCGGCGGTCCGAGTGGTGGTGGCAAGACCACCTTGGCCCGTCTGCTCGCCAAGTTTCTCGACCCCAGTGAGGGTTCACTTAAGTTCGACGACGCTGACTACGCGACGCTGCATTCGCGGCAGGTTCGTCAGGTCGTCGGCTTCGTGGACGACGCGCCCCACGTGTTTGCCACAACACTCGCAGGGAATTTGCGTATCGCGAGTCCCTACGCCAGTGACGACGAGCTCGTGGCGGCGCTCGAGGGCGCGGGACTTGGTGGGTTGCTGGCCTCGATGCCACGGGGCCTCGACACGGTGCTCGGGGGTGGCACGACGGGACTTTCGGGTGGTGAGCAGCGTCGCCTGGGCGTGGCGCGCGAATTGCTCGTGCGACGACCGGTCGTGGTCTTGGACGAACCCACCGAAGGACTCGACGAAGAGACGGCGGAACTGGTGATGAACCGGATCGTCGATGAGTTCTCGCACGGTGCCGTGTTCGTCATCTCGCACCGCGACGGCGACTNNTGACGGGGTGGGTGCGCTAAGGTCGTAACTGCCTCGCGGCAGCGAAGTTGGTGTGATTCCAACGCTGTCCCGCAACTGTAAGTGGCCTTCGAGAGAAGACCGCAAAGCCAGGTCGCCTTCCGCGAGGAGATGTGAAAGACAGCTCTCGAGGTAAGGAGCGGTCGTTCGGATATCCATCCGTCGCCCATCCACTTCGACGGAAAGGAGATATCCATGTTCAGATCCCTTCGCCTGGGGCTCGCGCTCAGCGCCAGCATCCTCGCCCTACCAGCGGTCAGTTCCAGCCTCGCCGGAGCTACTTCGTCGCCCCCCGAGTGCGTGGTCTCGCTCTCGCCCACGGCGACCGAGACGCTCTTCGCGATCGGCGCCGGACCCCAGGTCCAGGCCGTTGACTCCGATTCGGACTATCCCACGACGGGTCTGCCCACCAAGCGCATCAACGCGCTCAACCCGAGCGTCGAGGCGGTGCTCGGCATCTGCAAGAAGACGGCGTCGCATCCATCGACCAAACCCGACCTCGTGGTGATCTCCTA
>DKEO01000069.1:0-22808 GCA_002452255.1 Ferrimicrobium sp. UBA6820
CGCGCAGCAGGAAGTAGCGCAGCGCGTCGGCGCCGTGGGCTTCTAAGAGGGGCATCGGGGTCGTCACGTTACCGAGTGACTTGCTCATCTTTTTGCGCTCGGGGTCGAGCACCCAGCCCGAGATCAGGGCGTTGGCAAAGGGCAACTCGTCGAACTCGAAGTGGCTGCGCACGACCGTGGAGAACAGCCAGGTGCGGATGATCTCGTGGGCCTGGGGGCGNNGCCCAGGTGTCCATGACGTCGGGGTCGCCCACGAAGCCGTTGGGCTGGTTGCGCTGGTCTTCGGTGTAGCCCGCGGGCACGTCACTCGAAGGGTCGACCGGCAGGTTCGCGAGGTCCGCCAGGATCGGCGAATCGAAGTCGACGTTGTTGCTGGCGTCGGTGGGGTACCACAGGGGGAACGGCACCCCGAAGAAGCGCTGACGCGAGATGTTCCAGTCGACGTTGAGGCCCTCGACCCAGGACTGGTAGCGGTGCTTCATGAAATCGGGGTGCCAGTGCAGTTCTCGCCCGCGCGCGAGCAACTCCTCGCGGTGCGCCAACGTGGCGACAAACCACTGACGCGAGGTCACGATCTCGAGGGGACGTTCGCCCTTCTCGTAGAACTTGACCGGGTGGGTGATCGCACGAATCTCACCGATCAATTCGCCGCTTTTCTGCAGCGCCTCGACGACGGTGGCGCGCACTTGGTTGACCGTGCGCCCCTCGAGTTGGGCGTAGAACGCGTTGGCGGCGACCGGATCGCGACTGGGGAACTCGTCGCTCGCGAAGTCACAGGCAATGAATCGTCCGTCGCGACCGATCAGCGCGCGCGTCGGCAGCGACAGCTCGCGCCACCAGGTCACGTCCGTGGTGTCGCCGAACGTGCAGATCATCGCGATGCCCGATCCCTTCTCCGGGTNNGTGTTGAACAACGCCTGGTAACGCGGATCGTCGGGGTGCGCGACCAGCGCCACGCAACTCGCCAGCAGTTCGGGTCGCGTGGTCTCGATCTCGACCCCGCCGGTGTCGCCAACCTTGGCGAAGGCAATGCGGTGGTAGTGGGCGGGACGCTCGCGGTCCTCGAGCTCGGCCTGGGAGACGGCGGTGCGAAAGTCGACGTCCCAGAGCGTGGGCGCCACCGAGGAGTAGACCTCGGCGCGACCCAGCATGGCGAGGAACGCGCGCTGGGAGACCTCCTGGGCGTGGTGCGAGATCGTCGAGTACTCGAGGGACCAGTCGACGCTGAGACCCAGGTGTCGCCAGAGGTTCTTGAAGACCTCCTCGTCGGCCTCGGTCAGGCGATGACAGAGCTCGACGAAGTTCTTGCGCGCGATGGAGACCTTGGCGTCGCCGGGTTTCTCGGGCGGGGCGAAGTTCACTGCGTAGGGCAGCGACGGGTCACAACGAACNNACCTTCTTGCCGGTCATGCGCTGGTAGCGCGCGACGATGTCGGCGTGGGTGTAGCTGAAGATGTGGCCCATGTGCAAGGCTCCCGAGACCGTCGGTGGCGGGGTGTCGATCGAAAAGACGTCCGCGCGCGTGGCGCCGCGGTCGAAGCGGTAGGTGGCGTTCTCCTGCCAACGTTGCATCCAGACGGCCTCGATCCCGTCGACGGTGGGCTTGTCGGGGATACGGCCGTCGCTGCGAGATTCGGNNGGTAGGTGGCGTCCGCGTCCCAACGCGCCATCCAGACGGCCTCGATCCCGTCGACGCTGGGCTTGTCGGGGACGCGCCCGTCGGTGCTGGGAGAATCGTCAATCATGGTTGGCGTAGTTTAGGTCAATGATTCGTCTCTTTGATTCCGTGCTCGGCGACGTGCGAGAGCTCGAACTGCGCGATCCCGGGCGGATCTCGATGTACGTCTGTGGACCGACGGTCTACGACCTGCCCCACCTGGGCCACGGTCGCCTCACGCTTGTCTGGGACGTGGCGCGACGCTGGTACACGTTTCGCGGCTACGTGGTGGACTACGTCTCGAACGTCACCGACATCGACGACAACATCATCAAGCGGGCNNCCGAGCCAGGTGCCCCACGCCACCCGCTACGTCGAGGACATGGTCGAGCTCGTCTCGTCGTTCCTCGACCAGGACATTGGCTACACGACCAGTGATGGCGTCTACTTCGACGTGAGCCGCGTCGCCGATTACGGCCTGCTCGCGGGCCAGCCGCTCGATTCGCTGCGCTCGGGCGCGCGCGTCGAGGCGAACGACGAGAAGCGCTCGCCGCTCGACTTCGCGATCTGGAAGTTCGCCAAGCCCGGCGAGCCGAGATGGCCCGCGCCCTTCGGCGACGGTCGACCGGGCTGGCACACCGAGTGCGTGGTGATGTCCCTCGACCTGCTCGGTGAGGGCTTCGACCTGCACGTGGGCGGCCTCGACCTGCGATTCCCCCATCACGAGAACGAACGGGCCCAGGCGGTCGCGGCGGGACGTGACTTCACGCACCACTGGTCCCACAGCGGTTGGGTGATGGTGGGCGACGAGAAGATGAGCAAGTCACTCGGTAACTTCACCTCGCTTACCGACATGCTCGGCCAGGCCGACCCGCGCGCCTACCGGTTGCTGGTGCTGCGCTCGCACTACCGCTCACCCATCGAGGTGACCACCGACACCATCGCCGACGCGCAGCGTGCCCTCGTACGACTCGACGCACTCGCGCGACGCTTCGATCTGCCCGAACTCGCCGGCGACGCCATGGTGATCGGATCGGACTACAACTGGTCCGGTCTCGCCGGCGCCCTCTACGAAGGGGTCGCCCTGGTGCTCGACGACGACCTCAATACGCCCCTGGCGGTCGCCCAGCTCTTTGAGGCCGTGTCGGCCGCGAACGCAGCCGCCGACCGGGGCGACGACGCGGTCGCCCATGAACTCGCCGGGGCGGTGGCGGTGCTCTTCGGGGCCCTGGGACTGACGTTGCGGGCCAGTGCCGACGCGGCAGACGGCGACACCCAGGACCTGGTCGGCGCCCGTGACCTCGCCCGGGCCCGCGAGGACTGGGCTGAGGCCGACCGGCTGCGCGCCGCGCTCGAAGAGCGCGGCTGGGTCGTCGAGGACTCCGCCTCGGGAACGCTCATTCGCCGGCCCTAAATTTATTTGGCGACGTGGGTTCTACCATGTAGCCTTGTTGACGAGGTTGCCGTTGTGGTTCCCTCCGGAACCGGCGAAAGTCGATTCCAAAGAAACAAGGAGGCCCACAGTGGCTGTAGGAACCGTCAAGTGGTTCAACGACGAGAAGGGCTGGGGATTCATCGCTGTTGATGGCCAGCCGGACGTCTTTGTTCACTACTCGGAGATTCAGGGCGAAGGTCGCAAGACCCTCGTCGAAGGACAGACCGTGGAGTTCGACATCGAACCCGGCGATCGTGGTCCGCTGGCGAAGCGCGTAGTCCTGAACTAACCAAACTTATTTGTAGTGACCGACCGCCGCCTTCGGGCGGCGGTTGCGTTTTTACCCGGGGTATTTTTCCCTCTACAGTAGGAGAAGGTTACTCACGGGTAACCCCGAGACGCCAAAGGCGGGGTAATGACAGATTTCTCGATGGCACTGAACGACGACCAAAAGACGCTCCAGGAGTGGGTGCACGGCTTCGCGGTGAACGTGATGCGTCCCGCCGCGCACGAATGGGATGAGCGCGAGGAGACGCCCTGGCCGATCATCCAAGAGGCCGCTCGCCTCGGCATCTACGGCGTGGACTTTCTCGCCAACGCCGTCGCGGACAAGACCGGCCTGTCGATGATGATCGCACTCGAAGAGCTCGCCTGGGGTGACGCGGGACTGTGCATGTCGCTCATGGGCACCACGCTCGGCGTGGCCGCGATCATGTCCAACGGCACACCCGCCCAGCAGATGGAGTGGGTGCCCAAGTGCTTCGGGACCCCCGACGACATCAAGCTCGCCGCCTTCGCGGTGAGCGAGCCCGACGCGGGCAGTGACGTGTCGTCACTGCGCACGCGTGCGCTCTACGACGAGGCGACCGACGAGTGGGTGCTCAATGGCACCAAGACCTGGATCAGCAACGGCGGCATCGCCCACGTGCACGTCGTCGTCGCATCCGTCGAACCTTCGCTGGGCGGTCGGGGCCAAGCGTCGTTCATCGTGCCCGAGGGCACGAAGGGACTTCGCATGGGCCAGAAGTTCTCCAAGATGGGCATTCGCGCCTCGCACACCGCCGAAGTCGTGCTCGAGGACTGTCGGGTCCCGGGCAGTTGTCTGCTCGGTGGCAAGGACAAGCTTGACGAGCGACTCGCGCGCGTGCGCGAGGGCAAGAAGGCTTCGAGTCAAGCCGCGATGGCGACCTTCGAAGCCACGCGCCCGGCCGTGGGCGCCCAGGCGCTCGGTATCGCGCGCGCGGCTTACGAGTACTCGCTCGACTACGCCAAAGAGCGCAGGCAGTTCGGGCGCGCGATCATCGAGAACCAGGGCATCGCCTTCAAGCTCGCTGACATGAAGACCCAGATCGACGCGGCGCGCCTGCTCGTCTGGCGTGCCTCGTGGATGGCGGCGACCAGG
Organism: Ferrimicrobium sp. UBA6820; assembly: GCA_002452255.1. Taxonomy (GTDB): domain Bacteria; phylum Actinomycetota; class Acidimicrobiia; order Acidimicrobiales; family RAAP-2; genus RAAP-2. The sequence goes on from DKEO01000069.1 coordinate 4,495, forward strand.
ACGCCGTTCCTCAACGGCGAGGGTTCGATGTCCAAGCTCTTCGCGGGCGAGACCGCGGTCAAGGTCACCGAAGAGGCAATCCAGATCCTTGGTGGTTACGGCTACGTGCGTGAGTACCCCGTCGAGCGTTGGCACCGGGACTCGAAGATCTACACGATTTTTGAAGGGACCAGCGAAATCCAGCGTCTGGTCATTAGTCGGGCCATCTCGGGGATCCGCATCCAGTAGTGGGCGCCNNGGTCGACATTCTCACCTCGATCGAAGGTGTCGATTTCGAATTCGCTGGGGCCAGAAGGTTCAGCTTGGAGATCGAGAATGGCCTACTACCAGTTATTGGAAGAGACGACCTCGTGGCGAACAAATGAGCAGCGGGTAGGCCACCGGACGTGGCTGATGTTGCGCGCCTCTCGGAAGAAGGGACTGAGTAGATTCAACGGGTGGATCAACCGTTTCGGCCGATGACGATGGTGCAGACCTAATGGCAACTGTGCCATCACTTCGCATTGTCACACTCTGCACGGGTAACGTCGCTCGTTCGGTGATGCTTGGCTACATGCTCACCACGTTGGCGCACACCAACGAGGTCAACTGGAAACTGCGAAGCGCGGGCACCCACGTGATCGAAGGCTCGGCCATGAGTTCGCGCACGCGCGACGCGCTGTGGTCGATCGACGAACTGGGCGATCATCACTACGCTGGGCACCGCAGTCACCAACTCGACGAAGAGGACGTCGAGTGGGCGAGCGTCATCTTGGGCGCCGAAGCGGATCACGTGAACTTCGTGCGACGCCACTTCGCCGCGCACCAGAACAAGGCAGTCGGCCTGCATCAGTTCGTGCGCTACGCGCCGCTCGACATCCCCTTCGGCGAACAACTCGCGACGGTCGTGGCGATGGAACCCGACGCGAACTTCGACGTGGACGATCCCGCCGGCGGGGACGATGCGACGTACCGAGCGTGCGCCAACGAACTCTGGGAGTTAGCCCAAGCTTTCGTGACGGTGGTGGCGGGTTAGTCGCGTTGCACGGCGCGAAGGCCACCCCAGGCGAGGGTGGCGATGCGCGCGGCGAGGCGGCTCGACTCCTCGGGCTCGGGTGTCGGCCAGCCTTTGGCCTCCTGCTGGATCATCCAGACGACGGCGGCGCCCTCGGCGAGACCGACGACGCCCGCGGCGAGCTGGCGACGGTGTTCCTTGCTGATCGAGATGTCAATGAACGGCTCCATGAAGGAGACCAACGTCAGCTCGACGTTGCGCAGGTCCCCGGCCGTCGGGCCTTCGTGGGAATGGATGAACAAGATGCGAAAGGCGTCGGTCTCGCTGACGACCATGTCGAAGTACACCTTGAAGGCGACTTCGATCTTGGCGCGCGGCGTCTCGGCGATCGACACGGCGCTGGCGAGTTTGTCGATGAGTTTCTGGGCGGTGTGGGTGACGATCTCGTGGTAGAGGTCGGTCTTGGACTCGAAGTACTGGTAGAGGATCGGCTTGGTGAAGCCCGCCTCCTTGGCGATGTCGTCCATGGTCGCGGACTGGAAGCCGCGCTCGGCGAAGATTCGCTTGGCGACCCCGAGGAGTAGTTCGCGGCGTTCGCCGTGCTGGGGTCGGTCGTCGGTGATCACCATGACGACGACATTAGTGGGCGCGACGCGAGGCCCAGACCTTCGAGGATTCGACCCAGTCGGGGGGCTAAATCAACCAGGTTGAAGTCGCGTCGGGCGACCGCGAGGTTTCTCGCCAGTATCTCGTCGTCGGGGTTGTTGAGGAAATCGTCGATCCGGGCAATCTCGTCGAGCCCGAAGAAGTCGAAACCGTGCGCGGCGATCTCGCGGGCGACCGGGTACCAGTTGAGCGCGAGTGCTCGCGCGTGGGTCACCGACTCGAGCACCGGATTGCCGAATCCCTCCCAGGTGGATGGCATCACCACGAGGTCACTGGCGGCGTAGGCGTCGTGGACGTCGCCGACGCTACGACCACGCAGCACCCGCACCGCCGAGCCTTCGAGCAGCGCGGCGAGTTCCGGTTCGTACCCGTCCTCGCTCGGGCCGAGCAGCCAGAGCACGGCGCCGAGTTCTCGACAGAGCGCGAGCGCTCCGGCGACGTTCTTTCTCGCCAGCGCGCGCGTGGGCATCACGACGAGGCGCTCTTCACCAATCCCGAGTGCGCGACGGGTGTCGTCACGATTCCCCTGCGGTGGATCGCAGTCAAAGCTGTTGTAAACCAGTTCGGCCTCGACGCCGCGCTCGCGAAGTTCGTCGACCGACAGTTGATTGATCGCGACGTGTCGCCAGGTGTCCGCGTCGAGGGGTGCGCCCAGGTGAGCGAGGTGCTCGCGCTGCCAGGCGAGATCGTGGTGGTGGAACAGGGCGCGCCGTCGCGCGAGGGCCCGGTAGAGCACGTCGCGGGCACCGACGTTGAGCGGCAACGACGCCAGGTTCTCGACGACCACCAGGTCCGCGTCACCCAGGGCGTCGCGCACCTCACGAAGCGTCGGCGCGTTGCTGGCACCGATCGCCAGACCCGGTAACGCCACGTCGCAGACGCCCTCACCCGCCACGGTGGTGACGACGTGACCGAGGGCCTCAAAGGCGCGCTGCCACTTGGCGGCCTCGATCGAGACGCCGTCGGTGCCGCCGAGGCGAAAACTCACGACGACGAGGTGGGCCACGCGTCAAGGCTACGGGCCAGAAAGCCTTGAAACGCCCGGTAGTAGAGTTAACCGGCAGTGGGCGGCGGTCGGTGCCCTTGCATGGAGGACGAACAGTGGCCAAACGCGCCCTGATAACCGGGATCACCGGCCAAGACGGTTCGTACCTCGCCGAACTGCTGCTGGGCGAGGGCTACGAGGTGGCGGGTCTCGTGCGACGCAGTTCGACCGAGAACAACTCGCGCATCAGCCACATCCAGGACCAATTGACGCTCGTCTCGGGGGACCTGATGGACGAGGTGTCGCTCATCCAGGTGTTGCGCGACTTTCGACCCCGCGAGGTCTACAACCTGGCCGCCCAGAGTTTCGTCCAGGCGTCCTGGACCCAGCCGGTGCTGACCGGCGAAGCGACGGCACTGGGCGTGACGCGCGTGCTCGACGCCATACGCATCGTCGATCCCGAGATTCGCTTCTACCAGGCCAGTTCGTCCGAGATGTTCGGTCGCGTGCGCACCGTGCCCCAGAACGAGCAGACGGAGTTCTATCCGCGCAGTCCCTACGGCGTCGCCAAGGTCTACGGCCACTGGATCACCGTGAACTACCGCGAGAGCTACGGCCTGCACGCCTCGTCGGGCATACTCTTCAACCACGAGTCGCCCCGGCGCGGCCTCGAGTTCGTTACCCGCAAAGTCACCAACGGCGTCGCGCGCATCAAGGCGGGCCTCGACACCGAACTTCGCCTGGGCAATCTCGAAGCCGAGCGCGATTGGGGTTACGCCGCGGACTACGTGCGAGCGATGGCGGCGATGCTCGCGCGCGACGAGCCCGACGATTACGTCGTCGCCACGGGCGAGACCCATTCGGTGCGCGAACTCTGCGAGGTGGCCTTCGGTGCCGCGGGTCTCAAGTACGACGAGCACGTCGTCGTGGACCCCGCGTTCATCCGTCCCGCCGAAGTGGACTTCTTGGTCGGCGACGCCAGCAAGGCTCGCGACGTGCTCGGCTGGAAGTGCGAGGTCGACTTCTACGCCCTGATCGAGATGATGGTCGCCGCGGACCTCGAAGCACTCGAGGGCTAGACCGCCTCGATGGCGTCGGACCCCCTCGTCCACCTCGTCGACGCCGTCGTCTTCACCAACGGTTTTCCGTTGCTGAGCGGCGTGGACCTCGACGTGGCGCCCTCGTCGCTCAACGTAGTGACCGGCGCGAACGGCGCGGGTAAGACCAGTCTGCTGCGACTGCTCGCGGGTCTCGTGCCGTTATCGAGCGGTGAAGGTACCGTCTGTGGGATCGATCTCGCCAAGGGCGACCTGCGCCAGTTGCGCCGTCGGGTGGGTTGGCTCGGTCACGAGGGTTCCTTCTACGCCGACCTCAGCGTGAGTGAGAACCTGCGCTTTTGCGCGGCGGCGCTCGACCGACCCTTCGCCCAGATCGACCTGGTCCTCGAACGCGTTGGTCTTAGCGCTCGAGCGAACACCACCACTCGACAGTTGAGCGCGGGCCAGCGCCGACGGCTGGGCCTCGCGTGGCTACTGCTACGTCGCGCCGAGTTGTGGTTGCTCGACGAGCCCTACGCGTCGTTAGACGACCAGGGCCGCGAGTTCTTCGACGACCTGTTGGCCGAGGTGACCGGTGCCGGGGCGACGGTCGTGGTGAGTGCGCACGATCCGCTGCGCAGCGCGCGGCTGCGCCCGCGGGCGATCCACCTCGCCGGTGGGCGCGTCCAAGGGGACCGACGGTGATTCGCGTGGCGTGGTTGGTGGCGAGAAAGGACCTGCGTATCGAGGCCCGCAGTCGGGTTCTGCTCTGGCAGGTCGTGCCCTTTGGCGCCATGGCCCTGTTGCTCAGTGGACTCGCGCTGGGGCCCGCGCACGCCGGGGACTCGTCGGCGGGTCCGGGTCTGTTCTACCTGGTCGTGTTGTTCGTCGCCCTGTTGATGATCAATCGCAGCCAGGTCATTGAATCGACACCGGGCACGCGCGCGTCGGTGGCGACCCTGGGCCTGGACCCGGCGGGGGTCTTTCTCGGCAAGGCCCTGGCCCTGGCGATCGAGCTCTGGGTGACCGGGCTGGTACTGCTCGCGGGCACGGTTCTGGTGCTCCATACGGCCCTTCACGGGGCCATTTTGGCCCTGCCCAGCGTGCTCGTCACACTGGCTGCCCTGGCCTGTGCGGGGACCCTCTACGGCGCTCTCACCGCCGGGGGCGAGGGCGCGGCGACACTGTTGCCGGTGCTCTGCCTGCCCGCGTTCGCGCCCTTGTTGATTGCCGGGGAGCGCTCGTTCAGCGCCGCGCTGGGTCACGGCGGACTGTGGGAATGGTGGGTGATCGTCCTGGTGGCGCTCGTGGCGTACGGGGGGGTCGGGATTCTCCTTTACGGTGTGCTGGAGGAATCATGATCAGACAACTCTCCCAACGCCTCTTGGGCCCCGTGACGCTGGTGCTGCTCGCNNCTCTACGTGCACCCGGCGATCGCCTGGGTGGCGCTCTACGTCTCTTTTGGCACGGCGACCATCGCGAGCGCGCTCTACCTGTGGCGACGCACGCGCTCGTGGGTGGCGGACCGCGTGGCGCACTGCGCCATGGAGGTGAGCGTCGTGTTCATCATCCTCACCTTGATCACCGGCTCGATCTGGGGACGTCCCACCTGGGGGGTGTGGTGGGCCTGGGACGCGCGACTCACCTCGACGGCGATCCTCGGCGTCCTGGCGCTCGGGTACCTGGCGTTGCGTCGCGCCAACGACGATCCCACCTTGCGCGCGAAGCGTTCGGCGGTCTTTGCGATACTGGCCGCGATCAACGTGCCGATCATCCACTTCTCGGTCCAGTGGTGGAAGACCCTGCACCAGGGTGCGACGGTGTTCACGTCGAATCGAACGCTGTTGGTCCACGGCTCGATGGCCTGGACGTTGTTGATCAGCTTCGTCGGTTTCACGTTGCTGTTCTTCTGGTTGCTGCGCGCTCGCTACCGGCTCGAGGTCGCGCGCGAGCGCGTCGAGCGCGCCACACTCGACGAGGCCCTGAGCCAGCGTCAACGCGAAGGCGCTCTCTGATGGGTTACGTCGACGCGGGCTATTCGTTCGCCTTTGGGGGGCTGGCGCTCTACGCGCTGTCGATCTGGTGGCGAGGACGCCGTGCCAAACGCTGAACCACTCGACCTCACGCCCGTCGCACCTCCGAAGTCGCCGAGTCGCAGTCGCTGGCGCTCGATGGGCGTGCTCGCGGTGCTCGTGATTGCGGTGGTCGCGCTGCTCAGCCAGGGGATCTTGCACTCGCTCAACTACTTCGAGACCGTCGACCAGGCGCTCGCCCATCGTGCGAAGATCGGCACCGAGGTCATCCGCTTAGAAGGTGTCGTCAAGCCCGGCTCCATCGAGCGCACCTCGAAGGGCGCCTCGTTCGTGCTTTCGGGCGCCAAGCACCGCCAGGTCTTCGTCGACGCGCACGGCTCGCCGCCGCAGCTGTTCCAGGCGGACATCCCGGTCGTGGTGGTGGGACACTTCACGTCATCGACGTCGCTCGACTTCGACGGCAGCCAGATCATGGTCAAGCACACCGCGACGTACATCGCGGCGCACCCGGGTCGCGTGAAGGCGCCGAACGGAACCTCTCGATGACCCTGACGTGGTTGGGTCGTTCGTTCTTGTACGTGGCCTTCGCGGGCGCGCTGGGTGGCGTGGCCTTCCAGCTTCGCGCGCTGCGCGCGAAGAAGCCATCTTTCGCCCTACCTTTCGCGGCGCTCGCGCTGCTGGGTATTGCCGGTGCCGTTGGCGTGATGCAGTACGCACTTATCACCCACGACTTCGCGCTCGCCTACGTCGCCGAGAACAACGCGACCTTCACGCCGCTGCTCTATTCGATCACCGGCATGTGGTCGGCCCTCGAGGGTTCCTTGTTGCTGTGGTCGTTGCTGCTCGCCGCGATAACCCTGGGCGTGCTCTTCTACTACCGACGCGAGAAGACCGACGCGGTGGTGGGTTGGGCGGCGGTGGTGCTCTTTGGCGTCGGTGCGTTCTTCAGCGCGCTGATGATGTTCCCCGCCGATCCCTTCTTGCACAACCCGGCCCACGTCTTACAGGGCCAGGGTCCCAACGCTCTGCTTCAGGACAATCCGCTGGTGGCGGCGCATCCGCCGTTGCTGTACCTGGGTTTCGTGGGCTTCACGGTGCCCTTCGCCTTCGCGATCGCGATGCTGATCACCGGTCGGGTGCACGAGCGTTGGCCCCTCGAGCAGCGACGTTGGACGGTGCTCGCCTGGGGGGCGCTGTCGGTGGGCATCATCCTGGGCGCGTGGTGGAGTTACCAGGTGCTGGGCTGGGGCGGCTTCTGGGGTTGGGACCCGGTCGAGAACGCCGCCTTGTTGCCCTGGCTCACGGCGACGGCCTACATCCACTCGGTCATCGTCCAGGACCGGCGCGGTCTGTTTCGCGTCTGGAACCTGTCGCTCGCCATCGCGACGTTCGCGCTGACGGTGCTCGGGACGTTCTTCACGCGATCGGGCGTGCTGCAGAGCGTGCACTCCTTCTCCTCCTCGACCCTCGGGCCGCTGTTGATTGGCCTGTTCTTGTTCACCGTCGCGCTCGGAGTGGGCCTGCTCGCCTGGCGCGGTGACGCGCTGCGCTCGGCGGTGGGCGTGGACCAGCCGTTTTCGCGCGAGGGACTCTTCGTCGCCAACAACATCTTGTTCGTGGGCTTCGCGGTCGTGGTGCTGCTCGGCACGGTCTTTCCACTGCTCTACGAAGCCGTCAACGGCACGCAGGTGACCGTCGGCACGCCGTACTTCGCCACGATCGCGGCGCCACTGAGCGTGGCGCTGCTCGCCCTGATGGCGCTCGCCCCGCTCGTGAGTTGGCGCAGCGCGAGTCGCCTGGTCCTGTGGAACCGGATCCGTCTCGTCGCGTGGGCCAGTCTCGCGGTCGTCGCGCTGCTCGCGATTGCGGGCGTGCGTCACCTGGCGGTACTGGTCGCGGTGTTCTTCGCGGCGGCGGCGGCGGGCTCGGCGCTGCGCACGCTATGGGGCGTACTGGTCGCCGCGCGGCGCCGGGGGCGGTTNNCGCGCGGCGCCGGGGACGGTTGCTCGACGCACTTCGCGCGCCCGCCACGGGCGGCATGGTCGTGCACCTGGGCATCGTCGTGCTCGCCATAGGTATTGTCGTCTCGACGTCCTACACGCAACGTTCCGAGGTGACCCTGGCGAGCGGTCAGAGCACCGTCGTCGACTCGCAGTTCGTCACGTTCAAGGGCTTTCACGTGGTGAAGGACCCCCTCGAGACCGCGACGCAACTCGCCGTCGAAGTCGACGGTCACGCGCTCTTTCCGGCGGTGACCACGTTCAACGGGCGCGCCACCACCGTGGGCACGCCCGCCATCGACTCGAATCTCCTGCGCGACGTCTACGTCACCTTTGACGCGGTGGGCGGCAACGGCACCACCTCGGGGGCCCAGGTCCAGAACAACCTGCCCGCGGGCTCGGTCGTGCTCGGGGTCACCGTCGAACCGCTGCTCGCCTGGCTGTGGATCGGTGGACTGATGGTGGGCCTCGGGGCGGGTCTCTCGTTCCTGCGCCGTCGCCACGTCGAGGAGCCGACGTGAAGCGACGCACCGTGTTGCTGACGTCGCTCGTGGTGCTCGCGGTCGTGGTCGCCTTGAGCGTCTTTCTCGGTACGCGCCATCCCGTGACCGACGCCACGGACATCACGAGCCCGCTGCTCGGTAAACCCGCGCCGAACTTCTCGGGCACCGAGTTGGACGGCGCCCACTGGTCGCTGCGCGGCGACCTCGGTCACGTCGTGGTCGTGAACTTCTGGGCGTCGTGGTGCGGGCCGTGCGTCGTCGAAGCGCCGAACCTGTCGACGTTCGCCTGGCAGGAGCGTCACGCGAACGTGGACGTGATCGGCGTGGTCTTTAACGACACGCTCTCGGCGGCCCAGGGCTTCGCCGCGCACTACGGCTCGCTCTATCCCTCGATCCTCGATCCGGGAGGCGCCATTGCCAACCATTACGGCGTCGTGTCCCCGCCCACGACCTTCGTGATCGACGCGAAGGGCCGGGTCGTGGTGACCCTGGTGGGCCCGGTTCGCTTGTCGCAATTGAATGCAGTCCTGCGTCGGGTACGCCAATGAAGTTGCTGCGCTCGTTCTGGCTGTGGGTGGCGGCGCTCGTCGTGGTCTTCGGCGTCGCGCTGCTCGCGAGTCCGAATCAGTCGAGCGCCGCTTCGCGCGCGGCGCATCTGGAGTCGCTCGTCAAGTGTCCGAGTTGTGAGGACCTCTCGGTCGCCCAGAGCAACGCCACGACGGCGGTCGCCGTGCGTCACGAGATCGTCGCCGACGTGGCGGCGGGCAAGTCCGACAATCAGATCCTGACCTCCATCGAAGCCGCCTACGGGACGTCAATCCTGCTCAGTCCGCCGACCTCGGGTCTGGGCGTGCTGTTGTGGATCGTGCCGCTCGGTGTGGTGCTCGCGCTGATCGTCGTAGGACTGCGACTGCGAAGAAGGTGGCGATGAGTCGCGCGCGCGAGAGAGAAGCGCTGCTCAACGAGATCGGCCTGCGCGAGGCGTCGCTTCGTGACGCGCGTCGCGAACTCGAGAGTGACGAGTTGTCGTCCGAGCAGTTCGACGCGATCGAGCGGCGCGAGCGCGGCGCACTGGACACGGCCCACCGGCGACTGGTCGAGCTCGAAGCGACGACCGGTGCCTCCACGCCGACTGCTCGCGTGCGAAAGANNTGGTCGGCGGTGTCCCCGCGCCAGGCCGGTAACTCCGCGACCGGTGACCTCACGCTCTCCAAGGCCCAGAAGGTCCAGCAGTTCCTCAACGAGGCCGAAGCGGACATCGCGAACGGCAACGCCGCCACCGCGCTCGACGCCTATCGCGAGGTGCTCGGGCTCGATCCGCGCAACGTGCCCGCCCTGACCCAGCTGGGCTGGCTCGAGTTCTCGGCGGGCAGTTCGAGCCAGGACCTCACGGTGATGCGTGCGGGCGTGAACGACCTGCGCCAAGCGATTGCACTTGCCCCGCGCTCGCCGGCGCCGCGGCTCTACTACGCCATCGTCGCGGACTCGACCCCGGGCAACCAGGCCCTCGCCAAGTCCGAGTTCGAGGTCTTTCTCGCCCTCAAGCCCTCGCGGGGCCAACTCGCGATCGCCCGGCCGTTCTTGGCCAAGTTGGGCCTGCACGCCTAGGCGTGGCCGAGGGCGAGGACCGTCAGGGCCCCACCGAGCCCGGCGAGCACGAGCGCGCTGAACGTACCTCGTCGAAGCGCGAGCAGCCACACGAGGCTCGCCGCGACGATCGCACCCTGCCAGAGGTGGCCGAGGAGTGACCCGAGCAGGACCGCCGAACCCGCGATCGAGCCGATCACGCACGGTCCGGCCCCGCGCAGAAACGCCGCCGCGCCGGGATTGGTGCGCAGTCCCTCGAAGCGCGACGCACCCGCGAGCACGAAGAGGAACGAGGGCGTAAAGGCGACGACGCTCGCGAGCAGCGCGCCGGTGATCCCTCGCGCGGCGTAACCCACGACCGCGACCGTGAGCACGACCGGACCGGGGGTCAACTGACCGAGCGCCACCGCGTTCAAGAACTGCGCCCCGCTCATCCAGTGGTAGTTGGTGACGACGTCGTGCTCCATTAGCGGCACGATCACGAAGCCGCCGCCGTAGGAGAGAGCGCCGACCTTGAGCGCGACCCAGGCCAGCGCACCGAGTCCCCCGACCGCGCCCAGGTGCCCGAGGGACAGTGGGGCCCAGGCCGCCGAGGAACTGGTGGCACGCGCACTGAGTAGGACCTCGATGAGTCCATTGAGCAGGATCACGACGACGAGCAACGGTGCCGCGAGGATCGTCGCGATCGCGCCCGCCAGCGCGTAGAGGACCCAGCGCCCTCTCGTCGCCGAACTCGTGCTCGTGCGCCGCCAGCTGGGTATACCGAGTTGGTGCGCCGTGCGAAGTGCGATGGCCGGTACCGCCGCGCCCGCCCCCAGGGACGCGCCGAGGATCGCCAGCGGCGGGTGGGACTCGAGGAACAGTGACGCCAAGCCCACGATGATCACGAAGCCGGGCGTGATGAAGCCGAGCCCGCCCACGAGTCCTCCCGGACGACCCCGCAGGCGCCACGCGCAGTAGATCGCCAACTGCGTCGACGCTGGCCCGGGTAGCAGGTTGACCGCGGTCGTGGCGTGTTCGAAGTCCTCGGCGCTCAGCCAGCCGTGCTGGTCCACGCAAAGCCGACGAAGGAGCGAGATGTGCGCGGAGGGTCCGCCGACGCCGATGAGGCCCAACCAGGTCCAGTGGCCCAGCACTCGCCAGAGTGAGACGGCGGGCGTGGCCCCTCCCGTGGAAGGGGAACGGCGGATGCGACGCTCCTAGGCGGTGACCCGACAGACCTCGTCGCCGCGTGCGCGCGACGTCAGGGTCACCGTCGTTCGTTCGGCGCCGAGTCCTTCGAGCATGCCCGAGATGAGTCCACGGTCCACGGCACAGAGCACCGGGTGGTGCTGGGCCGCGGTGCCGAAGGGGCAGTTCTCCGAGACGACGCTCTGCTCGGAGTCGTGTTCCTCGGCGCGAGCGTCAAAGCCGTGCGCGGTGAGCAGTCCCGCGATCGAGGCCATGGCGGCCTTGACCGTGCGCGAGGAGTCCGTGGGCACGACGGCCGCCCCGAGCGAGCGTCCGTAGTCGACGCCCACGTCGTGGGCCATCTGCTCGGCGTCGTCGGGTCCGAGGCGTTCGAGGGCCATCTCCAAGAGCGCGACGAGCAGCGCGTCGCGGCGCATCGAGCCGTCGATCACCAGCGAGTCGTCCACGACGTGGTAGCCCTTGGCGGGACGGCCGACGGTCGTCTTTCGCACGCTGTCGAAGGTCACGTAGCCGCCTTCGGCGAGGCGTTCGAGGTGGTGGCGAACGACGTTGGCGTGCACGTGGCAGTGCGACGAGAGGTCGGCCGCGGTCGCCCCGGGGTTCTCTCGAACGAAGAAGTAGATCTTGCGTCGGGTGTTGTCGCCAAAGGAGTGCGTGAGACTGGTGATGTTGGCGCTGAAGAGCTCCGGATCGACGTCGTTGTCGTGCTGGGTCGTGCTCACGAAGGAAGTCTACGAGTCGGCGCTCGAGCCACGACGGTAACCTCTAGGGACTAAAGAAGGATATTTCTCGTGGCCCTAGACCCCGCAATTTCCCAGCAATTGGCCCAGATCGTCGAGCCCCAGTTGGTGCGCACCCTGGGCGAGCTCGGATTCCTCGGCGAGGTCGGCGAGGCGAACGGCGCCACGCGCGTGCAGCTCGTGCTGCCCGTGACGGGTTGGCCCAATCTCGCGCTGATCGAGGCGTCCATCGACTTGGTCGCCCCGGGGGCGAGTGTCATAGTTCGCGCCATGAACGACGAGGAAAAACTCACCTTGCGCAATTTCTTGCGAGGTGAGATGGCGGGCGACCCGGGCCCGGGCGAGCACGCCCACGGCCACGCTGACGCGGCGCCGAAATTCCTCGACAAGCTCTCCAAGACCCGCGTGCTCGGCATCTCCTCGGGCAAGGGCGGGGTCGGCAAGTCCTCGGTGACCATCAACCTGGCGATCTCGCTGGCGGCGCTCGGCTACCAGGTCGGCGTGCTCGACGCCGACGTCTACGGCTTCTCGCTGCCCAAGATGCTCGGCGCCACCAACGACCCGATCGTGCTCGGCGACACGGTCATACCCACGCTCGCCCACGGCGTGCGCTGTGTCTCGATGGGCTACTTCGTGCCCGACGAGCAACCGGTGATCTGGCGCGGACCGATGTTGCACAAGGCGATCGAACAACTCGTCACCGAGGCCTGGTGGGACGAACCGGACTTCTTGTTGATCGACATGCCCCCGGGCACCGGTGACGTGGCGCTCACGTTGTCCGAGGTACTGCCGCGCATCGAGATGTACGTCGTCACGACCCCTCAGGCCGCCGCCCAGCGAGTCGCCCAACGCTCGGCCTACGCCGCGCGCAAGCTGAAGCTGTCGGTGCGCGGGGTGATCGAGAACATGAGCTGGTTCACCGGCGACGACGCGAAGCGTTACGAGATCTTTGGCACGGGTGGGGGAAAGCGCATCGCCGACGAACTGGGTGTTCCCCTGCTCGGCCAGATTCCCCTCGAGACCAGGCTGCGCGAAGGCGGCGACGTCGGTGAGCCGGTCGTGGTGGCGAGCCCCGACAGTGAAGTCGCCCAGGCCTTCGTCGCCCTCGCCCGGGCCGTGGCGGCGCAGGGTCCCGCGCGCGTCTATCGTCAAGAACTCAGGCTGGTCTAGCCGGCCGGTATTGAGGGGGGCGTATGGAGTTAGAGGGAAAGACCGCGGTCATCACCGGCGGCGCGTCGGGCATCGGTCTCGCCACGGCACGGCGACTGGCGTCATCGGGCGTGAACCTGGTGCTCGGCGACATCGAGGAGACCGCGCTCGAAAGTGCGCTGAAGGACCTCCGCGACGAGGGCGCCAAGGTAGCAGGCGTTCGCTGTGACGTCGCGAACGAGAACGACGTGAACGCCCTTCGCGAGACGGCCTTGTCACAGTTCGGTGGCGTGCACGTGGTCTTCAACAACGCCGGCGTCGTGGGCGGTCCGACGATCGGCACCCCTAAGAAGGTCTGGGACTGGGTGTTCGGCATCGACATCGGCGGCGTCGTCAACGGCATCAACGCCTTCGTGCCGTATTTCCTGGAACAGAACGAGGGCCACGTCGTGAACACCGCGTCGCTGGCGGGACTGGGCGGCATGCCGGGCATGGGCGCGTACTGCGCGAGCAAGTTCGCGGTAGTTGGCATGTCCGAGAGTCTCTTCCACGAATTGGCGATGAGCGGCAANNAGTGGCATTGACCCCGACGACGTCGCGCTCGCCGTGGAGAACGCCATTCGCACCAACGCCTTTTGGATTCTCACGCACCAACGCGTCGCTTTGCGCACGACCGAGCAGCGTCTCGAGTGGATGAAGGGTGGTAGACCACTCATGGTCAATATCGAGGCGGCGACGAGAGCCGATTGACCCGAAGTTCGGCGGCTCGTGGAGGAATGCTTGTGAAAAATGCCATCGACAATCTCGTGGTGAGACCCGCCGGTTTTGACGATTCAGACGAACGGTGCGAAAGNNCTTCGGACTCGTGACTCGGTGCTCCGCACCATTGCCAACGAAGGAATATGGCTCGACGGGTCACCCCAGTATTTTCAAGATCGTCGTACGGCGGCACTCGATTGATGGCTCGCTCACGCGAAGTTCGCGCCGTGCGCCAATCGTCGATTTAGCGACGTTGGTCTCGACGTACATTCAGTAGACGATCCCGATCGTCAAAGCGAAGAGCTCGCTGTCATTGAAGCTAACGGTCGACGCCGCTTGGCAACCGGTCTATGGGCCAGTCCAGTAGCGTGACCGCGCGTCGACAGGCGTAGCGGTCGGTCATACCCGCGACGTAGGAAACGGCCTCGAACAGCGCATCCGAAGGCGAGTCCAACTCACCACCGCGTTCAGCGACGTCGGGAATCAGTTGAGGATGGAGGGCGAAGTACTCCACGAGGGCGCGCAACATCGCGACGACGGCTGATGCCTGCTGACGAGACGCGCCGCGCAGGTAGATCGACTCGTAATTGAAGTGTCGAAAGGCACTCAGTGCTTCGGCGTGCGAGGCGTCCATCCCAATCACGCCCGTCGAACGGATCGTGGCGATCATGGCGTTGATGAAGGTGCCGAGTTGGTGGCCGCGTCGCTCGCCGCAGCGCTGGGCGACGAGGGCGGGCAGGTCCTCGGGCTTGACGATGCCCGCGGAGACGGCGTCCTCGAAGTCGTGGCACACGTAGGCGATGCGGTCGGACCAGCTCACCACTTCACCTTCGGGCGTCGACGGCGCGGGCCGCGACCACGAATGGTTCCTGATGCCGTCGAGGGTTTCCGCACAGAGATTGAGCTCCACGAGTGACACGTCAGCCCCCCAGAGAGCGTGGTCGAAGCCGCCCTCGACAAAGGGGTCGAACGCCTCTTCGCTCGCGTGACCACCGGGACCGTGCCCGCAATCGTGGCCCAAAGCGATCGCTTCGGTGAGGGCGACGTTGAGGCCCACGGCGCGCGCAATACCGGTCGCGACCTGGGCCACTTCGAGGGCGTGGGTGAGACGAGTGCGCATGTGGTCCTCGGGAAAGACGAAGACCTGCGTCTTTCCCGCGAGCCGTCGAAACGACGCACTGTGCAGTATGCGGTCGCGGTCGCGTTCGAAGCACGTGCGAAACTCGTCGGGTTGCTCCTCGCGCGCTCGAATGCCCGCCGCGTGCGACCTCGTGGCGCCGGCAGCGAGCAATTCGTCGAGTTGGCTTTCGCGTCGGGCGAGCGTCCCTTCGAAGGGTGTGTCCGTCGCGACGGCTGGTTCGATGTGTGCGCTCGAGTCCTCGTGGGCGATGACGACGTCGTCCGACGCCCCTTCGTAACCCGACATGGTCGCGGCCCAGCGCAGACTGCGCTCGGACACTGGATCATTGCTCACGTTCCTATCTTGCCCCAGCGCCGTAACATGGGGTAGAGCCACTGTGGCAGAGGAGAAGTGATGGATATTCGAATTGGCATCGTGCAGTCAATGAAGGAACTCGAGATCGAGCTCCCCGAGGGCGCCAATCGTGAAGAGATCATGAAAGAGGTCGAGGCCGCCCTGGGGACCGAGACCATACTCTGGCTCACCGACCGCAAGGACCGGCGCGTGGGTGTTCCCGCCTCGCGCATTGCCTACGTGGAGTTCGCGACGTCCTCGAGCGAGCGCATCGTGGGCTTCGGCGCGGACTGACGCCAGGGCCAGTCCGTGATCGACTACCACCTTCACCTCTGGCCCCACTCGGAGTCCTCGGTCACGTATCAGATCGACCAGATCGCCGCGTACTGCGAGGAGGCCGCCACGCACGGCGTCAGCGAACTGGCGCTCACCGAGCACACGCACCGCTTCGTCGACGTCGCCTCGCTGGTGGGTCCCTTCTGGTTGAAGTTCGGTCACGAACCCACGAGCGTGGCTCTGGCCGAGTACTTCGACTGGCACGCGCGAAACTCGTTGGAGGACTACGTCAACCTGGCGGTCGCCGCCAAGGAACAGGGCCTACCCGTGAAGGTGGGACTCGAGGTGGACTACTTTCGAGGCCAGATGGTCGAGGTGGCGGACCTGCTCGCCCAGTACCCCTTTGACGTGCTGATCGGCTCGGTGCACTGGATCGACACCTGGCAGTTCGACGACTACGAGAACCCCGTCCAGCGCCACCAGTGGGACGTGCGCGACGTCGACCAGGCCTGGACGGACTACGCAGCGCGCATCGCCGAGCTGGCGGGGACCAACGCCGTCGACGTACTCGCGCACCCGGACCTCATCAAGGTGGCGGGATTCATCTCCTCGGACCCGAGCCAGTTCTGGGAGCAGGCGGCTGACGCCGCGAAAGAGGCCGACGTCTCGATCGAAGTGTCGTCGGCCGGGTGGAAGAAGCCGGTCGCCGAGCAGTACCCCGCCCAAGGTTTTCTCGATCACCTGGTCGCGCGGAACCTGACGTTCACGACCGCCAGCGACGCGCACCGTCTCGAAAGAGTCGGTGAACGTGCCAGCGACTTGGCCACGCTGCTCGAGTCGCGGGGCGTGCACGAACTGGCCACCTACACCAAGCGCCAACGTTCGATGGTCGCGCTGCGATAACTGATGGCGACCCTCGCTGAACTCGCGAACCTGCGCACGAACCTCGAAGAACCCGCGATTGACCACTTGCTGCGCCTCACGGCGTCGTGGTCGCTGCTCGCGGACCTCTCCTTCTCGGACCTCTTGTTGATGGCGCGCGTGCACGAGCCCTCAGCGCAAGAACCGAACTTCGTCGTGCTCGGACAGATGCGCCCGAACAATCGCTCGACGATCCTCAACGACGACCTGGTGGGCACGACCCAGCAGTCGGGCTCCTGGCCCCTCGTCGATCTGGCCTTCGAGAACGGGACTCGAATGGTGGGCGAAGTGAAGGTCGACACGATCGACGACGTGGTGCCGGTCTGGTGCGTGCCGGTTCGCTACGACGGCAAGATCGTGGCGGTCATGGTCCGACTCCAGGGACCGCTGCGTGGACCGGCGTCGCTGTACGAACAGGCCTACCTGTCGATCTTCGTGCGCCTGTGCGCCATGGTCGCCGATTCGGCGTTCCCCTACCGCGAGGACGACGTCGCCGGGCCGGGCCTGCCTCGCGTGGGCGACGGCATCATCCTGCTCGACGCCAAGGGCGAGATCGAGTTCGCCACCCCCAACGCCGCCAACGCCCTGCACCGCCTGGGTATCTACGCCTCTTCAGAAGGTCGCACCTTGCCCGAGCTGGGACTGCGCGTGCGCGTGGTCGAACGCTGCCTCGAGTACGGCATCCCCGCGCTCGAAGAGGTCGACCGGGGTCACGACGTGGCGATCCTCTTTCACTGCGTGCCCTTGCTCGAGCACGGTCTCGTGACCGGGGTCGTCTTGTTGGTGCGTGACGTCTCGGACCTTCGCCAACTCAATCGCGTGGTGCTCAACAAGGAGGCGGCCGTTCGCGAGGTCCACCACCGCGTGAAGAACAACCTGCAGACGATCTCTTCGTTGCTGCGCCTCCAGGCGCGACGTAGCGACGAGCTCGAGACGAGGATCGCGCTCCAGGAGGCGGAACGTCGAGTGCGCTCGATCGCCGTAGTTCACGAGGTGCTCTCGCGTGAACCCGGTGAGGAGGTCGTCTTTGACGAGATCGTGCGTTCGCTCGTGCTGCTCGTCGAAGACACGGTCCTGGCGCTGCATCCGGTCGAGATCGTGGTGAACGGCGAACTCGGCACGCTCTCGACGGACCTGGCGACGCCGCTCGCGGTGGCGCTCGCGGAGTTGCTCACCAACGCCGTCGAGCACGCGTTCGTCGACTTCGGCGGCGCGTCGAACGAGCACGTGGGCGTGGTGACGCTCAATCTCTATCAAATCGACGGCAACGCCGTCGCCGAGATCCGCGACAACGGGCGCGGTCTGCGCGCGGACTTCTCACTGGACGTGCCGACGAGCCTGGGACTGTCGATCGTGCGCGACCTCGTGCGCGCGCAACTGCACGGGACCATTGAGATGAATTCGGTACCCTACGCCGAGGGCGGGGGTACGTTCGTGCGCGTCGTCGTGCCGACCGAGGTGCGTCTCTAGTTCATCGAGGCGCGACGGCGAGCGGCCAGCCACTGCTTGCGCAGTTTGCGGCGCTCGTCCTCGGTGGTACCGCCCCAGACGCCCGACTCCTGGTTGGTGGCGAGGGCGAACTCCAGACAGGCCTTCTGCGCGTCACAATTGTCACAGACGCGCTTGGCGGACTCGATCTGGTCGGTCGCCATGCCGGTGGTGCCGATGGGAAAGAAGAGTTCGGGTTCGGTGTCACGGCACGCGGCGTTCGAGCGCCAGTCGGCGTCATCCCAGGCGTGGGTGCGGTTCCAGATCAACGACATGAGTAATCCTTATTGGCTAATACCTCGGTGTCTTACGAAAAGTCCACCTCGGCGGGGTTTCTAATTTTACTTAGGTTGGTATTTGAATACAAGGGGCTTTTCTAAGAAGTGACTAACGACCTGGGGTGCACCTTGTCTGGTCAACGGCGGTTTCGACGCGAATACTTACGTTCGGGTGAGCAAAACACCACCGCCGTCAGCTCCGCGACAGTTTTGCAATACTGCTCGCATGTCCG
>DKEO01000043.1:0-12701 GCA_002452255.1 Ferrimicrobium sp. UBA6820
CACCAACGGGACCACCTACACCTTTAGTGTCGTCGCCACTTCGACGTCGCCCACGGCGACGTCGCCGCCAGGAATGTCGAATCCGGTGACACCGTCGGCTGCTCCCATTCTTGAAGGGTCCAACGGCATGGGCACCACGACATTGGCGTTGCCGATCAAGTCGCTGAGTCCTGGCAGTGTGATTGGCACGGTACTCAACGGTTCCACGTCAGCCGGTTCGCTCGGCGTATCGAACTCAAGCGTGACAGCTCGCAGCGGTGGCGTGACGATGACCATTGCGACCTCGTCAACGATCAGCACTACGACGGGTTTTACGGTCGTACTCGTCAAGAAGGGCGTCGCGACGGTAACGGGCACGGGTTTCCTTCCAGGCTCGGTCGTCGACCTCTACATCTTCTCACCGCAGATCTTCTTGGGCAACGCGACGGTGAAGACCAACGGCACCTATTCGTCAACAGTGAGGGTTCCTTCGAACGTTCCCGCTGGCAACGACATCGTGCTCTCGCAGGGTTTCGTCAAATCGGGGGCTCGCGCCTCGGTGTCAGTCGGTATAGTGGTCGACGCGTCGAACGCCGCGCTCTTGACACTGTTCCCCTTCGCGACCGGATCGGCAGCGCTCACCCCAACCATGGACCGCCAGCTCCAGAGCTTCGCCCTGGAGGTCAAGAAGCTCGGCACCAAGCTGGTGGTTTTCACTGGCTTCACCGACACCATTGGAGGGTCGGCTTCGAACCTCGCCCTCGGTGATCGCCGTGCGCAAGGTGCGGCGACCTACCTACGACAAGCCCTGTTGTTGGATGGCGTAACTGCTCGTATCCGCTTCGTATCGGTCTCAAAGGGTTCAACGGCTCCGAGTGCGTCAAACCTCACGACGAACGGTCGCGCACGCAATAGGAACGTGACCGTCTTCGCAATTCTCTTCTAGGACATCGGCAGCGGGCGGCGGATCAAGCGCGGGGCGATCCGCCGCCCGTCTCGTCAAAGGGCGTCGTAGGGGCCATTCATCGCGACCGATTTTGTGACCTCGTTTTGGGTTTCGCCCTGGTGTGCAGTCAACTTTTCGGTGACGATCATCGACATCGGCGGTCAGTTATCTACGGGAGTACCTGGTGCGGTGATTCGCTCCGTGGTGCTGGGCTAGGGCGATCGAACCGAAAGTAATCGCCGTCGTCCTGAGAATGTGAAGTAGAATAATCACCGGGACGGAATTGTTCACCAACAGTCGCACGCTTTCGCAGACCTCGACTTCCTAGGGAGAGGTTTGCGGAGTGAACGGCAAGTTGCCCGTTCTGAGCAATGAAGTTGATTACGGCGCTCAAGCGTCACGTGTTTGGACCTCGCACGCAAATCTAGAAACCTCGTTTTCTAGAAAGTTGAAGGTCTGCAGTTGAAAAAGTTATCTCGTAAATTCCTGACTATTTCGTTGGGCCTCGCGCTGGTGGGATCCGCAGTGTCGGTGGTTGGCTTCGAGGCCAGTGCCTCGGCCGCAGTGACCAGCGTTACCTTCGTACCCACCACGACGGCAGCGGGCGTGGCGGACTTGTGGGACATTGGCTTTACCGCTTCGACGGCGTTGACGGCGACGTCAACCATCACGGTGAGTTTTACTGGCGTGGCGATCCCATCGTCGACGACCTTTAGGAGCGTCTCTGGTTTCTCGGCTAATCCTTGTTCGGCGCCTTCGGTCGCGGTGAACTCGCCTTCGGCGGGTCAGATCACCATCACCACGGGGACGGGTTGCACGCTCGCGGCGAACACGCCCGCGCTCTTCGCCCTTTCGGGATTCACCAATCCAGCGATTGGGACCCTACCCGGCACCGACTTCAGTGTGGCGACCAACGCCACCGGCAATACGGGCGCGGTGAGTCCGACAGCTGGGGCGACTTTCGTGACGCCGTTTCCGACGATTAACGTGGCGAACTTCCCGGGAACGCTGACCAATCCCGCAATCGGTCGCGACATCTTCACCGAGACCAGCACGGCCTACTGTGGCGGAAACGCTGAAGATCCTCAGGGGGTGGCCACCGATGGCTCCGTTGTCTGGGTGGCGTTTCCGGTCGGGTCATCGGTCTGTGGCTATTCGGCGTCGACGGGCCTGCTCGAATACGCGATCACGAGTGGTGGCATCTACACGTATAACGCGTCGGGTACCGTCATCTCGACGACGGCTGGCGCGGCAAATCTCGGTGGTACTTCCAACGCGAATTGGGTCGCCGTTGATGGCAACGGATCGTCTGGACACCTCTGGGTCTCGCTGTACCAAAGTGCCCTCGTCGACGAATTCACTCTCGGGGCCGGTGACGCGCCCACGTACACGCGAGCGGTCACGGTAGGAAGTCAACCGTATGGTCTGTCGGACGATGGCACCGACGTGTGGGTGCCGAATCCTGGCAGTGTGAATCTCACCGGTGGAGGTACGCTCAGTGAGATCGTTGTCGCGACGGGCGTGGTCACGACGGTCAGCGCGGCCACCTTGCAAAATATCGCGGGGCCGTTCATGGTCTCGACTGACGGCACTCACGTGTGGGTGGCGACCGAAGCAACCGCTGGCGACTCGGACTGCCATTACAACGGCACGCAGGTCGTGGAGTTGAACGCGTCGAACGCGTCTTACGTTCGAACCATCAACGTGCCCGCGGGACTGTGTGGCATCTCCTCGGACGGGACGCACGTCTGGATTAGTAGTGCGCCTGGTTACACCGGCACGAATGATCCGACTGGCAGTGTCACGGAGATCAATTGCGCTACTGGAGGAACTGATGGGACCGCCATAACGGTGGGGGGCGTGCCCGACCAATTGGTGTCGGACGGCACCGACGTGTGGGTGACGAACCGTGGTAGCGGGACCGTATCGGAGATAAGCATTGCTTCTCACTCGGTCATCAATACCTTCACGCTCACTAATCCCAACGAGCCTGGCACTTCGGCACCGAGAAACATCGCCGACGACGGATCGCACGTGTGGGTCACGAGCTATGGACTCAACGAGACGCTCTTCGAGATCTACAACCGGCCGGTCATCACGACCTCGAGTGTGGCGAATGGCGAGACGACGGTGTCCTACAACCAGGCCATCGCAACGAACGGCGGGCAGTCGCCGTTTACGTGGTCGGTGTCGGCGGGATCACTCCCGCCGGGGCTCTCGCTCAATACCGCGACGGGTGCTCTTACCGGTACTCCCACGACCGCGGGCGCGTACACGTTCACCCTGAGGGAGGCTGACGCGGGGGGAATACTTTCGGCCACGAGTCCGTCCTACTCGATTCTCGTAAATCCTGGTCCCGTGAGCACTGCGAATTCGTCGATTGTGGTGACGAACCCGAACAATCCTCCCAACGGCACGAGTTGTGCCACGGCCACCGTGACGCTCGAGGATGCCGATCACAACGTCATACCAAACGTTGCCGTTACGCTCAACGGACTCTCGGCGACCAATGCTGTCTATAACAACTGTGCTGCGCAGACGGGCTCGAGCACGCAGAGCACGAACGCCAGTGGCGTGGCGACGTTTTACGTGACTGATACCGCCTCCGAATCGGTCACCCTTGCGGCGTCCGCGCAGTCGATGACGATAAGCGGCGTTTCGACAACCGCGACGTTCGCGCTGCTCTCGCAGGCGACGCTGACTGCGACCGCCAACCCTTCGAGCCCTGTCGCGGGCCAGTCCGTCGTGATGGGCTACACGGGTGGCACCGACGGGTTGACCGTCACCTATTCCTTAGGCGCAGGAGCACCAAGCGATTGTGTGCTCTTGTCGGGCGTGTTGTCCACACACAATATGGCGATCTCGTGTCCCGTTACCGCCACCATGCCCGGAAACACCACTTACGCGCCGGTGAGTTCGCTGCCACTGACCGTCACGTTCGTGCCCGGTCCCGTGAGCGCTTCCGCATCGTCGGTGGTGGTCACGTTCCCGAATGAACCAGCCAATGGTACAAGTTGCGCCACGGTGACGGTCACCCTCGAGGACCAGTACGGGAACGTGACTCCGGGACTGTCGGTATCACTCACCACCATCGGCTCGTCGTCGGTTTACACGAATTGTGTGGCGCAAACCGGCACCAACGCGGAGTTGACGGGTGCACTGGGTGTAGCCACCTTCTACGTCGCCGACCACACTGCCCAGATCGTCGAATACGGCGCGAGCATTGCTGCTCAGTCGACTTCCATCAGCGGCTCGTCTTCGTCAACGGCGACCTTCGGGTTCCTAACCCAAAGTGGCCTGACCGAGAGCGCCAATCCAGCCAACCCGACGGTCGGACAAACAGCACAGATGAGTGCAGTTGGTGGAAGTGGTACAGGCAGCATTACTTACGCGTTGGCTTCTGGCGCATCGTCAAGTTGTGGGTTTTCCTCACCGGGCGTGTTGTCTTCATCGAACGCGGCGGTGACGTGTCCCGTTATCGCTACGAGGGCCGGCGACGGAACGTACGGTCCAGCGAACTCCTCGACGGACTTCGTCACCTTCAGTCCTGGTTCGGTCGACGCGGCGAATTCCTCGATTGTCGTCACGAACGCGAGCCAGCCTGCTGACGCCACGAGTTACGCAACCGTGACCGTGACTCTCGAGGACCAATACGGTAACGCCACTGCGGGCGTGGACGTGATATTGACGAACATCGGGTCGTCGAGCGTGCACACCGGCGTGAACCCGTTGAGCGGTACGAACACCCAGACCAGCGATTCATTCGGTACTTCGACCTTCTACGTCACCGACGCCACGGTCGAGGACGTGACGTACCGCGCGAGCGCGCAGAGCGCGACGATCAGTGGTCCAAGCGCCACGACGACGGCGACCTTCACCGAGTTATCCCAAGCGCCGCTCCTTTTGACGCTCACTCCTCCCGAATCCTCCACGAGTCCGGTCGTCGGTTCGAATCCCCAAGTCGTCGTGGGCGGTGGAAGTGGTTCGGGGACCTTGGGCTTCGCGCTCGGATCTAGCGACCCGGCGAGCTGCGCCGTCTCCTCTTCGGGCGTTGTCATGTCGTTGCTGGCGGTCACGTGTCCGTTCGTCGTGACCAAGAGTGCGTGGGGCGCCTACGGACCGACGTCCTCGACGATCAACGTCACCTTCGTGGCCGGACTGGCCTCGGCGATTAGTTCCACGGTGGTCGCCAACCCTGCTGCAGTCACCATTCCCGGTTCGACCACGGTGACCGTGACCCTCGCCGACCAATACGGCAATCCGGTCGACGACGCGACGGTGGCTCTCGCGGGCACCGGTAGCGCCTTGGTGTCGACGTCACCGATGAGCACGGGGGCTACGAACGTGGCCTCGTTCAGCGTCAGTGACCCGGTCGTCGAAACGTCGACGCTGTCCGCCACAGATATCACCCAATCGAATTACGCCCTCGGTTCAGTCCCGGTCAGCTTCAGCGCTGCTGTCGGCGGAAGTGGCGGCGGTGGCGGTGGCGGCGCACCCACACTGGTCGTTACGACGACCACACTTCCGGGCGCCACCGAAGGTCAGCCATACAGCGCAACGCTTAGCGCGAGTGGCACGACCGGTCCAAGTACGTGGACGTGCTCGGGCCTGCCGGCAGACCTGACGTGTTCGAGCAGTGGCGTCGTTTCAGGTACGCCGACGACGACAGGAACATTTCCCGTGACGGTGACTGTCACCAATACCGGACAGTACGCCACAGCGACTATCCCGCTGACGGTGACTGCGGGGACGGCGTCTTCGGCGGGCGCGCCGGTTGACGTGGTTGCATTAGCGGGTGACTCCGACGCCCTCGTGACGTTCGTTGCACCTTCCAACGCGTCTCAGTTGACCGGCGTCAAGTACACGGTTACGGCGCTTCCTGGAGGAGCGACGTGCGTGACTTCGACGACGAGGTGCTTCGTGACGGGGCTTAAGAACGGCACTGCGTACACATTCAGCGTCGTCATGAATTCCACGTCGCCAATCGCCACGTCCGCAATCGCCCTTTCTAATTCGGTAACGACCACCGGTGCACCCATTCTGAATGGACCCAATGGCCTAGGCGTCACCTCGGGCGTCACGCCTATCAAGCCCTTGAATCCCGGCACCGTTTCTGGAACCGTTTTGAACGGCGCGACTTCCAGCGGCACACTCGCTATAACGAACACGAGCGTGACCGCGCGTAGTAACGGCATCACCATGACGATCACGACGACTTCGACCATCAGCACCAGCACCGGATTCACGGTGGTGCTCGTGAAGAACGGTACGGCAAAGATCACGGGTACGGGTTTCTACCCGGCGTCGGTGACGGACCTCTACATCTTCTCTCCGCAGATCTTTTTAGGCAGTGTGGTAGTTAAGGCGAATGGAACATTCTCGGCGACGGTTAGAGTCCCGTCGAATATTGCGGCAGGTCACGCCATCGTCTTGTCACAAGGATTCGTGAACACGGGCGCTCGCGCCTCAGTGTCGGTGGGTGTTGTCGTTGATGCGTCCAATGCTGATCTTTTGACGCTGTTCCCGTTCGCCACTGGCTTCGCTACGCTCACCCCGACCATGGATCGACAACTGCAAGGCTTCGCTCGTGAGGTGAAGAAAACCGGGACCAAGTTGATCGTCTTCACGGGTTACTGCGACATCGTCGGAAGTGCGGCCTATAACTTGGCCCTCGGCGTCCGGCGTGCGGCGAGCGTCGCGACATATCTGCACGAGGCGATGGTGCACGACGGCGTAAAGGTCGAGATTCGGATGGAGGAGGTCTCGAAGGGTTCGTCCGCCCCTAGCGCGTCCAATCTGACCGTGGTGGGCCGAGCTCGGAACAGGAACGTGACCGTCTTCGCAACGCTGACCTAGATCCTTCGGCGAAATTGATGATCGTTGGGTACATAGGACACCGCTACAAACGTCGGTGGAAGTCGATCGGCCGAGACGCCAAGTCCCAACATGAGCCATGCTGAGAGACGGTCTTGTTCGCGAAGCTGCCCGACGGAAAGGTGACTCTTGATGCCACGAAAAGTGCCAGGACTTTCCTAGGATGGCGACATGGATCTAGTGGGCGAGCGTCTCCTCTTGGGCCCCACGCGCCTTCGTTACGACGGTGATAGTGCCTCGACCGATGGTGCGCAGAAGTGACGTTCGTGCTATGACCAAGATACTCATCGTCGACGATGACGCGGACCTTGTCCACTTGATGGAGACTTTCTTGACGGGCGAAGGTTACGAGATCGCCACTGCGAATGATTCGGCGACCGCACTAAGGCTAACCGCGACGCAGAATCCAGAATTGGTGTTGCTCGATATCGTCCTGGGTAGCGAGGACGGGCGAGACGTGCTTCGCGAGATTCGCTTGATTAGTGACGTGCCGACGATATTCCTCACGGGCCGGGGGCTTGAGTCGGAACGGATTGCTGGCTTGAAGCTTGGTGCCGATGACTACGTCGTGAAGCCATTTTCCCTCGCTGAAGTGTCGGCACGAATTGAGTCCGTGCTGCGACGCGCCGGCGTGAGCGCCAAGCAGCACGAAATCGATGCGCCGACTATGCGATTCGGTGAACTCTTGATCAATGAGAGTACCCACGAGGTCCATCTCGAGGGCGAACTTCTAGACCTGACGTCGAAGGAATTTGCCCTTTTGGCGTTTCTTGCCTCAACACCGCGCCAGGTCTATACCCGCGCGCAGTTGCTCGACCACGTGTGGGAATCATCAAGCGAGTGGCAAAACGAAGCGACGGTGACCGAGCACATTCGTCGAATTCGGCTCAAGATCGAAAAGGACTCCGATCACCCGAAGTGGATCACCACCGTGCGTGGCGTGGGCTACCGGTTCGAGCCGCAAACCTCGAAGTAAGACCTGCGCAGGGTCGACGGTAACTCCTAAGACCCTGGACCGGGGTGCTCGAGCAGTCCGTGGACTTCGTCAATCAACTTGCTTGGCTTAAACGGCTTGGCGAGGAAGAGGGCAGTACCTTCAGCCAAGAACTCCACGACGGTCGCGTCCGCCGTGCCAGAGATCAGCAGTACTCGAAGCCGCGGATAGTCGTTTTGAAGCAGGCGTGCCAGTTCGGGTCCCGAAAGCTCACCCATGACAACGTCGCTGATGAGCACATCGATGGGTGCCGTTCGAGCTCGCGCGAGCTCGAGGGCCTCTTCCGCCGATCCCGCTTCAATCACGACGTAGCCGTTGCGACCAAGGACTTGGGCCATCAGCGAGCGCAGTCCCTCGTCGTCATCGGCGAGCAGGACCGTGGCCGATCCCCTGGGTCGGGCAATCTCATCGTGGCTCGCGGCCACGGTTGCGGCGTCAAGGACCGCGGGCAGCAGAACGTCGAAACTGGTTCCTCGTTGAAGTTCGCTCGTGCACTTGATGACGCCGCCGCTCTCTTCGACGAAACGTCGAGCGGCGGCCAGGCCCATGCCGGTTCCGTTGAAGGGACCCTTCGTAGTGAACAATGGTTCAAAGCAATGCCTTCGCGTCTCCTCATCCATCCCGATCCCCGTGTCGGCGACCGAGACTACGACGTAGTCGCCCTCGGAGAGTTCGAGTATTGAGCTTTGCTGCTTGTCCACAGTCTCGTTGCGCGCCGTGATCGTTAGTCGACCACCATCGGGCTNNATCGGGCATCGCGTCACGAGCATTGATTGCGAGGTTAAGGATCATCTGCTCGAATTGGTCGGCGTCGACCTTTACGTTGGCGACACCCGCGTCGAGCAACCACGTCACGCTGACATCGACGCCCATGATTCGCTCCAGCACTTCTTCGTTGGCGCGAATCAGCTCGACCGGATCCACCACCACCGACTCGGTGCTCTGCGTGCGACCAATGGCCTGGAGCTGCCCGGTCAATTGTGATGCCCGCGATGCCGTCGCTTGAATATTGCGGACCATCTCCAATTCACGATCGTCGCCGCCGAGATCCTGGGAGAGAATCTCGGCGTAGCCGGAAATCAGCGTTAACAGATTATTGAAGTCGTGTGCAACGCTGCTGGCCACTTGACCGCGAAGTTCCATCTGGTGGGCGTGGCGGAGTTCTTGTTTCAGTTCTCGTTGATTCGTGACGTCGTCGACGAGCGTCAACAAACTGTGAGTCTCGGCACCGGCAGAGGGGAGAGGCACCGCCGAGGCCGTGAGGTGACGCAGCCGACCGTTGATTTCGACGTCGTGCAAGTCGCGGCTTCCTTCGAGGGTCCCGCGCAAAGCTTCGGACCATAGGTCGAGGAATCTGTCCTTCACCGTGGGAGGTATCTCGGGACCTGATCCATCGAACGTCTCAGTAAAGTCCGACCAAGCGAAAATCTTCGCGGCAGCGCGGTTCCACCAGCGAATGTTCCCCTCGGGATCGACTTCGACAATGCCGACTGGTGCGGTTTCCACGAGAACGCGCCAGCGAACTTCATTCCGCTGGATCGTTCTGCTGAGCTCGAGTGCACCAAACGCCGTCGAGGCCATCTGAGCTAGGAGTGTGAGTACTTCACGTTCCTCGGCGCTGAAGCCATTACCTTGATCGCGCTCGATGGCGATGGAGCCACGTGACGCCACACGATTCACGAGCAGGGGAGCGACGCACCAACGGGCGTCGCTCCAGAGCACGAGGTTGCTTGCGCGTGACGCGGGAAGTTCGCGCAGAGTCGGTTCGTCGTCGGGGCGCGCGTAGCGGGCGGTCTTGTTGCGTTCGGCGATGCCGACGAGCGGGGCGAGCGGACCGCGTTCAAGTGAGACAAGAGCACGATCAGCGTCAAAGACATTACGACCGCTTTGTGCAAATCGACGAAGGATGTCTTGCTCACTGTGAAGTCCAGCCACCGCGATTGATGTGGCGATCAACTGGTGCAATTGACTAGCGATACGTTGCGAACGACGTACTGCATCACGAGTGTCGCGGTGAAGTATCGACCGCTCGACAGCGTCCGACACGATAAGCGCCGCTTCGTGGGCTGCTGTCAAGTCGATCGCGGAGAAACCAAGTTTCGTCTCGTCGAGGACAAAAGTCACGGCGCCGAAAGGTGTGTCGTTTACCCAAAGACCCACGACGATGCAATAGGGGAGGACGGTCGAATCACTCGTGGGGTACGTCTGGCTGCTCTGGTTTTCGAGTGCTCGACGCACGATGGTGTCGAGATCGGGAACGCGCCGTTCGATCGTCGCCTCGACGCTGTGCGGTTCTCCATTGGATCGGCTCGCAATCCGTTCCAACGAGTCGTCCGCGTTGAGAAGGTCAATCTCGCACCAATCGCAGAAAACGGGCACGGCTGCTTCCACGAGACAAGAGAGTTCGTGCTCATAGAGCTCTGCGGTATCGAGACTTGAGTTGACGTTAGCCCGGAGCTCCCCGTAGCGCACGAGAAATTGCTCAGAGCGACTCCGCGAATTGTCGTCGAGTCCGTCGACGTTAGGAATGAACGATCGGACTTGATGAGTGCTGCGAGGCGTCATTGGATATCGCTTGTGCGCAGCGAGGTGGCCCTATAGATGACCGCGGTCACTTTCATGGCACGCCGAGAATCCTTCGTCGTTCCGTGAGGCTTTCGTCGTCCTACGGTGGGCGTCGGCATGAAGACCTACAGGGGCTTCCCCGAAAAGATTGCGAAGTCTTCAAGAAATCGATCAATTTCGGCCGCCTCGTGAGGCTCAGAGAAAAGGAAGCCCTGACCAATGTTGACTTGATCGTGTTGCAACTGCTTCCTCTGCTGCGCGTCTTCGACGCCTGCGGCGATGATCTGCAAGTTTCGCGTCTTGGCAATGTCGACGAGTTGCACGATGAGCTTCTCGGCGGAGTGTGAAGTTGCCAATTCGGCGATGAATCGTCGGTCGAGTTTCACCACGGAAACCGGGTACTCCTCGAGGGTCGTGAAGGCAGTTTCGCTCGGACGCAAGTCATCAATAGCCAGACCGACGCCCTGGGAGTGCAATCCTTGTAGTCGAGACGCGACCGAACCGTCATCACTGGACAGAATCGAGAAGGGGAATTCAAGCACCAGCAGCGAGGGATCGAACAAACTCGACGACAAGGCGTACTCGACGTCATGGGCGAAGGTGGCGTCATCGAACTGTTGGATTGATACGTTGACCGAAACCGCAAAGCGGTAGCCCTTTTCGTGCCACGTCGCCCCCTGCACGCAGGCGGCTTGCAGTGCCCAGCGGCCTACGGGAACGATTTGTCCGGTTCGCTCCAACTCGGGAAGGAACTCCTCGGGATTGATGATCCCTAGAACGCGATGACGCCAACGCAGCAAGGACTCGACGCCGGCAAATGCGTTGGTCTGAAGGTCGATGGTGGGCTGGTACACGAGAAAGAACTCGTTGGCCTCTAGTGCGTTTGCCAGATCGCTCGAAGTGTCAGAGAGGTTTCTGATTGGCTTGGACTCTTTTTCACCGTTCGTCATTGTCAATCGATTCCTCTAAAGTCGCGCTTGCGAGTAAAAGTGTGGTGTCAATCGAATCCTCGTCGTGACGATATCAGTCGTGTCAGAAATTTGACGTCAACGCCACTTCGGGCTCGCTCTCGAAAGTCAACGTCACGCGCACCCTTCAGTTGTCTCAATATGCAGACGTCTGGAACCAAACGTTATCTCGAACGTGGATCAATTCAATGCCATCCTTCTTGCGCGACTTTCAACGCTAGCACCGAGTTTCATAGTTTCTGGTGCCATTGAGAGTGCGATTGGTGACAATTTAAATAACTATGGACACACAATAGAAACACTGAGGCTTGACAAATACCTTCAATTTTGGAAGGATAGACACTGCAAGGGCTGAAGGAGCACTGTCATGTTGAGGATTTTCCCTCGGATTCGTCGTAGTCAGTCGCGCGCCAATGGTAGCGGGACCAGGGTACGACCAGTACGAATCGCGGTTGCCTCGATTCTTGCGGCGACCGCATCAGTTTTCGTCATCACCGCGGTCGCGAGTGCGCACGACGTCTACTCCACGACGGTGTACTCGGGTGGCTCGACCGTGTACGACGGGAGTTCACCGGATGGTCCGTCCTACACGAATGGTTTGCAAGGGACTTCAGGAACAACGGGCACTGCGATTTCGAATGGTGCGATCTTGAACGCACCTGCGACGGTCTATGACACTGCCAAGGTGCAAAACGAAAGTTCCAATACCTCGGTGACGATGACTTTCAACCTGTACTTTGGATCGGTGCCGACCGGTTGTCCGACCTNNCCGGCCCCAATACGAACAAGACGCCAATACCGTCTGGTTGGCTACAGCAAGAGGTGATCCCGGCGAACCCGTCGCCGTCGTTCCCGGAATACACTGCGTCATGGGGCGGTAATAACTGGCTCTACGGGACTTCCGTATCGCCCACCTTTAACACCATTACGACGCCGGGCAACTACTACTTCGTCGCCTACACGCCTTACGACGACCCTTCATCGGGTTTGAATTTTACGTTTGGTATCACGTGCGAGCCGTTCACCGTCCAAGGTAAGGCCAGCCCGAGTATCAACACCGTTCCATCCTCGGGTGCGTCGCCGTCGAGCATAGGTTTGGGACAATCATTCACCGACACTGCGACGCTCACTGGCGCCAATTCGCCAACCGGCAGCATTACCTTTGACGTGTACAACAACGCCAACTGCACGGGTACCGTCCTCTTTACGAGCACGAACGGTCTGAGCGGCAACTCGGCAACCTCGGGTTCATATACACCTACGTCAGCGGGTAATTACTACATCGCGGCGAGCTACCCTGGCGACGCCAAAAACAACGGCGTATCAAGCGCATGCGCAAATGAAGAGGTCATCGTAGGTAAGGCCAGTCCGTCCT
>DKEO01000074.1:0-25593 GCA_002452255.1 Ferrimicrobium sp. UBA6820
ACCGACTCTGACGTCTCGGGTGACTCGGGTACGTGGACCTTCACGCTCTACGTGGGTACGGCTCAGGCCGCGCTTTCGCTAACGAGCGTTACCGGCTCGGTCGGTACGCCACTCACGCTTGTAACGAGCGGCGGCTCAGGCACGGGAGCAGTTTCTTACACGGTGGCTAACGGCACCGCCACTGGTTGTGCCGTGAGTGGTAGTTCCCTGTCGGCTTCGACAGTGGGTACGTGTAGCGTCACCGCTACCAAGGCCGGTGACACAACGTACGTCCCCGCTTCGTCAGCCGCAACGACCGTGACTTTCAGTGTTGGCAACGGTATCGCCCAGGTGGCGACAAAGAGGGCCGCAATCGCAGCTAATCAGAAGGGCTTGCTCATACACTTCACGTGCGCAGCGGCTTCGTGCCGCGACACCGCAACGGTCACGGCAGTAGTGACCGGACGTATGAAGGCCAATAGCCGCGCCATCACGCGTGCGACGATTCTCCTTGGTCGCGTTGCGGTGACTCTCGCTGCGAATTCCTCTAAGAATCTGACCATTACGATCGCTGGTGCCGCCCGCGCGTTCTTCGTATTAAATCCGAACCGCGCGCCGTTCACCGCAACGGTCACGGTCACGGGAGGAAGCTCACGTGCGTACATTGGTCATGTGACTATCGTTAAATAGTTCAGTTTTGGCCGTTCATGTTGACCTTAGTTTTGGTCATCGAGCACACTCCCTTCGCCATGGCGAAGGGAGTGTGCTCTTGTGAGGGCAACTTCACTCAAGTACCATCAACGCGTGAGCACGTATAAACCTTCCCCCACTCGCTATGACTCAATGACGTATCGTCGAACGGGACGCAGCGGACTGCTGCTGCCGGTGATATCACTCGGTCTCTGGCATAACTTCGGTGACGATGTCCCCGTTGACGTGCAGCGTTCGATACTTCGTCGCGCGTTCGACAGGGGGATCACCCACTTCGACCTCGCCAACAATTACGGACCGCCCTACGGAAGCGCGGAGATCAACTTCGGGCGCCACTTACGCGAGGACTTCACCGGCTTGCGCGACGAACTCGTCATCTCCACCAAGGCGGGTTGGGACATGTGGCCCGGACCCTACGGTGACCTCGGTTCGCGCAAGTACTTGCTGGCGAGCCTCGACCAGAGTCTCCGTCGGATGAGCCTCGAGTACGTCGATATCTTCTATCACCACCACTTCGACAAGGACACTCCCCTCGAAGAGTCCATGGGCGCTCTCGACACGGCGGTGCGCCAGGGCAAGGCCCTCTACGTCGGGATATCCTCCTACTCCGATGAGCGCACCCGGGAGGCGGTCGAGATCCTTCGCCAACTCGGCACGCCGCTGTTGATTCATCAGCCTTCCTACTCGATGTTCAATCGTTGGATCGAAGATCGCTTGCTCGACGTCTTGGCCGCGCAGGGCGTGGGCTGCATCGCATTCTCGCCACTCGCTCAAGGTATCCTCACCGACCGTTATCTACATGGCGTGCCCGAAGGATCACGCGCGTCAAAGGCCACTTCGCTCAGCGCGGACATGTTGAGCGAGGAAAATCTGAAGAAGGTCCGAGGGCTCGCGACCATCGCCGAGGCCCGAGGTCAGAAACTCTCCCAGATGGCGATCGCGTGGGCGCTGCGTGATGCGCGCGTGACCTCGGTGGTGCTTGGCGCGAGCAGCGTGCGCCAGCTCGACGAGAATCTCGGTGCGCTCGACAACCTCAGTTTCACCCGAGACGAACTCGACCGGATAGACCAGTTCGCTCGCGAAGGTCACATCGACTTGTGGCGTGAAGTCGCCGAAGACTGACCTACTCGATTTAGGAGCTGGGAACGATCACGAGAGGTATTGGTGAATGTTCGGCGAGTTCGAGGCTGGTGCTGCCGAGCAGTAGTCCCGCGTGCGCTCCTTGTCCTCTGGTCCCCACGACGAGCAGGTCCGCACTGATCGGGGGTTCGGCCATTCGCAGCATCACCGAGCACGCGTCGCCGTCGGCGATTTCCAGGCGTGCGCGTGCGTGCTCGAGCCCGCATTCGTCACAGAGCGCGAGGAGGGACTCTTCGAGTTCCACCGCGACGTTTTTCGCGTCAAAGCGTCCGAGCAGACCGACCGCGTGCGCGACGACGACGTGCGCGTCGTAGTGACGCGCGAGCGTGAGGGCCCAACGCACGGCGACCTTCGAGTCCGCGGATCCGTCGAACCCGACGGCGATGGTGTGAATCGGTTTCATGCCCTCTCCTTACTGACCCGCGTCGTGGGCGATTCGCAGCGCTGCGAGACGGGTGTCCCTGGTACTTCGCACCACGTCGGCGCCCGGTCCGCCGCTCGTGGGGGTTTCACTCGCGACGCCATCACCCAACAGTGATCCGAGAGTGGCGTTGACCGACGAACGAAGGGCGCCCAGGTCGTAGCCTCCTTCGAGGAATAACGCGAGGCGACCGGGTGCCGGCGCGTGACTCGCCGCGAACGTCGCCATCTGGGCGAAGTCGCCGCTCGACAGGGCGAGGTCGGCCATCGGGTCGGCCCGGTGCGCGTCAAAGCCCGCCGAGACCAGCACCCAGGTGGGTTTGAATTCGTCAATCGCCGGGGCGGCCGTCTCTTCGAGGGCCTGGCGCAGGACGTCACCGGTGGCACCAGGCGGAAGCGGCAGGTTCACGGTCGCGCCGAGGGCGTTCAGACCGCCAACCTCGAACGGCGCGCCACTGCCGGGAAACAGCGGCCACTGGTGCGTCGACACGTACAGCACGTTGGGGTCCTCCCAGAAGATTGCCTGGGTCCCGTTGCCGTGGTGCACGTCCCAATCGATGATCAGGACGCGTTCGCCCAGACTCGTGAGTTCGGCGGCCGTCACCGCGATGTTGTTGAGGAGACAAAATCCCATGGCGCGGTCGCGTAGGGCGTGGTGTCCTGGAGGGCGCACGGCGACGAATCCGACACCGTCACTACGGATCCGCATTTCCCGAACGACCGCCAGTCCCGCGCCCGCGGCGTACTGAGCGAGCGACCACGAGTCGTAGGTGGCGTAGGTGTCCTCGTCGAGGTCACCTCCGCCCTCGTAGCAGAACGCGCCCAACTGGTCGAGGTACGTGCTCTCGTGAACGCGAACGAGTTCGGACCGCGAGGCGGCGTACGGGGCGACGGCCAGCAGATCGTCGCCGAGGTGAAGGTCCTCGACGCCCGCCAGGGCCGCGGCGAGACGTTCGGGCCGCTCGGGATGACCAGGGTCCTCGTGTCCGGCGTCGTCGGTATTGCCGTTGATGATCAGCATCACGATGAACCTTCGTCGCCCGGTTCTTCGGGTTCGAACAACGTCGTGCGTCGAAGGAAGTGGGCGTGACTTTGTTCGGTGGACTGTATGGGGAAGCGCAGACTGACGATCTCGTCTTCGATGCTCGTCGTGAGTGGGTAGCCCGAATCTCGAAACACCCCGAGCATGCCGCGATTATCCGCTTGGGTCTCGGCGACGAAGTGCGTGATGCCGTTGGGTCTCGCCGCGCGCGCGAGGTGCCAGAGCAGGAGGATCCCTATGCCGTGGTGTTGGTAGTGGTCGGTGACGAGGAACGCGACCTCGGCGTCGGTGGTCTTGGGGATTCGGTCGTAACGGCCGACGGCGACCAACTCCTCACCATCTTCGATGATGTAGGCGAATCGGTCGACGTAGTCGACCGTGGTGAGGTGTTCGACCTCTTTGGCCGAGAGCTCGGGGTGCACGGCGAAGTATCGCCGGTAGATCGAACCCGACGAGAGTTGGAGGTGAAAGTTCACGAGACTTTGTGCGTCGTCGGGCCGGATGGGACGCATGTGCAATTTCACGCCGGTCACGGTCATGATGTCGCATTCGAGCTGGGCGGGGTAGGGCTTGGCCATGGAGGGCGACCCTTCGCTCGTGGTGTCGGGATGGGTCAGACGGTTCACGGCGTCGGTCATCGCACCCTTTCTTAGGCGACGGGCGTCACCTAACTCCAGTATGAGTCGATTATGGGTCCGGTGCGAACCCATTGCCAGTGACCAAGGTCACCGGTGGAACATCGAATCCTCAGCGGGCGATGACGTGGCCCGCCCCGTCAAACACGCCCTCCAGCGTGGGAGCCGTCGACCGCTCCTCGAAAGAGGTGATCGACGCTTCGCGGTGCATCGTGAGCCCGATATCGTCCCAACCATTGAGGAGTCGTTCGCGGATCATGGGATCGAGCACGAAGGAGCGGTGCCAGTCCACTTGGGGTACCTCCACTCGCATCTGGTCGACGTCGACGATGACCAGGCGCGTGGAATCCTCTTTGACGAGTCGCGTCAGTTCGTCGACGTCTTCTTGGGCCAACTGGACAATGACGAGGCCCTGCTTGGATGAATTGTTGCGAAAGATGTCCCCGAAGGATGGCGCCACCACGGCGGCGAAGCCGTAGTCCATGAGAGCCCACACCGCGTGCTCGCGTGACGAACCGGTTCCAAAGCGCGGTCCGGCGACGAGGATGTTCGCCCCGACGTATCGCTGGTCGTTCAAGACGAAGCTCGGGTCGTCGCGCCATTCGCTGAAGAGGCCACGACCGAATCCCGTTCGTTCGACTCGCTTCAACCAGTCCGAAGGAATGATCTGGTCGGTGTCGACGTCCGAACGTTCCAGGGGGACGGCGCGGCCCTCGATCACGCGAACCGGCTTCATCCGTTCACGTCCTCGGGTGAGGCGAAGTGACCGAGGATCGCCGTGGCCGCCGCGACGACTGGCGAGACCAGGTGCGTGCGGCCTCCTCGGCCTTGACGACCCTCGAAGTTACGGTTCGACGTGGAGGCGCTGCGTTGGCCCTGACCGAGTTGATCGGGATTCATCCCCAAACACATCGAGCAGCCCGGTTCACGCCATTCGAATCCCGCGGCGAGAAAGATCTCGTCGAGCCCTTCTTCTTCGGCTTGCCGCTTGACCCGGTGCGAACCGGGCACGACCAGGGCGCGAACGCCCGGCGCCACGCGCTGGCCACGCGCCACGGCCGCGGCTGCTCGCAGGTCTTCGATGCGTGCGTTGGTGCACGATCCGATGAAGACCACGTCGACCGGGATCGATCGAATCGGCTCTCCCGGTGCGAGACCCATGTAGTCGAGTGAACGCTCGGTGGCGTTTCGTTCGTCGGGATCGTCGAACTCGTCGGGCGAGGGCACGACGCCGTCGAGGGCCACCACCTGGGCGGGATTAGTGCCCCACGTGACGTACGGCACCAACTCACTTGCCTCGATCACGATCTCGCGGTCATAGACGGCGTCCTTATCGCTCACGTAACTACGCCAATGCTCGGCGAGTCGCTCGAACGCTTCACCTTCGGGCACCCCGGGACGTCCACGCAAGTACTCGATGGTCGTGTCGTCCACCGCGACGAGTCCCGCTCTCGCACCGGCCTCGATGCTCATGTTGCAGACGGTCATGCGACCTTCCATCGACAAGTCGGTGATGGCTTCGCCGCGGTACTCGAGCACGTGGCCCGCGCCTCCGCCGGTGCCTAAGCGTCCGACGATGGCGAGCACGATGTCCTTGGCGCTCACGCCCGAGGGCGCCTTGCCCCGCACGGTGACCGACATGGTCTGGGCCTTTTGCTGGGGGATGGTCTGGGTCGCCAGGACGTGTTCCACCTCGCTGGTACCGATGCCGAAGGCGAGCGCGCNNATGCCCTGGTTCTCGTGACCGCGCGGAAAGACGGTGATACCGAACTCGCGACAGTTCTCTTCGAGTGCTTCGAGTTGACGTCGCGAGACCGGGTCCTTGACCGGCGTGGAGATCGGGTCGGTGGGCACGTTGTGGTCAGCGGTGGCGAGAGTGAGGTCGGGGCGACGCACGCCCCGNNTGACCTCGTGGACCAGGTGCAGATCGATGTACAAGAGCGTGGGCTCACCCTCGGGTGAGGCCACGACGTGCTGATTCCAGATTTTTTCAAAGAGCGTCTGTCCGGCCACGATTAACGCAGCCCCACGATCTTGACTCGCAAGATGCCCGACGGGGCTTCGTAGTCGACCGTCTCACCGACCCGGCGCTCGAGCAGTGCGGCACCGAGTGGCGAGGTGGGTGAGGCGACCAGAACGTTCTCGGGCTTCTCTTCGATCGAGCCGATGAAGAATTCTTGGAAGTCGGCGTCGTCGTCGCCTTCGTAGATCACCTTGACGATCGAGGCGTGCTGGACCACGTCGGCGTTGCTGTCGCGCTCGACTATTTCGTGGTTTCGGATCACGTTATCGATCTGGCGGATCCTCGACTCCATCTTGCCCTGGGTGTCCTTGGCGGCGTGATAGTCACCGTTCTCGCTCAGGTCGCCCAGCAGTCGTGCCGACTCGATGACGCGCGCAATCTCCGTTCGACCGACCGTGGTCAGTTCGAGGTATTCGGCCTTCAACTTGTCCAGTGTTTCTTGGGTGATGCGGTGGATTTCGGCCGCCATGGGGTTACNNCCTCAAGTTTGCGACGACGCCGGCTGAGCGACCAAAATGGTGAGAACCGAGGAGACGACGAGCAATGAACCAGCGCACCCATCGCGTGGCCGTGCTCGGTGGTGACGGCATCGGACCCGAGGTCATCGACGCCGCGCTNNCTCGGGGCGATCGGACCCGCCATTGGTGACACGCGCATCCCCGGTGGGGTGCTCGAACGTGGTTTGCTGCTTCGCCTTCGCTTCGGCCTGGACCTCTTCATCAACTACCGGCCGTTTCGTGGCGTGTCGGGATCCATCGCCCAAGGCTGTGAGTTCGCCATCGTGCGCGAGAACACCGAAGGTCCCTACGCGGGCGAGGGTGGCGTCCTGCGTTGCGGCACGTCACACGAGATCGCGACCCAGGGGTCAGTCAATACGCGTTTCGGAGTCGAACGCTGCGTGCGCTACGCCTTCGGGCGAGCCGCGGCGCTGGAGCGTCCGAAGCTCACCCTCGTGCATAAGACCAACGTGCTCACGTTCGCCGGTGACCTCTGGAGCCGCGTGGTGGGCGAGGTGTCCAAGGAGTACCCGGGCGTCGAGGTCGACTACAACCACGTGGACGCGGCCTGCATCTATTTGGTCGAGAGTCCCGAACGTTACGGGGTCATCGTGACCGACAATCTCTTCGGTGACATCCTCTCGGACCTCGCCGGGGCGGTCACCGGCGGCATCGGCTTCGCGGCGAGCGCCAACCTCAACCCCGCGCGTACCGGTGCGTCGCTTTTCGAACCAGTGCACGGCGCCGCGCACGACATCGAGGGGACGGGAAGGGCCAATCCTCTGGCGGCGGTCTCTTCGGCGGTGCTGATGCTCGAGCACCTGGACGAGCAGGACGCGGCCTCGCGCATTGCTCGCGCCGTGCAAGACTTCAAGGGAGACGTTGCCGTCTTGGGTACCGCAGGGATCACTACACAATTAATGGAGAGTTTGTAAATGCCAATAACGCCCACGAAGAAGGTCTGGATGGACGGCGCGCTCGTCGACTGGGACAAAGCGACCACCCACGTACTGACCCACACCCTGCACTACGGCACGGGGGCGTTCGAGGGCATTCGTGCCTACAAGACCGACCAAGGACTGGCGGTCTTTCGTCTCGAGGAGCACACCAAGCGCCTGCTCAACAGTTGCAAGATCCTGATGATCGACGTGCCCTATTCGCTCGAAGAACTCGTCGAAGCGACCAAGGAGACGGTGCGGGTGAACGACGTGCCCGACGGCTGCTACATCCGTCCGCTGGTCTTCCTCGGTTACGGCGAGATGGGCGTGAACCCCTTGCCCTCGCCGGTGAACGTGGCCATCGCCGTGTGGCCCTGGGGCGCGTACCTCGGCGACGACGGCGCGAAGAACGGCGTGCGCATGAAGATCTCCTCGTGGGTTCGTCACGCGCCCAACGCGATGCCCACTGCGTCCAAGACGGTGGGCGGTTACGTGAACTCTGGTCTCGCCAAGGTCGAAGCGATCAAGGCCGGTTACGACGAGGCGATCATGCTCGGAGCCGACGGCCGGGTTTCGGAGTGCACGGGCGAGAATCTGTTCATCGTGCGCGACGGCTATCTGGTGAGTCCGCCGCCCTCAGAAGCCGGTGCCCTGCGTGGGGTGACCTTGTCGAGCGTTCACCGGATCGCGAACGACCTGGGCTACCAGGTCCACTTCGAGGCGATGCGTCGTGACGATCTCTACTTGGCCGACGAGGCGTTCCTGACCGGCACCGCCGCCGAGGTCGTACCGATCGCTTCGGTGGACGACCGCGTCGTCGGTGAAGGCAAGCCGGGTCCCATCACGTTGGAGATCCAACGTGTCTACAACCAAGCCGTGCGCGGTCAGTTGCCCCAGTACGAGAGTTGGCTCGCTCGGGTCTAGTGGTCGTTGGGCGGTAGTCTCGATAGGTGACCCAACCGACGTTCGCCCCTGTTCCCCTCGCTGGAGAAGTCCGTGCGACGGTACTCACCGCACCGGCCGAGTTGGCCCGGACCCCTAAGGCGGGTCTGCAGCGTTCGCCCACGCCACCCAGCGGACCTGGTTACGGCACCCCCGCTCCCGGCGAGGGCTACGCCCTCACGATCGCGCACCATATCCTGGCCTCGTTCAACTTCGAGGACGAACACGACCGCCACGACGTCGAACTGGCCATTGGCCTGGTCGCCGCCAAGCGGGCGAGTCTTGTGGGTCGCGGGCCGATCCCCGGTGACGTGCGGGTGGCCCTGCACCTGTTCGCCCTCGAGGCTTCGCTGGTTACCCACGCCCAGTGCGTACCCTTCTCGGGCGTGGCGCACAGCTACGCCGCCCAGCGTCGATTGGTTGACGCGGTGACGGTCGACCAGCTCGTGCCGGGTCACGCATCTCACTAGTCCCCACTATTGAAAAGAGCAGTATGAGTTTCGACCTGACCAGTGAACAGCGCGCTTTTCGCGACGTCATGCACAGCTTCGTTGACGAACGCATCGCGCCCAACGCGGCCCGCTACGACCGTGAACAAATCTTTCCCCAGGACAGTTTCGACGCGTGCGTGGCGATGGAGTTACCCTCGCTCGGCGTGCCCGAGGCGTACGGCGGAGCCGGTGCGGACATGGTCACCCAGGCCATCATGGCCGAGGAACTCGCGCGGGGGTGCGCTTCGACGTCGGTGACGATGCTCATCTCCAAGCTCGGGATGCTACCGATCATGAACTTCGCGTCCGAGGAGATCAAGAAAAAGTACCTGCCTCGCATCGCCTCGG
Source organism: Ferrimicrobium sp. UBA6820 (assembly GCA_002452255.1). Lineage (GTDB taxonomy): Bacteria > Actinomycetota > Acidimicrobiia > Acidimicrobiales > RAAP-2 > RAAP-2. Next base: position 9,167 of record DKEO01000074.1, read on the forward strand.
GCGAGATCCAGGCGAGTTATTGCCTCTCCGAAGCCGACGCCGGATCGGACGTCGCCTCGATGCGGTGTCGCGCGGTGCGTGACGGCGACGACTACGTCTTGAACGGTTCGAAGTACTGGATCACCAATTCCGGGGTCTCGGAGACCTACACCGTGTTTGCGAGCACGAACCCCGAGGCGCGCAGTCACGGCATCTCGTGTTTCCTGGTGGAAAAGGGCTGGGGTGTCGAGTTTCCCAAGCACGAGGACAAACTCGGACTGCGCGCGTCGCCCACGGGAGAAGTCGTCTTCAACAACCTGCGCGTGCCCGCGAGTCACCGCATCGGGGCCGAAGGCGATGGTTTCAAGATCGCCATGCACACGTTGGACCGGTCGCGACCGACGATCGGCGCCCAGGCGGTCGGCATAGCCCAGGCGTCCATTGACTACGCGGGTCAGTACATGAAGGGGCGAAAGGCCTTCGGTGCTCCCATCGCCGATCTCCAGGGTCTTCGCTTCATGTTGGCGGACATGGCGATTCGCACCGAAGCGGCGCGTGCCCTTGTCTATCGCGCGTGCGCGACCATTGACGAAGGTGATCCACAGAATCAGTTGACGTACCTGGGCGCGGCGGCGAAGTCCTTCGCCTCAGACACCGCCATGAGCGTCTCGACCGACGCCGTCCAGTTGCTGGGCGGTTACGGCTTCACCAAGGAGTTCCCGGTCGAGCGATTCATGCGCGACGCCAAGATCACCCAGATCTACGAAGGGACCAATCAGGTCCAGCGTGTCGTCATCTCTAAATACCTCTTGAAGTAGGAACAGATGTCCGTGACCACTTCGAGCCCCGGCGACGTCATGCGTCGGGCCTTGCTGCGCATCGACGACGGTCTCATCCTGGGCGCGCTCGATCGGCTGAATTTCAAGGCCACCACGAAGGTGAGCGCGGTCGTGGGCATGCCACTGCGTTCGCTGCAGCAAAAACGCGAGGTGGCGAGTTTCGCCGCGGGCGCGCCTCTCGCCGCGGTGCGCGCACTGCTCGAACTGCTCGCCCTCGAGCCTCTCGAGAAGATCGTCGATCAACTCGGCGACCACGCCGAGTCCCCGAATCTTGAGCAGTTGAGTGAGGCGGTCGATCACGTGTTGCTCGACGGTACGAGTGTCGACGAAGTGGTCGCGGTGCTCGCGTTCGCGGTGGGTGAGGAGTTCCCCGCCGCGGCCCAGTGCCGTCGGTTGCTCGAGGAGCGTCCGGAGTTCACCCTTCCGTCGTTGCCCGAAGGAACGTCGAGTTCGAGTCTGCTGGTGCCCAAAGAGGTAGACGACGCGGTGCGCGAGCAGCGCCGTCGCCGCCGGGAGCAAGAGAAGCGAAAGAAGAACACGACGACACCGCGGATCGTGAGGCCCTCGAAGTCCAAGCGCACCGAAAAGCCGCACTCCACCTCAACGACCGCGGTCGCCGAGGTGCCCACCGTCACCGAGATCGTACGCCGACGATTCATCTTGACGCCGGGCGAACTCGACGCGTACGATCCCGCGCACCCTCTCGTGGGTTGGGTCGTCCTGGCGGACGTCCCCTTTGACGCCGTGGATCCGCTCATCCCTGAGCAGCGTTCGAAGATTCGTCCGGTACTGGTGGTCGCGGCGTCACCGACGGGCATGCTCGTCCTAGGGATCTATTCCAATCCATCGCCGACCCGAGTCCTGTTTCAGCCCTGGCGTCGACTGGGACTCGCGCACGTGTCGTTCATCGCGACCGACCGGGTCAGTGTGCCCTTGGCCCTCGACGGGGCGGAGAGAATCGGCCGGTTAGGTGACGAGGAATGGAACTCGCTCTTCTAGGTCTCGAACAGCGTTTTGCGATGGCAAGTGGTGGTGTGAAGTACGGTGATCTTGTTGCACGGGTCCTTCGACAGGACCACGATGACGCGTCGACGCAGCGAGACTACAACGAGAATCCTCCAGTAGCGAAGAGCGCTATGGACGCCCAGGCCATGATCACGAAAGCCGCACCGCCAAAGATGTTGGCTACTAGACCGTTGGCGTACTTGCCCATCAGTTTTCGATTGTTCGACACGATGAGAACGACGGCGAGCAAGGGAGCGGCAATGACACCATTGATGACGGCGACGAACACCAGTAGTTTGATTGGGTTGATTGCGAGGAGACTGAGCGCGGTCCCGCCGATAGTGCCCATTCCCACCAGGCCGTAGAAGAGAGGAGCCTTTCGCATCGAAAGTGAGAGTCCCCAGTTCTTCTTCAGAAGTCCTGACAGCCCGACCGAGCCCGAAGCAGCGAGCACCGGAACCGCCAAAAGACCGCTTCCGATGAAGCCGAGCGCAAAGATGACACTCGCGAAATGTCCCGCGAGAGGTTTGAGCGAGTTAGCGGCCTGAGCCGCACTTTGAATATTGTCAACATTGTGCACGTGAAGTGTCTCCGCGGTCGCGGTGATGATGGCGAACATGACGATGTTCGAGAATGCCATCCCGGAAAAGACGTCAATTCGGCTGAGGCGTTGCTTCAGAGCGGCGTGGGCGTGGCTTCGTCGTCGCAGGGGCGACGCGACGAGCCCGCCTTCGGGTTCGAGGCGCATCTCTTCGAGGCGGTTGGCGCTCTGCCAGAAGAACAAGTAAGGAGAGATCGTCGTGCCCAGCACCGCGACGAGTAGTGATATATAGGTTCGATTGAATTTCACGTGGGGAATGAAGGTGTAGTCAAGTATCCGTCCCCACTGCTTGGTCACCATGACGGCGACGACGATGTAGACCAACAGAGCGGCCGCCAGGATCTTGAAAACGGTGTTGATTCGAGCGGCAGTCCCCTTCACCATGATCAGTGTGATGATGCCACCCGCGAGTAGTGCCCACAGCCAGGTTGGTCCCGCTTTGAGCAGATTCATGCCCGACCCAATGGCGACCAGGTCGGCCGCAATGTTCAGCGTGTTCGCGATGATCAAGATAACGAGCAGGGCACCGATGACGGTGCGGCCGATCCGGCCGAAGTGCTTGGTCGCCAGTTCACCGAGGCCACTTCCCGTGGCTAACGCGGTTCTGTCACAGATCTCTTGGACGGCCATCATTAGCGGGAGTGTCAGCACCACCGTCCACAAGAACGACGGTCCGTACTTGGCCCCCACCTGGGCGTAGGTGGCAACGCCGGAGGGGTCGTCGTCGGACGCCCCGGTGATGAGTCCGGGACCCGCGGCGCCAAGGTACTTGAGACGCTTCGCCCCGAGCTTGGAGGCGTGCGAAGCCGAAGGGTGGTCAGTCTTCGTATGGTCTGATTTGGGCGTCAAGGCCTTGTTCTCACGAGTGCCAGTCGATCGTCGACGACCGAAGATCCGGTCCTGTCCCATCGGGTCATTGCAGCATTCCGTCTGACGTCAGATTCGACACTCTTGCAGGGTATCGGCCAAGGGTGACCCTTCTCGATGCTTGGTCAGCATGGACGTCAGCAAGACTCGACGCGGGTCACCCGTGCCCGAAGCGCCCCTGTCGCAATCATTCACTAATTCTTTGTGGCGTCTTTCAAGTGCTCGCCGGCCTGCTTCAGATGACCGAGCGACTGATCGGCGCGACCCTTCGATTCGAGCACCTTGTCACCCGTGACGCTTCCTTCAATCTGTTCAACCTTGCCCTTGGCAATTTGGGCGGCGTTCTTAGCCTTCATCTTCTTACTCATGGCGTGATCATTTCTCTAGTGGTGAGAGGGGATTCTCTCGTGCTGCCTTCTTCATGTGATGCGCAAGTCTCGAACTTCTCCGTAATTGACGTCGGCGCAAGCCTTTTCCTTGGCTAGCGAACGATTAAGAAGATGATGATCACCGCAAGTATGAAAATTACGGTTCCCGATCTTATGAACATGGTGAGTACTCCTCGGTTGTCGAAGGTTCGATGCTGTTTCGAGCCGGCGATGACTTCGGGCTAATGCCCAAGCTCTTTGGCGCGATGACCGTGGCCGTCGCCGTCTCGGAGGAGCCGATTCGCGAGGGAGTTTCGCAACTTCTGCGCGCTGGTAAGCACGCGACCTCGCACGCGTGGGCCTTCGCCCACGACGTGCGGGGCGTTGTCCACGAGCAGGGTGATCCAGGCCAGGCCGAGGGGGAGAAATGGCGAAAGGCGGAATCTGGTCGTTCGGCCTTGGGAATGAACTTCAGTGGGTCGAATCGCATGACGCCTTCCGCTTTCTTCCCTGGTCGAAGGCCAGGTGCGATGGAAGCGGGTTCTAGACGTCCTCAATCAGAGTGTAACGGCAATTCGTTGACCTCGACCGGCACCCTAGGTATGACGAGATCGGTGCAACACCTGGTTTAAGAAGATCAACACCCCCGCCAACGCCAACGCCAACCCGGCGAACTGCACGCCGATCGATCCGCTGTGTGACTCTTGTCCGAGGAGCCAGTGTTCGTCAAAGGCTCGCACGAGTCCCCAGACGATCATCGCGAGCGCACTCAAGGCCCCCGCGAATTTAGTCGTCCAGCGCCGTTCGACGAGCACCAGTAGCCCCCACAGCAGTCCGTCCTCTGCTCCCTGGATCAGTGGCACGGGCACGCGTTTGCCCATCTGGCCGACGTAATGGATGCCGAACCACGAATGGGTCAGGTGTCCGCCGCCGTCGACCATGAATTGGGGTCCGAGCACGCGCCCGAGGGCCCAACCCGCGACGAGCGCGGGTACCATCGCGTCGGCGAAACGGGCGAAGGAGCTCCCAGGCCACCAACGGCGTTGCAGGATCACGGCGACGGGAAGGGCTAGGGCGATGCCGCCGAAGCTGGCGAGTCCGCCCTGCCAGACTGCGATCCACCGACCCGGGTGACCGGAGTAATACGACCAGTTGGTGGCCACGTTGGCGAGGCGTGCTCCGACGAGTCCGCTCACCACCAAGGCCACGGCGTAGGAGAAGAAGTGCGCTAGTTCAAAGCCCGCGCGCGCGAGACGGTGCCGCGAATAGAGGTAGCAGACGTACGCGGCGATCGCGAGACCGAAACCGTAGGTGTGAAAGACGAGCGGTCCTAGGTGAAACGATGTGGGAACGCCCGACACACCTAGGCCCGGGGGCGACCAAGACCAACGAAGCCGTATCCGAGTCGAATGGGCGTTATGTGCACGCGCGTGCCGGTCATCTCGGCTTCGATCATGTCGCCGTGACCCACGTACATCGCCACGTGTTGGTCGCCGTCGTAGCCGTAGAACAGCAGGTCGCCGGGTTTGATGTCGTAGAGCGGCACCCGCTCGGTGTCCTCGTACTGGGCGCCCGAGTAGTGCGGAAAGGCGATACCGGCGGCGTCGTAGGCGAGCATGATCAGTCCTGAGCAGTCCACGCAACGCCGTGAGGCGCCGCCCCAGCAGTACCAGGTGCCCAGGTACGACATGGCTGCTCGTATGGCGATGTTGGCGCGCGAGTCAGGCGGGGGAGCGGGAAAGCCGGCGGTGNNGGCCGCCGCGGCGGCTTCGGCGACGAAGACCGCGATCTGACCCTTGACCTGGTTGAGGGTGGACTGCAACGACGCCTGGAGCACTTTGGCGCTGTGGAACGCTGCGGCGGCGACTTGAGTGGCAGATCGCGCCTGGGCGTCCTCGGAGTTCAGGATGCTCCGCTCCTGGGTCAGTTCGATCCGGTAGTTCTTCAGGCTCGCAATGGTCGAACTGACGTTGCCTTCGGCGATCTTGTTGTAGACGTCGGTGGCGCCGATGTTCGAAGCGTTCGACGAGAACAGGGGATTGTTGCTCGCCGCNNTTGCGTCGTGCCGTTGGTGACCTTGTTCTTGATCGCGGCGACGGTCTCTTTCGTGTGGGAGATCTGGTTGTTGAAGTTATTGAGCTTGATCTGAGCCTCGTCGTAACGCTGACCAAGAAGCTCGACCTTGGCGTTGATGCTCTGGATCTGGTTGTAGAGCTCGGTGGCTTTGGCCCGGTCGCTGGTGATACCCGAGGCGCCCGCGGGACGTGGCAAAACAGCCACAGTGCTGGAACACACTGCGACGACAGCCAGAGCGGACTTGATCCACCGGAACCGCTGAAGTCCCCTTGTTGGCCGTAGCGTCGAGAAGCGCGCGGGGCGCCCGACGTCTGTCACGTAGTGAAGGCTACCGGTTATGGCTTGGCGCTGGGGCCCGCTGCAGCATAAGAACTTCTGAACTTCCTGATTAGAGGCATGAAATACTTAGGACGCGCTCGCGCCGACCTCGACGTTTTCTCGGCACTCTCTCGCGTTCGAGGGCCCGGCATCTGGTGAGAATTAGGCTCGGGCGCATGTCGCAACGTTCTCGACCCCTACCTCGTCGCTCGTGCCTGTCCACACCGGGATCTTCGGACCGTTTTCTCGCCAAGGCGCCATCGTCGACGGCGGACATGAGTTTCCTCGACCTCGAGGACTCGGTCGCGCCCAATGAAAAGGTGGCCGCGCGCGCCAAAGTCGTCCACGCCATCCAGACCCTCGACTGGGGTGACCGGGTGCTGTGCGTGCGGGTGAACGCGTGGGACACGCCTTGGACCTACGAGGACGTCATCGAGGTCGTCGGCAACGCCGGACCTCGTCTGGACGAGATCATGATGCCCAAGGTTCGCCGGGCGTCTGACGTCGTGGCCATGGACCTGCTGCTCAGCCAGGTCGAGAGGAACGCCGGATTGCCAGCCGGTCACATTGGTATCGAGGCGCAGATCGAGACTGCCGAAGGGCTCATAAACGTCGAAGAGATCTGCGCATCCTCGCCGCGCCTCGAGACGATCGTCTTTGGACCGGCGGACTTCGCCGCGTCGATCGGCATGCCGGTGACCACGATCGACGAGCGGATCCACGACGGCCCTTCGAACCCCTTCAGCTACGTGTTCGCGAAGATACTCATGGCCGGTCGGGCCAACGGTCTGCACGTCATTGACGGACCGTTCCTCAAGGTACGCGACCTCGAAGCCTTACGATTCGCCGCCACGATTTCGTTCTCGTACGGCTTTGACGGGAAGTGGGCGCTGACGCCCGACCAGGCGTTAATTGTTAACGAAGTTTATTCACCAAGTCAGGAATTGTTCGACAAGTCCTACGACATCCTCGACGCGTACCGCGAAGCGACTGAGCACCAGCACACGGGGGCGCTGATGTTCGGCGACGAGATGATCGACGAGGCGTCGGCCAAGATTGCGAACTCATTCGTCGCCCGTGGGGAACGCTCGGGGATGAAGCGCTCGGAAAAATAGTCTTGGCGTAGGTGCCTTATTGGGAACCTTTCCCAGTAAGGTGGCGCCTATGACCACGTTGATTCGTCCTCAGGACACTCTGCGTCATCGGTTTCGCTCGTCATTCACGACGAGTNNTGCTCTACAGCATGTTCGGCTTCATCGTTGCGCTGCACGTGGTCGGATTCACGCTGCTCATCATCGCTTCGAGCCAACGCTACGGCATCGGTAGCGGCAAGATGCTCGGCGTGGGCACTGGTGTGTTGGCCTACACGTTGGGTATGCGCCACGCCTTTGACGCTGATCACATCGCCGCCATCGACAACACCACCCGAAAGTTCATGTCCGAGGGCAAGCGTCCGATGTCCGTCGGTTTCTTCTTCTCACTCGGCCACTCGACGGTGGTCTTCGCCTTGACCGTCTTGTTGGGACTGGGTGCGCGCGCCCTGGGTTCACAGGTGGCGAATTCCCACTCCGGTCTGCACCACTACGGGGGGCTCATCGGCACGATTGTCTCCGGCGGATTCCTCTACGTCATCGCCACGCTGAACGCCATCATTCTCTTTGGCATCTTGCGTCTCTTCGTTCAAATGCGTGAAGGTCGATTCGACGACTCCGAACTCGAGAAGCACCTCAACGCCCGCGGCTTCATGATGCGCTTTTTCGGGCCGCTTGCTCGCTCCGTTGATAGCCCTTGGAAGATGTACCCGATTGGCGTCCTCTTCGGCCTTGGCTTTGACACCGCCACCGAGGTGGCGTTTTTGGTGCTCGCGGGTACTTCGGTGGCCGCGGGTCTTCCCTTCTGGGCCATCCTGTCATTGCCGCTTTTGTTCGCGGCGGGCATGAGTCTGCTCGACACCATTGACGGTTCCTTCATGAACTTCGCCTATGGCTGGGCATTCTCCAAGCCGGTGCGCAAGGTGTATTACAACATCGCCATCACTGGACTCAGCGTCTTTGTCGCCTTCTATATCGGCACGCTTGAGTTGATGCAGGTGCTCGCCGGTCAGTTGAACTTGAAAGGTGGCCTGTGGTCATACGCCGCTGGTTTCAACATCAACAAAGCGGGCTTCGTCATCGTCGGCATCTTTGTCGCCGTTTGGAGTTTCGCACTCCTGTTTTGGCGATACGGCCGAGTCGAACAACGTTGGGAAGATGCAGCGTTGAGAGCACAGGTGGCGAGGGGCGAGCGACCGAACCTGCATTCGGCGGGCATTGAATTGGGCGCAGTGCACGCACCCTTCACGATCGACGAGGGTTGAGTTCAGCCGACCTGATCGAGGAGCCGACGAGCCACGACCTTGAGACAGAGCGTCTCGTCGGCCCCCTCGAAGATTGAGAGCACCCGAGCGTCCACGAAATAGCGACTGACGGCGTACTCCTCGGCGTAACCCATGCCGCCGTGGATCTGCATCGCTTCACGGGTCACCCATTCGGCCGCGCGACAGACGTAGGCCTTGGCCATGGAGGCTTCCATTGCCCCTTCGCCCCTTCCCATCAAGCGCGCCACTTGGAGCGAGAACTGACGCGAGCACTGGATGATTGCGGCCATGGTCGCGAGTTTGACCCTGGTGAGTTCGTAGTTGATGATCGGTTCGCCAAAGACGACCCGGTGGCGCGCGTACTCGAGAGCGGCCTCGTAGGCGGCCTGCATCACGCCGACGGCGCGCGCGGCCGTCTGGATGCGGCCGTTTTCGAATCCCGCCATCTGCAGATAGAAGCCTCGACCGAGACCGCCTTCGCCTCCGACAAGGTTTTCCTCGGGCACGAACCAGTTGTCGAAACTGAGTTCGTAGGAGTGCATGCCCCGGTAGCCAATCGTGTCGATGGGTCGACCCTCGAGACGGCCGCTGGCGTCGTGGCGACCGTCGGTCGCGGGGTCCTGGGTGAAGAGAAAGCCGTGGCTGTCGCCTTGGGGTTTTTCGACGAGGAACAACGACAGTCCGCGATGCGCCTTGGACCGGTCCGGGTCGGTGCGCGCGAGCAGCATCAGCACGTTGGCGCGCGCGGCGAACGTGCACCAGGTCTTCGTACCGTTAATGAGCCATCCACCTTCGGTCTTGGTCGCTGAGGTGTTGAGTCCCGCGACGTCGCTGCCGTAGTCGGGTTCGGTGACGGCGACCGCCGCGAGGACCTCGGCTGAGGCGAGCCGCGGTAACCAGAGTTTCTTCTGTTCGGGGGTGCCGCCGTTGACGAGGGCGCGCGTCAAGATCTCGGGTCGAGTGATGAGCGAGCCCCCGACGCCCAGACTGCCCCAGGAGAGTTCTTCGGTCGCAATGACCATGCCGAGGTACTCCGACTCGCCCCCGGTGGCGAACCCACCGAACTCCTCGGGTACCGACAAGCCAAAGCCACCCAATTCGCTCAGACCTTCGATGATCGATTCGGGGATGTCGGCATTGGTTCGGTGCACGTGCTCGGCGTGAGGGCGCACCTGTTCGGCCGCGAAACGGTGGAACATGTCCGCGACCATTTGGAAATCCTCGTCGAGGTGGCGATCCCCGGGCGACTCGGCGAGCGTCGCGAGGAACTTCGGATCGCGGTACGTCGCGACGAACGTTGAAAATGGCTCGTACCACGTCGTGGACGCCCCCCAGTGGGCCTCGCGACCGAGCATGCGCTGGGCGAGGTCACTGAAGGCGAGCGCCAGGAAGGCGAGCGTCAAGTCGGCCTCGGTGTCACCGTGGGCGGCGTAGGAAAGACAAGCGCGCGCAGTCGCGATGGCGCTCGAGGCGTGAGCGATGTCATAGGCGAGCGTCTCGTTCTCATCGATGCCACCGACTCTCGCGAGTTCTTTGATCGCCGCGTCGATGAGGCGTTGGGCCTGCTCAATCAGGAGCGACGCAGCGTTGAGGTCTCGCGAGGTTGTCGGCATGGTTGAAATTTACCGGTTCTTTACGACGCTCGTGGGCGACGTAGGCTGAGCGCATGAACGTGACCATGCTTCTCGCGGACTCGGCCCAGGTTGCGGACGGGAAGTTGTACATCTTGGGTGGCGGCTGGTCCGTCACGGGCCCAGAGCCCGTTCCTTCGGCGGTCGCTATCAAGGTGGCGGTCGATTGGCACGAGTTCAATTCGCAGCACCACTGGGAGCTCATCCTCGAGGACGCCGACGGAAAGCTCGTCCAATTCGAGACGCCCGAGGGGACCCAGACCATTGAAGTTCGTGGGGACTTCTCGACGTCGACGCCCGACGACGTGCCCCAGGGCACACCCGTCGACGTCCCAATAGCGGTGAACTTCGGACCGATTCCTCTGGCGCCGGCGTCGCGGTTCACCTGGCGGCTCGTGATCGACGGTGAGTCGCTGCCCGGCGCGTCGGTCTCGTTCACGACGCGCCCGCGTGTCGAGGCAGCGGCACCCGACGAGGACTAGCGCGAGCGGCAGGACTACGACCATGACTACGTACGATCGACCATTCGGACGCTACTTCGAGGACTTCGAAGTGGGCGACGTCTACAAGCACTGGCCGGGCAAGACCATCACCGAAGCTGACGACCACTTGTTTTGCATGATCACCATGAACCACCATCCTCTGCACACCAACGCATGGTTCGCCGAGCACGAGAGCGTCCAGAAGAAGAACGTCGTGGTGGGCAACCTCGTCTACTCCCTGGTGCTGGGCATGAGCGTGCCCGACGTCTCGGGTTCCGCAATCGCGAATCTCGAGGTCGAGACGCTGATTCATCGCTACCCGACGTTCCACGGCGACACGATCTACGCCGAGACCCGCGTGCTCGAGAAGACCCCTTCGACGTCCAAGAACGATCGAGGCGTGGTACTCGTCGAGACCAAAGGTTTCAATCAAGACGGTCTCGAGGTGTGTTATTTCCGGCGAAAGGTCATGGTCTGGAAACGCGACGCCGCTCCGACGCGTCGGCGCCCCTACGGTGACAACGTCTGGGAGTGAGGACCTCGCGAGTTTCTCGCGTGCGCTCCGTCAACACGCAACCCAGTTAGCACGTCCTCTTCCTTGGATCGGCATCGACGATCCTTGGGCGGTGCTCGTGAGCGAGGTCATGCTCCAACAGACTCAAGTCGCGCGGGTACTAGATCCCTGGCGCCGCTTCCTCGACGCGTTCCCTAGCCCGAGCGCGTGCGCGGATGCACCGCTGGCGAGCACATTGCGTCTGTGGGCGGGTCTTGGGTACCACCGTCGAGCCAAGGCCCTGCACGAGGCGGCGCGCACCATCCGCGACGAGCATGGCGGCGAAGTGCCCCGTGACGCGACGACTCTGCGAGGCTTGCCAGGCGTGGGCGAGTACACGGCGAATGCCGTCGCGTCCTTCGCTTTTGGCCAACGCGTCGCGGTGCTCGACACCAACGTCGGCCGGGTGCTCGCGCGCGCGGTGGCGAACCGGACCCTTCGCACGCGCGAAGCCCGTGATCTGGCGGAACGATTGCTACCGGCGCGCGGCGTAGCGAGTCACAACCAGGCGTTGCTCGACCTCGGGGCACAATACTGTCGGGCCGCGCCACGATGTGCGTCGTGTCCGCTCGCGTGCGCCTGCCGATGGAACCTCGAAGGGGGCGATGACCCCGCGCCACTCAGCGCGGCGGTGTCACGCCGACAGTCGATGTTCGAAGGCTCGGACCGTCAGGTGCGCGGCCGCATCCTCGGGCTGCTTCGCAGCGAAGAGGCGTCGATGGCGACCGTGGTCGCCTACGTGGCGCCCGTGGAGCGTACGCGCGTCGAACGTCTCGTCACGGACCTCGTCAAGGACGGTCTCGTGGAGCGAGCGGGGCGTCGATTGCGACTGGCCGCGAGCTAAGCGTTGAGAAAATCCACGATGGCTTGATGCACGACGTCGGGCTGTTCGAGGTGCACGAAGTGCCCCGCGTTCTCGACGAGGGTGAACTTCGAGTGCGGCGCCAAGGATTCGAGCACGTCCGTGAGGCCCGAAGCCAGGAAACAGCCGTCGAGGGATCCGTGCAGGTACAGAGTGCGCACACTCGGCGGATTCACGAGCCTGGTGTCGAGGTTGCGCGGCGCGAACATGGCGCGGTAGTACCCGAGGGCCGCGTGGAGATTCTCCGGACTGGCCAACGCTTCGCGAAGGGGCGCGAACTCGTTCGAAGGGTCGTACTGCGGTGACCAGGCCCGCCAGAGTTCGTAGAGGAACGCTAAGTCATCGAGCGCGACCACGTTTTCGGCCAGAGGACTCTGGAAGAAGAACATGTACCAACTGGCGTGCAATTGCTCATAGCACGCGAAAGATCGGGCCACGACCGCCAAGGGAGGTACGGCCATCGCGATCGCCCGGTGCCAGCGCGCCGGTTCGCGGTTGGTGGCGACGTACGTGGCGAAGGCACCCCAGTCATGGCCAACGAGTACCGCGCGTTCGTCGCCCTCGAGGAACTCGTGAAGTTGGTTCGCGTCGTCGGCGAGTGCGCTGACGTGGTAGTCGCCCGAAGTGGCGAGCGACGAGGGAGCGTAACCTCTCATCGCGGGCACCACGACGCGGTAGCCAAGGTGCCCGAAGCATGGTGCCATGAGCCGAAACGTATGGGACGTGTCGGGAAAGCCGTGCAGACACAACACGAGGGGACCGTCCGGCGGACCGTAGGTGTCGTAGGCGAGGTTGACGTCGCTGAGTTGGGCACGGTGCTCGAAGGTGGGCATCACGGCATTCAACCACGCCGGTAAGGTGCGCAACGTGACATCGCTCGACATCGCCCACTTCAAAGAGGTCGTGGGTCACTACGTCACGGGGGTGGTGGTCGTCACTGCCGCGACCAGCGAAGGGCCCGTTGGATTCACTTGTCAGACCTTCGGTTCGTTGTCGCTCGAGCCGCTTCTGGTCACCTTCGCCGCGAAGTCCGAGAGCTGGTCCTGGCCCCAGGTGCGGACCGCGAATGCGGTGGGCATCAACATCCTCTCTTCGGGACAGGAAGCCCTCGCGCGCGTCTTCGCGACGTCCGGCATCGACAAGTTCGAAGGGGTGGGCTGGTCGCCGGGTCCCCACGGCACGCCGCTGCTCGATGGCGCGCTCGTGCACCTCGAGGGGACGATCGAGGTCGTCTCGACGCACGGCGACCACGACGTGGTCGTGGTAAGCGTCGAGTACGCCTCCTCGCACCCGGGCTCTCCGCTGATCTATTACCGCGGGCGATTTGGTCTCCTCGATTAGTTCGGCGAGTTTCACTACGATTCGAAGAGTGACCAGGTTGGCTGATCCTGGCGGCGCCGGAACGCTGCGTTCATGATTACCGCGCTCAAGGTCGCCTTGGTGGTGATCCTGGCACTGCTGCTCATCGTCGTCGCGCTTCGCATGCGCAAATTGCGACGCGACGAGATGCGAGCGCTCGAGCGCAAGACCGACCCCCGTCTCGTGGTGCCGCCTCCCTCGCCCTACCAGCCGTCAAAGGGTTTTCGCCTCCTCGATGGGACCGAGACCGAGGCGACGCCTCGAACCCCCGTTCGACCTCGACTCGAACCCGATCGCACGTACGTCTTCAGTGATTTTCATCCCGCTCGCGTTGAGGTCAATCAACTGGCACCACCGCGTCACGACGAGGAGTGGGCGCTCTCACGTTCGGCGAGTCGATCGAGCGTGTCCCTCGGCGGGGCGCGGCTCCTGGTCGTCATCGTCGTCGTCGTAGTGGTGCTCGGGATCGTCGGCTATTACGCGCGCCAACATATCAATCACGCTCCTCATAGCACCACGACCACGGTCACCACGACGAAGTCGCATCCGACGACCACGACGTCACTTCCCACCACGACCACGAGCGCGGGTTAGGAAGCGATCTCGTTGATGATAAAAGAAAGNNGATCTCGTTGATGATAAAGGAAAGGACCTGCGCCTCGTCGCGCCACGCGTCGTAGCGACCAGACGGACCGCCGTGACCGGCGCCCATCTCGGTCTTGAGGTACGCGACGTTGGCGGGGTTCACGTCGCGCAGTTTGAGGACCCACTTGGCGGGCTCCCAGAAGCCGACCCTCGAATCGTTGAGGCCACCCGCGGCGAATACGTGGGGATAGGCACGCACCGTGTCATCGTCGTTCGCGGCGCGCACGTTGTCGTACGGGGAGTAGGACTTCATGGTCCGATAAGCGCTCGCGCTGGCGTCAGGATTGCCCCATTCTTCCCATTCGCCGATAGTGAGTGGGAGCGTATCGTCGAGCATGGTGGTCAAGGCGTCGACGAAGGGCACCTCGGCAACGACGCAATGAAACAGGTCCGGCGCCAGATTCATCACCGCTCCCATGAGCAATCCTCCCGCGGATCCGCCACGCGCCGCGAGACGTTCGGGGGTCGTCCATCCCTGAGCGACCAAGGCCCGGGCTACGCGCACGAAGTCGCTGAAGGTGGTCGGCTTTTGGGCGAGCTTTCCCATTTCGTACCAGGACCGACCCATCTCACCTCCGCCGCGAACGTGGGCGATGGCAAAGATCACCCCGCGGTCGAGCAGTGAAAGACGAAGCGAGGAGAACGCCGGGTCGATGGAAATCTCGTAGCTGCCATAGCCGTACAACAAAAGCGGCGCGGGTGACTTTGCGCGCAGGTCGCCGTGATCGTCAATCTCGACCAGGTCGCGCGAGGCAACGATGGATACCGGTATCTTCACGCCGTCGCTTGCGTCTACCCAAAGCCTTCCCGTGGCGTAGCGGGATTGGTCGTAACCGCCGAGCACTTGCTGCTGTTTTCGCACGATGACCTCGCCAGTGGTCACCACCACGTCGGCGACGAGGCGCGGCGTGACGAGGGAGGTGATCAAGACGCGAACCTGGGCGGTATCGAAGGTCGCATTCGCCGACAGCGCGACCGTGCTGGGGCTGGCGTCGCCGTTGACCAGATATGAACGAGCCAGCACATCGTTACCGAAGGGTTCGTTGCCCTCGTTGATTGGCACCAGGCGCACGGCGCTGCAGCCATCGTGGCGCTCGCTGATGGCGAGGAAGGTCTTGAACGCGTCGACGCCGTCGAGGCGACTACCGGGACGCTCGCCCACGATTTCGGTCCACGATTCGCCGTTGACCTGGCGCGCGAGGAGGCGAAAATCCGTGGCTTCCTCGTTGGTGACCTTGAGCCACCACCCGACGCCAGAAGCGTCGATGAAGTGCTCGACGCCGTACTCAATACCGTGACGGCGCGCTTCGAGAAGGGAGAATTCGTCAGTGGGACGATGGGCGTCGATGAAGTGCAGTTCCGTCGTAGTCGACGAACCGATCTGGATCACGATCACCGCTTCGTCGCGGCTGCGGCCCACCGAGAGGTTGAATTGAGCGTCGTCCTCTTGGTAGACCCGCACGTCGTCGCTCGCCGAAGTGCCGAGTTCGTGACGCCAGAGTTGCCAGGGTCGCATCGCGTCGTCCACTCGGGTGTAGAAGAAGTGGTGACTGTCCCCGGCCCAGGCGAAGCCGTAATAGACGTCATCGAGTTCATCGGCGATCGGTGCTTGTCCGGCGAGGGGGCGCACAGTGAGGTGGTGCCGCTCGCTTCCCTCGAAATCGGTGCCGACCGCCACCCATTGGTCGTCGGGACTGACCATGAGAACACCCACGGAGAGGAAGTCGTGACCTTCGGCCTCGACGTTCTCGTCCAGGATGACCTGTTCGCCGTCGAGCGTCGAGTTGGGGTCGATCACCGGTGGCGTGAAGTCGCCGGGCGTGCTCGCGACACGACAGCTGATGGCGTAGTCGAGCCCTTCGCGAGTGCGTTCGAAGTACCACCATGCTCCGCGTAGCACCGGCACCGATATGTCGGTTTCCTCGATGCGCTTCTTTATCTCCTCGAACAACTCGTTCTCGAGCGGCTTAAGCGGCGCCAGCGTCTCGGCGAGGTAGGCGTTCTCGGCGCGCAAGTGGTTGAGGACCTCCTCGTTCTCGCGGTCCATGAGCCAGTAGTAGGGATCGACTCGGGTGTCGCCGTGTCGTTCGATCGAATGGGGACGTTGCGGTACGCGTGGTGGAGTGGGCACGGCTCCACTCTGCCAGAACGGATGGGACGCGCCGTTGGGCCGTGTCGCGGCAACGGGCCCCGGGAAAGAGGGTCCCGGCCAGATTCTGGTGCCTGGACCCCCCAAATGTCACGACACCTGGGCGGAGGCGTATCGTAGAGGCCTGCGTAGTGCGCCTCACCCGTCGGGCGAACTCCGGGGACCGGTTTGAGCCTTGGGGCCCGATGTTTGTCGCTTATTCGCAGGGAATAGTTACTACTATGTCCATAGGGTTAATCCCGAAGGAGCGCAATGACCATCGACAATCTGGACTTCAGCCGTTACCAGTTGGGATGGTCTGACGACCAGATTCCGGTCTTTAAGCCCAAGAAGGGCA
>DKEO01000031.1:0-22061 GCA_002452255.1 Ferrimicrobium sp. UBA6820
GTCGCGGTGTAGGACCGGGCCCCGGTCGCCGAGGCACCGATCGCGACCGACATCGCGGCGAACTCGGACTCGACGTTGATGAACTCGCACGGCGCGAGGGTGCCCGCCTTGACCATCGCGCCGATGGCTTCAATGATGTGGGTCTGAGGTGAGATGGGATAGGCGCAGACGACCTCGGGGCGACAGAGCGCGACGGTCTCGGCGATCGCGCGCGAACCTTCAATTTGTCGAAGCATGGAGGAACTCCTCTTTGGCGTTGGTCACGAACTCGAAGGCCACCTTGGCCGCGGCGGCGTTGCGCTCGCCCACGGCGCCCTTAAACCGGTCCACGATGGCCTCACAAATGGCGTCCAGGGTGATCTCGCCGGTGAAGGCGGCGAAGCCACCGAGCAACGCCGCGTTCGGCAAGGGTCGACCGACGTGTTCCAGCGCGATCTCGGTCGCGGGGCACGTGAGCAAGCGGTCCTGGGAGAATTCGCGGAAATGGTCCTCAAAACCCAACTCGGAGAAGTTTCGTGACGTATTAATAAGGACGTAGCCGTGATGGGAGAGTCCCGAGAACAGGTCCACCTGATGGATCAGCGTCACGTCCTGGACGATTAACGCGTCGGGTTCCATCACTGGCTCGCGAGTGCGAATCGGCGCGTCGTCGAGCCGACAGTACGAGACGACCGGAGCCCCGGTTCGCTCGGAGCCAAAACTCGGGAAGGCCTGGGCGTGGCGACCTTCCGCGAAGGCCGCGACGGCGAGCAACTCGGCGGCGGTGACGACCCCTTGGCCACCCCGGCCGTGTATTCGTACTTGGAACACGTCGGCCCTATCGTCGCGCTCGGCGGCGCTGCGGCGTCGGATACCCCTTCGACGAAGTCGATGAACTCCCTGAATCGAAGGGCCGGAGGGTCATAAAACGACCGTACCGCAAGCGAAACATCAAGGATTAAGGGCTTTGGTCACGAATTGCTCTATGCAGGGGTCTTAAATCGAGTGGCGCGCTGCACACTGTTGCCCACGCTACGGCGCGTCGAAGGTTCGCGCTCATTTTGTAACGTTGAGTGATGACGAACCAATCCGCGAAGCCCGCCCCGCCAGACTCGACGCCCCGTGGTTTCGCCACTCCCTTGTCCGACGCCGAGCCCGATGGCTCCTCGCTCGAGTCAGACCTCGTCATGCTCGGCTCGTTGCTCGACCAGACGCTACGTCGACAGATCTCCGACGCGTTCCTCGACACCTTGGACGTCGTGCGTCGCGCCAGTGACGACGACCTCGAGTCTTCAATGGAGCTGCTCGAAGGACTCGACCTCACCACCTCGAGCCAACTGGTGCGCGCCTTCTCGACGTACTTCCACCTCGCCAACGTCGCCGAGCAGACGCACCGCGGTCGTCAAAGCCGCGAACTGGACCAGGGACCGCTCGCGCGCGTCACCAGGCTCATCGAGGTCGCCCTCGCCGAGGGCCGACTCGAGCACGCCGACGTCGTGGCGGCGGTGCGCCAACTGGACGTGCGACCCGTCTTCACCGCCCACCCCACCGAAGCCGCCCGACGATCGGTGCTGATCAAGCTGCGTGCGGTGAGCGACCTGCTCGACGAGGCGGTGCTCGCTCGCCGGGGCACCGGTGACGAGCGCCGCCGTCGACGCGCCGCCGAAGTCATCGACGAACTCTGGTTGACCGACGAGTTACGACTCGACAAGCCAGAGGTGCTCGACGAGGCGCGCAATTCCCTGTACTTCCTCGACGGCTTGATGCGCCGTCCCGTCACCGACGTCCTCACCCAGCTCGTCGAGTGTCTCGCGCGCCTCGACGTCGATCTGCCGGTCGATAGTCGTCCTTTGACCTTCGGGTCGTGGATCGGCGGAGACCGCGACGGTAATCCGTTCGTCACCCCCGAAGTCACCACGTCGGTCGTGGACATGTCGCTCGATCACTCCATCCGGATGCTGACGACGCTGCTCGCCCGATTGATCGATGAGATCTCGGTGTCCGAGCGCCACAGTGCGATCAGCGAGGAGCTGCGCGCATCGCTCGCGCTCGACCTGCAGCGCGTCACGAACCTGGATCCGCGCTACCGACGCCTCAACTACGAAGAGCCCTACCGTTTGAAACTCACGTGCATCCGCGCCAAGCTCGATTCGACCCTCCAACGCATGCAACGACGGAGCCGTCACCAGCCCGGGATCGACTACGCCTCAACGGCCGAACTGATCGCCGACTTTCGCCTGCTCTACGATTCACTGCTCGCCAACGGTGGCGAACACGTCGCTCACGGCACGCTCGAACAGTCAATCCGTACCGTCGCCGCCTTCGGGCTCACCCTCACGACACTCGACGTGCGCGAACACGCCCAGGCGCACCACGCCGCTCTCGGCCCGCTCATCGACCGACTCGGCGAGTACGACCAGCCCTACGCCACCCTTTCGCGCACCGAACGCTTCGACCTGCTCGCTGGCGAGCTCGCCTCGGCCCGACCACTCGGACTGTTGCCCAAACCTCTCGAGGGCCAGGACCTCTCCACTTTTCGGACCTTCGAGTCGATCAAGGGCTTGTTGAACCACTTCGGCGAACAGGCGTGCGAGAGTTACATCATCTCGATGACCAAAGGCGGCGACGACCTGCTCGCCGCGGTCATCCTCGCGCGCGAAGCCGGACTCGTCGATTTGACGAGCGGCCACGCACGCATCGGCTTCGTGCCACTCTTCGAGACGATCGATGAGTTGCGTCGCGCCGGTGAGATCGTCGAGCAACTCCTGTCCCTCGACCCGTACCGTCGCCTGGTCGCCTTGCGCGGCGACGTCCAAGAGATCATGCTCGGCTATTCGGATTCGAACAAGGACGCGGGCATCGCCGCCTCCCAGTGGGCCATCCACCACGCCGAACGCCAACTGCGCGACGTCGCCCAACGTTTTGGCGTCCGTCTTCGACTCTTCCACGGACGTGGCGGCAGCGTCGGTCGCGGCGGCGGACCCACGCACGACGCCATTCTCGCTCAGCCCTACGGCGTGCTGAACGGTTCGATCAAGCTCACCGAACAGGGCGAGGTGATCTCGGACAAGTACCTCCTGCCCTCGCTCGCTCGCGAGAACCTCGAAGAACTGCTCGCCGCGGTGCTCGAGGGCGTGCTCTTCCATTCCAATCCCTGGGTCGCTCCCGACCAACTCCCCAAGTGGGACGGCGCCATGGATATCGTCGCCAACGCTTCGCTGACGGCGTATCGCGGGCTCATCAAGGACCCCAACCTACCGAGCTACTTCAATCTCTCGACGCCCGTCGACGAGCTCGCGAACCTGCACATCGGCTCGAGGCCGGCGCGAAGGACCAAGGTCGACGACGGCATCGAGTCCCTGCGGGCCATCCCCTGGGTCTTTGGTTGGACCCAGTCGCGCCAGATCGTGCCCGGGTGGTTCGGCGTCGGCAGTGGGTTGCGCGCGGCTCGCGAAGCCGGGCTCGCCGATACGCTCGTGCGCATGAACGAGGAGTGGCCGTTCTTCGCCTCGTTCATTTCGAACGTCGAGATGACCCTCGCCAAGACGGACATGAGGATCGCCCACGAATACGTGCGTCGCCTCGTGCCCGACGAGCTCGCCTATCTCTTTGCGGTGATCAACGAGGAATACGAACTCACGGTGCGTGAACTCCTCGCCGTGACCAAGGAGTCGACCTTGCTCGAGTCCCAACCGCTGCTCGCAAGCACCCTGGCCACGCGCGACCAGTATCTTCGACCTCTCCAGCTCACCCAGATCCAGTTGCTCAAGCAAGTTCG
The DNA here is from genome assembly GCA_002452255.1 of Ferrimicrobium sp. UBA6820. Taxonomy (GTDB): domain Bacteria; phylum Actinomycetota; class Acidimicrobiia; order Acidimicrobiales; family RAAP-2; genus RAAP-2. The sequence goes on from DKEO01000031.1 coordinate 3,758, forward strand.
AGCGATTCGCACGAACGGCGCGCAGGTCGATGAACTGATGCAACGCGCTTTGCTACTCACCATCAACGGCATCGCGACGGGTCTTCGCAACACGGGTTGAGGTCCGCGAGGTCGAACGTCGCGAACGCCCGATCAATCCGACGACGCGGTCGCCACTTCCGCCTCGACCCGGACGACGGAACCCGCCGGCGCCTCAGGCACGAGGTTCCCCTCCACGGGCTTATCGTCGACCAGGAGCCGACCAACACGGCCCGTCACGCCGGGTGGCTGGCGCACCACGATCTCGTACGTTGCGCCGCGCCACTGTCGCGTGGCACTGAAGCCTGGCCACGACTCGGGCAGGACCGGGTCGATGCGCAAGCCGTTCAATTCGGGTCGAATACCAAGTATCCACTGCGAGATCGCGACGAAGTGCCACGACGCCGATCCGGTCAACCACGAGTTCTTCGCCTCGCCAAAGGTGGGCGCGTCTCGCCCGGCGATCGTCTGGGCGTAGACGTAGGGTTCGCAACGGTGCACGTCACTGATCACGGCGCGCGCCGAAGGATTCGTCCGCCGGTAGTACGCGAAGGCGGCGTCCCCGTGGCCGAGCATCGTCTCACCAATCATGATCCAGGGATTGACGTGACAGAAGATGCTGCCGTTCTCCTTGTAGCCGGGCGGGTACGTCGAGATCTCGCCCAGTTCGAGGTGGTAACGGGTGAAGGAAGGTTGGACGAGCATGACGCCGTGTTCGGTCGCGAGGAGGTCTCGAACGCTCGTCATGGCCCGGGCCGCCCGGCCGTCCTGGACGCCCACACCTGCCATGACGCACATTCCTTGGGGCTCGGCGAAGATCCGGCCCTCCTCGTTCGACCGTGAGCCCACGACGTTGCCAAAGTAGTCGTAGGCCCGCAGGAACCAGTCGCCATCCCAGCCGTCTCGTTCGATCGCCTCGACCATGCGTCGTGCGTTTGATTCGAGCGTGGTCGCGTCGTCGAACTTGGCGAGCGCGCGCGCAATCTGGACCAATTCACGCGACGCCACCACGAACTGACCCGCGATGAAGACCGACTCCGCCACGACGCCCTCTTTGTTCTCGGTCGTCTGGAACGACTCACCGGAGTTTTCCGAGAAGCAGTTGAGGTTGAGGCAGTCGTTCCAGTCCGCGCGACCGATCAGCGGCAGACCGTGAGGTCCCAGGCGTTCGAGCGTGTAGCGCACGCAACGACCGAGGTGTTCGTACAAGGGCGTCTCGCTTCCCTCGGCGTTGTCGTAGGGCACGAGCTCATCGAGCAGACCCAGGTCTCCCGTCTCTTTCAGGTACGCGCTCACCGCGAAGATCAACCACAGCGGATCATCATTGAAGCCCGATCCGATCTGAGCGTTGCCCCGCTTGGTGAGCGGCTGGTACTGGTGATTCGCGCCGCCCGTCGCGAGCTGGGTCGCCGCGAGGTCGAGCAGTCGCTGACGCGCCCGCGAGGGAATCATGCTCGCGAAGCCCAGGATGTCCTGACTCGAGTCACGAAATCCCATGCCGCGACCGATGCCCGATTCGAACGAGGACATCGAGCGACTCAGATTGAACGTCGTCATGCACTGGTAGGGGTTCCAGATGTTCACCATTCGATTGGTGTCCTCGTCGGGCGTCGACACCCGCAACACCGACAAGTACTCGTCCCAGGTGTTTCGCAGCGCCGCGAGTGCGGCATCGACGTTGGAGGGATCCGTCCAGCGCTCGATCACTGGTCGGACCTGGGACTTGTTGATGATCTGGCTCTGAGGGGGGTCGAACTTCGCGTCCAGGGGATTCTCCGCGTAGCCGAGGACGAAGACCACCTGGCGCGTCTCGTGCGACTCGAGTGAGAGCCGCACGTGGTGCGAGCCGATCGGCGCCCAACCGTGAGCGTCGGAGTTGAAGCACTCGCCGCGTGCCACGGCTTCGGGCGCGTCCCACCCCCGGTACGGGCCCAAGAAAGTGTCGCGCTGGGTGTCAAAGCCCGCGAGCAATTCAGAGCACGCGAAGTACGCGAAGTGGTTGCGCCGCTCGCGATACTCGGTCTTGTGGTAGATGACGCTGTCGAGCACCTCGACCTCGCCGGTGGAGAAGTTGCGCTGGAAGTTCGTTGCGTCGTCCTGGGCGTCCCACAGGCAGAACTCGATCGACGAGAAGAGCGAGATGTCGGCTCGTACGTCACGGTCGTTGCGGACCTGAACTCGCCAGACTTCGAGCGTCTCGCCGGGTGGGACGAAGTACAACGTCTCGGCGTGGACCCCATTGCGCGCAGCCTTGATCGACGTGTAGGAGAGACCTTGACGACACTCGTAGGACTCGAGTGGGCGGCGCACGGGTTGCCACGACGGTGACCAGTAATCCCCGTCCTGGTCGTCGCGTAGATAGATGTAGCGTCCGCCCACGTCAAAGGGCACGTTGTTATAGCGGTAGCGGGTCAGACGTCGAAGTCGCGGATCGCGGTAGAACGAGCACCCGCCCGCGGTATTCGAGATCAATCCGAAGTAGTCTTCCGTGCCCAGATAGTTGATCCACGGAAGCGGCGTGTCGGGCCTGGTGATCACGTATTCTTTCGCGTCATCATCAAAGTATCCGTAATCCATTGCGCTCCTCTGGGTGACCAGCATCAGAGAGCCGGCTACGTGTTCCAGTATCGTCCACGACGACCGTGCGTCGTTTCAGCGAATGCTCAGTACCTCGGTCATCAATGCAGCGACGTCGGATCCACGCCGACACCACCGCGATCGCTGCTCTCGTAGGCGGCGAGGGCCACGCGCAGTACCGCCGTGGCGTCACGCGCGTCCCACCACAGTGGACCTTTACCGTCGCGTAACCAGCGAAGCCAGTGTCGACCCGAGTCGCGAAAACTACTCGCCCAATCGTCGTCGAGGGCGTGGTGCGAACGCATTTCGCCGTCCAGGTACACCTCGAAGCTGGGCTCTTGCAGACCTCGCCCGGTACAGCGGTTGACACGAGCGAAGCCACGCTGACCCGTCACTTCCCAGCGCTCATCGTTCGTGTAATAGTCCGAACGCAAGTACATGTCAACGGCCAGGGTGATGTCCCAGACGCCGCGAACGCCATTCTCGTGCTCCCATACGATCGTCGTGGGGGCATCGATGGCGATGCCGGGAATCACCTCGGTCGAACCGATCCAGGCCCGCAACTCGCGAATCGGACCGAACAACCAAAGTGCCGTGGAGAACTTGTGCCACCCGTCGTCAAAGACCAGGATCCCCCGACCTCGCTGGGCCTGGTCGAATTGCCACTGGTAGGTATCGCCCGGGACTTCCCAGCCACCGCGACCCGACGCGACCATCTTGAGGTGATAGCCGCTGATCGGTCCGAGTTCGCCCGAATCGATTACGTGCTTGAGTCGCTGGAGCGGTTCGTAGAACAGATAATTCTCCATCACCCGCAGTTGACGTCCGTGCTCGTTCGCCGCGTCGACCATGCGCGAGGCACTCGCCAGGTCTGTCGTCAATGGTTTCTGCAGGTTCACGTGCCACCCGAGCGCCAAGCACTCGAGAACACCCTGCTCGTGTAGGGCAATGGGCAACAGCACTTCGGCGGCGTCCACCACCACGCCACTGGCCCCGAGTTCAGCGATCGACGAGAAGGTCGGTACCCCGGGCCAGTCGCGCGAGCGCTCGTGGCGACGCGCGTCGCTGGGATCGACCAGGGCCACCACCTCGACGTCGTCATTATCCATGTACGCGAGCCGGTTCAAGTCATAGATGCGCCCGAGGCCGATGAACGCGGCACGCACGCGATGGTCGAGGGGCGTAAAGGTCATCGACGTTTCGCCCGCTGGCATGGCCCATGGTAGCGACTCGTCACGTCCGCGGCCCCGAGCGCGCTCGTTCGTTCGATCGCCGCACGCGCCAAATCGCGTAACGACCTCGTCCCGCCAAGAGGTGATGGTTCGTTGACGACTCCTCGTGCACCTGGGCGACGAGCGGCGACGTCGACAACCCGAGCGCACCGAGCACCATGACGAGCAGTGAGGCGACCTCCAAGGTGAGAAACCACGCGCCGCCGCGCAGGCTCTCGCCGTAGAGCACGCTGCCCACGACGATCGAGACGAACGGATTGACGAGGATGAGCGTCGACTGCGAGGCGGCGAAAGGGCCCACCTGGAAGGCCGCCTGCATGATGAGGAACGAACCCAGGCCGAGTACCGCGAGCGCGTAGAGCTGCCACGACGTGAAGAGCGGTCCCCATCCCGCGACCAGTCGGTCGGTCATTGACTTGGTGATCGCCGCGAGCAGTGCGAAACCCACTGAAGCACCGGCGCCCAGAGCGAGGGCCCGACGCAGTGGTGAACCCTTTGAACCCGCGACCACGAGGGTCAGGACCACGCCGACCACGACCGCACTGGTCACGAGCCAGGTCACGCCGTTGGGCTCTCGGGTGCCCAGACGCGGCGACGAGAAAGCGAGGAACAGACCCAGACCCAATCCAGTCGCGCCCGCCGCGGCGAGGTCTCGTCCACGTAGCGGCGTGCGGTACCAGAGCCAGAGCACCAGCACGAGGATGACCAGTTCGCTCACCATGAGCGGCTGGACGACGTTGAGCGAGCCCACGTGCAGCGCGACCGCCTGACTCGCGTAGCCGCCCGCCATCACCGCGAAACCCACCAACCAGATCGGGCGTTGGATCATGTGGCGCACCAGCCCGATGGACGGACCATTCTTCTCGGGAGCGTCCTCGACGCCCAAGCGCTGACAGATGCTGGCGATCGCGTTGGCGAACGCGGCCACGAGGGCGAGGAAGACGACCACCTCTGAAGCCTACGGTCCCTGACCAGCCGTAGTTTCCAGCGGGCGCTGAGAACTGTGCCACCGAATCGAGACCTAGATTGATGCCGAGAGCCTTGGAGGACTATGCCCTTTGACCTGGATGAACTGCTTGCCTCGCGACACGGCGAGAATTTCGAACTTCACGCGAAGTATCTCAATCCCCAATTGACCAAGGTCGTCAAGACCCTCGGCTTCGACCGCTTCTACGAGCACGGCGAGGGCTGCTACCTGATCGACGAGGACGGCACCCGCTACCTGGACATGCTGAGCGGATTCGGCGTCTTTGCGCTCGGGCGCAGCCACCCGGTCATCAAGGACGCCCTCAACCAGGCGATTCGCGCCGACCTGCCCAACATGGTCCAGATCGACTGTGCACTCCTACCCGGGCTGCTCGCCGAGCAACTAGTCCAGCGCAGTCCGTCGAACATCGAGCGCGCGTTCTTCTGCAATTCGGGCGCCGAAGCAGTCGAGGCTTCGATCAAGTTCGCTCGCGCGAGTACCGGACGTAACCGCGTGCTCTACTTCTCCCACGCCTATCACGGCCTGACCATGGGCGCACTCTCGCTCAATGGATCGGCGGACTTCAAGAATGGATTCGGCTCGTTGCTACCAGGTGCGAGCGAAGTGCCCTTTGGCGACGTGGACGCCTTGAAGAAGGAACTACGCGCCGGCGACGTCGCGGCGCTCATCGTCGAACCCATCCAGGGCAAAGGTGTCTACGAACTCCAAGCCGATCAGTGGCGGGCCACCCAAGACGCGGTGCACGACGCCGGCGCCCTGTTCATCTGCGACGAGGTGCAAACCGGGATCGGCCGAACGGGTCGGTTCTACGCCTTCGAGCATTACGGCCTCTCACCTGACATCATCACCGTGTCCAAGGCTCTCTCGGGCGGTTACGTGCCAGTGGCGGCGATGCTCACGAGTGACAAGATCTTGCGCGGGACCTACAGTTCGATGGAACGCGCCATGGTGCACTCGACGACATTCAAGGGCAACCAGTTGGCGATGGTCGCCGGACTCGCGACCCTCCAGGTGTTTGACGACGAGGGCGTCGTCGCCCACGCGGCCGCCATGGGTGATCTGTGGAAGTCCAAACTCGGCGCACTCGCCCTTCGCCACGACTTCATTCACGACGTACGCGGCCAGGGCCAGATGATTGGCATCGAATTCGGTCCGCCGGGCGCCCGGCGAGCCAAGCGGCGCTATCGCGTCGTCGAAGCCGCGCGCACCGCGATGTTCTCCCAAACGCTCGTCGTGCCTCTCTTCCACCGTCACCACATACTCACCCAGGTCGCGGCCGACAACGTGAACGTCATCAAATTGCTCCCACCTCTCATCGCGGGAGAGGCCGAGATCAATCTGTTCGTCGAAGCACTCGACGAACTGCTCACCGACGCCGAACGTTCGAGCGGCTGGCTCGTGGACTTCGGGCTCACGATGGCCAAGGGTACCTTCAAGCGCACCCGCACCAAGTCGAGTTCGAACAAAGAGGCCCGGTGAGTTTCGAACTACGCGCCGGCGACCGTGTCGTGGTGACGGGAGCGGCCGGGTTCATTGGTTCTGCAGTGACGCGCGCCCTGCTCGATCGCGAAGCCCAGGTGGTGGCGCTGCTCGAACCCGGTGCCGCGAGCGCCAACCTCGATGGGCTCGAGGTCGAACGCCACACCGTGGACATCACCAAACCCGAGAGCCTGGAGGGTGCCTTTGCCGGAGCGCGATTCTGCTTCCATTTGGCAGCCAAGTTCGGATTCTGGCCCATGGACCCGACGTCGTTCTACGCCGTGAATGTCCAGGGGAGTCGCAACGTCGTCGCCGAGGCTACGAAAGCCGGCGTCGAGCGCATTGTCTACACCTCGACGGTGGCGACACTGGGGCTCTGGCGCACCAAGGCGGGGACACCCTCGACCGAGGACGACGTCGCCGACCTCAGCCATCTCTACGGCAACTACAAGCAGACCAAGTACGTCGCCGAACACGAGGTACTGCGTCTCGCCGCCCAGGGCGCGCCCGTCGTCCTCGTACTGCCCACCATGCCCCACGGTCCTTACGACCATCGACCCACGCCTTCGGGCAAAGTCGTGCTCGACTATTTGAACGGGGCGATGCCCGGCTACGTCGACACCGCCATGAACGTGGCGCACGTCGACGACCTCGCCGCGGGCCACCTCCTCGCCCTCGAGAAGGGACGCCAGGGGCGCAGCTACATCTGCGGTGGCGAGAACATCACGATGTCCCAACTACTCGTCATACTCTCGGACGTCACCGGACTCGCGAGTGCGCAGCGGCGGTTCCCCTCAATCTTTCCGGTCATCGCGGGCTACGCGTCCCAGTTCCTCGAAGGTTCGCTGCTGCACCGCGAACCGCGCGTACCGCTCGAAGCGGCGCAGATGGCGAGCACCACCATGACCTTTGACGACACGCGAGCACGCACCGAACTCGGCTACCACTCGCGAAGTGCTGCGCTCGCGCTCTACGAGTCAGCGCGCTGGTTCGTCGAACACGGCTACGTGGACCCCGATCGGGTGGCCCAGCTGCGCTGGAATCCCCCGTCGCACGACTAGTCGATCGACGCCTCGCGAGCTCACGACGCCGAGTCGAAGACCACCGACAGGTCGGAATCGCCCAGGCCTTGGGACACCGCCCGGTGCCAGGAATCGATGAAGCTGTCGGTGAGCAAGAGTGTGGTACCCAACTGGCCGGCTGCCTCGAGTGCGAGGTCCGCGTCCTTCAAAGCGGTCTTGAGCGCAAAGCTCGGGGCGTACTCACCCGCCAGCATCTGACGGGCTTTGGCGACGGCGTAGGGCGAACCAATGGGTGCGTCGCTCAAGATGTCCACGAGCGTGTGGGGGTCCAGACCGAGCGCCCGGGTGAACCTCAGTGTCTCGGCGACTGATTCAACGAGGTCCACCAGCCAATTGTTGAGTACCAGCTTCGCGCGACTCCCCGCCCCAGCGTCACCCAGCCAATACGTGCGGCGCCCCAGAACGTCAAAGAGCGGCGTCGCCTTGTCGCGAACGCCACTCGGCCCGCTGGCGAGTATGAGCAACTGTCCGGTTTCCGCGGGCCCGACGCTGCCCGAGACCGGCGCGTCGACAAAGTTGATTGCCGTTCCTTCGACCAAGTGACCCAACCGTTCGGCCCATTCCATACCCACGCTGCTCATTTGGAGCCACGTCGCGTCGCTTCCCAGTGTCGAAAGAACACCGTCGGGACCGATCATCACGGACTCGACGGCCGCACCGTCGGGCAACATCGTGAGCACGAAGTCCGCCCCCGCCGCGGCCTCACCGGGCGTGGAGGCGAGCGTCGCGCCCTCGGCGACGACGGGCGCCGCCTTTTGCGCGTTCCGATTCCAGACTCGGACGTTAAAGCCCGCCGAACGAAGACGACGCGACATCGGAAGGCCCATCAGGCCAACCCCAAGAACGGCGACCGTCGGCCGCGTGGTCATTTCGTGTGTCATAGGTGTCCCTTTCTGTTGCAACGCGAGTGTTGACGTTCGTGATGACCCTTGGGGCAACGGCGGCCCCCAGATAAGCCGGTCATAGTGGCCAGCGACGCCAATGTCGTCATATCCGTCGCGGGCCCGCGAGGGGTCACGTCACGCATTGCCCACCGTCGCCATGCTCAATCCACCCAAGCGGATAACCGCACGCACTGACCCGAGAATAGCGAACACCACCAACACGACGAAGACGAGCATCACCTCGCGCGCGGGCGCGTAGGAAGTCGCCACACCCAGCCCGATGACCGGTACCGACAGACCCACGTAGGCACCGAGAAAGAACCCGGCGAGGACCTCAGCGCGTGTTTCGGGTCGCGACGAGGTCCCGGCAGCGACGAGCGCCCCTCGAAACACCATGCCCGCGCCCGCGCCCGTGACGACGCCACCGAGAATGAAGACGGTCAGGCTCGGGATCCACATGCCCAGAGTGAACAGACCCAGTCCCACGAGAAGGATCGAGGAACCACGTCGCAGCATCGTGACCGTCGCGAGGTTGCTCAGGACCAGTTGAGCCAGTGCTCCGGCGGCGAAGGCGGAGAACGCGACAGCACCGGCCACCACGTGCGACGTCTCGTGCAACGTGCCCGCAAGAAAGCTCGGCACGAGAGAATTGAACACACCGTAGACGGCGAACGCGGCGAAGCCGGCGCCAGTGGCAGCGAAGAACTCCGGTCGGGCGGCGCGAGGTACGACGACTCGCTGTGGCCGCCACCGTGCTTGATCGACCCGACGATGGGTCGTCTCGGGACTCGCGAAGACCAGCAGCGCCACGATCGTCAACGCCACGCCCATGACCTCATAGGGCAAGATAAGTGGGTGCGGCGCGAAACTCGCGAGAGCGCCGGCCAGCAACGGGCCCACACCGATGCCACCAAGGTTCGCCGCGATCGCCGCCATCTGGGGGCGACGTTCTGTGCGGGTCGGGTGCGCGACCCTATGCAATTCGCCTAAGTACGCCGTGGCGGTCGCCGTGGTGATGCCAACCGCCAACCCCGAGACGACGCGAGCGACGAGAAGTCCGGCCAAGTTCTGGTACACAACAAAGAGCAACGCGCTCGCCACGTTCACGAGCAGCGCGGTCGCGAGGACCCTTCGCCGACCCAACCAGTCCGACACGTGTCCGGCGAGGAAGAGGCTCACCACGACGCCGAGGGCATAGACCGCGTACACCACGGTGACCATGACGTCCGAGAAGTGGTCACGAGCCTGGTAGAGCACGTACAGCGGCGTCGGCACTGCCGAGAACGCCATGTTGAGAAGAAAGGCCACCGCGACGACCACGTAACCAAATCGGTGAGCAGCCCGGCCCGGCAGGCGCCGGGGGCTCATTGCAACGGGCGTCACGTCGCCGCCCCAGAAGACCCTGGGAGGAAGCGCGGGACCCGCGATCCACGAGCCAGATTGACGATTCTCACGACTCATATAACTCCCTCACATTCGTAATTATAAAACGTTACGTCTCGTATTGTATCAGGTATGCTGGACTCCGTGCCCGATAATTCTGAACCGAAGGTGACCACACGGGGTCGCCCTCGCAGCGAACGGGCGCGCCGGGCCATTTTGGGGGCCGCCGCCGAAGTCCTCGCCGAACAAGGTCTTCGCGCGATGACCATCGAGGAAGTTGCCACCCGCGCTGGAGTGGGCAAGGCCACGATCTACCGTGGCTGGTCGTCCAAGGGAACGCTCGCCCTCGAGGCCTTCTTGGACGAATTCCTCTCGACGCAGCCACCGATTGATACCGGCAGCATCGAAGGCGACGTACGATCAGCCCTTCAAGCCTGGGTCGAGACGGTCAACGGCACCACGACCGGTCGATCGCTCGTCGGCCTGATCGCCGAAGTGCAACTCGACCCTGAACTGGGTGTCGCCTGGCATCACGATTTTGTCGACGTCGTGCGCGGGCAACATCGTCGCATGGTCGATCGCGCGATCGCGCGCGGCGAACTTCCCCGAGGCTCCGACGTGGACATCATGATGGACCTGATCTACGGCCCCGCGTACCATCGCCTCATGCAAGGACACCTCGCACTCAACCAAGAGTTCGTCGAGCTCGTCACGGCGATGGTCGTCGCCGGCGCCAAGGCCGGTGCCGCTGTGCCTCGGGTGGGAACGCTTGGTTGAGATCCCTCACGAAGTACGCGTTGGTCGAGTGGAGAGCCCGCGAACCGTTCCGGCTTGCCCCTCGTACAATGGACTACGTGAACAAGGGCATTGACCTGGACGACGCGCACCGGACGCGACCGCGAGGCGAGCTCGCCAAGGTCGCCATACTTCGCGCGGCCTCGGAACTTCTCGCCGAGCGCGGTTTGCGCCAGATGACCATCGAGGACGTGGCCGCGAGGGCGGGCGTGGGTAAATCCACTATTTATCGACGCTGGCCCTCGAAGGGAAGTCTGGCCCTCGAGGCGTTCCTCGATGATTTCCTCTCGACCCAACCCGCCGTCAACACCGGATCGCTCGAGGGCGACCTTCGAAAAGCTCTGGGCGCGTGGGTCACCACGGTCAACGGCACGTCGACGGGCCGTTCCCTCGCCTGTCTCATCGCCGAGGTCCAACTCGACCCCGAGATGGGCTTCGCGTGGCGCGAGAATTTCCTCGAAGTCGTTCGAGCCCAGCATCGTCAGATCGTCGTGCACGCTATTGCCCGAGGCGAGATACCGAGCGACTCGGACGCCAATCTTCTGATTGACATGCTCTTCGGCCCCGCGTACCACCGTCTGTTGCACGGCCATCTCGGTCTTACCCAAGAGTTCGTCGAAGGTGACGTCGCGATGGTCGTGGCGGGCGCCCAGGCGGGCGCGGCAGTGCTGTCGCGCCGTTGAGCCCGACGCGGTTTCTTCGCTCAGCCCAACCTTCGGAATCGAGCGTACGTCTGCCGCGGTTCCAACGACGGTTCATCGCGCTCGTGGAACATTTCGCCACCACGAGGTTCCCCAACGTTGTTAGAGCTGCTCGTGGGTCGCGACGATGACGGCCCTCGCGATGGCTTGGCTGAACAGATTAAAACCCAGGTAGGCGGGGGTCGCCGTCAAGGGTAACCCCAGGCTCTCGACACCAAGGGCGTGCACGGCGACGAAGTAATGGTGGACGCCGTGTCCCCGGGGAGGCGCCGCACCGACGAAGCGATGCAAGCCGGCGTCGTTCGCCAATTGGACGGCACCGCTCGGTAGACCCGCGCCACCTTCCCCGCCTGCGCCCGACGCCAGGTTCGTCGTCGTTACCGGTAGATCGAGCACGGCCCAATGCCAGAATCCCGAGGCCGTGGGCGCGTCCGGGTCATAGACGGTCACGACAAAGCTCCTCGTCGCTTCGGGAAATCCCCGCCACGAGAGTTCCGGCGAGGTGTCAGAACCGTCCAGTCCCATCAGGCCACTCAGTTGGGGTGACGCGAACGGACCACCGTCGACGAAATCGGTCGACGTGAGTTCGAACGAAGCGAGTCGCGGTAAGTCATCGTAGGGATTGCGCGGCATACGTGCCTCCTTGGGCTCACCTCAATGTACCGCCGTAGTCGACGGGCGAACCAGACGTTCGGCGACCAATTGAAGCCCCTTGCGGTTCCTGTTCTCGTGCGAAGGTGTTGAGAGTACGCGTCGAGCGCCCAGTTTCCTTCAAGGAGTTGCCCTTCGTCGGTGCCAACGAGTAATACTTCTCCTATGAGCATCGCCCTCGTGCCCACCGCGAACGAGCTCAACGACGTCTTGCCGACCGAGCGTCTACTGCCCAACGGTGTAGCGATCCCTGAGCTGCGGGCGTCGTTTCGTCACATCGACAACTGGCGCAACGCTCGCGCGGTCTTTATGGTCTGGTTCTGGACAGCACTCCTGGCATACGGCGGCGTGCACTGGGGCATCGTGGCGGCCGTCGCCGCGTTCTTGCTCATGGGTCCAATGCACGCCCGCTTCGCGATCCTCATGCACGAGAGCGCGCATCGATTGTTGTTCGCCAAGAAGAAAGTAAACGATTTCATCGGAACCTGGGTCGTCGCGTACCCCGCGTTCATTCCTATCTCGGTCTATCGACGCAGTCACTTCGCCCACCACCGCGAGGAATTCGGACCCGACGAACCCGACATCGCCTTCTACCGTGGCTACCCGTGCGAACGACGCGACCTGCGGCGTCGACTTCTGCGTGACGCCGTGGGCATCTCGGGCTACAAGAATTTCGTCGCGCTTTTGGGCGCCGCGTTCAAACCTACGAGTCGGCGGATCGCTTGCTCGATCCTTGGCGTGCAGGTCGTGCTGTTCGCCCTGTTCTGGCTGCTCACCGGGGCCTGGTGGTCGTATCTCGCGTTCTGGTGGTTGCCGTGGATGACCCAGTGGCGCGTGCTCAATCGACTGCGCGCGATCGCCGAGCACGGCGGCATGGGCAAGAGCAAGGATCGCCGCCTCACGACCCACAACGTACGACAGACCTGGATCGCTCGATTCTGGTTCGTGCCCTACAACACCGGTTGGCACCTCGCCCACCACGTTGACATGGGCGTGCCGTGGCACAATCTTCCCGCCTACCACCGAGAACTGCAACGCGCCGGTTACGTCACCGAGGGCATCACCTTCAAGAACTACTTCGACCTGTGGCGAGCGGCGACCACGCCCGCCGTCAACGCCGCCGAGCGCGACAACATCAACTTCTAGTCAAGTCCCGGTCGGTTCATCACGCCCCATCGCGGCGCCGGACCCAGTCGGCCGGGAGGTGTCAGAAACCTAGAAAACGAGACCGTGGACCGTCCTCGGTTGCGCCTGCGAGAAGAACCGTGACGCAAAGGAGCAACTTATTAGTAGGAAGCCTCCACGCGAAACGTCGTCACGGCGCGCAGGGCGAGACCGGACATCGTCACCTTGAATCGGTAGAGCCCGACGGGCACGGCGAGATCGGGATGACCGGTGCGCTGATCCCACGTCAATCGATCGCGATACGTCGCTCCAGGAGCGAGGACGCGTTGGACCAGGTAGAAGGCGCACGGTGAGGGACCGCCGCCGAACCAGCACGATCCCCACACCGCGGTACCCGACGAGTTCTGGAGAACGAAATTCGGTGAGGTGGGACCCGTCACGTACGAACAGGCCACCCGGGCGCGATTATGCAACGAAATAGTGACGCGCACCAAGTTGCCTGGGGCATAGTTCGCTTGGCTCGGCGTCGCCGTCAAAGTCGCCCCGCCTGGAGTGCACGAAGCGACGGCGGTGGTACTTGCGAGGACCGAGACCGAGCAAACGGGCGCGACGCTCGCAACCAGGACCAGGACGAGTAAACGCGGAAAGAGCCGCACGAAGACCTCCAGGCGACGGACTGCGTTCGCCGCCCAGGGACACGCTAGCGCGAGGACCTGGGTACCGACGTGGGCGACGATACCCGCGGACCTTCGGTCCACGACGTGACATGCGAGTGCCGCGAAACGGTGCGTAGGGCGATCCGCACTTGACGTGGCGTCCTTGTTCGTAGTCATGGGAAACCAACAGAATGAAAATGGGCCCCTTCCTTCAGGAAGGGGCCCATTTGTACTTGGTGGCGGGGGCAAGATTTGAACTTGCGACCTTCGGGTTATGAGCCCGACTCGGGAACGAAGTGTTAGCCAGCGCACATGAATACATCCGTCCACCCAGCACTGATACTCCCAAGAAATACTGGAAAAGATGATCGTCAACGCGTCCGAGTAAGAAGAAGGCCGAGGGCCTATGGCGCCGCATTCATTGACTGAAGTGTGCAAATCGTGTGCAATCGCCAAAACTATGACTACACGGGTCCAACCGACGAAGTGTTTCAGAGATGGGCGACGGTGCTGAGCGCGTCACCAAAACGGCCCGACGACTCGCACTTACCTAACGACCAAGACCACGCTCATTGTCCCTAGCCCTCAAAAACTTCTCGAAGACCTGCAGGACCTTCAAATCCTTTACACGACCAGCGGCCCGTTTCGACAGCGCGATGTCCTCGACTGATGCAACGTGAGTCTCGGTTCGTCCCACAACCGCAGTGAGCGACCTTTCCTCAAGAGCCCGAAAATCTCGAATACCATCGGCTTTGAACAGGACGTCAAATTCACCGAATTCGCAAGTCAAATTCAACATTTGCATCCTTCCCAAAAACTCGGGTGACCGATCAAAAGCAAGGCCCTCCTCTAAATTATTGACTCGAATTTTCGCGTCAAGATAATCAAGAGCGTTGGCGAGTCGGTCCAAATTGATGCGGTCGGGAGACGCATAGAAATCGATGTCCATGGTGGGAGGAATTGGTACGGCCTGCGCAATAGCCGCAAACGCTCCAATCACTACGTAGTCGACTTCGAATCTATTGAAAGCTTCAATTATCACTTCGGCTTCTAGTTCGTGGTTCACTGACTTCCTCGATTACTCGCGCATTACTGAATCCCGCGACATTTTGTCTGTGTCGAGTTTCGACTCGCTGCCGTTCAACGTCACTCCGCCTTGAGTGTCTCTCAATTAACAACTGGTCGTGGTCATCAAGACTTTCGAGATGAATTCTTGGTTCTAATCCCACCGAAGCAAGAATTCGTTGCACCGATTCAAATCCAGGATCAATCCGCCCCAACTCGATTCGAGCGATCGTTGACTGGGCGACGCCAGCTCGCGCTGCTAATTCACGCTGAGTGAGATTCAATTGCACGCGTGCCAATGCCAACAGGCTCCCCGCGACTGTCGGAGAGGTTGCGGTAGTTCGCATGGTTACATGATAGCATATCCGCTCTCAGGGCTTTATGGACCTTCCACCTCTTAATCCCTGCCGACATGGGTTCTGGACAGTACGAAGGCCCAGGATTGCCCTGGGCCTTCGACTTCGTTTATGGACTACATGGTGGCGGGGGCAAGATTTGAACTTGCGACCTTCGGGTTATGAGCCCGACGAGCTACCAGACTGCTCCACCCCGCGGCGTGGAGGAACACAGTACCACTCCCCCGAGGGCCACCGTCCAGCAACCCGTNNACGAGACATCAAGAGGTCATCGTTGGTTATAGAGAACCGACGTCCGATCACCGTGAGCGAAGATGAGCGTCAACGTGTGAATCCCCCGTGGTGCGGTCTTCGCGACGGTCACCCGAATGACTAGGACCTTTCCGTTGTCACTGCTCACGCCGATCCTGGTCGTGCCGATGTTGCTCAAGACCTTGGGTTGGCCGTAGAAACCGGTGCCGATAATCGTGGTCTGGACCATGCGACCCGTCCACACCGCACTGGTGACGCGAATCGCGTGCGGACTCTTCGGCAGGTTGATCGTGACGGTGGTGGGCGCGGACGACGCAGCGAAGTACGTCGCGTCGGCGGCCTTGGTTACCGTGACGGTGCACGTACCCACCTGGGTGTAACTGAGCACGTTGCCCTTGAGTGAGCAGTTCGCCGTGCCCGGTGTCACCACGTAGGTGACCGCACCACTACCCGATCCACCGCTTGAAGTCAAAGTCAACGAGCTGTACTTCATGCCGTCCAGGCTGGTCAGGTAGAGCGGCGACTGGACCCGAGGTCCACCGTTGCCCACGATGATCGTCTGTTGGACCTGGGAGGCGCCTGCGAAGGCGCCGTTGCCGGCGTCATTGAAGTCCACGCGACAGTACCCGTTCGCCGTGAAGGTGACGACGTTCTTGCTGATGGAACAACCCGTGGACGTAGCGTCGAGATTGATGGTGACGACGTCCTTGGAGGTCGCCGACGCACCGGCGTTGTAGGTGCCGTTGATCGTGCCCGCCGAAGGAGCCGTGCTCGTGGTGATCACGTTGGCGGCGTACACGGTGATCGTCTGACCCACGTGGGTCGCCGCAGCGAACGCGCCGTTACCAGGATCGTTGAACTCCACGTGACACTTACCCGCACTGGTGAAGGTCACGGTGTCGTTGGACAGCACACACGCTGTCGAGTCGCTCGCCAGACTGCGCACCACCGTGTCACCAGAGGTGGCCGAGGCCCCGGGTGAATACGAGCCGCGCACGCTTCCCGCCGAGGGAGCGCTGCTCACCGTGATCGTGTTGGCCGAGTAGACCTTGATGTATTGCAACACCTGGGCCGCGGCCGCGTAGGTCGTGTTACCGGGGTCATTGAAGGTGATCTCGCATTCACCGGCTCCGGTGAAGGTGACCTTGCCGGAAGCCAACGAGCAACCGCTCGAGGACTTATCAAGTGCGATCAGTACGACGTCCTTGGAGGTCGCCTGTGCTTGGGGGACGTAGGTCCCGTGGTCACTTCCCGCCGAGGGGGGTGAAGTCGCGGTAATGGTGTTCGCCGAGGTGCCCGCGGCGTACGAGGGTGAGGCGACGAACGCACTGAGGCCCACGACCACCATCGCCACGGTCGACCCGACGGCCAGGATTTTGCGAGTAGCTCCCGTCACTCGAGTGACACGCGGAAGTCCAAGAGAAATGTTCTTCATAAGTCGACCTGCTTTCGTCTCAACGCGCTGATGAATTGTCAGGCGGAGGATGCGAGGTCTAGACGTCCTTGAGCCAATTCTACCTCATCGAAGTGGTCTCGTTACCTGATCGCAAAGAAACACTCGTGTCCAGCCCTCGGTTACCCGGTCGTCGATAGCGAATGGCCGCGGAAATTCGCGGACTCGCTATGCACCCGCCTCGGCGGGTCGTGTGTTCGCGTCGTGCGCTCGACGTCCAAGGCCGAGCGCACGAGGTTCACTTCAATGTTGGGTGTAGGTGACCGAAGTCCTCTGACCGTGCGCAAAGGTGAGGGTGAGAGTGTGAAGCCCGCGAGGAGTCAAATTCGCGACGAAAACACGAACGACGAGGCGGGTTCCGCTGGCGCTGACCACCGTGACTTTGGTCGTCGCGACGTTACTCACGATTCGTGGCACGCCGTAAAAGCCCGCACCGAGGATGGTCGTCTCCTGGGTGTGACCCGCCGTNNCCCGCCGTCACCGGCGAGCTGACGCGGATGGCGACAGGACTCGACGCCAAGTTCACCCGGATCGTCGCCGAGGCGGTGATGCTGGCCAGATACGTCGCGTCAGACGCCTTTTTGGCCGTCACGCTGCAGAGGCCAACGTGGGAGTAACTGAGCACGCCGTTACGGATCGAACAATTCGCACTCCCCGGCGACGCAGTGAAGGTAACGGCACCGATGCCTGTTCCCCCGCTCGTCTTGAGCGCCAGCGTCCTGCCCGCGACCGCGTTGAGACTGGTGATGTAGAGCGGTGCCTGGATATTTGGCGCCCCCGAACCGATCTTGACGATCTGTTGCACCGGCTTGGCAGCGGTGAAGGCACCATTGCCGNNAACACAGACCGTCACTCGAGAACGTGACTCGCTGGACCACGATGCCGCAACCCTCGGACAGGGGGTCGATGGTGATGACGACCGGGTCCTTGGACGACGCGGTCGCACTTGCCTGATACGAACTGTTGATCGTGGCCGTCACCGGCGCGACACTGGTTTTCAGGATGTTCGCCACGTAGATGGTGACATTACGGGTGACTTGAGGTGCGGCGGCGTACGNNGGGGTCGTTCAACAAGATTCGACAGGTGCCTTGCTTGATGAACGTGACCGTACCGTTGGCCGTCCTCAACGTGCAGCCGGTCGACGTGGCCGCCAGGCTCACGCGCACGACGTCACCCGACGTCACCGACGCGTCGGGGGTATAGGTTCCCTCGACGCTGCCCGCCGTGGTGGTATTGGGAATGGCGATGATGTTGGCGGCGTCAATGCGGATGCTCTGGGTGACACCCGCGGCGGCCGCGTAGGTCGCGTTACCGGGGTCGCTGAAGTTGATGACGCACTCGCCCGCCGACGTGAACGAGACCTTACCGCCCGCTGTCGAACAACCAGTAGAGGTCGGATCAAGCGCGAGGACCACGACGTCGCCCGAGGTCGCCTTGGCGTTGGGCACGTAGTAACCGCCGATGCTTGCACCGTCCGGTGGCCCATAGACCACAATCGTGTTCGAGGCCGTACCCACCGCGAACGCCGGGGAAGCGACGAACGCGCTGAGGCCTAAGAACATCATCGCCGTCGCGACACCGCCCGCGGCGACCGTACGCGTGGCGA